>CAYOIZ010000003.1:0-48973 GCA_964404165.1 uncultured Binatia bacterium (SeqCode) | reverse complement strand
CCGTTCGGTCTTCGGTTAGGTGGTGGGTCTGGTGCGGGGTTTGGCGGCGTGGTCGTGCTTGGTTGTGTTGGTGGTGGTGGTGGTGGTGGTCGTCGTGGTGCTCGTACTCGTGCTCGACGTGGTGCTGACGGTCGTCGTGGTCGGCGGAGTTCCCGGGACGATGAATTTCCCGAATCCCGTGGGATACATTCCGACGGCCAGCAGCGTTCCGATCTGGGTGTTCGTCGCCGTATCGATGAGGGCGATCTCGCCAGCGTTCTGATCGATGACGTAGACCGTGGACCCGTCGGGCGAGACGTCGGCCCCCGAGGGGAAGCTGTCGGGCATGGGAATGGTCAGTTCGTCGCCCGTCGACGTTTCGACGATGGCGATCGCCCCCGGCATGCCGACGTACAGCAGACTTCCATCGATGCCGGTGACCGCCGCCACGAAGGAACAGCCGGAGGGGCACGAGAGCGGAATCACGTCGACCAGCAGGTTCGTCGCGGTATCGATGGCGTACACCATCCCGCTGCTCATGAACGTGGCGTAGACGCGCGTGCCGTCCGACGTCACGGTCAGGCCGAGTCCGAAATGCCCGTCGTGCGCGATGAAGATGTCCGCGACGACGGCGTCGAGGATCGTGTCGATGACCAGGACGCTCATCGTGCTGTTCTCGGTCTTGGTGATGTAGACCAGGCCGCCCGAGGGGTGCACGGCGACGCCCTCGAGGAGGACGAACGCCGATGGCGAGCCGCCGGGAATCGAGGTGAGGACGGTTGCCGAGGCGACGTCGATGACGTCGACGACGCCGTCCTGGCGTGCCACGTACAGCTTGGCCCCGTCCGGGGTGACGGCGAGGCCCTGCGGGGCCGCGGTGAGCGGGACAGTGGCGACGACGCTCACCGTCTCCCCGTCGATGATGGAGATGGTCGAGTCGGTGGTGTTGCCGACGAATGCGAGCGAGCCGTCCGGCACGGCGGCGACGCCGAAGGGACTGTTACCGACGGTCGTCGTCAGGTTCAGGTTGGTCGCGAGATCGAGGCGCGACACCGATTCGCTGCCCTGATTCGCGATCCACGCGTACGGCACAGCGCCGACGGTCGTCGCGGACGCCAGCACCAACCCCATCATCCACCCCTGCATCCACCGCATGCGCCGCATCATGCTTGGAGTCGCAGGGGCGTTCAAGGAATCGCCGGCGGATTTGTCCTTGACACCTGACGTCGTGGACGGGAACTCTCGACGGATTCGTTCCGGAAGGAGAGTCCCGATCGTGATTGCAATGCAGCGAATCGCTCTGATCTCCCTGCTCGCCACCGGCCTGGTGATGCACGGGTTCGGCGTCGGGGAGGCGCAGGCCAAGGGCGCCAAGGCCGTCTTCACGGTGAAGGCCAACGGCAAGCGCTTCAAGACGTCGAAGCGGGCGCCGGCGGCCGCGACCTATCAGACGCTGACCGGCCACCTCATCCTCATCGCCGGCTCGTCGAAAGGGAGTCTCCGCAGCGTCAGCATCAAGAGCCTGCAGTTCAGCACTCAGGTCGACCTCACGACGCTCCCCGTCTCGGTGCCGACGACGGCGGCGATGTTCTCGGACAACACCTACCGTGGCGTCGTGCCCGGGGCCCCCAAGTCGTGGGCCGGCGACGGCCTGACGCTCACCATCACCAAGTTCGACGGTGCACGCATCGCCGGCACCTTCGAGGGCACGATGCCCCCCGGCGGCGGCGGCGTGACGACACCCGCGACCTTCGAGAAGGGCAAGTTCGACCTGCCGATCGTCGTGCAGTGATCGCCGGACCGCCGGCGGGTGCTGCTTGCCCGCCGGCGCGTCCCTGTGGCACGCCGGGCGCGTGCCGCGCTCGACCCGTTCCGACCGTCGCGCCCGCTCGCGGGCGCACCAGAAGCTCGTGAACGACCTCGAGCGACTCGCCCGACTGCAGCCCGGCGGCGCGCCCGATCGCCCGATCGAGGTGGCGTCGGTGGCGCAGATCGAGGTCATCGCGACGCGCGACCCGTGTCCGCTCTGCGAGGGCTCGACGCAACTCCTGGAGCACGCGCAGGAGACCATCGACGGCGTACGGCTCCGCGTCGTGCGACTCTCCTGCACCGCCTGCGCCGTCCCGCGCGCCGTCTGGTTCCGCGTCCGCGAGCCGCTGCAGTCTTGAGGCGCACGCCCTCGCGCGCTACGAGGAGCGCGCGAGTCGGGTGGAGGACGGATGGCGGAGACGGACTGGGCACGGGTGCTGAGCTTTCGCTGCACGGGATGCGGCAACTGCTGCCGCGGCACCTACATCTGCATCACCGACGAGGACGCGCGCCGGCTCGCCGAGGGCACGGGACGCCCGATCGACGAGGTCGTCTACTTCGCCTCCCCCGGGGAGATCGCGTTCGACAAGCGGCATCCGTGGTGGGTCAAGTTCGAGCGTCGTCGCGCCGTGATGACGCTGCCGCGCCGTCGTGGTGCCTGCACGTTCCTGCGCGACGACAACCTGTGCGGCGTCTACGAGCATCGCCCCCTCGTCTGCCGGGCGCACCCCTTCGACGTCACGCTCACCGACGTCGACCGCGGCGGCGTCGAGAAGATCACGCTGAGCCGCCTCACCCACTGCCCGCACGAATGGGACGGTCACGAGACGCGACGCGAGATCGGTCGCCTCGAGCGCGCGCGCTGGCGCGAGAGCGACGCGTTCATCGAGAAGGTCGCCATGTGGAACCGGCGCAGGGACGGCCGTCGCACGCCGCGTGAGTTCCTGCGGCATCTGGGCCTGCTGGGCTAGCCGGCGGCGAAGAACGCGCGCGTGCCCGACAGCAGGAGCTGCGCGCCGATCGACAGCAGGATGAGCCCCATGAAGCGGAGGAAGATCCGCTGCCCGCGGGCGCTCAGCACGCGTGCGAGCAATCCGGCCCATCGCAGCGTCACGAACAGGACGACAGTGGTGATGGAGACGGCCACGAGCGCTCGCAGGATGCCGTCGGTTCCCGGTCGCTGCGCCACCAGCGAGATCACCGTCGTGATGGCGCCGGGGCCGGCGATCAGCGGCATGGCGAGTGGCACCAGGATGGCGTCGTCCTCCTCGGCGGGGGGTTTCGGATCGTGTTGCACGCGCGTCGGGGTGCCGCGCAGCATCTCGAGGCCCATGAGGACGATGACGAGGCCCCCGGCGGCGCGGAACGCGGCGTCGGTGATGCTGAAGGTGTCCAGGATGATGCGTCCGAACAGCGCCGACGCGGTGAGGATCACCAGGACGGCGACGGACACCCGCGCCGCGGCGCGATTCCGGGCTGCGCCGTCGAGATCCTCGGTGAGGCTCAGGAAGATCGGCACGGCACCGATCGGGTTGGCGATGGCCAACACGGCGATCACCGCCTGCACGAGCGACTCCACGCCGCGGGACGCTACCCCGGCGGGTGGGGCGGGGAAAGCCGCGCGCTGATTGTGACCTGGCCCTTCCGCACTGATATTGGCACGGCCATGGCCACGCGTCCGACGGTCGACGAACGAGAGCTCCTGAAGCAGTACGAGTGCGGCACGGTGCAGTTCGCCGGTGATCCCAACGCGTCGTACGAACGGCACCTGGTGTTCGACCACGTCGTCCAGCCGGACGAGGCCAGTGGGCGCGCGCGCTTCGAGGCGGTGGCGGCAGCCGTACGCGACCTCCTGTCGCAGCGCTGGCTGCACACGCACCGCACCCACGAGCGCGAACGCGCCAAGCGGGTCTACTACCTGTCGATGGAGTTCCTGATCGGCCGCTCGCTCACCAACAACGTCACCAACCTGATGGTGGACCCGCTGGTGCGCGAGGCCATGGCCCGCGAGGGCGTCGACCTGATGGACCTGGCCGAGATGGAGCACGACGCCGGCCTCGGCAACGGCGGCCTCGGGCGGCTCGCGGCCTGCTTCATCGACTCGCTCGCCACGCTGCAGATCCCGGCCATGGGCTACGGGCTGCGCTACGAGTACGGCATCTTCCGCCAGGAGATCCAGAACGGCTACCAGATGGAGCGCCCGGACGCCTGGCTGCGCGATCCCGATCCGTGGGAGGTGAAGCGGCCGTCGCTCCGGGTCCCCGTCGGCATCCACGGCGCCATCACGCTACGCGACGGTCGACTCGAGCTCGGACCCGGCGGCCCCATGACCGTCTTCGGCGTGCCGTACGATCGGCCCGTCGTCGGCTACGGCGGCCGCTGCATCAACACGCTGCGCCTGTGGTCGGCCGACACGCCGGACGCCTTCGACTTCCAGCGCTTCAGCAGCGGCGACTTCATCGGCGCCGAGCTGAACCAGCTCGCCAGCGAGGCCGTCAGCCGCGTGCTCTATCCCGACGACTCGACGCTGGCGGGGCAGGGGCTGCGTTTCCTGCAGGAGGCCTTCCTCGTCACCTGCTCGCTCGCCGACATCATCCGGCGCTTCCGTCGCGGCAACGACGACTGGGACCTGCTGCCCGAGAAGGTCGCCGTCCAGCTGAACGACACGCATCCGTCACTGGCCGTCGCCGAGCTGATGCGCATCCTCCTCGACGACGCCGGCATCCCCTGGGAGCGCGCCTGGCAGCTCACCACCAACACGCTCGCGTACACCAACCACACGCTGCTGCCCGAGGCGCTCGAGAAGTGGCCCGTCGCGCTCTTCGAGCGCGTCCTGCCGCGACACCTGCAGATCGTCTACGAGATCAACCGCCGCCTGCTGCAGGACGTCGGCCTGCGTTTTCCGAGCGATCCCGAGCGCATCGCGCGCATGAGCCTCATCGAGGAGCGGCCGCATCGACAGGTGCGCATGGCGAACCTCGCCATCGCAGGGACGCACAGCACGAACGGCGTCGCCAGGATCCACTCCGACCTGCTGCGCACGCGCGTCGTGCGTGACTTCGCCGAGATGTTTCCGGAGCGGTTCGGCAACAAGACCAACGGCGTCACGCCGCGTCGCTGGCTGCTGCTGGCCAACCCGGGGCTCGCATCGCTCATCACCGAGGCCATCGGCGACGGCTGGGTCACCGACCTGGCGCAGCTCGAGCGGCTCAAGCCGCTGGCCGACGACGCCGCGTTCCGCGAGCGCTTCCGGGCCGCGAAGCGCGAGGCCAAGGTGCGCTTCGTCGACTGGCTGCAGTTCACGACGGGACAGGGGGTCGACCCCGACACCGTCTTCGACTGCCAGGTGAAGCGCATCCACGAGTACAAGCGGCAGCTGCTGAACCTGCTGCACATCGTCGTGCTCTACGACCGCCTGCGGCAGAACCCCGACCTCGACATGCCGCCGCGGACGTTCTTCTTCGCCGGCAAGGCGGCGCCCGCCTACACGCTGGCGAAGCGCATCATCAAGCTCATCAACAATGTGGCGGCGGTCATCGACGCCGACCCCGTGGTGCGCCGCCACCTCCGCGTCGTCTTCCTGCCGAACTACAGCGTGACGCTGTCGGAGCGGCTCATTCCCTCCGCCGACGTCTCCGAGCAGATATCCACCGCGGGCTTCGAGGCCAGCGGCACCTCCAACATGAAGTTCATGATGAACGGGGCGCTCACCGTCGGCACGCGCGACGGTGCCACCATCGAGATGGCCGAGGCGGCGGGCGAGGACAACTTCTTCCTCTTCGGCCTCACCGCCGACCAGGTGGAGGCGAGCCGCGGCGTCTACAACCCGTGGTGGCACTACGAGCACGAGCCCGAGACGCGGCGCGCGCTCGACCTGATCTTCTCCGATCACTTCAGCCGCACCGAGCCCGGCATCTTCACGCCCATCCGCCAGACGTTGCTCGACCGCGGCGACTTCTACCTGCACCTCGCCGACCTCACGGCGTACGCCACCACGCAGGCGCAGGTCGGCGTGCTCTACGGGACGCCGGATGCCTGGACGCGGCGCGCGATTCTCAACGTCGGGTCGTCGGGATACTTCTCCAGCGATCGGACGATCGCGGAATACGCGTCGGACATCTGGAACGTGACGCCGTGCCCCATTCCATGAGTCACGCCGTGCCGCTCGCCACGGCACCCATCCGACTCTTGACGCCCCAAGGTCGCAACCCGTAACCAGGGCCATGCGAACCGCGCTCTGCGAACGGCTCGGCATCGAGTTTCCGATCTTCGCGTTCAGCCATTGCCGCGACGTCGTCGCGGCCGTCAGCAAGGCCGGCGGGTTCGGCGTGCTGGGCGCGGTCGGCTTCCCGCCCGAGCAGCTCGAGATCGAGCTCAAGTGGATCGACGAGCACGTCGGCGATCTGCCCTACGGCGTCGACATCGTCATCCCCGGCAAGTACGAGGGCATGGGCGAGGTCGATCCGGCGAAGCTCGAGGCGGCGCTGCAGGAGGCCATCCCGCCGCAGCACCGGCAGTTCGTCGAGGACGTGCTCGCCAAGCACGGCGTGCCGAAGCTGCCCGAGGGCGAGAAGGCGGTGAACGAGCTGCTCGGCTGGACGGCGGCCACCGCCACGCCGCAGGTGAAGGTCGCGCTGCAGCACGAGAAGGTGCGCCTCATCGCCAACGCGCTCGGCACTCCGCCGCAGGACGTCATCGACGACATCCACGCCCACGGCCGCCTCGTCGCGGCACTCTGCGGCGCCGCGAAGCAGGCGCTGTCGCACAAGGCGGCGGGCGTCGACATCATCATCGCCCAGGGCGGTGAGGGCGGTGGTCACACCGGCGACGTCGGCAGCATCGTGCTGTGGCCCGAGGTCATCGACGCGGTGGCGCCCACGCCGGTGCTCGCCGCGGGCGGCATCGGCACCGGCCGTCAGGTCGCGGCTGCGCTGGCGATGGGTGCCCAGGGTGTGTGGACGGGCTCCCTCTGGTTGACGGTGCAGGAGGCCGACGCGCCGCCGGCGCAGCGCGATCAGCTGCTCGCCGCGACGAGCCGCGACACCGTGCGCTCGCGATCGTTCACCGGCAAGCCGTGCCGCATGTTGAAGAACGCCTGGACCGAGGCGTGGGAGGCCCCCGATTCGCCGAAGCCGCTCGGCATGCCGCTGCAGTTCATGGTCACGTCCACGGCGGTCGCGCGCGGCCACCGCTATGCCGACAAGGCGAAGGACGTCATGTTCAACCCCGTCGGACAGATCGTCGGACAGATGAACGAGGTGCGGCCGGTGCGCGAGGTCATCTACCGCCTGGTCGAAGAGTATCTCGAGGCGGCCGAGCGTCTGCAGAAGCTGACGCCGGCGGCCGAGTAACGCATCGTGCGACTCGTGATGTTCGGCGCTCCAGGCGCCGGGAAGGGAACGCAGGTCGCGCGCATCCGCGACGACCTGGAGGCGGTCTCGATCGCCACCGGCGATCTGCTGCGCATCGCCGCGCGCGACGGCAGCGAGGCCGGGAAGCAGGCGCAGACGCTGATGGCGAAGGGCAAGCTCGTGCCCGACGAGGTCGTCGGCGAGATCGTCCGCGATCGGCTCGCCCAACCCGACGCGCGGACCGGCTGGATCCTCGACGGCTTCCCGCGCACGCTGCCGCAGCTCACCCTGCTCGAGCGGCTGCTCGCCAAGGCGAAGACGCCGCCCGACCGCTGGCTCCTGATCGACGTGCCGGAGGACGTCATCGCCGAGCGCGTGCTCGGCCGTCGCACGTGTCGGCAGTGCCAGACGAGCTGGCACGTGAAGTTCAATCCGTCCCCCGCCGGCGATCGCTGCGGGCGGTGCGGCGGCGAGCTCTACCAGCGCCTCGACGACTCGCCCGAGAACCTCGAGACGCGCCTCGCGACCTTCCGTCGCGACACCGTCCCCGTGCTGCATCGCCTGCGTGCGCGCGGCGTCCTCACCGAGGTGCGCGCCGACGGCCGCACCCCCGACGAGGTCGAGCTGCTCGTGCGCGCGACGCTCGGCCTGCCGCAGCCGGTCCAGGTCTACTGAGACGGCACGAGCCGCCGCGTGTGGCGGGCGATGACGAGGTTCTCGTCGGTGGGGATGACCCACGCGGGGACGGCGGAGCCGGCGGACGAGATGCGCGGACCGTGCGCCGTGTTCGCGGCGTCGTCGAGGGACACGCCGAGCCAGGCCGCGTCGCGGCAGACGCGGGCGCGGATGGGGGCGGCGTGCTCGCCGATGCCACCGGTGAAGACGAGGCCGTCGAGGCCGCCGAGCGCCGCGGCGAGTGAGCCCAGCTCGCGACCGATCCGGTAGACGAACAGGTCGACGGCCTGCGCGGCGTGCGGGTCGTCGCTGGCGAGCAGTGCCCGCATGTCGCTCGACACGCCGGAGACGCCGAGCAGCCCCGACTGCTCGTAGAGCAACGTCTCGAGCGACGCGGCGTCGTAGCCCTTCGCCTGCAGGAGATGCAGCAGGACGCCGGGGTCGAGGCTGCCGGGACGCGTGCCCATCAGCAGCCCGTCGAGGACGGAGAAGCCCATCGTCGTGGCCACGCTGCGTCCGTCGCGCATGGCGCACATGCTGGCGCCGTTGCCGAGGTGGGCTGTGACGACGCGGCTGCCGGCGTCGGTTGGAAGCGCCGAGGCGATGTACTCGTAGGAGAGGCCGTGGAAGCCGTAGCGCCGGATGCCGTCGTCGGTGAGCGCCCGCGGCAGGCCGAAGTCGCGTGCGACGTCGGGTTGCGTGCGATGGAAGGCGGTGTCGAAGCAGGCGACCTGCGGCACGCCCGCGGCGACGGCGCGGATCGCCGCCAGATTGTGCGGCTGGTGGAGGGGCGCGAGCGGGACGAGCGCGTCGAGCGCCGCGAGCACGCCGTCGTCCACCAGTACCGGCTCGGCGAAGCGGTCGCCCCCGTGGACGACGCGGTGGCCGACGGCGACGAGGCGGCCGCCGGGCGCGTGTGTGCGGAGCCACGCCTGGATCGTGGCGACGGCGCGCTCGTGGTCGGTGGCCTCGTCGTCCGTGCAGTCGCGATCGACGAGCCTGCGTCCGTCGGCGTCGGTCACGACGAAGTGCGCGTCGTTGCCGATGCCCTCGACCTGTCCGTGTGCCCCCGGCGCGAGGGTGGTCGCGTCGAAGAGGGCGAACTTGACGCTGGAGGAGCCGGCGTTGAGGACGAGGATGGTGCTGGCCGTCGATCCGTCGAGGGCCGCCGCCATGGGTCAGCACGATAGCAGCCGTCCGCCCGAGGCGACAGCATCGTTCGACGCCTTCAGGTGGACGGCATCAGCGACCATCGATGACGAATTGCATGCCTGGGCAGCGCTGCGGGAGCGTTTCAGAACCTGTCTGGTGGATGGTCGGGGCGGCGAGTGTAGCTCGTCTCAAAACCTGTCAAGCCTTGAACAGGAACACTCGCAAGCGACAGCGCACGCTCGACCGTGCCGGAGATACCGGTGCTGCGGCGACGATCCCCCCTACTGCTTCCCGACCGCCTCCAGCGTCGCCACCACCGTCCCGCCTTCGTCCCACAGCGTGAGCCGCTTCCCTGCGATCGCCCACCGTCGCACGCGTTCGAGCCCGGCCAGGAACGTCGCCTCCGTCTCCATGCCCTGTGCACACGCCTTCCGTGTGCTCGCGACCTGGTCGATCGTGAGGGCGTCGCCGTCCTGACGGTACGTGCCGGTGATGCGATTGCAGCCGCCCGAGCCCTGTACCCGCAGGCCGTCGGAGACGAACACGAGGTGTGCCGCGTGCTGGGCGTCGGCGGCGTGGACCGGCGCGTCACCGAGGAGCACGAGCCGCCATTGCGTGTCGACGAGCGGCGGGCTCGACGACTGCGCAGCCGTCCGATGGTGGCCGCAGGCGCTCACGAGCGCCAACATCGCGATCGCCAGGATCCGCATCGCGTCACCCCCGTAGCGCCGTCGCCACCAGGGCCTGCGCCTCCTGCTGGAGACGGGCGAGGTGGTCCCTGCCGAGGAAGCTCTCGGCGTAGATCTTGTAGACGTTCTCCGTGCCCGACGGCCGCGCCGCGAACCAGCCGTTCTGCGTCGCCACCTTGAGGCCGCCGAGCGACGCACCGTTGCCGGGGGCCTTCGTCAGCTTCGCCACGATGGGCTCGCCGGCCAGCTCCGTCGCCGTGACGGCCTCGGCGGAGAGCTTGCCGAGCACCGCCTTCTCGGCGGGCGTGGCGGCCACGTCCATCCGTTCGTACACCGGGCTGCCGAACCGTTGCTCGAGCTCGGCGTAGAGCTGACCCGGATCCTTGCCGAGCACCGCCGTCATCTCGGCGGCGAGCAGGTCGAGGAGGATGCCGTCCTTGTCGGTCGTCCACACGCTGCCGTCGGTGCGCAGGAACGACGCGCCGGCGCTCTCCTCGCCGCCGAAGCCGAGCGAGCCGTCGAGCAGGCCCGGCACGAACCACTTGAAGCCGACGGGCACCTCCACGAGCCGGCGCCCGAGGTGCGCCGCGACGCGATCGATCATCGAGCTCGACACCAGCGTCTTGCCGACGCCCGCGTCGGCCCGCCACCCGGGACGGTGCTGGAACAGGTACCAGATGGCGGCCGACAGATAGTGGTTCGGGTTGAGCAGGCCGGCGCCGCGCGTGACGATGCCGTGGCGGTCGGAGTCGACGTCGTTGCCGAACGCGACGTCGAAGCGGTCGCGCAGCCCGATGAGCCCGGCCATCGCATACGGCGACGAGCAGTCCATGCGGATCTTGCCGTCGCGATCGACCGTCATGAAGCCGAACGTCGGGTCGACGACGCGATTCACCACCGTCAGGTCGAGGCCGTAGGTGGCGACGATCGGGTCCCAGAAGGCGAGGTTCGAGCCGCCGAGCGGGTCGACGCCGAGCTTCAGGCCCGAGCGCGCGATGGCCGGCATGTCGATGACGTGGCGCAGGTCGTCGACGTACGGGGTCACGTAGTCGTGCTCGCGCGTGGTGTCGGCGTGCAGCGCACGCTCGAACGGGATGCGCCGTACCCCGGCCAGGCCGTCGCGCAGGAGCGCGTTGGCGCGGTCCTCGATGCGCTTCGTCGTGTCGGTGTCGGCGGGACCGCCGCTGGGCGGGTTGTACTTGAAGCCGCCGTCCTCGGGCGGATTGTGCGACGGCGTGATCACGACGCCGTCCGCGAGCCCCTGCGTCCGCCCCCGGTTGTGGGTGAGGATGGCGTGCGAGACGACGGGCGTCGGCGTGTACGCGAGCCCTGCCTGCACGATGAGCGACACCCCGTGGGCGCCGAACACCTCGACCGCGGTCGCCAGCGCCGGCTCGGAGAGCGCGTGCGTGTCCATGCCGACGTAGAGGGGCCCGGTGATGCCGTCGGCGTGTCGCACCTCGACGATGGCCTGGCAGATCGCCGCGATGTGGGACTCGTTGAAGGCGTGCTGCAGCGACGAGCCGCGATGCCCCGACGTGCCGAAGGCGACCCGCTGCGTGGGCTCCCCGGGGTCGGGGCGCAGCGCGTAGTACGCGGTGACGAGGCGGGGGACGTTGACGAGGGTGTCCCGCGGGGCGGGCTTGCCGGCGTTCGGGTGGACGGCCATGAGCCTCCTTGTGCCCGGTTTGTAGCGGCCGGGCGATAGAGACGCTATGAGCGAGGGCGATGCATCGACGCCGTGGGGCCCGGGTGGGCAAATGGATGGGGCTCGTCCTGCTCGGGGTGGTGGCCGGGTGTGCCACCGTCGGGCCGCCTCCGCGCCTCGTCACCAACGACCCCAACGCCACCCTCCTCGCGCGCGAGCAGCATCCGGGGATCGTCCTCGAGCGGCTCGGCAGCGGTGCGACCGGCGAGCTGGTGCCGTTGTCGAGCACGAGCCAGGCCGTGCGCCTCGGTGGGCAGGACGTCGCCTGGCTCACCGTGGGCGAGCAGGAGGTCACGGCGCGCAGCGGCCCGGACGCGAGCGCACCGGTCCTCGGGCGCGTGGTCTCCACCTGGGACGACCAGGCGATCCGGCTCGCGATCGAACCCGCTGGAAAGCCACCCATCCAGAGCGACGTCTTCCGCAGCGGCGTCGGGAGCGGCCAGATACTGCTGTCGCGCGACGTCGCCATGGCGCTCGATCTGCGCGGCGCCTTCACGAGCCCGTTGCGCGCCGCCGACGGCTCGCCGGTGGGCTGGCTGCGGGTGCGTATCGGGGCCACGGGTGGGACGTCGTTCGAGGGCGCGATGCCGACCGGTCTGTCCGACGCCATGGCCGCGGCGACGGTGGCGGCGCTGCAGCACGAGGTGGGCTTCATCGAGAACCAGCTCGGCGGCGACACCCGACCCAAAGACGACCGCTGACCGCGCCAACTCTGGTGCCCCCACCGGGACGTGGTATGCCTGCCGGCCGTGGCAGCGCGTGGTGCCGTGGAATCGGCTCGGAGCGGGTCCGCGTCGAATGACGCGGAGGTCGCGTTCCATCGTGCCGAGGACGGTGCGCTCGTGGTCGAGGTGGGCGGCGCCTGGCACCTCGACCAGGGCATCCCGTCGGCCGACGCCGTCGAGAAGGCGCTCGACGAGCATCCGTCCCGCGTGACCTACGAGGCCAGTGGCCTCACCCACTGGGACACCAGCCTGGTCGGCTTCGTGGTGAAGGTCGGCGAGCTGAGCGCGGCGAAGAAGATCGCCGTCGACACCGACGGGTTGCCGAGCGGGGTGCGTCGCCTGTTGGCCCTGGCCGAGGCCGTGCCCGAGAAGAAGGACGCGCGCGGGAAGGAAGCACGGCCGTCCTGGCTGGCGCGCGTGGGCATCGCGTCGCAGGGCGTGGCCGAAGGCGCCGTCGAGATGCTGGCCTTCGTCGGCGACATCACGAAGGGCTTCGGCCGCTTGCTGGTCGGCCGGGCGCGCTTCCGGCGCTCCGATCTCGCCGTCCTGATCCAGCAGGCCGGGGCCGAGGCGCTGCCCATCGTCACGCTCATCAGCTTCCTCGTCGGCGCCATCTTCGCGTTCGTGGGCGCGGTGCAGCTCGAGCAGTTCGGCGCCGCCATCTACGTCGCCGACCTGGTGGGCATCGCCATGGTGCGCGACATGGCCGCCGTGATGACGGGCATCGTCGTCGCGGGTCGCACCGGAGCCGCCTACGCGGCCCAGATCGGCACCATGAAGGTGACGCAGGAGACCGACGCGCTCACCACGCTCGGCCTGTCCGCACTCGATTTCCTGGTGCTGCCGCGCATGATCGCGCTGTCGCTCATGATGCCGCTGCTCTGTCTCTACGCCGACCTGATGGGCATTCTCGGCGGCGCGGCGGTGGGCGTCGGCATGCTGCACCTGGCGCCGCTGGTGTACTTCCAGGAGACGCGGCACGCGGTCGGGCTCGACGACCTCGTGGGCGGCGTCTTCAAGGCGGGCGTATACGGGGTGCTCGTCGCCATCGCCGGCTGCCTGCGCGGGTTGCAGTGCGGCAAGAGCTCGTCGGCGGTGGGCGAGGCCGCCACCTCGGCCGTCGTCACCGGCATCGTGTTCATCATCGTGGCGTGCGGCATCTTCGCCGTCGCCTTCTACATGCTCGACATCTGATGGCCGACGACCCGAAGCCACACATCGTCGTGCGCGACCTCACGATGGCCTACGGCAGCTTCGTGCTGCAGCACGACCTGAACTTCACCGTGAACCACGGCGACATCTTCATCATCATGGGCGGCAGCGGCTGCGGGAAGAGCACGCTGCTACGCCACATGATCGGGCTCAACGAGCCGGCCAAGGGCGAGGTGCTGTACGACGGCACGAGCTTCACCAAGGCGTCGCCCGAGGAGCGCGAGCAGATGGTGCGCGGCTTCGGCGTGCTCTATCAGAGCGGTGCGCTGTGGAGCTCGATGACGCTCGCCGAGAACATCGGCCTGCCGCTCGGCGAGTACACCGACCTCTCGCCCGCCGAGATCCGCGAGGTCGCCTCGCTCAAGCTGGCGCTGGTGGGACTCAAGGGCTTCGAGGACTTCTTTCCCGCCGAGATCAGCGGCGGCATGCAGAAGCGCGCCGGTCTGGCGCGTGCCATGGCGCTCGACCCGGCCGTGCTCTTCTTCGACGAGCCGTCGGCCGGTCTCGACCCGATCAGCTCGCGCCTGCTCGACGACCTCATCCTGGAGGTGCGCGACAGCCTCGGGGCCACCATCGTCATCGTGACGCACGAGCTCGCGAGCATCTTCGCCATCGGCAACAACAGCGTCTTCCTCGACGCCGACTCGCGCACGATGATCGCGCAGGGCGATCCGAAGGCGCTGCGCGATCACTGCGACAATCCCACGGTCCACCGCTTCCTCACCCGCGGTGCGGACGACCACGAGGAGCAGAGGAGCCCGACGCATGGGTAAGAAGGCCAATCCGGCCGTGATCGGCGCGTTCGTGGTGGGGGCGATCGCGCTCGGCGTGCTGGGCATCGTGCTGCTGGGCTCGGGCCAGTTCTTCAAGGACACCTCGAAGTTCGTGCTCTACTTCTCCGGCTCGGTCGACGGCCTCGCCACCGGCGCGCCGGTGAAGTTCAAGGGCGTCCAGATCGGCTCGGTCAGCGAGATCAAGATCAACCTGGGATCGTTCCGTCCCGACGACGTGCGCATCCCCGTCATCATCGAAGTCGACAACGACCGGCTCGTCGCCGAGAACGTCGTCGAGGATCCGTCGAAGCCCGATCGCCTCAAATATCTGATCGAGCAGGGACTGCGCGCCCAGCTCCAGCCGCAGAGCCTGCTCACCGGTCTCCTCTTCGTGCAGCTCGACATCCTGCCGAACACGCCGATCGAGTACTTCGCGACGCCGAACTTCGAGTACCTCGAGATTCCCACCGTGCCGACCGTCCTCGAGCAGGCGCAGTCGGTGATCGTGAAGGTCATCGCCAGCCTCCAGAAGGCCGACCTCGAGGGCCTCGTGACCTCGCTGCGCGGCGCCGTCGACGGGATCGAGACGCTCGTGAACTCCGAGCCGCTCAAGTCGGCGCTCGGAAAGCTGCCCGACACCGTCGACAACGTGAACGCGTCGCTCGAGTCCGTCCGCACCCTCACGCGGAACCTCGACGGCAAGGTGGGACCGCTGGCGCTGAGCCTCGACCGCACGTCCGACGCAGCGGCGGTGACCCTGGCGCAGATCGACACCACGCTGCAGGGGCTGCAGTGGGTCGTGCAGCCGGACGCGCAGTTGTCGGTGGCGCTCGGCGAGATCGCCGAGGCGGCGCGCGCGATCCGGTTGCTGGCCGACTTCCTCGAGCGCAATCCCGGCGCCCTGCTGCGCGGGCGGACGGCGGAGGAGTGATGATGCGGATCGTGCTGCCCGTCCTGGCGGTGGCGCTCGCCACCGGTTGCTCGCTGCTGTCCCCCGAGCCCGACCGATCACGCTTCTTCGTGCTGTCGGCCGACGTCGGCGCGCCGACGCCCGCTCCGGGGGCCCGCCACCTGATGGTCGGGGTCGGGCCCATCAGCATCCCGGGGTACCTCGATCGCAACGAGATCGTCACCCGCCTGAACTCGGAGGAGCTGCGCTACTCGACGCTCGACCGGTGGGCGGAGCCGCTCACCGAGGGCATCGAGCGCGTGATGACGGAGAACCTGATCGCGCTGCTGCCGGACGACCTCGTGCTGCGCTTCCCGTGGCTGGTGACGGCCCCCGTCGACTATCAGGTGCAGCTCGGCGTGCGGCGCTTCGAGGCCGACGAGCAGGGGAACGCCCAGTTCGCGGTGCGGTGGACCATTCGCGAGCCGCGGACGGGACGCTACCGCGTGGCGCGCGAATCGGTGGTGCACGAGCCGGGGAACGGGGCCGATCCCGACGTCGCGGTGCGCGCCCTGAGCCGCGCGCTGCTCGATCTGTCGCACGACATCGCCGCCGAGATCCAGCGGCTCGGCGAGCCGGATCGGCGGGCCACGCCGCGCGCGGCACGCTGAGGTCGGCGCACGCCGCGCATGCGCCGCCTTGCCCTCCGCCTCCTCGGGCTGACGCTGCTCGCCGGCGTCGCCCTGGTGGGCGCGCTGGCGTGGCGTCTGTCACGCGGGCCGATTCCGCTCGACGTGCTGACGCCGCACATCGCGGCGGCGCTCTCGCGGCCCGGTGGCCCGGTGACCGTGCGCATCGGTGGCACGGCGCTGGCGTGGGATGCGGCGCAGGGCGACGTCGTGCTGCGGCTGCGTGACGTCGTCGTCGCGGCGAGCGGTGACGGGACGCACGTCGGATCGGTGCCCGCGCTGTTCGTCCGCCTGAGCGTGCGCGGGCTCCTCGATCGTCGGATCGCGCCGCGTCGGGTGACGCTGATCGGTCCCGAGGTCCGGCTCGTGCGCCAGCTGGACGGGACGGTCGACCTCGGGCTCGGCGAGAGCACCGCGCCGGTCGGGGACGACCTCACGCTGCACGAGCTCGCCGGCGGCCTCTTCGCGCGCCCCGGCATCCCTGCCGACGAGCAGCTCGAGGCCGTCGGCGTGCAGCAGGGCGCGGTGGAGCTGGTCGACCTCGCGTCGGGCCGGACCTGGACCATGCCGCGGGTGGACATCGACATCCGTCCGGACGGCGACGGCGTCGCCGGCACGCTGCACGGCACGCTGGCGATAACCGATGGCGACGTCCCGGTCGCGGTGACGATGCGGTACCAGCGGGTCCCCGAGCAGGTGACGATCACGGCCGATCTGCGCGACGTGGTTCCGGCCCACCTCGATGGTGCGCCCGCCGCGGCGGCACGGCTCGCGCTCCCGCTGTCGGGCACCGCGACGGTCACGTACGACGCCGGGCTGCGCCTGACGCAGGCGCACGCGACGGTGACGGCCGGGCAGGGCACGATCGAGGCCGGCGGCACGCTGCTGCCCGTCACGCGTCTCACGGCCAGCCTCGCCATCGACGTGGCCGCGGGCACCGCGAGCATCGACGATCTCGACGCCACCATCGACGGCATCGTCCTCGGCGGACGCGGGCGGCTCGCGGGCCTCGGCGACCCGGGCACGTACGAGATCGAGGCGCGGCTGTCGCACGTGGCCGTGGCGGCGTTGCCGCGCTGGTGGCCGGCCACGGCGGCGCCCGACGCACGCGCCTGGGTCACGACGAACGTCACCAGCGGTCAGGTGCGGGAGCTCGAGGTGCGCAGCACGGGCACGGTGCAGAACGCCGACCCTTCGACGATCGCCGTCACCACGGTGACCGGCACCGGATCGTTCGACGGCCTCACCGTGCGCTTCGTCGACACCATGCCACCGGCGACCGGCGTCGGCGGCACGATGACGCTCGGGCCGACCGGCCTCGGCTTCCGCGTCGCGCGCGGGAGCGTCGCCGGGGTCGACGTCGTGCGGGCGACCGTCGACGTGCCGCTCGGGCCGAAGGCCGCGCCGCGCATTCCCATCTCGGCGTCGGTGCGCGGGCCCCTCGGCGCGACGATGGCGGTACTCGACAAGCCCCCGCTCGGGCTGGCGCAGATGATCGGCGTCGCGCCCACCGATGCGCGCGGGACGATCAGCGGCACCGTCACGCTCGGGGTGCCGCTCGCGGGCCGCGTGACCGCCGCGGCGCTCGGCGTGAAGGTCACGGCCGACGTGCGCGACGGCGCGGTGCCGCGGCTCGTGCGCGGGCTCGCGCTGACGGCCGCGAACCTGTCGATCACGCGCGACGGCACGTCGCTCGCGATCCGCGGTCCGGTCCAGCTCGCCGGCGTGCCGGCGACGATCGCCTGGCAGGAGGACCAGACCGGCACGGCGTCGACCCGCCGGCGCATCGACGTCCAGACGCGTGTCGACGACGCGGGATGGCGGGCGCTCGGCGTCGACACGTACGGCCTCGTGCAGGGATCGGTGGCGCTCCAGGCCGGGTACGTCGAGCCACGCAGCGGACAGCCCACCGTCACGCTCGACGGTGACCTCGCCGCGGCCGCCGTCGATCTGCAGCTGCTCGATCTGCGGAAGGCGGCGGGCCGTCCCGGGCGCGTGCAGGCCACGGTGCTGCTGCGAAACGGCATTCCCGTCACCGTGCAGCGTGCGACGTTGCAGGCGGGGGGCTCGCGCCTCGACGGCAAGGCCACGCGCTCCGACGACGGCACGCGCTGGCTCACCGCCGACGCCACCGCCAACGTCGAGCCGAGCGGGCCCGGCGAGACCGCGCACCGGTTCACGCTGACGCTCCGTCCCGCCGGGGTGCGCAACGCGTTCACCTTCACCTGCGACGACGCCGGCGCCTTCTTCCGCGGCATCGGCTCGTTCGCCGACGCCGAGGGCGGACAGCTGACGGCCACCGGCACGGTCGATCTCGCCGCGCCGTCGCCCCCGCCGTTCGACATGCAGGTCGACATCACGAAGTTCACGCTCACGAAGGAGCCCATCGTCACGAAGGTCGCGCAGCTGACGTCGCTCTCCGGCATCGGCTCGGCGATGCGTGGCGGCGGCCTCTTCTTCGAGCGCATGGCGTGCGGGCTCTCGCAGCGCGGCCGCATCGTGACGATCACCGACGGGGTCGCCGACGGCCCCTCGCTGGCGCTCACCATCCGCGGCACGATCGATCGCGGCGCCAACGTGCTGGCGATGACGGGGACGATGGTACCCGCCTACTACGGCCTCAACACGGTGGCGGGGAAGATCCCGGTGCTCGGGCGTCTCCTGACCGGCGGCGACAAGGCCGGCATCCAGGTCTTCGACTTCACGGCGAAGGGCCCGACCGGCGATCCGAGCGTCACGGCGAACGTGTCGTCGCTGGCGCCGGGCGTCCTGCGCGACCTGGTTCGCAAGCTGACCCGATGAGGGCCGCGTGACCTCACCGCCGCCGGCGTGATAGGCAGCGCGCGCATGCGCGCACCAACGACGTTCGCCGGACTGTTCCTCGGGATCGCGGCCCTCGGGCTGGTCGGTTGCGCGACGTCGTCGTCGACGTCGACCGGGTCGGGCTACCTGCCGCAGGCTGGACCGAGAGCGCTCGTCGTCGGCGTCACCTCCGATGCGCCGCCCTACGCCGTGCGTCGTGGGACCGAGCTCGGCGGGCTCGAGGTGGACTTCGCGCGTGCGCTCTCCGAGGAGCTCCGCCGTCCGCTGACGCTGGTCGATCTGGGGTTCAGCGAGCAGATCCCGGCGCTCGGCAGCGGTCGCATCGACATCATCATGGCGGGCATGACCGTCACCCGCGCGCGCGAGCTGCGGATCGCGTTCGCCGAGCCGTACCTGCGCGCCGGGCTCGTCGCGGTGATGCGGCGGGGCGAGATGGACCGCTACAAGACGGTCCAGACGGTGATGCAGAGCAACGTCGTCGTCGGCGTCGTGGAGAGCACGACCGGCGACAAGTTCGTGCGCGAGAACATGCAGGCGTCGCAGGTCATCGTCTATCCCACTGCCGCCGCCGCGGTGGGCGAGCTGCGCCAGAACCGCATCGATCTCCTGATCACCGACGCGCCGGTGGCGGCGTGGTTCGTCTCGCTCTACGAGGCCGACCTCGGCGTGCTGACCAAGCTGCTCAACGTGGAGCCGCTGGCATGGGGCATGCGTCGCGACGACGAGGAGCTGGTGGCGGCGACCAACGCGGCGCTCGCGAAGTGGCGGAGCGACGGCACGCTCGACCGGATCCTCACCCGGTGGGTGCCGTTCTGGCGCCAGCTCACCCAGCGCTGACGGCCGTATCCGTGGGCCCTTTGGCATTGCAGCCATCGGGTCGTCGACCGTAGGGTCCGGGTCGGAGGACGATGCGATGGCCCGAACCCTTGGTGTGGTGCTCTTTCCCGACTTCGAGCTGCTCGACGTGTTCGGGCCGGTCGAGATGTTCGGCAACCTGACCGGCATGGTGAACGTCGTGACGGTGGCACGCGAGGCCGGTCCCGTGCGCAGCGCGCAGGGAACGCGCGTGATCGCCGATCACGGCCTCGCCGACTGCCCCACGCTCGATCTGGTGCTGGTGCCCGGCGGCATGGGCACGCGCGAGGCGATCCGTGACACCGCGCTGCTCGACTGGCTGCGTGCCCGCGTGGCCACCGCCGAGGTGGCGATGACCGTGTGCACGGGGACGGAGCTGTTCGCGGAAGCGGGCCTGCTCGACGGCAAGCGCGCCACCACCAACAAGATGCTGTTCACACGCCTCGAGGCGGAGTGGCCGAAGGTGCGATGGGTGCGCGAGGCGCGCTGGGTCGAGGAGGGGAAGCTCGTCACCTCGTCCGGCGTTTCGGCCGGCATCGACATGGCGCTGGCCGTGATCGCGAAGCTGATCGGTCCGCAGGCGAGCGACGCGCTCGCCACCGGGACCGAGTACGAGTGGCATCGCGACGCCGGCTGGGACCCGTTCGCCAAGGTCCACGGCCTGGTCTGAGCCGGCGTCCCGGGCGAGGCTGCTCGCCCGGGACGCCGCGGTCGCGATCAGCTCGGTGAGAAGAAGAGCCGGAACTTCACGAAGAAGGTCTCGAGGATGCCGTCGTGCACCATCTCGACCTGGACGAGATCGTCCTCGTCGATGACGACGGTGTGCGTGGTGTCGGTGCAGTCGCCGACCGCCGGGTTCCCCGGGATGGTGCACGTGAGCGCGGTCGGCGCGCCGTTCACGTAGACCGTGAAGGTGACCATGCCCGCGTCGCGCGGGAAGTCGTCGTCGCGGACGTAGCCGTGCAGGCCCGACAGCGTGCCCGGTGCCAGCGGCAGCTCGGAGCGATCGTTGAAGAGGCTGTAGCTCAGGCCGAAGGGGGCCAGGTAGATCGGCGTGTCGCCGATCGTGAGCGGGATCGAGCTGCCTCCGGACATGACCTGCGTCGAGATGCCGGTCGAGCCGGTGGCGCCCGTCGCTCCGGTCGCGCCGGTGGCGCCCGTCGCTCCGGTCGCGCCGGTGTCTCCGGTCGGGCCCGTCGCACCGGTTGCGCCGGTTGGACCGGTGTTGCCCGTCGGTCCGGTTGCGCCGGTCGGTCCGGTGTCGCCCGTGACGCCCGTCGCCCCAGTGGGACCGGTGTTGCCCGTCGGACCGGTGTTGCCCGTCGGACCAGTGTTGCCCGTCGGACCAGTGTCGCCCGTCGGACCGGTGTTGCCCGTCGGTCCGATGTCGCCCGTGGCACCGGTTGCACCGGTGACGCCCGTCGCCCCGGTGGGTCCGGTCACGCCAGTTGATCCCGTCGGACCGACGTCGCCGGTGGGTCCGGTCGCGCCGGTTGCTCCGGTCACGCCCGTCGCCCCCGTCGTGCCCGACGGACCGACGTCACCCGTGGCGCCCGTCGCGCCGATGGCGCCTGTCGCGCCCGTCGGTCCGGTGGCTCCGGTCGGTCCCGGCGTACCGGCGCTCGTGCTCTCGTAGACGATGAGCAGCTGCGGCGGCGGCAGCTCGCCGGACGCGCTGCCGAAGGACGACACGGGACCGTGGAGCCCGCCGCGCAGCTTGTGCGCCTTGTTCTTGTGACGGAACCGCTGCTTGTCGGGGCGGCAGGCCTTGCTGGCCATGGCCTGGACGGCGAGACCGGTGTTCGAGGTCGGATCCGTCACCCACTCCTGGACGAGCGTGGTCACGTCCCAGCTGATCGTCTGGCCGACCGCATCGTAGACACCCTGGGCCACCACGGCGGCCTCGATGGTGGGAATGGGCGGCAGCGCATCGGCCGACCACGGGCTCGCGACGCGGTGGACGCTCCACGCCGGGACCGACGACGGGACGCGTCCGACGTGCAGCCGCAACTCGGCAGACGCGACGGTCGTGCCTTCGGCGAGCCCGGGGACCGGGAACTGGAGCAGGGCCGCGTACGGATCGCAGACCATCACCAGATTCGGGCTGAAGTTCCACGGCTTCGTCGCGTCGACGGTGACGCTCGCCGTCGGGCCGAGCTCGCTCACCACCGTCACGCCGCGCGCCGGCCCGGCGAGCACCGCCGTCGCCAACGCCATGATCCCGATCGTCGTCCCCGCTGCCCGCATCCCAACCTCCTGCCACTCCGTCCCGACGACGGAGGCGACGCTCCAGACTCCGAGCGGGACGCCCGAGTGTCAAACCTGGCGGGTCAGGCGGCGCGGTCAGGCGTCGACGTCACAGCGGCTTCATGTCCTCGACGAGGCGATCGGGGGGCACCTCGAACGTCGACTTCGGCAGCGTCCCCGGCGTGATCTTCTCGGCCTCGAACGTCGTCACCGTGGTCGTGGCCGTGTCGTCGAGGTGGAACCTCGCGACGATGCCGGTGTCGGTGACGCACAGCTCCGGCGACCCGAAATGCTTCGAGGTGAAGGCGAGGCGGGTGCACTTCGTCCCGGCGATGGTGGCCGTGCCCTTCTCGACCGGTGGTGCACTGTCGGCGGCGATGGTGCCGTAGCCGAGGTCCCACGACGCCAGAACCGGCGGCATCGGGTTCTTGAGCGCGGTGTGCTCCGGAATCGACGACCCACCCCAGGTGAAGATGGCGCCGTAGGCGTGGTCGAAGATCGTCGACTGGCCGCTGGTCTTGCGATCCCATCGCGTCTGCTTGTCGCCGACGCTGATCGTGGTGGTCTCGGTGAGGGTCACCGGCGTCCCGTCCTGCGTGCGCGTGATGGTCTGCTTGTAGACGGTGGTGTTCGGCGGCGCCGTGGGTGGGGGCAGGGCGTGGGCGAGGCCGGCGACGAGCAGGCCGGCGAGCAGGAGAGCCGTACGCATGCGGGACGCTTACGCGGCCGATCCCACGGAGGCAATACGCGCAGCGCTCGGGGCGCGCCGCCCGGCGACGGTTGACCCGGACCGGCCTCGATGATTCTTGCTCGGTACCCATGGCGAAGAAGACTCTGCAGTTGATCGTCGAGCCCGACGACGGCGTCGAACCCGTGCTCGCGCTCATCAACGAGGCCAAGAAGTCGCTGCGCGTGCTGCAGTTCACGCTCGACGAGCCGCACTGCATCGACGCCGTGCTCGCCGCCCACAAGCGTGGTGTGCGGGTGCAGGTGATGCTGAACCCGCACAAGTCGGGCGGGGAGCGTGGCAACGACGCCACCCATGCGACGCTCACGGCCCACAAGGTGCCGGTCGAGTGGAGCAACCCGCGCTTCGCCGTCACCCACCAGAAGACGATCGTGGTCGACGACCACACCGCGCTCATCGCCACCTTCAACCTGAGTGCGAAGTACTTCGGCGAGACGCGCGATCACGGTCTCGTCACCGAGGATGCCGGCATCGTGAAGACCATCGTCGCCGGCTTCGAGGCCGACTGGCACCGCAAGGAGTTCACGCCGCCCGCCGACAGCCCGCTGCTCTGGAGCCCCGACAACTCGCGCCGGCGCATGGCCGAGTTCATCGACACCGCCAAGCATCGCATCGACGTGCAGCATCCGAAGTTCGTCGACACCACGATCATCGAGCGCCTCGCCGCGGCGCGGGCGCGGGGCGTCCACGTGCGGCTGCTCTGCGGCGGCAAGCACGGGCTCAGCCCGTGGGATTTCATCGACACCTTCGCGTCGCTGCGCATCCTCGAGCGGGCCGGCGTGAAGCTCAGGCGCCAGAAGCACCTGAAGCTGCACGCCAAGCTGCTGCTCGCCGACGAGAAGCGGGCGCTGGTGGGCTCGATGAACATCGACCGCAGCGCGTTCGACGTGCGTCGCGAGCTCGGGCTCGTGCTCGACGACGGCCACGTCGTGGAGCGGCTCGGCGCGCTCTTCGAGCACGACTGGAAGAAGGCCGGCGACTACGTGCCGCCCGATCCGCTCACGCCCGAGACGCACGACGTCGGCGAGCTGCCGCACGATCCCGCCTTCCACCATGAATGAGCCGGTCTCGCTCACGGCCCTGGCGGGTGGATTCCTCAAGATCGCGCTGGCGAGCTTCGGGGGCGGGCTGTCGGCGTGGGCCCGGGTGGTGGTCGTCGAGGAGCGGAAGTGGCTCGGCGACGAGGAGTTCCTGAGCGCGCTCACGCTCTGTCGCGTGCTGCCGGGACCGAATCAGGTGAACATGGCCGTGTTCGTCGGCACGCAGCTCCGCGGCGTGCCCGGGGCGCTGGCGGCGCTGCTCGGGCTCCTCGGCGTGCCGCTCCTGATCATCGTCGGGCTCGGCGTCGCCTATTTCCACTACCATCACGTGCCGCAGCTGCAGTCGGTGCTGGCGGGCGCGGTCGCCGCCGCGACCGGCATGGCGCTGTCGATGGGCTTCAAGGTGGGTGGTCCGCTGCTGCGCGATCCGGTGGCGCTGGCGCTCGCCGTGGCGGCCTTCGTCACGGTCGGGCTGCTGCGCTGGCCGCTCGTCGCCGTGGTCGTCGTGCTGGGCGGGTTCGGCATGTGGTGGTACTGGCCGCGGGACGCGGCCGACGCATGATGACGCTGCTGCAGCTGGTGCTGCTCTTCGCGTCGCTGTCCCTGGTGTCCTTCGGCGGCGGCAACACCATCCTGCCCGAAATGCATCGCGAAGCGGTCATGCAGTACGGCTGGCTCACCGACCGGCAGTTCGCCGACATCTTCGCCATCTCGCAGGCCGCGCCCGGGCCGAGCTCGCTCATCGTCGCGCTGGTCGGGCTCAAGGCCGCGGGCTTCACGGGCGCTGTCGTGGCGTCGCTGTCGATGTTCATGCCACCCGCGGTGCTCACGTGGGTCGCCAGTCGGGCGTGGAACCGGTCGCGCGACGCCAAGTGGCGCGTCGCCGTGGAGCACGGAGTGGCGCCGGTGACCGTCGGGCTCATCTTCGCCAGCGGGCTCACCATCGCGCGCGCGTCCGATCACTCGGCGATGGCGTGGGTGCTGACGGCGGTGGCGACGGCGCTGCTGGTGTGGACCAAGGTGAACCCGCTCCTCATCATGGCGGCCGCTGGTCTGCTCGGCTGGCTCGGGCTCGTCTGAGAACGACGACGTGCCGGCCGGGGAGGGGGTCCCGACCGGCACGCGCGTGGGTGGTGGGGTGCGGGGGGATCAGCGCACGATCTGCGCCACCACCGGGTTCAGGTCGGCGACGTCGGCCAGCGCGATGTTCACGAGCTGCGGCGCGGCGTCGGTGAGGTCGGCGAAGGTGATGGCACCGCCCGCCTCGCTGGTGCAGAAGACCTGCTCGACGTCGCGGGTGCGGACCGTCACCAGGAGGTTGCCGGTGGCGCGAGCGAAGAAGCGCACCAGGAACTGGTAGCCGCGGCCGGCCGGATCGTCGACCTGCTCGAGCCGGCAGAAGCCGCCCTGGCCGGTGACGTTGGCGGTGGGGACGCCGGTGTCACGATGACGGCCGTTCGTCGGACTGATCGTGGGGATGCCGTTCACCTTGTCGATGGTGCCGAAGACGAGCGCGTCCTGGCCCGGGCCGCCGTCGAAGACGTCGCTGCCGTCGCCGCCCGCCCATACCGCGACGTCGTTGCCGGTGTCGCCGATCTGGATGTCGCTGTTCGGGGCCTTCCCCTGCTCGGTGCCGCCCACCAGGATGTCGCTGCCCGAGCCGCCGAGCAGCGTGTCGCTGCCGAGCAGGCCGACGAGGACGTCGTCCCCACGCTCGCCGACGATGACGTCGGCGTTGTCGAGGCTCTGGTTGGCGGCCGTGCCGGCCGGCTGGATGAACGGGTCGTTGGTGTTGTCGTCGTCGTGGCCGAACAGCAGGTCCGAGCGGCCGGTGCCTTCGATGAAGGCGGCGTGGACGGGGGCCGCGAGCACGGAGGCGAGGGCGGCGGTGAGGATCAGCTTCGGGAATGCGCGCATGGGAGTCTCCTTCTGGCCGGCATCGTGCCGGCGCATCGTCGTGTGATGCGCGAGGTACGTCCCAGGGGCGCGGGCGGATGCAGGGTGCGGTCGCTACGCGTCGCCTGCCGCCCACGACTGCATCCGCAGCGACCACACACCGGCGAACGTCGCGCAGTGGGCGCCCAGCGTGGGGGCGGCTGCGGCGATGTGCTCGAGGGTGCCGGCGGGCGGTCGCACCAGCAGCATGCCGCTGCCGTTCAATCGGCGGCGCTGGTGCTCGAGCGGCGTCGTCACGAGCTCGGCGATGGTGCCGGGCACGCCCGCCGCCTGCAGGCGCGCGATCATCGCATTCGGGCGCGTGAGGCTCTTCACCGGGTACCAGAGCACGACGCACGCGCGACGCCCGGCGCGCACCGCGGCGATCAGCGCGTCGGGCACCGCCGTCCAGTCGGCCTTCTGCGTGTAGGGCGGGTCGATCAGCGCAACGACGGTGCCGTCGTGACGCTCCGCCGTGGCGATGGCGTCGGGGAGGGCGGCGAGCCCGTCGCCGCAGGTGATCGTCGCGCCGGGGACGTGGGTGGCGAGCCGGGCGCAGACGCCGGCGTCGCGCTCCCAGAGGAGCAGTGGCGCGGCGTCTCCCAGCACCGCGCGCGCGAGCAGCGGCGAACCCGGATAGCGTCGCTCGGCACCGAGCCGGTGCCAGAGGGCCAGGTACCGGCCCAGCGCATCGTCGGTGGGTGGGACGTCGTGCAGGCGGCCGATGCCCTCGGTCCATTCGCCGGTCGGGCCGAGCGGATAGGCCCCCTCGCCGGCGTGGCTCTCGAGGTACGCGGCCGGCGTGCCGGCGCGGCGCAGGACCTCCGCCAACACGCAGTGCTTCCAGACGTCGCCGACGTTGCCGGCATGGAAGCGGTGGCTGTAGTCGAGCGGATCGTCGGTGCGGTAGCGCGAGGGCGGCGTCGGCACGGGGGTTCTGCATACGCGCCCCCGGGGCCTGCCGTCTAACGCCGCGCGAGCTGCTCCGCGCGCGAGGGCTCGGCCGTCGGCTGTGCCGCGGCCACCAGCGGATGCAGGTGTCGCGTCGGCCGATCGCGCACGTGCTCGGGACGGATCGTCACCGGGTTGAGCCACTCGATGACCGCCGCCCAGCCGAGGCTCTCGGGGTCGTCCTTCAGATAGTGCGGCACGACGGCGAGGACGTGGAAGTGCTCGTGGAGCTGGAACGTCAGCGTGTCGTCGGTGAGCCGGCCCTGTACCACCGCGTCGACGTAGGCGATGCAGTCCATGGTGTCGGCGTAGCGATGGTAGCCGCGCAGGCGGCCGCCGCCGCGGATGCGACGCAGCCCGAGACGCTCGCAGATGGCGCGTCGCCCGACGTAGAGCGCGCCGCCGACGCCGTGGTGCTGCACCGTCGGGTCGACGATGACCTCGGCGCCGTAGAGCGTGTGGCCGCGCGAGGCATCGTGGTTCGTGAACATGCCGTCGTCGGTGAAGCGCTCCCAGTCGTCGAGGGTGTCGTAGTCGTCCCAATGGACGACGAGGCTGGCGCACATGCCGACGAGCCGTCCCTCGAGCGTCGCGACGAGCTGGCCCTCCGGAAAGATGCGCAGGTGCGACGCCAGCTGATCGGCCCGCCACGGCGGCGTCTCCGGGTAGATGCGCCGGCAGAGGTCGGTGATGGCGGCGAAGTCCTCTGGTGCGGTCCGGCGCACCTGAACGCTCTCGCTGGGCATGGTCGAAAACGTGGCAGCGGGGCGCGCGAGTGTCGAGCAGCGGCTCGAAAACAGGGGGACTGACAGCCTCCACGTAGCCGATATGGTGACCGTCGTCGTCATGCCGTTCCCGGACTTCGCCCATCATCTGCTGACGCATCGCGACGCCGTGGTCGCGCGTTGGCGCGACCTGGTCTGCGCCGACGCGACGCAGCCGGCGCGCCGTCTCGGCCTCTCCGGCGAGCAGCTCGACGACCACATCCCGTCGTTGACGGAGAAGGTGGGGCAGGCGCTGCTGGGGACCGCCACGCCGGACGTCGAGCCCGAGGGCGCAGCGCACGGCCACCAGCGCCGCGTCCTCGGCTATCACGTGCTCGAGTGCATGTGGGAGCTCGGCGTCCTCCGGCGGGTGCTGTTCGCGGTGTCGCACGAGATCGCCGGCCGGTGCGACGTCTCGCGTGACGAGATCGCCGCGGGGCAGCAGGAGCTGCTCGAGGTCATCGACCGCAGCCTGCGCGCCTCGGTGCGCCAGTATGCGCTCGAGACCGAGCAGGAGCGCGAGGACGTGCAGCACGCCCTGCGCGAGAGCCACGAGAACAAGGATCGGTTCCTCGCCACCCTTGCGCACGAGCTTCGCAATCCCATCACGCCCATCCTGGCGTCGGTGCGGGTGCAACGCGCGAAGCTCGCCGATCTGGCGCGTGCCGGCGACATCATCGAGCGGCAGGCGCGCCACCAGGCGAAGCTCATCAACGACCTGCTCGACGTGAGTCGCATCGCCCGCGGCAAGATCGATCTGCACCCGGAGGTGACACGGCTCGAGGACGCGATCGCGCACGCCACCGAGAGCGTCCAGCCGGTGGTGCAGGCGCGCGGCCAGCAGCTCGACGTTCATCTCGGCGACGTGCAGCCCGTGCTGGGTGATCCGACGCGGCTCGCCGAGATCGCGACCAACCTGCTCAACAACGCCACCAAGTACACCCCGCCGGGGGGCCGCATCGAGGTGTCTCTCGTCGGCGAGGGGTCGGAGGTCGTGCTGCGTGTGCGCGACACCGGTGTGGGCATCGCGCCGGAGATGCTGCCGCGGGTGTTCGACATGTTCGCGCAGGCCGACACCTCGATGGACCGCGCCGCCGGCGGGCTCGGGCTCGGGCTCACGTTGGCGAAGCGCCTCGTGGAGATGCAGGGTGGCACCATCACGGCGGCGAGCGCCGGCGCCGACCAGGGGGCGCTCTTCACGGTCCGCCTGCCGGCGGCCACCGCGGTGCCCGGGCCGACCGACGTGCCGGCCACACCGCGGGCGGCGACGCCGCGTCGCGTGCTGCTCGTCGACGACAATGCCGACATCCGCGACGTCCTCACCGAGGTGCTCTCGACCCTGGGCATGACGGTCTTTCCGGCGGCCGACGGCGATGCGGCGCTGCGGCTGGCGGCGAGCGAGCGACCCGAGGTATGCGTCATCGACCTCGGTCTGCCGGGCATGACGGGGTACGACCTGGCGCGACGCCTGCGTGCCATGGACGCAGCGCCGCCGCGGCTGATCGCCCTCACCGGCTACGGCACGGACGACGATCGGGCGCGTGCGCGCGCCGCCGGCTTCGACCACCACCTGACCAAGCCGGCCGACCTCGACCAGCTGGTGGCGCTCATCGGCGCGCCGTGAGCGGGAATTGGGGTGTCCTCGATCGTGTGCTACACGGGCGTCGGCGCGCGCTCACGATTTCGGGGGGAGGTAGCAGTGAGAACCTGGACGAACTGGATGCTACCGGCATACGTGCTCGTGGCGCCGCTCTGCGCTGCGGCCGACACCACACCGGCGGCGGTCGTCGATCAGCTCGACGCCACCTTGCTCGACGTGCTGAAGAACGCCGCCACGCTCGGTTTCAAGGGGCGCTTCGACAAGCTGTCTCCAGCGGTCGACACGGCCTTCGACCTGCCGTTCATGGCCGAGAAGTCGGTCGGCAAGCACTGGAGCACGCTCTCGGAAGCGGATCGCGCACGCTGGCAGGCGGTCTTCCGCGAGTTCATGGTCTCCACCTACGCGGCCAACTTCGATCACTTCTCGAACCAGACCTTCGAGCGGCTCGGTGAGGAGCCCGGCGGCAACGACACCACCATGGTGAAGACCCGGGTCGTCGACCCCGCCACCGAGAGCGTCGACCTGACCTACCGCCTCCACAAGGGGAGCGGGAGCTGGAAGATCATCGACGTCTACCTGAAGGGCACGGTCAGCGAGCTGGCCATGCGGCGGTCCGACTACTCGTCGGTGCTGGAGCGCCAGGGTGTGAACGCGCTGATCGACACCATGAAGAAGCGCATCGCCGACCTCGCCGCCGGCAAGGGCAAGCAGCAGCTCGGCGCGCCGCCCGCCTAATCGACCGACGCGGTGATCGACACCGGGCGCCACGCTTCGCGACGGGCGTAGATCTGCGCGATGCGGTCCTGGTAGAACGCGCTGCGCAGCGCCGCGTAGTAGTCGATCGACGATTCCTGCAGCGCGCTCAGGGCCTGCGCGTGCGCGTCACGGGCGGCGATGCCGGCGCTGCCCTCCTGGATCGAGATCACCCAGATCTGCACCGCCGGCGTCAGGATGTAGGTCAGCGGGCGGAAGGCGAAGTCGACCAGATAGCCGACGCCGTCGCGCGCCGTCGTCGGGCCGATGGCCGGCAGGATCAGGAACGGCCCGCTCGGCATGCCGTAGAGCGCGAGCGTCTGTCCGAAGTCGGAGTGATGCCCGGGCAGCCCCATCTTCTCGGCGACGTCGAAGATGCCGACCAGGCCGATGGTGGAGTTGATCAGCAGGCGGCCGACCGTGATGCTGGCGTCCTTCGGCGCCAGCTGCAGGACGTCGTTCACGAACACCGACGGCGAGTTCAGGTTGGCGAGCACGCGGCGGACGGCACGCCGTCCGGGCGCCGGCACCACGAACGCATACGCGCGTCCGACCGGGTCGAGCACGAACCGGTCGAGCGTCAGGTTGAACGCGAAGGTGCCGCGGTTCAGCGGCTCGAACGGATCGGGAAACCCGCGCGGCGCGGCATCGGCGGCATCCTCGTCGAAGAGGGGGTCGGGGTCGGCGGCCAGCGCGACCCGGGGGGCCAGCGCCACGACGAACAGAAGCGCGAGGGCCGCTCTGGCACCCCCCCATGATCGGCGGCATCGCAGACGACGCCGACCATAGGGGACCACATCGAGGCGCGCCAGCCCCGCTCGTGTGGGCGCCCGCGCCGGGGACCCTGTGCTGGCGCGATCGGACGGGAGCTACACCCCGCCGCTCCGCCCCTTGAACACCACCATCGCGAGCGGCGGCAGTACGACCTCCACCGAGTACATCTGCCCGTGCCACGGCACCGGCGCCGCTTCGACGCCGCCCATGTTGCCCTGGCCGCTGCCGCCGTAGAGCGGGGCGTCGCCGTTCAGGACCTCGGTCCAGAAGCCACCCGCCGGCACGCCGATGCGATAGCCGTGCCGCGGGATCGGCGTGAAGTTGCACGCGACGACCATCAGGTCGGACGTCGTGCGGCCCTTCCGCAGGAACGTCAGCGTACTCTGCTGCTCGTCGCTGCAGTCGATCCAGGCGATGCCGGCGGGATCGCAGTCGAGCTCGTGCAGCGCGGGCTCGGCGCGGTAGAGCGTGTTGAGGTCGCGCACCCAGCGCTGCAGGCCGGCGTGGCCGGGGTCGTCGACGAGATGCCAGTCGAGGCTGGTGTCGTGGTTCCACTCGCGCCACTGGCCGATCTCGCCGCCCATGAAGAGCAGCTTCTTGCCGGCCTGCGTGTACATGTAGCCGAAGAGCAGCCGCAGGTTGGCGAGCTGCTGCCAGACGTCGCCTGGCATCTTGCCGAGCAGCGAGCCCTTGCCGTACACGACCTCGTCGTGTGACAGCGGCAGCACGAAGTTCTCGGTGAACGCGTACAGGCCGCGGAACGTCAGCTCGTTGTGGTGGTGCTTGCGGTGTACCGGGTCGCGCTCCATGTACGCGAGCGTGTCGTGCATCCAGCCCATGTCCCACTTGAAGCCGAAGCCGAGCCCGCCGAGATAGACCGGGCGCGACACCATCGGCCACGCGGTGGACTCCTCGGCGATGGTCTGGATGCCGGGGGAGGCCTCGTAGGCGTGCTCGTTGAACCGGCGCAGGAAGCTCATGGCCTCGAGGTTCTCACGCCCGCCGTAGCGGTTCGGGATCCACTCGCCCTCGCGGCGCGAGTAGTCGAGGTAGAGCATCGAGGCGACGGCATCCACGCGGAGCCCGTCGACGTGGTAGCGGTCGAGCCAGAACACCGCGTTGGAGAGCAGGAAGCTCCGCACCTCGTTGCGGCCGTAGTTGAAGATGAAGCTCTTCCAGTCGGGGTGGAAGCCCTGGCGCGGATCGCCGTGCTCGTAGAGGTGCGTACCGTCGAAGTAGCCGAGGCCGTGCTCGTCGGTCGGAAAGTGCGACGGCACCCAGTCGAGGATCACGCCGATGCCGTGCTGGTGCAGCAGGTCTATGAGGTACATGAAGTCCTGCGGCGTGCCGTAGCGGCTCGTCGGCGCGTAGTAGCCCGTCGTCTGGTAGCCCCAGGAGCCGTAGAACGGATGCTCCATGATCGGCATCAGCTCGACGTGCGTGAACCCCATGGCGGCGATGTACTCGACGAGCTGCGGCGCCACCTCGCGGTAGCCGAGGAGACGCGTCGGGTCGGCGGGGTCGCGTCGCCACGATCCCATGTGGAGCTCGTAGGTGGCCATGGGCGCGTCGAGCGCGTTGCGGCCCTTGCGCTCGGCGAGCCACTGGCCGTCGTTCCAGTCGTAGTCGAGCGACCAGATCCGCGACGCCGTCTGCGGCGACACCTCGTGCGTGAACCCGAACGGATCGGCCTTGTCGGCGCGATAGCCCTGATAGCGGGACGCCACGTGGTACTTGTACGACGTGCCCGCCGTCACGCCGGGCACGAAGCCCTCCCAGATGCCGGAGGTGCCGCGCGCGGCCAGCGCATCGACGCGCGGCATCCAGCCGTTCCATTCCCCGATGACGCTGACGTCCTCGGCATTGGGCGCCCACACCGCGAAGTAGACGCCGGGCGTGCCGCCGTCGGTGAGGGGATGCGCCCCCAGCTTGTCGAACAGCCGGAGGTGCGTGCCTTCGTTGAACAGGTAGAGGTCGTCCTCGGTGAGCAGGGTGACGTCGTGGCGCACGAGGGGCAGTCTACCGGCGGCCCGACGCCGAGCAAGGCTCGTCGTTGAAACCCGGGATCGCGCGTGCGACGACGGATGGGGGAGGGATGGGCATGACGAAGGGGATGCTGTTGGGCGTGGCGGCGGTGCTCGCCACGGCGGCGCCGGTGCTGGCCGGCTCCGCCAAGGGCACGATCGCCTACAAGGGCACCACGGCGACGATCACGCACGCCTACCTGGTGAAGGGACCGGACGCGTTCGACGACAAGAAGACGATCCGCCGGATCATCTTCACCGCCGGCGACCTCGAGCCGAAGCTCAAGGCCTGCAAGGCCATGAGCTGCTCCGACGGCGAGGTCACCGAGGGCATGACCCTCGACCTCGACGGGGGCCCGCGCATCAACTACTGGGTCGCGCTGAAGGGCCAGACGGTGCAGTACTCCGGGACCGCCGAGCCGTCGACGCTCGCGACCACCACCGACGAGTCGGGCCGCATCGCGGGCACGTTCGCGGTCGACGCCACGGGCGCCGGCGGCCCGAAGGTGAACGTGCAGTTCGACGCGCCGCTGCTGAAGGAGTTCCCCGCCGCGCCGTGACACGACGGCCCCGCAGCGTCGCCGCTGCGGGGCCATCGAGCGATCAGGGAATCGGCGGGAACGTGGTGCTCGTCGGCACCATGGTGGTCGTGGTGGTGGTCGACGACGGCACGGTCGTGCTCGGTGGGAAGGTCGTGCTCGGCGGGAAGGTCGTCGACGACGGGAACGTGGTGCTCGTCTCGATGGTCGTGGTGGTCGACGTCGACGTGGTGGTCGTGGGCGGCGTCCGGACCGAGGGCACGCACAGCTCGCGCCGGTGGATCAGCAGCGGCTCGGCCGGGCCGAACTGGCTGTTGGTGTACGTCTGCACCGTGCCGAAGCGGCTGTTGCGGGTGCGATAGCAGAGCAGGTCGGTCGGATGGCTCGGGGCCGTCGGATCCTCGCCGTTCTTGTCGGTGGGCACGCAGAGACGCGCGACCCGCACCAGGTCGACCGTGGCGGTGCCGAACTGATCGGTCACGACGACGTCGTTGATGCGGGTGAAGCCGGCGGCGCCGCGCGAGCGCCGCACCCGGTAGCACTGGAAGTGATCGACGGTGGGATTCGGCAGCGGCGGCGGCGTCGCGAACAGGCTCTTCAGCGTCGGCACCAGGAGCAGGTCGGGGCGCGACACGTCGAGCTGCAGCGAGCCGAACTGGTTGATGACGGTCTGGTTGGTGACCTGGATGTTCGGGGACGAGATCAGGTGACCGATGAGGTGCTCCTCGCCCTGCACCGCAGCGCGCGGGTTGATCTGCCCGATGATGCCGGGTGCGCACAGGCGGTGCGGGAACCGCACGCGCGCGACCTGCGGCCCGAAGCGGTTCACGAGCTGCACGCCGGGGATCGGTGCGAACGGTTTGGGCTTGATCTCGTAGCACTGGAAGGGATTGATCACCGGGGCCGGTATCGCTCCCGACCGCGCCGGGGTGCCGGGCATGGTGGCCATCAGGCCGACGACCCCGCCCAGGACGATCTTCTTCCAACCGAAACGCCGCGGGTGCCTTTCCCTCTCTGACATCTGATGTGCCTCCTGTGTGTGTATTGACGACTACCGACTGAAGCGTTCGCGTTGCTACGGCGGGTGACCGCATGCCGTCAAGCTATTTCGCGGTCGGCGCTACCGCACGGCGGTGTTCGTTCCGCAATGCTGCAGCAGGTGCGTGGTCCCGGACGGGAATTCGCCGGGAGTTGCACGCCGGGGCCGGCCCCATTAGGTCGCCAGACTGAGTCATGCACGAGCTGATCGGCGTCGTCCGCGCACAGGACGTGATCGACATCCTGCTGGTGACGACGCTGGTCTACACCGCCGTGGTGTGGATCCGTCGCACCCAGGCGGCGTTCGTCGCGTTCGGGCTCTTCCTGCTGGGTGGGCTCTACGTCGCGGCGCAGCTGCTCGATCTGCGCCTGACGACGTGGATCTTCCACAGCTTCTTCGCTCTGCTGGTCGTCATCATCGTCGTGATCTTCCAGGAGGAGATCCGGCAGATGTTCGAGCGCCTGGCGGTGTGGACGATGCGCCGCAAACCGGTGCCCGACGGCCACTCCGTGCCGGCCGACATCCTGGTGCAGAGTCTCACCGACCTCGCCCGCCAGCGGGTCGGCGCGCTCGTGGTCCTGCCCGGGCAGCAGCCCATCGACCGCTACGTCCGGGGCGGACTCGAGCTGGGCGGCCGCCTCAGCGTGCCGTTGCTGATGAGCCTCTTCGATCCGCACTCGCCGGGGCACGACGGCGCCGTCATCGTACAGGGCGATCGTGTCGCGCGCTTCGCGGCCCATCTCCCGCTCTCCACCGACTTCACCCAGCTCGCCGGCGTCGGCACGCGCCACAGCGCCGCGCTCGGCCTGGCCGAGCTCAGCGACGCGCTCTGTCTCGTGGTCTCGGAGGAGCGGGGGCAGGTGTCGGCGGCGCGCGACGGCCGGTTGTTGCGGCTGAAAGACCCCGGCGAGCTCGCCGCCATCATCACCGGGTTCCTGCAGACGACCCAGCCGCCCGAGCGACGGACGTCGTTCTGGCGCCAGCTGCTGCGCGAGCACTGGGTCGAGAAGGTGGCGTCGCTCTGCATCGTGGCCCTGCTCTGGGGCGCGCTCGTGCCCGGCTCGCGCGAGGTGGAGCGCGACTTCCAGGTGCCGATCCGGGTCACCAACCTGCCCGGTGGTCTCGAGCTCGACGAGGTCCGCCCGCCGACGGTGGAGATCACGTTCGCCGGCCCCTGGCGCGAGTTCTACCTCTTCAACCCGCGCTATCTCGAGGTGACGATCGACGCCTCGCTCGCGGGCGCGGGACGGCGGACCTTCCACATTCTCGAGCACGACGTGCGCTTCCCGAAGGAGATCCGTTTGCAGGAGATCTCGCCCGGCTCGGTACGCCTGGCGCTGCGTGCCCCCGAGACGCCGCCCGGGGCGACGACCACGACGACGGCGCCACCGCCGGTCGAGGTCGAGGACGACGCACCGGAGCCGCCGATCGAGCCGTGACCGCTCGCGACGGCCCGGTGCCGGAGCGGTATTTCCGTGACGGTTCCCGGCGCGTTCCGTGACGGCCCGCCTGGGGATCGGGTGGCACGGGGGGTGCTCGACTCCGGCGATGCGCATCGTCGCCGCCCTGGTGCTGGTCCTGGCCCTCGCCCCCGCCCTCCGGGCGCAGGAGGCGATCGACCTCGATGCCGACGGCGTCGGGGAGGCCCTCGATGCCTGCCCCGATACGCCGTTGGGCGATCTGGTGGGTCCGGACGGCTGCTCGCTGTGTCCCTGCGAGGGGCCGGCGGACGTGGACCGTCCGTGGGTCGCGCGCTTCGAGTACTTCAGGTGTGTCGTGGCGGCGGCCCGCGCCAAGCGCGAGGACGGACTGTCGCGCCGCGCCTACCGCGACGCGCTCCGTCACGCGCGGCTCGCCTCGTGCGGCGATCCGGTGAAGACGCGCTGCTGCTTCTACCGCGACGAGAACGACGACCAGGGCAGCTGTCGCATCGTGGACGCGGACCGGTGTGACGCCGACCTGATGCACACGTACGACGCCGAGGACATGGATCCCGGCAGCTGTCTGCCGAGTCCCTGCGTCTTCGAGTAGCGGGCCCGCACGCGCTCGGATAAGCACCGGGCGGCGTGTTCGACACCTGGGAAGCCTTCTACGCCAGTCCGCTGCAGGGCCTGTGGCTGCTCGTCGTTCCGCCGGCGCTCTTCCTCGTCTGGCTGCTCGTGCGCGGCCAGCCGGCGACGGCCGGCGCCGATCCGCGCGCGGCGCGCTTCGTCCACGCGTGGGCGATCGTCTTCACCGTCGAGACCATCCTCGATCCGCTGCTGATCGTGTTCGCGGGCGTGCCGATGCTGCCGTTCGTGCTGCTCGGCGACTTCCGCGTCTTCCTGCTCGTGCTCGGCGTCGCGCGGCCGACGCGTCCGCTCCTGCGCACCATCCTCGAGGCCGCGGCCTGGACGGTGGTGGTGCCGCTCACCGCGTGGGGTCTCGACGCTGCCGAGCGCGCGCTGTCGTCGACGCCGCTGCCGGATCAGCTGCTCTGGCTCAATTACGAGCTCGCATTCACGGTGATGGCGCTCGGCTGGTGGATGGCGATGACGGTCTGGCGACCGGTCGCCGAGCGGTACCTCCGTGCGGTGCTCGCCTACGTCGTCGTCTACTACCTGCTGTGGGCGTCGGCCGACGTCCTCATCATGGCCGGGTTCGATGCGGCGTGGGGGCTGCGCGCGCTGCCGAACCAGCTCTACTACGTCTTCTGGACGCCGGTGGCGTGGGCGCTGTTCTTCGCGCCGCGGTACGCGTCCACCAGGACGGCCGTCCACGCGGCGAGGTAGCGCGCGCCGCGCACCGGATCGGCGGCGGACGGATCGCCGACCGTGCCGTCGGGCGCGTGACGTCGCAGGTCGGGATAGAAGATCGCCTGCGCGTCGCCGCCGGTGTCGACGAGCCCGGGCGTCATGGCGCCCTGGCGCACCGCATTCGGACGGATGGCGAGCAGCATCGAGGTCTCGATCTCGCCGGCGTGATGGCCGGCGGCGCCCGCGGCGATGCCGGCCGCCGCCGCCTCGGCGTGCAGCACCGCGGTGACGTGGGCGAGGTCCGTCGCGGCGTCGAGCGCGAGCGGTGCGCACGTGGTGCGCAGACGCGGCAGCATCTCGCGCAACGCCTCGACGTTGCCGCCGTGGGCCGAGAACACGAACGCACGCTCGACGCCGTGACGGGCGAGCGACCCGAGCACGTCACGGAGGATCGCTTCGAGCGTCGTCGGACGTACGTCGAGCGTGCCCGCGAAGCCGAGATGCTCGGAGGCGCAGCCGATGCGCACCGTGGGACAGGCGAAGGCGTCGCCGACGGCGGCGCACAGGCGCTCGGCGAGCGCGTCGGCGATCCAGGTGTCGGTGCCGAGGGGCAGATGCGGCCCGTGCTGCTCCGTCGAGCCCAGCGGCACGATCGCGGTGCGACAGCCGCCGGTGACGAGCGCGTCCACCTCGGGCCAGGTACAGGCCTCGAGCCGGCGCGTCAGCGGCGGCGTGGCGAGGTCGTAGATCGCGCCGTCGCGATCGCGTCCGGGCCAGCGCACCTGGTCGACGCGACCGGCGGCGAGCGCGCGCAGCAGCAGGGCGTCGAGCTGGGCCTCGTGCGCGAACAGCGCCAGTGGTCCCGGCAGCGGCGCGTGCAGTCGCACGACGTGGTGGCGCGACGGATCGAGCATCGCCTCGAGGCGCACCAGCAGCGCGTCGTCCTCCGGGGCGTCGGCGCGGGTGAGGGCGACGAACGTCGCGGCGCCGGCGAACGCCTGCTGGAACGGACCGTGCGCCACGTGCAGCAGGTCCCACACCGGCGGCAGCGGACGCAGCAGGCCCTCGAGGACCTTGAGCGGCAGGTTGCCGGTGAGTGCGCCGTAGGTGCCGGTGGCGAGGAACGCGAGCGGTCCGAGGAGCGCGTCGTCGGGCACGCCGGCGACGGCGTCGGCCGCCCCCGACACCGCGGCGACGATGGCGTCGAGGTCCCACGCGACGCGCGCGCCCAGCGACGACGCCAGCCGCAGCGCGCACAGGAGCCCGGTGACGGGCCCCGTCAGACGCACCAGCGTGCCGTACTCGTCCTCGCCGTCGAAGGTCGCGACCTGGATGCCGGCGTCGGTGAGTGGCGCCAACCGCGCCGGGTCGGTGACGGCGGTGGCGACGAGCATGGTGCGCCAGGCGTCGCGGCGTGCGAGCGCCAGCTGCGCGTTCGGCGAGAGCCCCTGGGAGAAGAGGACCAGGAGGTCGCCACCGGGAGCGCTGCCGAGGGCGCTGAGCGGCAGGAAGCGTGCGGGGATGCCGGCATGCTCGTCGAGGAGCTGTGCCAGCACGCGCGCGTGCCACTCCGAGGTCCCGACGCCCGTTGTCACCACGCGGCGCAGGTCATGGGGGGCGAGCGACGGCAGGGGCAGGGCGGCCGTCACGCGCAGGGCGGCGGGCAGGGCCGCCAGCCGCTCGGCGAGCAGGCGATGGCCGTCCCGCCAGTCGTCGCTCATGCCGCGGCGAGGCCGAGCGGTGGCTCGAGCGTCACGCCGGCGCGCTCGAGCTCGCGTGCGACTTCGGGGGCCAACGCGCCCACCGGCTGCGCGCGCCGCGTCGGGAAATGACTGGCGAGCAGCGCCAGCGTGGCGGCGTCGGGCGTCTCACCGTCGTCGGTGACGAGGATGCAGCCGGCGCCGTGGCCGACCACCGCGGCCAGCGCGGCGTCCCACTGCGGCCGCAGCCGCGGCACGCGCACGGGGAACCGTTCGAGCAGCGCGAGCGGCTGGATGCGCAGCAGCGGCGGATCGACGGCGTCGGCCACGGGGCCGTGGCTCAGGATGACGCGCTCTGTGCGTCGCGTGCGGTGCAGCGCCAGGTGCAGGCGGAACCAGGCCGGGGGCGTGGTGCGCACGGGGAGAAGATAGGACGCCAGACGGAGGAAGTCGGGTGCCGTCTGGTCCGGGTGCGGCTCGTAGCTCTCGACCAGCTCGGGGAGCACCGCGGCGTCGCCGGTCGACGTCGCCAGCAGGTGCCCCGAGCGCAGCTTCGCTTCGAGGTAGTGACGGCTCCATGGCGACGCTGCCATGACGAGCGGTCGATGCCCGTCGACGGCGATGCCGGCGTCGCCGAGCGCCTGCACCTTCTCGGGATTGTTGGTCAGGAGACAGAGCGGCGCCGTGACGCCGAGGAGCCGCGCCATGGCGGCGACCTCGTCGTAGCGCCGCTGGTCCTTCGTGATGCCCATGGCCTCGTAGGCGTCGAAGGTGGTGAGGCGATTGCCGCTCGCCTGCACCAGCATGCGGTCGCGCGCCTTGGCGGCGAACCCGGCGCCGCGACCCTCCTGCGTGAGATAGAAGATCGCGCCCCGGCCCTCGGCGGCGATCGCGGCGAGCGCGCCGTCCAGCTGCTCGGCGCAGTCGCAGTCGCACGCCCCGTACGCCTCGCTGGTGACACACGACGAGTGCACGCGGGCGAGCAGTGGCTCGGGCGTCTCGAGGTCGCCGACCGTGACGGCGAGCGCCGCTTGCCCGCTGGTCAGGTTGTGGAAGCCGCGCGCGCGGAAGGTGCCGTGGACCGTGTCGAGGTCCGTGTCGCCGACCGCGAGGAGCGACCCGTCGAGCCGGCGCGTCATCCGCCGCCGCTCCGTCGTGGATCGTGCTTCCGGTCGCGCATGGCGGTGAAGTAGGCGACCAGCGCGTCGAGGTCGGCAGGGGAGAGGTGCTCGTGCGACGGCATGCCGCCGTAGCGGAACGTCGCCGGGTTGCGGATGTACGCCTTCAGCTGATCGGCGGGCCGGTATTCGACGATGCTCTGCGGGACGTTGAGATCGGGGCCGACGGTACCGCCCTCGCCGTTCACGGAGTGGCAGGCGATGCACTCGCGGCGGAAGATGGCGAAGCCGGCCCATCCCGGCGCGTCGTCGGGCAGACCGCTGGGCTTGATGTGCGTCCAGCGCTCGTCGAGGTGGGCGATCTCGATCGACGCCAGCTGGTACGGCCAGGGGTAGACGTGCGGGTCGCGCTGCCCCTCGCCGGTCCAGACGACGTAGAACGGCCCCGGATCGATCGCGCGGGGGCCCATGGGCGCGAAGCCGTCCGGCAGGCTGGCGTCGGAGAAGGCCAGCCAGGCGCCGTCTTCGGAGAGGCGTTCGACGGTGGTGGGGCGCGTGTAGCCGTCGAGGGCCCGGAAGACGACGTCGCTGCCCGCGAGCGAGGCGAGCGGCACGCCGAAGCCCTGCTCGATGACGGTGCGCAGCGGGCAGACGCGGTAGGTGCGCCGTGCCTCGTAGTACGGATCGTCGACGCTGATCGTGCGCTCGGCGCAGCCGGCGCGCAGCGCGGCGGCGTCGAGCCGCTTCACCTCGGTGTCGTCGCGCAGGAAGCCGAGATCGGCTGCCGCCGCCACGACGGGCAGCAGGCAGAGCACGAGGCTCGGAAGTCCCCGGATGATCGAGCGTCCCATGCGCGCGAGGAGACTAGCAGGCTGCCCGGCGACGGCAATCCTCCGGTCCGTCGGCTCGCCGCGTCGGGCGCCGTGGCCTGCCGCCAGCACCGTTGGTCTGCCAGGTCGCGAAGTGGTAGCGAGGCGGTCAACGGCGTTGGAGTCTCGGGTCGGCCATGGTCCACATTCGGCGCTTCCAGATGGGGGATGAACCGGCGCTGTTCCGCGTCTATCGCTCGGCCATCCACGAGATCGCTCGTCGCGACTACACACGAGAGCAGATCGACGCCTGGGCGCCACCAGACCTCGATCGGGAGCTCTGGAACACCAAGATGCGCGACATCCAGCCGTTCGTCGCTGAGGAGGGCGCCGAGGTGGTCGGCTATGCCGACGTCCAACCGTCAGGGTACATCGATCACTTCTTCGTGAGCGGCTTCAGACCCAGAGAGGGCATCGGCGGTATGCTGATGGAGCGCCTTCACCAGGAAGCCGTCACCCTCGGGCTGGTCGAGCTCACGTCGGACGTGAGCCGAACGGCTGAACCGTTCTTCGAGCACTACGGATTTCGGGTGGTGGAGCGACGGTCTCGTGTGCTTCGCGGCGTGGTGATTCCCAATGCACTCATGCGCAAGGATCTGAGACGGCGGTGACGACGAACACGCGGGATCGCGCGCTGCGGTGCTTCCGGTCCATGTGAGTGACGCTGCCCGCGACGGACGATGATCGACGACCTGTCCGCACCATTCCTGCCGATCAGCGGCTATCTCGAATCGGCGCCCGACCTACAGCCGCCGCTCCTTGGCGACGCCTGCGCCGACGTGGCGATCGTTGGGGGCGGCTTCACGGGCCTCTCGACCGCGCTGGCGCTGACGCGTGCCGGGGTGGACGCCGTCGTGCTCGAACGCGAGTTCTGCGGCTTCGGCGCGAGCGGGCGCAACGCCGGGCACCTGACGCCGACCATCGGCAAGGACCTGCCGACGCTGCGCCTCCTCTACGGCGACGAGCGGACCGCCGCGCTCGTGCGCTTCGCCGACCACTGCGTGCATCGCACGGAGGCGATCATCGCCGAGCACGGGATCGACTGCGACTACGCGCCCACCGGCAACCTGATGGCCGTCGTGCACCCGAAACAGGAGAAGCGGCTGCGGCGCGCGGCCGACGTCGCGAGCAAGGTCGGCGCGAACGTGCGCTTCCTCGAGCCGCACGAGATGCGTGCGCGCGGGCTCCCGCCGGCGTTCCTCTCCGGCGCCCTCGAAGGCGCGGGCGGCACGCTCGACCCGGGAAAGCTCGTCCTCGGACTGCGTCGTGCCGCGCTCGCCGCGGGTGTGCGCATCCACGAGGGCACGAGGGTCACGCATGTGGCGGACGGGCCGCAGCCCGTGGTCCACACCGTGCAGGGCACGCTCCGCGCCGAGCGCGTCGTCATGGCGAGCAACGCCTGGACGCGCGAGATCGGCGCGCCCGGGGCGAAGATCGTCCCGCTCTACGTGACGCTCTTCGAGACGGCACCGCTCGACGACGCGCAGCTCGCCGCGCTCGGCGGCTGGCCGCGCCGCGAGGGCATCTACACCGCGCACGAGGTGCTCGAGAGCTACCGGCTGACGGCGCGGCGCACGATCATCGGCGGCTCCAAGGCGCCGCGCTATCACTGGGGCGCCCGGCCAGCCGACCACGGTGGACCGCACGCCCACGACCAGCGGACCATCGCGCGCGCCTTTCGCGACCGCTTTCCCGCGCTCGCGGAGTTGCCGATCGCGCGCTTCTGGGGCGGATGGATCGCGATGACCCTGAGCTTCCTGCCGTCGATCGGTGCCCTCGGCGCGGACGGCAGGCTGTGGCACGCGGTCGGCTACAATGGTCACGGCGTCGCGCAGGCCACGGCGGTCGGCGACATCCTGGCCGACGGCATCACCGGACGCGACAACGAATGGGCGCGTGTCTTCGCGAAGCCGGCGCCGACGTTGCCGCCCGAGCCCTTTCTCTGGCTGACGGCGCGCGGCTTGCTTGCGCTCTTCACGTCCATCGATCGCATCACCGATGGCCAGATCCGCGCGGCTCGACGCTAGTGTGCTCCCGGTGAAGACGATCGGCCTCCTCGGTGGCATGAGCTGGGAGTCGACCGTCCATGCGAAGGCCGCGGCGTCGGCCGCCCTCGACGGGTGGACGAAGGCCTGACACATGCTGCAGGGACACACGCCTGTCGGAAGGAGGGCTAGATGGCCGTGAAACCGTTCGTGGTCGCCCCGAAGGACTACCCGCCAACGCTCGACGTCGTCGGCGAACACGTCACCGTGCTCGCATCCGGCGAAGCGACGGGTGGATATGAGGTCTTCCTGCAGCGTGGGCCGGAGGGCAGTGGCCCACCGCCGCACAGCCATCCGTGGGACGAGTCGTTCTTCGTCGTGAAGGGCGAGATCGATTTCGGCATCGGGACCGAGTCGATGACCGCATCGCCGGGAACGCTCGTGCACCTCCCCGCCGGCACCGTGCATTGGTTCCGCTTCGGCAAGGGCAGTGCGGAAATGATCTCGATGACGTCACGGCTCGGCGCCTCGACGATGTTCACGGACATGGCGCGGGAGGTGGCGCCGGTCGATCCCGATCTGGCGCGACTCGCAGAGGTCGGCGGCCGCCACGGACTGAAAGTGGTGGTGTGAACACCGTGGCCGTACCCGTGTTCGTCACATCGCGGTGCGTCCCGCATGGACGGAACCCGTGGGCTGCGCGCTGTGTGCTCGATCGAAGCGGGGAGGGCGCGCCCGGTGCGGTCCGCCCATTGTCCATTCGTCTCCTCGAGCACGCGCCTGACGTGCGGGCTCAGGGGCAGCCGGGGTCGACCCCGGTCGTGAATGTGTTCTTCTGCCAGCAATTGCCGGAGCCCGCGTCGACGACGTCGAGCGCGCTGCCGGCGATCTGGTTGCCCACCACGACGTTGCCGGTGGAGCCGGCCTCGATCTCGATCCCGGTGATCGTGTTCGACCGGACCTGGCGATTGCGCAGGATCGCTGCGCCGGCCGTGTCGCGCACGACGATGCCGCGATCGTTGAAGTTGACGTAGCCGGAGCCGAACAGGACGCTGCCGTCGCCGTTGCCGTCGAGCAGTACGCCGATCGCATAGTGGGCGGCGATCGCCGTGCGGACGCGCACGCGTCCGTTGGGCGGCGTGTCGGCGATGCGGATGCCGATGGGCGGATCCTGGGTGAATGCGCCGATCGCGCCGATCTTGTCGGCCGTCACGCGGGTACTGGCCTCGATGTCGATGGCGGGCGCCGTGGTGGTCGGGCAGTTCGCGGACACGGACAGGTCGCGCAGGCGCACGTCATTGCTGCCCACGATCCGGAGCGCACCCTCCGGGGCACCGACGAACCAGATGCCGCGCACCGACACGCCGTCCGCCGCGATCGTGAGCACCGGCCCGGAGCCGCAGGGCGGGGCGAAGGCCGTCGTCTTCTCTGCCTGGGTCGACGAGCTGCGAACGCCTCGCAGCTTGAGGGCCTTCGTGATGACCAGGTTCCCCTCGGAGTAGGCCCCGAGGGTGAGGCGAATGGTGTCCCCTGGACTCGCCGCGTCGATCGCATCCTGGACGGGAGTTCCGGGTCCCGGTGGTACCACGATGGTGATCGACAGCGCCGGCCCTGCGGACGCGAGCAGAACACCCCAGATCGACCAGAACGCTACGCGACGCATGGAAGCCCCCTTGAGGTGGTGGTCTGTCGCGCAGCTACCGCACTCGCACGCTTGGGGTCAATCCTGAAAGCTCCCCACGGAGCGGCGGTGCTCGAGATCACGCCACGTCGAAGCGATCCAGGTTCATCACCTTGTCCCAGGCCGCCACGAAGTCACGGACGAACTTCGGCTGTGCGTCCGAGCTCGCGTAGACTTCGGCCACGGCCCGAAGCTGGGCGTTGGATCCGAAGACGAGGTCGCATCGCGTGCCCGTCCACTTGAGGGCACCCGTCACGCGATCGCGCCCTTCGAACACGTCCTGCGCGTCCGACACCGGCTTCCACGTCGTGCCCATGTCGAGCAGGTGCACGAAGAAGTCGGTGGTCAGCGTCTCCCGTCGGCTGGTGAAGACGCCGTGCGTGGACTCTCCGACGTTCGCCCCGAGTACGCGCAGGCCGCCCAGGAGAACCGTCATCTCCGGCGCGGTCAGCGTCAGCAGTTGCGCCCGATCGACCAGCAGCTCCTCGGGTGGTACGGCGGAGCGCGCCTTCTGGTAGTTGCGGAAGCCGTCCGCGACCGGCTCGAGCACGGCGAACGCGTGCACGTCGGTCTGGTCCTGCGACGCGTCCATGCGTCCCGGGGTGAAGGGCACCGTCACCGCATGCCCGGCATTCGCCGCGGCCCGCTCGACGCCGGCGCAGCCGGCCAGCACGATCAGGTCGGCGAGCGAGACCTTCTTGCCGCCGGACTGCGCGCGGTTGAACGCGCTCTGGACGCCCTCCAGGGTCTCGAGCACCGTCGCCAGCTGGGCGGGCTGGTTGACCGCCCAGTCTCGCTGGGGCGCGAGACGGATGCGGGCGCCGTTCGCGCCGCCGCGCTTGTCGGAGCCGCGGAACGTGGAGGCCGAGGCCCACGCGGTCGACACCAGTTGCGCGACGGAGAGGCCCGACGCCAGCACCGTGCCCTTCAGGGCGGCGATGTCCTGCTCGTCGATCAATACGTGATCGACCGCGGGGATCGGGTCCTGCCAGAGGAGCTCCTCCGCAGGAACCTCCGGACCGAGGTAGCGTGCGCGCGGGCCCATGTCGCGGTGGGTCAGCTTGAACCACGCCCTGGCGAAGGCGTCCGCGAGCTGATCGGGATGCTCGAAGAAGCGCCGGGAGATCTTCTCGTACGCCGGATCGAACCGTAGGGAGAGGTCCGTGGTCAACATGGTGGGTGCGCGACGCTTCGACGGATCGTGGGCGTCGGGAATCGTGCCCGCGCCGGCGCCGTTCTTCGGCGTCCACTGATGCGCACCGGCGGGGCTCTTCGTCAGCTCCCACTCGTAGCCGAACAGGTTCGCGAAGAAGCCGTTGCCCCACTGCGTCGGTGTCGTGGTCCACGTGACTTCGAGACCGCTGGTGATGCAGTCGCCGCCCATGCCGGACCCGAAGCGGCTCCGCCAGCCGAGGCCCTGCTCCTCGAGGCCGGCCGCTTCCGGTGCGGGCCCCACCAGCGCCGCGTCGCCGGCGCCGTGCGTTTTGCCGAAGGTGTGACCCCCGGCGATCAATGCGACGGTCTCCTCGTCGTCCATCGCCATGCGCGCGAACGTCTCGCGAATGTCCCTGGCCGCAGCGATCGGATCCGGGTTGCCGTCCGGACCCTCCGGATTGACGTAGATGAGACCCATCTGGACGGCGGCGAGCGGATTCTCGAGATCGCGCGCTCCCGAGTAGCGCTTGTCGTCACCGAGCCAGGTTCGCTCGGCGCCCCAGAAGACGTCCTGCTCCGGTTCCCAGATGTCCTCGCGTCCGCCGCCGAAGCCGAAGGTCTGGAATCCCATCGATTCGAGGGCGACGTTGCCGGTGAGCACGATCAGGTCGGCCCAGGAGATCTTCCGGCCGTACTTCTGCTTGATCGGCCAGAGCAGACGGCGCGCCTTGTCGAGATTGACGTTGTCCGGCCAGCTGTTGAGTGGAGCGAACCGCTGATTGGCGTGGCCGGCGCCGCCGCGGCCGTCGCCAGTGCGGTACGTGCCGGCGCTGTGCCACGCCATGCGGATGAAGAGGGGGCCGTAGTGACCGAAATCCGCCGGCCACCACTCCTGCGAGTCGGTCATCAGCGCCAGCAGGTCCTTCTTCACGGCGGCCAGGTCGAGGCTCTCGAACTCCGCCGCGTAGTCGAAGTCGCCACTCATCGGGTTCGACAGCGAGGAATGCTGGTGCAGGACATCCAGCCGCAACTGGTTGGGCCACCAGTCGCGATTCGACGTACCGCCAGTGGTCGCGGTGAACGGGCACTTCGTTTCGCTCGACATGACTCCGTGGTCCTCTTGGTTGATCGGCGGATGCTCCGCGGTGACAGACCTACGCTCCCGTTTGCATCGCAACAAGTCGAGCGAACGATCGGAGGTGAGACCCCATGCTACCCGCACGCAATCGGCATGCCGGTGTGCGGCAGCAGCTCGGCGACGCGCAGCGGCCGTCCCGCCATGAACCAGCGCGCCCGCGCTGGTGCCCATATCCCGCCTCCGTGCCCGTCGTTCGGCACTGGCAGGGCGCAGCCTCGTGGGCATGGACGAGCGCCGCGTCCGTGGTCACGAACCAGTGCTGGCTCGATTCCGTGGGGGAGGACCTCGCCTGTCTGCGGCGGCTCGGGTGGTCGCGGATCCTCCATCCCGGGGACGCCGATGCGACCGTCGAGTCGTTGCACCGCTCGGCCTCCTGGCCCGATGCTTGCAGTCTCCATCGACCGAACTCACGGTCGACACGGAGGGCCGGCGACGACCCGACGAGGCAGCCGAGCGATCGCTCGGCCTGAAGAGCGAGAGAAGGAGAGGCGCAATGGCTTCGATCACGACGAGGGACGGCACCGAGATCTTCTACAAGGACTGGGGGACCGGACAGCCCATCGTCTTCCATCACGGCTGGCCGCTCAGCGCCGACGACTGGGACGCCCAGATGATGTTCTTCCTGGAACACGGCTATCGCGTGATCGCGCACGACCGGCGTGGCCATGGCCGCTCGACCCAGACCGCGACCGGGAACGACATGGACACGTACGCGGCCGACGTGGACGAGCTCGCCACCGCGCTGGATCTCCGGAACGCGGTGCACGTCGGTCATTCGACGGGCGGCGGCGAAGTCGCGCGCTACGTCGCCCGCCACGGCAAGGGACGCGTCGCCAAGGCCGTGCTGATCAGCGCGGTGCCGCCGCTCATGCTGAAGACGGCGAACAACCCCGGCGGGTTGCCGCTGGAGGTCTTCGACGGCTTCCGCGCAGCACTCGCCGCGAACCGGACCCAGTTCTACATCGACGTGCCGAGCGGTCCCTTCTACGGCTACAACCGTCCGGGCGCGACGCCGTCACAGGCGGTGATCCACAACTGGTGGCGCCAGGGCATGATGGGGGGCGCCAAGGCGCACTACGATTGCATCAAGGCATTCTCGGAGACCGACTTCACCGAGGACCTGAAGCAGATCGACGTTCCCGTCCTCGTGCTGCACGGTGACGACGACCAGGTCGTCCCGATCGGGGCTTCGGGCCTGATGTCGGCCAAGCTCCTCAAGCACGGCACGCTGAAGGTCTACGAGGGCTACCCCCACGGGGCCTTCGCCATCCACGCGGACGTCATCAATCCGGACCTCCTCGCTTTCATCCGGGGGTGACGCGCGCCGCCACGGAAACCCATTCCTTGCTCGACGACCTGCGGCTGGCGGATCCGGGGGGCGCTGTCGTATGTGGAACGACCTGCCCGTCACAAGGAGTCGATCCGATGAAGATCAGTGGAGCGAAGGCGATGATCGTGGGCGGCGCGTCCGGCATGGCGCGCGCGACGGCCGAGCTGCTGGTGCGCGAGGGGGCCCGCGTCGCGATCCTCGACCGTCCGAGCTCGAAGGGTGAGGAGGTCGCCGCCGCCATCGGTGGCGGCACACGTTTCTACGGCTGCGACGTCACCGACTTCGCTGCGACCGAAGCGGCGATCGCGCGCGCGGTCGACGAGCTCGGCGGCCTGCACGTCGGCCTCAACACGGCGGGTGGCGGCATCGCCAGGCGAACGCTCACGAAGGAGGGGCCGCATCCGCTCGACGACTTCCGCGCGGTCGTCGACCTCAACCTGATCGCGAGCTTCAACATCGCCCGGCTGCAGGCCGAGGCCATGAGCCGCAACGAGCCCGACGCGAACGGCGAGCGCGGCGTGATCGTGATGACGGCCTCGATCGCGGCGTTCGAGGGCCAGATCGGGCAGGTGGCGTACAGCGCGGCGAAGGCGGGCATCGCCGGCATGACGCTCACCATGGCGCGCGACCTCGGCAGCCTCGGCATCCGCGTGATGACGATCGCGCCGAGTCTGTTCGCCACCGGGCTCACGCACGGCATCCCGCAGCAGATGGCGGACGGGCTCACGCGCGACGCCGCCTTCCCGAAGCGTATGGGCCATCCCGAGGAGTACGCGATGCTGGCCCGAGCGATCTTCGAGAACCCGATGCTGAACGGCTCGACGTTCCGCCTCGACGGCGGGCAACGCTTCGCACCGAAATGACGGGGCGTCAGTCGGGCTTTGCGATCACCTGGATGGCAAGGGTCGGCTGGCTGTCGATGAGGATGACGGTGTTGCCGAAGTGCAGGGTCAGCCGTCCGGGAGAGCGCTTGGCATCCTCCGTGACCTGGGAGACCGGGCCGACGTCGAGTGTGACTCGCGCGGTGCCGGAGGCGTCCACCAGCTCGCTGATGAACCGTTGCTGAACGCCGTCGAGGGATACGCGGAGTCGGCTACCATCGCGTCCCTCCACGAGGAAGCGCGCGTCGTGTCCCACGCCTTCCACGCCGGAGCCACCGAGAGTTTTCGCCATGCGGGAGACGGTGTCGATCATGCCCCCGGTATAGTCGAAGCCCGTGCCCCCTGTCATCGGCCGTCTCGGGGGGCCCGGAGGGACCTCAGGGGAGGGCCAGGAAGTTCCGCGCCCGTGCGACGCTGTCGCCCAGCCCCGCCGCCAACGCGGCGGCGCAGTCGGCGCCGACGCGGCGGCGGGTGGCGCGCGTCCCCGCCTGGCGGAGCGCCCCGCTCCACTGTCGGGTCGCGTGCTTGACCGCCTTGCGCGTGGCGGCCGAGCCGATCAGCGTGCACGCCCGCTCGCTCCTGCGCCGGACGCCCCCGGGCACGACGTGCCCGGTGCACGCCGCCGCCAGCGTGCGCCC
>CAYOIZ010000002.1:0-237507 GCA_964404165.1 uncultured Binatia bacterium (SeqCode) | reverse complement strand
CCCGCCATGCCGCGCGTCGCGGCGGCGCCGGCGCCTGCACCGGTTCCGGCCCCGGCACCGCGTCTGGATGCCGTCGCCGCGCGGCTTCGCGCCGTGGCCGCGGCGTCGGTCCGCCCGGACGACGTCTCGGTGAAGTCGAGCGGCACCGACGTCACGCTCTCGCTGGGTGAGGCCATCGGCTTTCCGTCGAGCAGCGCCGACCTGCTCGGCGGCGCGACGCCCATCCTCGACGAGGTGCGACGGCTGGCGAACGCCATGCCCGACCTCCAGATCGCGGTCGAGGGACACACCGACGATCGCCCGATCCAGTCGGGACGCTACCCGTCGAACCTGGAGTTGTCGCTGGCGCGTGCGGCGCGCGTGGCGCTGGCCCTCGGCGAGGGCGATCCGGCGCTGCGCGCACGCATCGTCGCCACCGGCATGGGCGAGCATCGGCCGGTGGCGTCGAACGCCGACGCCGACGGACGGGCCCGGAACCGGCGCGTCGAGATCCGGCTGGTGCCGGCGCGCTAGCCGGGGCAGGGTGGCGTCTATGGAAGGCCGCCTGGTGGCTCGCAGCTCGCCCTGGCGCTACCTGCTCCTGCTCGCGGTGAGCCTCGGCGTCCCGGCGGACGTGGTCCTGGCCCGGGTGCGCTCGGGCATCGGGCCGTCGCTTGCCGCCCGCGAGCAGGTGCGGCAGAACCCGCCCGCATGACGCGCGCACCGACCCGCCTGGATGCCGGCCGCATCCTCGTCACCGGCGGCGCCGGTTTCATCGGCAGCGCGCTGATCTGGGCGCTCAACCAGCGCGGGCTCGACGACATCCTCGTCACCGACGTGCTCGGCACCTCGGACAAGTGGCGCAACCTGGTGCCCCTCGGCATCCGCGACTACCTCGAGGCCGACGATTTCTTCGATGTGCTCCGAACCACCCCCGCGCACTTCGACGACGTGCGCACGGTGTTCCACCTCGGCGCCATCTCGGCGACGACGGAGCGCGACGCCTCGCTCCTGGTGCGCAACAACGTCGACTACACCAAGGCGCTGGCCACGTGGACGCTCGGCCGCGGCGCGCGCTTCGTGTACGCGTCGTCGGCCGCGACCTATGGCGACGGCAGCGCGGGCATGTCCGACGCGGCCGATCTGGCGACGCTGCGTCCGCGCAACGCGTACGGCTTCTCGAAACACGCCTTCGATCGCTGGGCGCTGCGCCACGGCGTGCTCGATCAGGCCGTCGGCCTCAAGTACTTCAACGTCTTCGGTCCGAACGAGGCGCACAAGGGCGACATGCGCAGCGTGGTGGCGAAGGCGTACGAGCAGATCGTCGCGGGCGGCTCGGTGCGCCTCTTCCGCAGCCATCGTCCCGACTATCGCGATGGCGAGCAGCGTCGCGACTTCGTCTGGGTGAAGGACGCCGTCGCGGCGACGCTGCACCTCGCCGAGTCGCCGGCGGCGGGGTTGTTCAACGTCGGCTCGGGAACGGCGCAGACGTGGCTCGACCTGGTGACGCCGATCTTCGCGGCGCTCGGGCGGCCGCCGGCGATCGAGTTCGTCGACATGCCGGAATCGCTGCGCGCCGGCTACCAGTACCACACCCAGGCCGACGTCGGCCGGCTGCGCGCGACCGGGTGGACGCAGGCGGCGACGCCGCTGGCGGACGCGGTGACGGAGTACGTGCGGGATCACCTCGTGCCTGATCGCCGGCTCGGCGACTGAGCCAAATTTCCTTGCCGGCGCCGGCGTCTGCGCGTGCGTCGATCCGGCGCTGGCCTGCAGCTCACCGGGTGGTCCCGGGAGTTGTCAGCCCGGTGTCTGCTCGCCGGGTCAGGCCTGTCTCAGTGTGACGACGCCGCTGCTGTGCGGCTGCGGGTCGCCATGACCGCCGGCCACGGCCCTTGACTCCCCGTCGGCGGAGCGGTCACTCTGCGCCGCCATGAACGCCGCCCTGGAAGAAGGCACCGCCCTCACGCTCGACTTCGACAAGCTGCAGAAGATCGCCGCACGCGACCAGCACGTGGTGCCCGTCGTCCTCCAGCACGCGGGCACGGGCGACGTCCTCTACGTCGCCTACGCCAACGCCGAGGCGCTGCGCGAGACGCTGCGCACGCAGCGCGCCGTCCTGTGGTCCACGTCGCGCAACGAGCTGTGGCGCAAGGGCGAGGGCTCGGGCGACGTCCTCGATCTGGTCGAGGTGCGGGTCAACTGCGAGCAGAACTCGCTGCTCTACCGCGTGACGCCCCGCAAGGGCGGCGCGTGCCACACGAAAGACGCCAGCGGCGCCACCCGCGCCGCCTGCTACTACCGTCGCGTCGTCAGCGAAGGCGACCTGGAGTTCGTATGAACACCGACCACTGTCTCCTCGAACGCGAGGGCCACGTCCTCGTCGTCACCCTGAACCGGCCGGAGGCGAAGAACGCGCTCAGCAGCGGCATGCTGGCCGGCATGTACCGCGCCTGGCGCATGCTCGACGACGACCCCGAGCTGCGCGTCGCCATCCTCACGGGCAAGGGCGACGTCTTCTGCGCCGGCGCCGATCTGAAGTCGATGGGCGCCGGCGAGACCGACGACGAGTTCATGCAGCTGATGTCGGAGGTGCCCGACATCCACTGGCAGGCGCTGCTGCGGCACAACCGCCCGATGAAGCCCATCATCGCCGCGATCGAGGGCTACGCCGTCGCGGGCGGTACCGAGATCCTCCAGGGGACCGACATCCGCGTCGCGGCCGAGGACGCCGTGTTCGGGGTGACGGAGGCCCGGCGTGGCCTCTTCCCGCTCGGCGGCTCGTCGGTGCGCCTCCGCCGCCAGATTCCCTACACGCTCGCGGCGGAGATCCTGCTCACCGGCCGGCACGTCACCGCGGCGGAGGCGCTCCGCTTCGGGCTCGTCGGCCGGCTCGTGCCCAAGGGCCAGGCATTGGCCGAGGCGAAGACCATCGCTGCCGACGTCTGCAACAACGGCCCGCTCTCGATCCGCGCGCTCATGCAGATGCTGCGCGAGGTCGACGAGAGCGTCAGCGAGGCCGACGGCCTGGCCCGGGAGCTCGAAGTGGGGAGCCCGGTGTTCGGCACGCGCGACGCGCGCGAGGGCATGACCGCGTTCAAAGAGAAGCGGAAGCCGGTCTACACGGGCGAATGACGACGCTCGCGCCCACGACGCCCGTCATCGTCGGCATCGGATTCCGGGTGGAACGATCCGACGACCCCTCGCAGTGCCCGGAAGCCTACCAGCTCATGGTGGAGGCGGCGCAGGCCGCGGCCGACGATGCCGGCACGCGCGCGCTGCTGCCGCAGATCGAGTCGATCGCCGTCACGCAGGGCATCTGGATCTATCCCGATCCGGGCCGCCTGATCGCGGAGGCGTTGGGGTGTCCCACGGCCCACCGCACCGTCGCCGGGCTCGGCGTGCTGCAGATGACGCCGTTCGACGACCTCTGTCGCGCCATCGCCGCGGGCGAGCAGGAGGTCGGGCTCGTCACCGGTGGCGAGGCCAAGTACCGCTCGCTGCGCGGCAGCATGACGCAGACGCCGGTGCCCGACACCGAGCAGGACGCGTCGCAGCAGCCGGACGTGCGGCACGTCTCGGCCGACCCGGCGTGCTCCGATCTCGAGAACGAGCGCGGTCTGCAGTCGCCGATCGCGCTGTTCGCCGTCATCGAGTCGGCGCTGCGGCATCGCGAGGGCCTCTCGCCGGCGGAGCATCGCGACGCGCTCGCCATGCTCTACGCCGGCTTCAGCGAGGTCGCGGCTGCGAACCCGCACGCGTGGTCGCAGACCGTGCTGTCTCCGGAAGCGATCCGCGATCCGGGGCCGGGCAACGCCATGCAGGCATTCCCGTACACGACGCGGATGTGCAGCCAGTGGAACATCAATCGCGCGGTCGCGATCCTGGTGTGCTCGGCGCGCAAGGCGGAGCAGCTCGGGGTGCCGCGCGCGCAGTGGATCTTTCCGGTGGCGGCGGCCGAGTCGCGCCACGTCGTCGTGCTGGCGCAGCAGCGGCACATGGAGAGCCACCCCGGCACGGTCATGGCGGGCGAGCGGGCATTCGCGCTCGCGGGCGCGACGCCGAAGGACCTCACCGCCGCCGAGCTCTACAGCTGCTTCCCGGCCGCCCTGCGCTCGTTCGCCCTCGACCTGCGCATCCCGCCCGCCTGCCCACACACGGTGACGGGTGGGATGGCGCTCGCCGGTGGGCCGTTCAACTCGTTCAGCCTCGAAGGGCTCGCACGCATGGTGGAGGTCATCCGTCCCGGTGCGCCGGACGAACGGCGACTCGGGCTCGTCTCCAACCTGAGCGCCATCTTCGGCAAGCAGGCGTGCGTCCTGCTGTCGAACCAGCCGAACCCGAACGGCTTCGGCTACGAGGACGTCACCGCCGCGGTGGCCGCGCGTGACGTGCCGGTGCCGCTGGACGGCGAGTACGTGGGACCCGCGACCATCGCCGGCTACACCGTCGTCTTCCAGAAAGGGCAGGTGTCGCACGGGGTCGCCGTCTGCGACACGCCCGACGGGCAGCGCACCGTCGCACGCAGCGACGACCCTGACCTGCTGGCGCAGATGATGGAGCGGGAGTTCGTCGGGCGGCGGGTCGAGGTCGGGGCGGGGGGGACGTTCGCGGTCCCGCGGGGTGACACCCCGGCCTGAACCACGGAGGTCGAATTTGGTTGCCCGGCCGCCTCGGCTTGTGGTGTCATCCATGCGCGCATGACCCCTCGAGGGTCGCGCCGCGCAGGAATCGAAGGAGGCCCCATGCCGAAGGCGATTTCGACACTGCTCATCGTGGCACTCGCGAGCGTCGCGTCTGCCGGTGCGCTCCCGACCTGGGACAGGAAGATCGAGGGCGCGAAGCGCTTCAAGCTGCTGTCCGCCTTCGCGAACGAGGCCGTCCTCGACCGTGAGACCGGCCTGATGTGGGAGATCGACGCGTCCGTCGGCTTCAATTGGCGCAATGCCCATCGTCACTGCGCACTCAGCAACACCGGCGGTCGCATGGGATGGCGCGTGCCGGCGCTCGACGAGCTGCTCACCATCGTCGATCCCGCTCGGTCGCCGGCGGTGCCGGACGGGGCGCCGTTCAACGCGCTCATCGTCGCGGACGTGTGGACCGCGAACGAGGATCTGGCCGACGCGACGACCGCGGTCTCGGTCGACTTCAACGCTTTCCTGCTCCGCACGCGGGCCAAGACCCTCGGACGCAGCGTCCTGTGCGTGCGGGGTGGTCGCGGGTCGACGACCGGCGGACGCGCGGGCGACTGAGCGCTCAGCTCCGCTCGCCCGGCCACCGGTGGCCCGCGAACTGGTCGCGGAGCTCGCGCTTGGCGAGCTTGCCGACGCTCGTCTTCGGCAGCGTCTCGACGAAGACGACGTCGTTCGGCAGCCAGAACTTCGCGACCAGCGGCTCGAGCCACGCGATCAGCTCCTCACGCGTCGCCGTCTTGTCCTGTCGCAGCACCACGCAGGCCAGCGGACGCTCCGCCCAGCGCGGATGCGGCAGGCCGATGACGGCGGCCTCGAGCACGGCCGGATGGCCGATCAGCGTGTTCTCGAGCTCGACGCTCGAGATCCACTCGCCGCCGCTCTTGATGACGTCCTTGGCGCGGTCGGTGATCTGCATGTAGCCGTCGGCGTCGATGTTGACGACGTCGCCGGTGCGGAACCAGCCGTCCTGGAAGGCGTCGGCGGAGCGCTCGTCATTGTAGTAGCCGGCGGTGATCCACGGGCCACGCACCTGCAGCTCGCCGACGCTCCTGCCGTCCCACGGCAGCGGTGTGCCGGCGTCGTCGACGACGCGCAGCTCGACGCCCGGCACGGGCATGCCCTGGCGGGCACGGATCGCGCGCTGCTGCTCGGGCGACAGCCCCGTCATCGAGCTGCGGAGCCGCGACAGCGTCGCCAGCGGCGACGTCTCGGTCATGCCCCACGCCTGCACCACGTTGATGCCGATGGCGTCGTAGCGCGCCAGCAGCGCCTCCGGTACCGCGGAGCCGCCGCAGGGGACGGCGCGCAGGCTCGAGAGATCGAACGTCTCCTGCTCGAGGAGCTGCAGGATGCCGAGCAGCACCGTCGGTACGCCGGCGGTGACCGTCACGCGCAGGTCCTGGATGAGCTGCGCCAGGTCGCGCGGCGTGGGCTGCGCGCCGGGATAGACCTGGGTCGCGCCGACCATCGTCGAGCTGAAGGGCAGGCCCCAGGCGTTGGCGTGGAACATCGGCACCACCGACAGCACGCGATCGGCCTCGCTGAGCGCGAAGGTGTCGGCCATGGCCTGCGCGTAGCACTGCAGGACGAGCGCGCGATGGCTGTAGACGACGCCCTTCGGGTTGCCCGTCGTGCCGGAGGTGTAGCACATGCCCGCCGCCGTGTTCTCGTCGAGGACGGGCCAGGTGAAGTCCTCCGAGGCCTCGGCAAGCAGGTCCTCGTAGCGGTACACCGGCGCCAAGGACGTCTTCGGCAGCGGGCCGTCGCCCATCACGACGAAGGCGCGAACCGTGTTCAGCGCCGGTGCGTGCGGCTCGAGCAGCGGCAGGCACGAGTCGTCGACGAAGACGACCTTGTCCTCGGCGTGGTTCACGATGAACGTGATCTGCTCGGGGAAGAGCCGGATGTTCAGCGTGTGCAGGACGGCGCCGCTCGACGGCACCCCGAGATAGAGCTCGAGGTGGCGGTACGAGTTCCACGCGAACGTGCCGACGCGATCGCCGGCCTTCACGCCGAGCCCCGCGAGCGCGTTGGCGAGGCGTCGCGCTCGACGGTGGAGGTCGGCATAGGTGTAGCGGTGCAGGCCCGACGGGGTACGGGTGATGATCTCCTTCGCCGGGAAGAGCAGGTTGGCCCGCTCGAGCAGCGACGAGATCAGCAGCGGGGTGTCCATCATCAGTCCGCGCATGGTGAAACCTCCAACGTCAGATACGGGCCAGGAAGGTGGAGAGGATCTCCACCAACGTCTCCGGCTGCTCGAGGTGCGGATGATGTCCCGAGCCGGGCACGACGACGCGCTCCGCCCGCAGCGTCTCGAGCCGCTCGGCGATGTCGTCGGGCTCGAGGCGCAGCAGGCTCTCGGCGCCCTCCACGTACAGGGTCGGGCAGGTCACGCGACGGCAGAACGCCAGCGCCTGCGCGCGCACGAACGGCACCGGCGCCGTGGTCTGGTGCAGCGGGTCGAACTTCCACACCCGGAAGCCGCTGCGCGCGCGCGTGCCGTGCTCGGCCATGAGCCGCGCCACGTTCGGCGAGAAGCGCGGGAAGCGATCGCGCAGGCGAGCCTTGGCGTCCTCGAGCGCCATCGGCTTCGGATCGCGCTCGGCGTTCTTCTCGAGCTGCTCGATCCAGGTCGCGTAGCGGGCGGGCACCGGATCGGGGGCGCTGGCGTCGGGCGGCCCGAGGCCGTCGATGAGGGCCAGTGCGGTGACGCGCTCCGGCTCGGTGCCGGCATAGAGCATCGCCGCCGTCGACCCCATGGAGTGCCCGACCAGCGCCGCGCGCTCGCCGAGGTGGCGGATCAGGAAGGCCAGGTCGGAGACGTAGTCGGCGAAGTGGTAGTAGCCGCCGGCGCCGACCCACTCGGAGTCGCCGTGACCGCGCCAGTCGAGGGCGAACACGTGCAGACCGGCGGCCGCGAGCCGCGGCGCGACCAGGTCCCAGGCGTGGGCGTGCTCGAGGAAGCCGTGCAGCAGGAGGACCGTGCGTGGGCCCTCGCCCCACTCGAGCAGGTGGTGGCGCAGGCGGTTGACGGTGACGAATCGGGAGCGGGCGTTCACGTGAGTGAATCGACGATGCGGGTGCCCATCGGACGATCGAGATCGACCGCGGTCGTCTCGAGCAGCCTGGCGATCAGCATGTAGTAGCCCGTGGTGACGACCAGCTCCACGATCTCGCGGTGCGAGAGGAAGCGGCCCACCTCGGCGAACGTGGCGTCGGACGCCTTCACGTTGCGCAGCACGTCGGTGACGAACGCCAGCACCGCACGCTCGACGTCGTCGAACGCGGGGCCGTCGATCCGGCCCTGCTCCAGCGCGTCGATCTGCGCCTGCGTCGCCCCCGTGGCCAGCGCGATGGGCACGTGCTGCACCCACTCGTACTCGGCCGGCGACTGCTGGCCGACGCGCAGGATGGCCAGCTCGCGCAGCTTCGGCGACAGCGCCTGCTGCGACAGGATGGCGGTGCCGAGCTGGATGAGTGGCCGGAAGTCGGTCTCCGCGTGCGCCATCATCCGGAAGATGTTGAGCTGCACGGGCAGCTTCTCGAGCGTGCTGCGGACCGCGTCGGGCGCGGTGGCGGGATCGACGTAGGGAAGGCGAGCCATCGGGGCCAGGTAGCCCAGGCCGCGCGGTGGTCGCAAGTGGCGACGGTGCGCTAACAGGGCGGCATGTCGCGAACCGTCCTCATAACCGGCGCCTCCTCCGGCATCGGCGCCGCCACCGCGGCGCTCCTCGCCGCCGAGGGCTTCCGCGTCTGGGGCACCAGCCGCCGTCCACCGCCGGCGACCGGCGCCGTGCGCTGGCTCGCGATGGACGTGCGCGACGAGGCGTCGGTCGCGGACGGTGTGCGCACGATCATGGCCGCGGACGGTGCCATCGACGCGCTCGTCTGCAACGCCGGTATCGGCATCTTCGGCAGCGTCGAGGAGACCGACCTCGACCGCGCCCGCGCGCAGTTCGAGACCAACGTCTTCGGCACGCTGGTCCCCGTGCGGGCCGTGCTGCCGGCCATGCGGGCGCGCGGGCAGGGGCGCATCGTGCTTGTCGGCTCGCTCGCGGGCCGTGCCACCATCCCGTTCCAGGTGCACTACTCGGCCACCAAGGCGGCCGTCGACGCGCTGGCGGTGGGCCTGCATCTCGAGCTGGCGACGACGGGCGTCGACGTCTCGCTCATCGAGCCCGGCGACATCAAGACCGCCTTCAACGACGCCACCGACTGGGGCGACACCGCGTCGTCGGTGTACGGCGAGCGCCTGCGGCGCTGCGAGACGGTGATCCGCGAGGAGCTCCTGGTGGCGCCCGGTCCCGAGATCGTGGCGCGCACGATTCTGAAGGCGCTCACGGCGCGCCGGCCACGCCTGCGGTATCCCGTCGGGCCGGCGTCGTGGCTCGTGCCGCTGGCGCGACGCCTGTTGCCGGAGTCGGTGGCGCTGCGGCTCATCCGCTCGCACTTCCACATCTGACCGTGCTAGCCACCCGCGCAGGAGGGCTCGACACATGGACGTGGAGATCAAGCGGCGGGACGTGCTGACGGGGATGGGGGCGATGCTGGTGGCGTCGGGCCCCGGGCTGGCCTACGCCGCCGATCATGCCGCGCATGCATCGCCGCTGCCGCCCGCCGTCCAGGCGATCGTCGACACCGCCGCCGCGTGCGAGCAGGCCGGCGAGGCGTGCATCGCGCACTGCATGGCGAGCTTCCGCGCCGGCGACACCTCGCTCGCCGAGTGCGCCAGCAGCGTGCAGCAGATGCTGCCGGCGTGCACCGCCGTCGGCCGGCTGGCGCACTACGAGTCGCCGCACCTGAAGGCGTTCGTCGCCGCGTGCCTGCAGATATGCACCGACTGCGAGGCCGCGTGCCGCAAGCACGAGCAGCATCCGGCGTGCAAGGCGTGCGCCGACGCGTGCGCGAAGTTCATCGCGGCGGCGAAGGCGCTGGCGGCGTAGCCTACGCCGCGCTCAGCGCGTGCCGACGGGGCGGATGAGCCCCTCCTGCGCGACGCTGGCGACGAGGGTCCCGCTGCGCGTGAAGAGCTGCCCCATGGTGAAGCCGCGCGCGCCGGACGCGCTCGGACTGTCCTGCACGTAGAGCAGCCACTCGTCGGCGCGGAACGGGCGGTGGAACCACATCGCGTGGTCGAGGCTCGCCATGACGTAGCTCGGGTCGTTCCACGCGATCGCGTGCGGCAGCGTCGCGGTGTCGAGCAGCGTCAGGTCGGAGGCGTAGACGACGACGCACTGGTGCAGCAGGAACGGATCCGGGAGCGTGCCGTTGGCGCGGATCCACACCATCTGCCGCGGCGGGCGCTTCGTCGGCTTGAAGGGGTTGCCGCCCATGACGGGGCGCACCTCGATCGGCCGGTCGCGCGTCAGCCACTCGAGGGCTTCCTTCGGCAGCGAGTCCTTCACCTTCTCGAGGCGCTCGGTGCTCGATGGCAGTGAATCGGGATCGGCGACGTCGGGCATCGCCATCTGGTGCTCGGGACCCTGCTCCTCGGGTTGGAACGAGGCCGCGAGGTTGAAGATGGCGCGGCCGTGCTGGATGGCGACGACGCGGCGGGTGGTGAAGGTGCGGCCGTCGCGGATGCGGTCGACCTCGTAGAGGATCGGCTTCGCGGGATCGCCGGGACGAAGGAAGTAGGCGTGCAGCGAATGGACGATGCCGCGCTCGACGGTGCGACCCGCTGCCACCAGGGCCTGGCCGGCCACCTGGCCGCCGAAGACGCGCTGGCGGTTCTCCTGCGGGCTGCGGCCCCGGAAGATGTTCACCTCGAGCTCTTCGAGGTCCAGCAACTCGACCAGCCGATCCACCGCGTCCTGCATGGGGGCTTCTTGTGCCACGGCGCGAGGTGCGGGAGAAGAAGCCCCATGCGCGCTGCCGTCATGCGGAACAAGACGCTCGTGGTGGACACCGTCCCGGATCCGGTGCCTGGTCCGGGAGAGGTCCTCGTGAAGACGCTCGCCTGCGGCATCTGCGGCTCGGACCTGCACGCGCTGGTGCACGCCGACAGGATGGTCGAGGCGGCGCGTGAGAGCGATGCGCCCTTCGGTCTCGACCCGTCGCGGGACGTCGTGATGGGCCACGAGTTCTGCGCCGAGGTCATCGAGTACGGCCCCGACACCGGCGGCAACGCCAAGCCGGGCGAGCGCGTCGTCTCGATGCCGCTCGTCTTCCGTGCGAGCGGCATCCAGGGCGTCGGCTACTCGAACGAGGTGCCGGGCGGCTACGGCGAGCTGATGGTGCTGTCGGCGTCGCTGGCGCTGCCGGTGCCGAACGGACTGTCGACGGAGCACGCCGCCCTCACCGAGCCCATGGCCGTCGGGCTGCACGCCGTCGAGAAGGGCCGCATGGAGCCGCACGACGCCGCGCTGGTGATCGGGTGCGGCCCCGTCGGGCTGGCGGTGATCGCGGCGCTCAAGCTGCGCGGCATCGAGCCCATCGTCGCCGCCGACTTCTCCCCCATGCGTCGGAAGCTGGCGCTCCAGATGGGGGCGCACGTCGTCGTCGATCCGAAGGCGCGGCCGACGATCGAGGCGTATCGTGAGGCCGCCGACCTGCGGCCGTGCGTCGTGTTCGAGTGCGTCGGCGTCCCCGGCATGCTGCAGCAGACGATCCGCATGGCGCCGCGCGGTGCGCGCATCGTCGTCGCCGGCGTCTGCATGGAGGACGACACCGTCAAGCCGATCCTCGCCATCAACAAGGAGCTGAATCTCCAGTTCGTCCTCGGCTACACGCCGATGGAGTTCATGGACACGCTCTCCGCGATCGCCGACGGCAGGATCGACGTCGCGCCGATGGTGACGGGCACGGTCGGCATCGAGGGCGTGGCGCAGGCGTTCCGCGACCTGGCGACGCCCGACACGCAGGTGAAGATCCTCGTCGAGCCCTGGCGGTAGTCGCGCGGCGCATTGCGGTCGCCGCGCATTTTCCTTCAGTCGTCCCGATTCCTTCTCAGCGTCGCGAAGGCGACCCCCGGCGACGCCCGTCCGCGCGCGGATCCGACGCGAGCGCGCGTAGGCATTGCCCTTGCAGAAGCATCATCGGCAGAGGAGGAACCGCATGTCGACCCTTCGCACAGGAATCGTCGGAATCGTCATCGCGCTCGTCGTGGGCGCCGCCGTTGGACCCGTTGCGCACGCGGATTTCCGCTGTCGGGCCGTGCGGTACATCACGCTCCAACCCGAGCCCGACGCGCCATTCCGCATGTTCGGGCGAGCGGAGATCGACCAGTGCTACGGCATGTCGTTCCTGCGTGTGACGCCCCGGGGCGACGCGCCGGACGGCACCGGCCTGACCCCGGCATTCACATCCCTCGAGCCGTATCTGGGCAATCCCATCACCGTCCTCGGCCATCGCGCCGACGGCGTCACGGGGCCGGATGCGATCTTCGACGACCCGACCGGGCGGACGTTGGTGATCTTCGACGACTCGTTCACCCCGATCGCGAGCGGAATGTTCTGACGCGCGAACCCACGCCTTCTCCGGCGCGGTACGGATGATACGGGGGTGGCATGCTGCTCGTATTTCTGGCGCTCACGTTCGGCGCGGCGTTCATCGGCTCGCAGTTCGGCCCGGGTCCGTGGTTCGAGGCGCTCCAGAAGCCCGACTGGAATCCGCCGAACTGGGTGTTCGCGCCGGTGTGGACGGCACTCTACGCCATGATGGCGGTCGCCGCCTGGCTGGTGTGGCGACGAGGCGGCCAGCGGGGCCCGATGGTGCTCTTCCTGGTGCAGCTCGCCCTCAACGCGGCCTGGTCGTGGCTCTTCTTCGGGCTGCATCGGCCCGATCTCGCCTTCGTCGACATCGTGCTGCTGTGGCTCGCGATCGTCGCGACGCTGGTGGCGTTCGCGCGCGTGTCGGGGGGCGCCGCGGCTCTGATGGTGCCGTACCTCGCGTGGGTGTCCTTCGCGACGGTGCTGAACTTCTCGATCTGGCGGCTCAACGGCTAGGGCATGTTCCGATTGGCAGGCTGAGCGGATCAGCGTAGGCCAAGGCGATGCGCCTCGCCCTCGCTCTCGTCGCCGCCGGTGTCTTCTCCACTGCGCGGGTCCTCGCGGCGCCAGCCGACCTCGATCCCGGCTTCGGCGTCGGGGGATTGGTGTCGACCGAGCTGTTCGACGCGCGGGAACAAGACGATTCCGGACGAGTCGGTGCGGAGCGCGTTCGCCAGTACGGCCGATGCGTTACGGGCCGACCTCGAGACATTGCGCGCGGGATTCCGACCTGGCACTCGGAGGAGCGATGAGACGTCTCCTGCTCGCCGTCGTCACCACGATCGCCCTCCATGGAGCCGCGCACGCCGAGGGCGAATGGCTCTCGCTCGGCGCCAAGGGCTGGTCGCCCACCGTCATCGCGAAGTCCGGCATCGGTACGGCGCATGCCACCGCCGAAGCGAAGGTCACCCGCGAGGAGCTGGAGGGCTGGTGCGCGAACTGGACGCCCGACGACAAGGGCTGCGTGGCGCGCGAGCTGGCGAATCCCGACACGAAGAAGACGTATCGCGCCAGCGCCGACTGCACGCGCGGCACGATCACGCCGGTCGACGGCAGTACCTACACCCTCGACGGCGTCTGGGACGGCAGCGACATCGGCGAAGGACGGACGCGCTGGCGCGACGCCGCCGGCCAGGTCGTCGGACGCGACAACGCCAGCGGCGGCCTCGCCATCTCGCAGCAGTGGGAAGTGCTCTGCCCCGGGCCGCTCAAGGTGACGGCGAAGCCCGGCAGCGCGGGCCCGGCCGCGCCGGCGAAACCCGCGCCGCCCGCCGGGGAGTTCGCCGTCGGGCAGATCATCGAGGCCAAGTACGGCCGCGACTGGGTGCGGGGCCGCATCGACAAGGTCCGCCAGGGCCCGAGCGGGCCGGAGTACGACGTGCGTCTCGACAACGGCCAGCGCGGCATCCTGCCGCCGCGCATGGTGCGCAAGGCGCCCTAGCTGCCGTAGCCCGGCGGGATCGCGAAGCCACCCAGCAGGCTCTCGACGTGCGTCGCCACCGCGAGCGGCGTGCGATCCTCGAGATACGGCCCGATGATCTGCACGCCCACGGGGAGCCCGCCCGGCGTGCGACCCACGGGGACCACCGTCGCCGGCAGGTACGCCGCCGTCGCCATCGCCACCCACCCGAACAGATCGGTGTAGGGTCGCGACTGGCCGTTGACGGTGATCGTGCGCGCCGGGAACGGCTCGCTGTGATCGTGCGGGATCGCCGGCACCATCATGACGGGACAGAGCAGCGCATCGTAGCCGGTGAAGAACTCCGCGAACCGCGCCCGCAGCTGCTCGCGCGCCTCGTGCGCCAGCATCCAGTCGCGGTGGCGCATGGTGCCGTAGCGCGCGGTGCGGGCGAGGGGGCTGTCGTCGTCCTCGGCGAGGCCCGCGGCCATGCCGGCGAAGGCGTCGTACTGCGGGCGCGGGAAGCCGCCGATGATGATCGGCAGCAGCAGCTGCTGGAACGTGCGCACGGCGTCCGCGAGCGCGAACGCGGGGCGCGCGCGATCGTCGATGCGGGCGCCGGCTCGACGCAGCACGGCGGCCATGTCCTCCAGCACCGTGCGCACCGCATCGTCGACGGGGAACGCCGCGTCGTCGAACCAGCAGGCGAGACGGAGATCCCCGAGCGCCGTGCGTCGCGGCGGTGGCAGGCGCAGCGTCCAGGCGGTGGCGCGGTCGGGCAGGGGGCCGGCGAGGATGTCGAGCTCGCGCATCAGGTCGTCCACGCAGCGCGCGAGCGGCCCGACGACGTTCAGATCGGGCTCGCTGAGCGCGCCCGGCGGCGGCGGCAGATGGCCGCGCGACGGCACCAGACCATAGCTCGGCTTGTGCCCGCAGATGCCGGTCCAGTTCGACGGCACCCGAATGGAGCCGCCGATGTCGCTGCCGAGCTCGAGCGGCGTCAGGTCGGCGGCGAGCGCCGCCGCCGCGCCACCCGACGAGCCGCCCGGCGTGCGCGTCACGTCCCACGGATTGTTGGTGACGCCGAAGATCGGGTTGTAGCTCTGCCAGTCGCCGGCGAGCACCGGCACGTTCGTCTTGCCGAAGATGACGACGCCCGCGGCGCGGAGCCGCGCCACCGCCTCGGCGTCGTCCGTCGGGTGGTGGTCGGCCCACTCGTGGAAGCCGCACGTCGAGCGCACGGCCGTGGTCTCGAACGCGTCCTTGATCGTCATTGGCACGCCGTGGAGCGGACCGAGGGTGTCACGGCGCGCGAGGGCGGCATCGGCCGCATCGGCGGCGGCGCGCGCGCCGTCGGCGTCGATGGTGACGATGGCGTTCAGCGCCGGATTGAGGCGCTCGACGCGAGCCAGGTAGTGCTCGAGCAGCTCGCGGCTGCTCACCGTGCGCTGGCGGATCGCCTGCGCCAGCGCCCCCGCGGACCGGAACGTGATCTCGGACATCGCATCCCCCTCAGTTAAGTCAGGACCCCAGGGCGCTCGCCGTGCCGACCAGCGTGACGGTGCCGTCGGCCTTGGTGCAGCGCACGTCGAGCAGCTGACGCCGGCGCGAGCCCTCGGCGACGACCTCCCGCACCGTGGCCGAGGTGGCCAGCACGTCGCCCGGCCACACGACGTTGACGAGCCGCACGTCGAGCTTGCCGCCGTGATACCAGCCGTCGCCGAAGTGTGCCGCCAGCAGATCGGCGGTGAAGCACACCGACAGCATTCCCTGCACGACGATGTCGGGGAAGCCGAGGGCCTGCGCCATCTCCACGTCGGTGTGGTAGTTGCGCGTCGGCCCCGAGAACGCCTGGCACATGGCGTGCGTGATCGTGCGCGTGCGCGTCGGCAGCGGCTCGCCGCCCTCGGCGGCGGCGAACGTGCGATCGGGTCGCTTCTCGCGCTCGCGGTCGACGACGAAGCCCTCGGCGGGGTCGTCGGCGAGGAAGCTCTGGTGCGTGCGGCTGCGCTGCAGCCAGCGGCCGTCGGGCGTCGTCCACAGCACCTCGTTGACGACGTAGAGGCGGTTGCGCTTGCGATAGCGTTCGACGACGGTGGAGCGCGAGCGCACCTCGTCGCCGACGTGCCACGGCTGGAACACCTCCCACTCCTGGCGGGCGTGCAGATTGCCGATGATGTTCGGCAGGTACCAGGAGAGGTCGCGATAGACCTCGGAGTGGTACAGCAGCGCCGGCGCCGGATCGGACGGGAGATCGTCGCCGTCGGTGCCTTCGCGATAGCGCGCCACGTCGGCCTCGCTGATCGTGATGGTGCGGCCGCCGAGGTCCTGGCCGACGTGGACGTCGGTGGCTCCGAAGAGGCTCGTCTCGCGCGTCACGCGCCTCGGCCTATCGCACGTTTGCCCCACGCGCCAGCCGTCCGCATACTGCCGCGCCATGCCGCGGGACCACTCGGTGCGCATGATCGTGGGGCTCGTGGCCGGCACGGTGCTCGGCACGGCCGCGCACCTGCTGTTCGCCGACAGCCCCGCGCTCGAGGCGGTCGTGCGCTACGGCACCGAGCCGGTCGGGAAGATATTCCTCAGGCTGCTCTTCATGCTGGTCATCCCGCTGATCATCGCGGCGCTCGCACTCGGCGTCGCGGGGCTCGGCGACATGCGGCAGCTGGGTCGCATCGGCGCGCGCACGCTGGCGTACACGATTGTGGTTTCGGGCATCGCGGTGCTGCTCGGCGTCGGCCTGGTGAACCTGATCCGGCCGGGTGCAGGGCTGTCGCCGGAGCTGCGCGCACGGTTGCTGGCGACCAGCCGTCCGGTCGCGCCGGCCCCCGCGGCCTCGCAGGCGAGCGGCGTCGACTTCTTCGTCGAGCTGGTGCCGTCGAACGTCGTGAAGGCGATGACCGACGGCGACATGCTCGCCGTCATGGTGTTCTCGCTCTTCCTCGGCATCGGTCTGGCGCTGACGCGCACCGAGGCCGCGCGTCGCTTCGAGGAGGCGCTCTCGGGTCTCTACGACGTCGTCATGCGGTTGCTCGATCTGGTGATCGGCATGGCGCCGCTCGGCGTGGCGTGCCTGCTGTTCACCACGACGGCGCGCCTCGGCTACGACGTCCTGGCGCAGCTCGGCTGGTACGTCTTCGTGGTGCTGCTGGCGCTCGCGATCCAGCAGTTCGTCGTCTACTCGGTGGCCGTGCGGCTCGGCGGCATGTCGCCACTGGTCTTCTTCCGCGGCATCCGCGAGGCGATGCTGACGGCGTTCTCGACGGCGTCGAGCAATGCCACGCTGCCCACGGCGCTGCGCGTGGCCGAGGACGAGCTGCACCTCCCGTCGCACGTGAGCCGCTTCGTCCTCACCATCGGCTCGACCGCCAACCAGAACGGCACCGCGCTCTTCGAGGGCGTGACGGTGCTCTTCCTGGCGCAGTTCTACGGCGTCGAGCTGGGGTTCGCGCAGCAGGTGACGGTGGTGCTGATCTGCATCCTCGGCGGCATCGGCACCGCCGGCGTCCCCGCCGGCTCGATCCCGGTGATCGCGATGATCCTCGGCATGGTCGGCGTGCCGGCGGAGGGCATCGGCATGATCCTCGGCGTCGACCGCTTCCTCGACATGTGCCGCACCACCCTCAACGTCACCGGCGACCTCGCCGCCGCCGTGGTGGTGTCGCGCGGCGAATCCGGAGCCCACCCACGATGGCCATCTACCTGATCCGTCACGGCGAGACCGACGCCAACGCCGCCCGCGTCGTGCAGCATCCCGACGCGCCGCTCAGCGCGCGCGGGCTCGCGCAGGCCGACCGCCTGGCGACGCGGCTGCGCGATGCCGGCATCGGTCACGTCCTGGCGAGCGACCTCGCGCGCGCCCGCATGACGGCGGAGCGGCTCGCGGCCGGCATCGGCGTGCCGCTCTCGTTCGACGCCGGGCTCCACGAGCGCAACTACGGCGACGTCCGCGGCACGCCGTACGCCGAGCTCACCGAGGACATCTTCGGGCCCGACTACGCCCCGCCCGGCGGCGAGACGTGGGACGCCTTCCATGCCCGCGTCGACGAGGCGTGGGCGCGGGCGCTGGCGGTCGCATCACGCACCGACGGGCACCTGGCGGTCGTCACGCACGGTCTCGTCTGCCGCGCCGTCGTGTGCCGCCACGGCGGCGTGCCGGCCGACGCCGCGTCGCAGCGGCCGTGGGGCAACACGTCGGTGACGATCGTCGACGGCGGGGCGATCCGCCTGCTCGACTGCACGGCTCACCTCGACGGTGGCGTGGGCGGCGCGGCGGTGTAGAGCCCCGTCGGCGCGCCGGCGATCGACGCGGTGTCGCCGATCGCCTCCGCCATCGGCACGAACGCCTGCCACGCCGCGCGGGCGTCGTCGGTGCGGCCGTCCGCGAGCAACGCCACGGCGATCTGGTAGTGCGCGCCGTAGTGCGTCGGCATCAGCACCAGGACCGTCCGGAAGCGCTCGACGGCGCGCCCCGGATCGTCGAGTCGCCACGCGTAGAGCAGGCCGGCATGCATGGCGGCATCGGCGTCGGTGGGATTCGCGGCCAGGGCCCGGTCCCACGCCGCGGCCGCGTCGGCCCAGGCGGATCGCGCCTCCAGCAGGCGACCCTGCGCGCTCCACGCGCCGGCATGTACGGCGTCGAGGGCCGTCACCTGCCGATATGCCGCGAGCGCGTCGTCGGTGCGGCCGAGGCGTTCGAGCGCGGCGGCGCGGTACACGTGGGTCAGCGCCAGGGCGGGCTGGCACGTCGTCGCCTCGTCGGCCCAGCGGAGCGACTCATCGAGCCTGCCCGCGCGCGCGTCGAGCGCGCTCAGGTTCATCTGGATGTAGGCGTAGCAGGGCGACAGCCGGTGCGCTTCGAGCAGCATGCGGCGCGCGTCGTCGTCGTGCCCGCGCACCATGGCGGCGTGTCCGGCGTTGAGCCACGCGCGCGCATTGCCCGGCGCCTTCGCGACCGCGTCCTGCCAGAGGGCGAGGTCGTCCTGGTAGACGCGGTTGCGCGCGTGCGTCGCGACGCCGAGCGCGGTCACCAGCACGGCGACGCCGATCGCGAACGGCAGCAGGCGTCGTCCGACCAGTGTCCAGACGGCGAGCGCCGTCAGCGTGCCGAAGCCCAGCATCGCCAGGTAGGGTCGGTGCTCGTTCACCGCCTCGGCGAGCGGCACGACGCTCGACTCGGGTGCCAGCGTCACGACGATCCAGAGCGCCGCGAACCCGACCGCCGGCCAGCGCCGGCCGAGCCGCCACAGAGCGATGCCGAGGAGGACGAGCACGAGCAGGCTGCCCCATGCCTGCACGGCGAGGAACGAGCGCACCCACGGATAGTCGACGCGATCGATCACCAGCGCGTTCGGCCACAGCCACAGCCGCAGGTAGTAGAGCAGCGCCGACCACTGCGTCATCAGGTACGTGCCCGGCCCGACGTCGGGCTGGCGCGCGGTGTCGAGCACCCACGGCGGCAGCAGCAGGGCGCGCCAGACGAGCCCCGCCACGACGACCGCCGCGAGCATGCCGACGAGCCCCCACGGCACGCGACGTCGATCGATCCAGGCGTGCAGCACGACGACGACGGGCAGCGTGAGCGCGATGGTCTTCGTCAGCATCGCCGCGGCGGCGAGCAGCACGCTCGTCGCGCGCCGGCCGCGCACGGCGGCGTCGAAGGCGCCCAGGTAGCAGACGGCGGTGAGCAGCGCCGAGCGCGACGACAGGTAGTTGGCGGGCTCGGAGTTGAGCGGATGCAGCGCCACGATCAGCGCCGCGGCGGCGGCGACGGGCGGCCCGGCGTCGCCGAGCCAGAGGTGGTCGCGCACGATGCGGAAGAGCAGCACGCACGCGAGCCAGTGCAGGATGAGGCTCGTCAGGTGCCAGCTCCAGGTGTCGGCGCCCGAGATCGCCCAGTTGGCGGCGAACGTCACCAGCAGCAGCGGCCGCAGGTCCTTGTTCTCGCGCAGGATGCTCGTGGTGTCGGCGTCGACGAAGAAGCGCGGCACGTTGGCGAGGCTGCGGAGGTGCGGGTTCTGCTCGAGCGTGTGCCAGTCGTCGAACACGAACGGGCCGTGCAGCGCGTTGGCGTAGGTCGCGGCGATGACGATCGCGAGCAGCGCGGGCACCTGCCAGCCCGCTGCTCCACCACCACCCCGCATGCCGGCTGCTATTGCAGCGTCGGGCGGGTCATCGCAACGGCGAGGAACGAGGTGCCGCCGATGTCGGTGCCGTCGACCTCGATCCGGACCTCGTAGCGACCCGGGCCGGGGACACGGAACGCGCCGATGGCGGCGGTGAAGACGGCCTCGAAGAGTCCGCTCACCTCGCTCGGGGCGCGGGCGTCGAGCGAGCCGGCGATCTCGAGCTTGAACGGCCCCTCGGTGCTGGTGATGCGCAGCATGAGCGGGTGGGTGCCGGGGGCGTCGAGGCCGATGCGGGCGAAGACGCGGAACGTCGGCAGGGGCTGCGCGAAGTCGGCGACGTTGAAGGTGTCGAAGAGGCCGACGAGGGTGTGCTTGTGGCTCATCTCGAAGCGCACGTCGTCGCACAGGGTGCAGAGGAGGAGGCGAGGCATTGGGATCAGTTACCGTCGAAGCGGCCGTGGCGTCCGGCGCCGTCGGCGAAGCGTCTGGCACCTTCCCACGTCTCGCCCGATCGCACCACCTCCATGCCGAGACGGGTCTCGTGCAGCAGCGCGTCCTCGAGCGACAGGGTCCACTGCGCGTAGGACGACGCCCGGTCGCTGCGCATGCAGCGTTGCGGGAAGCGCGCGATCTGGTGGGCCAGGGCGGTGGCCTCGGCGAGCGCGGTGCCGGGCGCGACCAGCCGGTTCGCGAGGCCCATGCGCTGCGCCTCCTCGCCGGACACGCCGCGACCGGTGAGGATCAGGTCGAGCGCGTGCGAGTGGCCGATGAGGCGCGGCAGCCGGATGGTGCCACCGTCGATCAGCGGCACGCCCCAGCGGCGGCAGTAGACGCCGAAGACGGCGTCGTGCGCGGCGACGCGCAGATCGCACCACACCGCCAGCTCGAGGCCGCCCGCCACGGCGTGTCCCTCGACGGCGGCGAGCACCGGCTTCGAGAGCAGCATGCGCGACGGCCCCATCGGCCCGTCGCCGTCCTCGGTGACGCGGTTGCCGCGGCCCTCGGCGACGCCCTTCAGATCGGCGCCGGCGCAGAACGTGCCGCCCGCGCCCGTCAGCACGGCGACCGCGAGCGCGTCGTCGGCGTCGAAGCGACGGAACGCGTCGGCGAGCAGCGCCGCCGTCGGCCCGTCGACCGCGTTGCGGACCGCGGGGCGGTCGATGGTGACGATGGCGACGGGTCCGTCGACGTCGAAGCGTACGGTGCTCATGCCGGCGGCGTATGCCGGTCATCCGGGACGGTCAAGGGTGTCCGTCCCAACGCCTCCATCAGGTAGGGCAGCGCAGCGTCCGTCAGCGACAGCTCGGGCGCGAGGCGCTTGCCGAGGCCCTCGGCCGTCATGAGCGCCAGGTTCACCATCGTCATGTGGCTGCGCGCCTGGATGCGGTGGCGGCGCAGGATGTCGAAGATGCGACCGATCTCCACCGTCACCTGCAGGTTCTTGAGCCCGCGGGTGCGGATGTTGTCGACGAAGACGGCGATCTCGCGCTCGTAGGCGGCGTAGTCGGGGACGTGCTTGTGGGGCGCGTTGTCGTAGAAGAGGCGGGCCACGGTGACGCCGTCGCCGGTGGAGAGCGCGTAGAGCAGCTCCGCGGTGGTCAGCCGGTCGACGTCGACGAGCGAGCCGACGAGGCCGAGGTCGAGCAGCACGATGCGGCCGGGCGGCAGGAAGCGGACGTTGCCGGGATGCAGGTCGGCGTGCACGAAGCCGTGCAGGAAGACCATGCGGCACACGCAGCGCATGCCGGCGTCGACGACGCGCAGCACGTCGACGCCGCGGGCCTCGAGATCCTCCTCGCGCACGCCGTCGACGAACTCCATGGTGAGGACGGCGTCGGAGCACGCCTCGGGCACGAGGCGCGGGAAGGAGATGTCGGGGTCGCCGGCGAAGTTCTGGGTGAAGCGGCGGTTGTGCTCGGCCTCGTTGACGAGGTGGATCTGCTCCTCGACCGCCTCGCAGAAGGCGCGCAGCGCCCCCTCGAGCGACATCAGGCGGAACGACGGCACCAGCCGCTCGAGGGTGCGGCCGATGAACAGCAGGATCGAGCGGTCGAGGCGGACCTTGTCGAGGATGTCGGGGCGGCGGACCTTCACCGCCACGACCTCACCGGTCGCGCGCAGCGTGGCGCGATGGACCTGGGCGACCGACGCCGCCGCGACGGGCTCGGGGTCGAACGCGCTGAACAGGTCGTCGAGCGGACGGGCGAAGTCGCGCTCGATCGTGGTGCGCACGTCCGCGAACGGGAAGGGCGGCACCTGATCGCGGAGCGTCGCCAGCTCCTGCACGAGCTGACGCGGCAGCAGATCGGCCCGCGTGGAGGCGATCTGGCCGACCTTGATGAAGGTGGCGCCGAGCGTCGTGCACAGGCCGACGAGCGCGCGGCCGAGGGCGCGGATGCCGTCGCCGCGGAGCCGGATCAGCTCGCGCGCGAACACCACCGCCGCCACCGTGCCGGCGCGCACCATCTGGAACGAGCGCACCGTGATGCGCCAGCGCGCGCGACGGGGCAGGGTGGGAGTGGCGGACACGGGCTGGCACGCTGCCTGTCGGTGACGGGGGGCGCAAGGCGGTGTGGGGCGACGCCCGCGAGAACGGCGCGTCGCCGTACGGGCTGACGGTGCTCGGCGACAAGGTCCTGTTCGCCGGGCTCACGCCGGGCTTCGCCTACGAGCTGTGGGTGACCGACGGGACGCCCGGCGGGACCGAGCTGCTCGAGATCGAGCCGGGTGGCACCTGCGCAGTCGCCGCCGTCGCATGATGGCGAAGACCGCTCGCCTCGTGGAATGCTCGCCGGCATGACCATCGAGGACGCGATCATCTTCGCCACCGAACGGCACCGGGGACAGACCGACAAGGCCGGTGCGCCGTACATCCTGCATCCGATCCGCGTCGCGCTGCGCATGCCGAGCGTCGAGGGACAGCTGGCGGCGCTGCTCCACGACGTGATCGAGGACACCGGCGTCACCGCCGACGAGCTGCGCCGGCACGGTCTGCCGGAGCCGGTCGTCGAGACCGTGGCCCTCCTCACCAAGACGAAGGGCGACTCCTACGAGACCTTCGTCGGGCGCATCGCCGGCCATCCGCTGGCGCGGGCGGTCAAGCTGGCCGACATCGCCGACAACCTCGATCCCGCCCGGCTGGCGCTGCTGCCGCCGGAGGCCCAGGACACGCTGCGCGCGAAGTACGACCGCGCGCGGGCGCTGCTCGGAGCGTAGCCGCCGAATCGCCGGTGACCACCGCCGGCGGGTGGAAGCGCGGCACCGACGCGGTTTGACCCCCCGTCGCCCCTGGGTTACGCCCGCGGGATGCGAGACCTGCGAGGGAAGACGGCCGTCGTCACCGGCGGCGCCAGCGGCATCGGCCGCGCCATGGCCGAGCGGTTCGCCGGCGAAGGCATGCGTGTGGTCCTGGCCGACATCGAGCCGGCGGCGCTCGAGACGACGGCCGCGGCGCTCCGCGCCGGCGGTGCCGAGGTGGTCGCGGTGCCCACCGACGTCTCCCAGGGCGCGCAGGTCGAGGCGCTCGCCGCGCGTGCCGTCGCCGCGTTCGGTCGCGTCGACGTGCTGTGCAACAACGCCGGCGTCGCGGTGAGCGGGCCGGCGTGGACGCACACGGTGGCCGACTGGGAGTGGGTGCTCGGCGTCAACCTGTGGGGCGTCATCCACGGTATCCGTGCGTTCGTGCCGCGGATGCTGGCGCAGGGCGGGCCCGGACACATCGTCAACACGGCGTCGGTGGCGGGGCTCACCAGCAATCCGATGATGGCGGTCTACAACGTGACCAAGCACGCCGTGGTGACGCTCTCCGAGACGCTGCACAAGGATCTCGACCTGGTGGGCTCGTCGATCAAGGTGTCGGTGCTGTGCCCCGGCTTCGTGCAGACGAAGATCGCCGACTCGGATCGCAACCGACCCGGCGCGCTCCGCAACGTCGAGGAGCCGCCGCGCGCCGAGTCGATGGAGCAGATGGTGCGCCAGGCGCTGGCCACGGGTCTGCCGCCCGCGCAGGTCGCCGCCGACGTGCTCGAAGCCATCCGCGAGGAGCGTTTCTACGTCCTGACGCACCCGGAGTTCGCGGCGCTCGTGCGCGAGCGCATGGACGACATCGTCGGCAGCCGGGTGCCGTCGACCAGGCTGACGATCGGCTGACCGCCGACGCTGTCGATGACCGGCTTCCCCCCGTGGACGTGGGACATTCCCGCGCGCTTCAACATCGGGACGGCGTGCACCGACGCGCATCTCGGCACCCCGGTCGCGTCCCGTGCCGCCGTCGTCGTCGACGACGACGCCGCGGGTGTGACGCAGCGGACCTTCGCCGAGCTGGCCGACGACACGAGCCGCTTCGCCGGATTGCTGCACGGGCTCGGCTGCGACGCCGGCGACCGCGTCCTGATCCGTCTGCCGAACCACATCGCGTACCCGATCGCGTTCCTCGGCGCGACGAAGCGTGGCGCCATTCCGGTGCCGACGTCGGTGCAGCTCACGGCCGGCGAGGTGGCCTACGTGGCCTCGAACTCGGGCGCCGTCGTGCTCGTCACCGATCGTACGACGTGGAACGCCATGCACGACATGCTGGAGTCGCAGCCGTCGCTGCGTCACGTGCTCCTCACCGGCAGCGGCGACGTGGTGGCGGCCCGGCGCGTCGGGCTCCACGACCTCGAGCCGGCGCTCGCCGCGGCACCCGCGGCCGAGCCGCATCCCACCGCCGCGGACGATCCCGCCTATCTCGTCTACACCTCGGGCACCACGGGCTGGCCGAAGGGGGTGCTGCACGCGCACCGCGCCCTCATCGGACGCCAGCCGTCGTCGACGTACTGGTTCGACTTCCAGCCGAGCGGCGACCGCGTCCTGCACGCCGGCAAGTACAACTGGACCTACGTGCTGGGCACCGGAATGATGGATCCGCTCTACCGGGGCCACACGACGATCGTGCACGAGGGCTCGACCGACGCGACGCTGTGGCCCGGGCGCATCGCGCGCCACGCCGCCACCATCTTCATCGGCGTGCCGACGATCTACCGCCAGATCCTGCAGAAGACGCGCTTCACCGGCGCCGACGTGCCGACGCTGCGGCACTGCATGAGCGCCGGCGAGCCGTTGCCGGCCGAGGTGCTGGCCGAGTGGGAGCAGCGCTTCGGGCTCGAGGTCTACGAGGCGCTCGGCATGACCGAGTGCTCCTACTATCTCTGCGAGACGCGGTCGCGGCCGATCCGTCCGGGCTCGGCCGGCTTCGTGCAGCCGGGACACGACGTCCAGCTGCTCGACCCCGAGACGCTGACGCCGGTACCGGCGTCAGCCGAGGGCATGCTCTGCATCCCGCGCTCGGATCCCGGCCTGCTGCTGCGCTACTGGAACCAGCCCGAGGAGACGGCGGCGACCTGGAAGGGCGACTGGTACCTGACGGGAGACTACGCGCGGCGCGACGAGGACGGCTACGTCTGGTTCCTCGGCCGGCGCGACGATCTCATCAACACGTTCGGCTATCGCGTGTCGCCGCATGAGGTCGACCGTGTCCTGCGCGAACATCCGGCAGTGGCCGATGCGGCGACGGTGGGCGAGACCATCGAGCCGGGAAAGGTGCTCGTGACGAGCTACGTCGTCCTCTTGCCCGGCGCCGTCGCCGATGCCGACACGCTGCTCGCGCACGGTCGCGAGCACCTCGCCGCCTACAAGGCGCCGCGCATCGTCTACCTGGTCGACGAGCTGCCGCGCACGCGCAACGGCAAGGTGCTGCGGCGCGCGCTCACGCCGTCGCTGGCGACGGCGAGGTCGCGGTCATGATGCGGCTCCTGGCCGCGCTGGCCCTGATGGTGACGATCGGCATCTTCGCCATCGACTGGGAGCCGATGCCGCCGCCTTCCACCACGACGTCGACCGTGGCAACGACGAGCACCAGCACCAGCACGACCGTCGCGACGCCGACGACGCTGGCGACGGCGCCCGTCACCGACGCCGCGTCGGCGGAGCGGGCGTTGCGCGAGCGCGGCGTCGATCCGGACGTGCTGTCGAAGGAGATCGCGGACCAGTTGAAGCGGCGGTTCCAGCCCCCGCAGTGACCGGCGCCGGCTCGTCCTCGAGCGAGGCGACGAGCTGCCGGGCGGCGGCGCTCAGGAACGCGCCCTTGCGGTGGATCAGCGTGACGTCGACCGACGCCCGCAGGGCCGGCACGTCGAGCGTGTGGAGGGTGTGGCGCGCGAGCTCCTCCTGCACGCTGCTGGCCGGGACCAGGGCGAGCCCGAAGCCGGCTTCCACCAATCGCTTCTGCGCCGTCAGGCTGTCGATGGCGACCATCTCGGTCTCGTCCAGGCCGGCGGCGGCCAGGGCGCGGGCGACCACCTGCCCGAACGGGTCGGCTCGTGCACCGCGCCGTCGTGCGAACGCCACCCACGGTTCACCCCGAAGGCGGTCCGGTGCGAGCCGTCGCGCGTTCGCGAGGCGGTGGCCGGCTGCCGCCACCACCACGAGTGGCTCGCGGTACAGGTCGCGCGACACGACGTCCGGTGCGGGGTCGGTGAAATAGCGCAGCCCGAGCACGGCGTCGCCGCGCCGGACCAGACTGCTCACCTCGGCGCTGCCGCCCGTGCGCAGGAGCACGCGCACGCCGGGGTGCGCGTCGCGGAATCGACCCAGCTGTGCGGCGACGCCGGTGCTGGCGAGCGTGCCCACGATCGCCACGGTCAGGTCCCCCGCGTTGCCCTGCGCGAGCTCGCGGACCGCGGCGGCGCCGTCGCGCAGGCACGCCAGCGCCGCTTCGGCATGCGACAGGAAGGTGCGCCCGGCATCGGTGAGCCGCGCGCCGTGGCGGTTGCGCTCGAACACCGGCTGGCGCAGCGAGTGCTCGAGGAGCCCGATGCGACGGCTCAGCGCGGGTTGCGAGAGGTGCAGGGCGCTCGCCGCCCGGGTGAAGCCCCCGTGCTCCACGACGGCGACGAACGCTTCCAGGTTCGCGATGTCCATGCTCATCCGTACCGCGCATGAAGTGTATCGAACAAATGCATTCGACAGATGTTCCTGTGCACGCGACGATCGCGCCCAGGAGGGACACGCATGTTCGGAATCGTCGAGACACCCGAGCCGCCGTACTACGCCGTGATCGCACCCGCGGTGCTCGCGGCCGACATCGAGGGGTATCCGGAGATGGCCATGCGCCTGATGGAGACGGCGCGCACCGTCGACGGCTTCCTCGGTCTCGAGGGGGCCATCCAGGGCAGGTTCGCGCTCGCCGTGTCCTACTGGCGCTCGCTCGAGGCCATCGAGACGTGGCGACGGCACGCCCGGCACCTCGTCGCCAAGGACCTGGGGAAGACGCGGTGGTTCGAGTCGTACTTCACGCGCATCGCCCGGATCGAGCGCGACTACTGAGCTACCACCGGTGCGCGAACTCCTCCGCCCAGCCGACGAGATCGCGCACCGCCAGCTCCCGTCCGTCCACCCGGATCGTGCCGTGCCAGCGCCCGAAGCAGCACACGCCGCCGGTGGACAGCAGGCCGGCGTTCATGGCGGTGTGATGGGCCACGACCGGCTCGAGGACGACGTCGACCATGCCGGAATGCTCGGCGCGGACCCGCCACGGCCGCATCCAGTCCGTCGGATCGTACTCCCAGCGCACGTCCTCCATGATCTTGTGGAGGCGGCCGTCGACGAGGAGCCCGTTCTCGTTGACCCCCGTGCCGGTCGTCCAGCGTGCGCCGACGTTGACGCCGATCCGCACGCCGTCCTGGACGCCGGTGGCGACGCCCCAGTTCCAGAACGACCGGTAGGGCCAGAGGCCGCGGCCGTAGTCCTGGACGGCGTGACACTCGTCCGGCCGCATCGCGTAGCGCGCGCCGCCGATCTCGACGGCACCCTCGCAGGGCAGCGTGTTGTGCTTCGAGTTGAGCTGGAAGCGGTCCGCCGTCCACGGCACGACGACGTTCAGGCTCTCCTGACCGGGCGGCGTGCGCACGACGAACGCGGCGCGGATCGGCTCGCCGCTGGACGCGGCCCCCGTGAAGGTGACCGCCATCGTGTCGCCGTCGACGACGTTGGCGTACTCCATGGACCGGCTCCGGAACGCGACGCTCCGGGCCACGTGCTCGGGCAGGGGGAACGACCCCGGTCGCGCCAGGGACATGCCGGTGACGGTGCGTCGGGTGTCGAAGTCGATGAACGTCACCTGGCAGAAGGCGGCGTAGTCGATGTCGGCGAGCGTCACCGAGAAGACGAAGCGCGGGCTGATCCAGTTCCAGAAGTTCCAGCGCTTCTTGCGGGGCCAGTGCCCGTGGAGATTGGCGCGGACGAGCGGTTGGCGCGACCAGCCCACGGCCGCGGGGGCGAGGCGGCCGCGGGCGTCGCAGAGGTCCGTGGCCTCGGTGAGCTCGCGTTCGATGTACGTCGGCTGGTAGCCGCCGCGCCGCAGGCGGTCGTCGACGATGGGAAGGTGGTCGGGCAGGGGAGGGCGCACCGGGCTCGCATGCCACCGGGGATGCGGCGCCGGCAAGGCCCCACGCGCCGGGACGCCCGCTCTCGCGCTGTCGCGTTCGGGCAAGCCGGGGGGCCCGCGCGGCTGCTACGCTCCGGTCTCACCAGATGCCGTGATGGCCGACGTCCACCGTTGCGGCGTAGGCGTGGGAATGGGATTCGTCTTCCAGGAGGTCAAAATGAACGCGCAGAGGTCACTCGTCCGCAGCCTGACGGCCGCATGCCTGCTGATGCTCGGCAGCTCGGTGGCGCACGCGCTGCCCATCCAGCTCAAGGACGGCAACGGCACGCAGTACAACGTGAACACCCAGGTGGATCCGCTCATCACGGATTCACTGGCCTCCGGTGCGCTGACCGACGCGACCTACACCAAGCCGGTAACGGTCACGAGCTACTACTACTTCGTGACGTTCTTCGGCGGCATCAGCACGGCGTCCGTGCAGTACGACGTCAACGTGCCGCTGACCAACGCGTTCAACGGATTCAACGGCCTGCTCATCACGAGCATCAACGGCACGAACCTGCCGTCGCCGCTGGTCTACAACCCCGCCCAGGCGCTGGCCGGTCAGGATTGCAAGACCAACGGCAAGGAGCAGCAGCTCCTCTTCCCGACGCAGACGTTCGCGCCGGCGAACCTGACCGTGTCGCGCAAGGTGTTCGTCTCGCGCAACAAGGATTACGCGCGCTGGTTGAACATCGTCACCAACACGGGCACCGCGCCGATGCAGGTGGGCATCACGCTGCGCGGCCTCATCGCGTCGGCCAACGAGACGAAGATCACCGCCACCTCGAACGGGGGCACCCTGAACGCGGCGTCGAACTGGTTCACCTCGTCACAGATCGTGCCGCAGGGGTTCAAGTCGCTCGAGCCGAAGATCGGCTACGTGGTGCAGAACGCCGCCGGCGCCAGTGCCCCGGCCACGTCCGTCGGCATCAACAGCGTCGGCCAGGCGGCGTTCACCTACACGCCCACCATCGAGCCGGGCCAGACGGCGATCGTGATGACGTTCGTCACCGTGCAGGGCAAGACCAAGCAGGCGAAGAGCACCTGCGAGAACATCGTCGCCAATCCGCTGCCGTCGGACACCATCACCTGCATGAGCGAGCTTGAGCTGTCCCAGGTCGTGAACTTTCCGAAGGTCACGCCCCCCGTCCTCAAGAACTCGACCGTGCAGCTGAAGTTCAACAAGACCGGGCAGGACACGGTGCAGTGGAAGGGCTCGGTCACGATCGGTGCCGGCATCTCGTTGCAGAACCTGCCGGTCACCGTGAACTTCGGCGGTGTGCCGACGAGCTTCGTCCTCAAGAAGAACGGCTCGGCGAACGCCGGCGGCGGGAACAAGTTCAACCTGCAGGCGAAGCTCAGCGGCGGCGTCACGAAGGCTGGGACCGTCAAGGTTTCGTTCAACCTGAAGGGCGACTATCAGGAGGCCCTGGCCGCGTTCGGCTTGACGAACGAGAGCGCGTCGGACGCGTCGGTCACCATCCCGCTCACCATCTCGGTCGGCACCAGCGGTGCGGGCTACGGCACCAACCAGCCGTACACCTGGAACGCGACGGCGGGAAAGTCGGGCAAGGCCAAGGCGCAGTGAGCCGGTTCTCCTGCTGATCCCCCGCCTCGGGCGTACGATGCGTTCGCTCGTCGCCGTGGCCGTGGTCGGAGCGCTCGCCGTCGGTGCAGCATCGAGCTGCCGGCGAGCGCCGACCCGGCCGAACGTGCTCGTCATCACGGTCGACACGCTCCGCGCCGACCATCTCGGCTGCTACGGCTTCGGCCTGGCCGACACGCCGGCCATCGACGGCCTGGCGAGCGAAGGCATCCGCTGCACGGATGCCACGACGTCGGCCCCGATCACGCTGCCGGCGCACTGCTCGATGATGACCGGCCTCTACCCGCCGGCCCACGGCGTGCGCGACAACGGCAACTACGCCCTGGGCGCAGAGGCGACGACGCTGGCCGAGCGTCTCGGCGGCGCGGGCTATCGCACCGCTGCGTTCGTGTCGGCGGCGGTGCTCGCCCGCCGCTACGGCCTCGACCAGGGCTTCACGACCTACGACGACGACCTCTGGTCGGAGGACCAGCCCGAGCTCTTCATGATCCGGGACCGGCCGGCGAGTCGCACCGCCCCGCGCGTGATCGCGTGGCTCGAGCACTGGCAGGCGCACGACGCCGCCGACCCGTTCTTCGTCTGGATGCACCTCTTCGATCCGCACCAGCCGTACCACGTCACCGACCTGGCGCTGGGGGTCATGGCCCCCACGGCCTACGATGCCGAGATCGCGCAGGCGGATCGCGGCGTCGGGGCCGTCCTCGACTGGCTCCGGCGGACGAAGCGGCTCGACGATACGCTCGTGGTCTTCACCGCCGACCACGGCGAGAGTCTCGGCGAGCACGGCGAGCCGACCCACGGCATCTTCATCTACGATGCGACGATCCACGTCCCCATGATCTGGCGCCTGCCCCGCCTGCTGAAGCCCGGCACGTATCCCGGCCCGGTGCGGCACATCGACATCGTTCCGACCGTGCTGGCGATGGTCGGCGTCGGCCAGCCGGACTCGCTGCAGGGGGTCGATCTCCTGCCGGCCTTCGAGGGGCGTGTGCCGCCGCCCGACCTGCCGCAGTACGCCGAGGCGCGACTGGCGGAGGAGGGGTTCGGCATGGCGCCGCTCTACGGGCTGCGCCAGCACCAGCGGAAGTGGATCCGTGCGCCGAAGCCCGAGCTGTACGATCTGGCAGCCGACCCGGGCGAGCTCGCGAACCGCTATCCCGCCGAGGCCGCGAGCGCGGGCGATCTCACCGCCGCGCTCGACGGGGTGTTCGCCGACAGCGAGCGGCGCGCGCTCGATCCGTCGACGCGGGCCATGGATCGGGAGACCGAGGACATGCTGCGTGCCCTCGGCTACCTGGCTCCCCCCGAGCAACGGGCGGAGATGGCCGGGATGGACCCGAAGGACGGGATGGCGATCTACGTCGCCATCCAGGAGGCGCGCGGGGCCGCGCAGAACGGCCAGTGGGGGCGCGTGAGCCAGCTGCTCGATCCGATCGTGGCGGCGTCGCCGGAGAACGTCACGGCGCGCAACGTCCTCGCCTTCGCCGCCACCCGGCAGGGCAACATGCAGGAGGCCGAGCGCGAGTATCGCGCGTCGCTCGAGCATCAACCGAACCAGCACCGCGTCTATGGGGCGCTCGGCGGGCTCGCGCTGGCACGCGGGGACCTCGATCAGGCGGAGGTCCTCGTCCGCCGCGCCCTCGAGCTCGCGCCGACCTTCGTCGAGGGTATGAGCAACATGGGGTTCATCGCGGCGCTGCGCGGCGACGACCAGACCGCCGAGACGTGGTACCAGCGCGCCATCGCGCTCGATCCCGGGTACCCGCACGTCTACCGGCGATTCGCCGATCTCTACTACGATCGCGGCGACTGGACGCACGCGGCCGAGTACTATCGACGGGTCCTGGCGCTGCTCCCCGCCCACTTCGAGGTGCTGATCCAGGCGGGCAACGCCGCGCGCTTCCTGGACGACCCCGCCGGGGCCGAACGCGAATATCAGGAGGCGGCGCGCGTACGGCCCGACTCCTGGGTGCCGCCGTACAACCTCGCCTGTCTCCGCGCGCTGCAGGGCGATCCCCAGGCCGCGATCGCCTTCCTCGGGCAGGCCGTCGATCTCGGCTTCCGCCATCCGCGGCTCCTCGACGAGAACGACGACTTCGCGTCGCTGCGCGGCCTTCCGGAATGGTCCGACCTCGTGGAGCGCGCCAGCATCCAGGCGTCGTCGCTGCGGTCGTGAGGCGCGGGGATCGCTCCCCGCCGACCATCGCCGGCGGGGAGCGATCCGCAGATCGCCTCCGATTCAGTTCTCTTCGATCGCGCGCAGCTCGTCGTCGCTGAAGGCGCGTGGCTCGGGCATCGGACGCGCCGCCAGCGCGCGCGTCCGGATGGTGCTCGTCGGGGCCGTCCCGACGGGACCGAAGTCCGGCGGCGGAACGCGATGCCGGGTGGCGGCCTCGTAGGCCGCGCCGATCTCGAACAGCGTCGGCTCGCTGAAGGGGAGGCCGAGGAAGTCGATGCCGACCGGCAGCGCCGCGGGGATCGGCGGCAGCAGCTGCCCGTCCGGCGCGCGGTCGTAGACGACCGTCGTGAATCCCGCGGGGACGGTCATGGCCGGGAAGCCGCGGCTGTTGATGTAGGTCCAGAGGCCCGAGCTGCGATCGTTCACGGACGGCTCCTGGGGCGCGGTGAGGATCGCCGGGGGGATGTTCCCCGTCGGGTAGACCACGGCGTCGAGGTCCAGCTCCGCGAAGCATCGGAACATGACGGTCTGCAGCGTGAAGCGGGTCTGCAGCGAGCTGGCGCTCGCGAGCGTCAGATCCGCGTCGGTGCTCTCGAGGCTCGCCTTCCGGTTCGGCATGGCCGGGTCGGTCCAGTGGTTGGCCTTCGTGATCAGGTCCGTGAGGCTCTGGATCGCCGTGTCGCCGCGCTCCCGGATGTAGGCGTTGAAGTTGTACCGCCCGTCGCCGGTGTCGCCGCCGGACGAGCCGAGGTTGCGGATGTTGGGGACGCCGGCCGCCGTGTGCGGGACGAGCGACGGATCGAAGAACATGTCGAGCAGCGTCGCGATGTGGTCCGTCGCCGGTGCGCCGCTGGCGGTCACGGGGAAGACGCTCGGGAACTGCCCGATGAAGAGCCGGTTGCGCCAGATCGGCGAGTACTTGTCGACGCAGCCCTGGAAGAGGGCGCCGGTGGGGCCGGGATCGACGATGGTCGCGCCCAGGCTGGCGAGCACCCCGATCGCCCGGTCGACGATGTCGATGGTTTCGACGTCGGCCACGGCGAAGAGGTCTTTGTTCATGTACTCGCGGATGACGCCGATGCGCTTGCCGCGCAGATGCTTCCGCTCGGCGCCGCGCTCGGCGTACTTCCAGTAGGGCTTCTCCGGAAGGCGGTTCATGCTGAACGCGGTGAGCTCGTCGTTCGGATCGAAGCCGGCATAGGCATCGAGGATGCGTGCGGTGTCCTCCACGGTCCGGCAGATCGGTCCGACGCGGGTGGTGATGCCGCGCTGGATCATGCCGTCGGCGCTGATGAGCTCGCGCGTCGGCGCGATGCCGACCGCGTTGTTGTTCTTCGCCGGCTCGCGCACCGAGGTGCCGGTCTCTTCACCGATGGCGCAGGTCACGAAGTTCGCCGCCACGGCCATGCCCGAGCCCCCGCTCGACGCTCCGGGATCACGTTCGGTGTCGTAGGCGTTGCACATCGTGCCGCCGAACGAGCTCCGTGTCCCGGTGATGCCGCCCGCGGCGTACTCGCCCATGTTGGCCTTGGCGAGGATGATCGCGCCGGCCTCGCGCAGTCGCTGGACGAAGGTAGCGTCGTCCGGCGGCCGATCGTCGGCCCAGAAGGCGTCGGCGCCCGCGGTCGTCCGCATGTCGAAGGTGTCGTACTGGTCCTTCACGGCCATCACGACCCCGTGGAGCGGGCCGATGAGCTTCCCGGTCTGGGCGAAGTACGCGTCCAGCGCCGCCGCCGTCTCGAACGCGTCGGGCATGTTCGGGTCCGCGTCGACGGCGTCGGTCTGACTGCGCGCCTTGCGCGCGTCGAAACCCCAGGCGACCCGCGTCGCGGGTCGGAGGTTCAAGGTGATGAGCGCGTTCAGCTTGCCGGCGTGGGGGATCGTCGAGATCGGACCGAGGATGCCCGATGGCTCGTTCACGCAGGTGCCGTTGTAGGCCTTGATACGCTGGAGGTAGAGGCCGACCAGGTCCGTCGCGGTGATCCGTTTCGAGGTGATCGCCTTCTGGATGTCGCTGATCGTGGCTTCCTCGACCACGAATGGCGTGCGTCGCGGACCGGCGTGCGCTGCCGGGATCGTGGCGGCGAACAGCAATACGAACGTCAGCGTGTACCGTCTCATCGACATGTCTTCTCCTCGCGGCTTCGGCGGTGTGAACGGCGACGGCGAGGCGCCGAATGCGACGCCGCCCGCCGGTGGGCGGAGCAAGCGACATGCCCGCTGCGGCGTGGTCGCGGGCGATCGCGGTACGTGGTCGTCGGCTACGTCCAGCGTGGGCCGGGTGCACGTAGGGTTGGTCCGCGTCGGGCGACGGGGCCGGATCGAGCCGTCCACGATGCCGCGTCCGTGGGCGACGGTGTGCTCCATTCGCGCGCAGCGTGGACGCCCTTGCCACCGCTCGCAGCGTCCTCTAGGTGGCGGGCATGTGCCGGAACATCAAGATGCTGCACAACTTCAAGCCGCCGGCGACGGCCGAGGAGATCCGCGCCTCGGCGCTCCAGTTCGTGCGCAAGCTGAGCGGGTTCAACAAGCCGTCGAAGGCCAACGAGGCCGCGTTCGAGCACGCCGTGGACGAGGTGGTACGCGTCGCGACCGAGCTGCTCGAGGGCCTCGTCACCACTGCGCCGCCGCGCGATCGGGAGACCGAAGCCGCGAAGGCCCGTGCCCGTTCCGCGCAGCGCTTCGGTGCGTGACGGCGTTCCTCGCGAAGAACCCGATGGGCCGCCTCCCGCTCCTCGATCTCGACGACGTCACGTTCCTGCCCGAGTCGCTCGCGATCATGGAGTATCTCGAGGAGCTGCATCCCGATCCGCCCATGATCGGGACGGCCATTCGTCACGCGGCGGGCTGAACCGGCGTCAGCCGCCCGATCGACGAGATCGGAGCGGTGCTCGGCTTGGCGATCGAGCCAGGCGGCGGCGCCCCGCGATCATCCTGCCGAGACCTGCGGCGGCTCTGCCGCCGGGGCGTCGGTGGGTGCGACCGATACGTCGACCGTCATGCCGAGGAAGTCGTTCTGCGCCCCAGTGAACGAGCCGATGAGGGGGATCGCCTGCCTCGGGTCGCGGGTGACGGCCACCCGCACCAGATTCTCGCTGCCGACGATGCCGTTGGTCGGATCGAACTCCGCCCAGCCGGCGCCGGGCAGATACACCTGGACCCAGGCGTGCGTCGCGCCGCCGCCGACGGCCGTGTCGTCGTAGAGGTAGCCGGTGACGAAGCGGGCGGCGAGGCCGAGGCTGCGCACCGCTTCCATCATGAGGAGCGCGAAGTCACGGCAGGTGCCGGTCTTCGTCCGCAGCGTCTCGATGGCGGCCTGCGTGCCCTCGGTGTCTCGCCGCTGGTACGCGAAGCGTCGCTGGATGGTGGTGGTCATGCTGGAGAGCAGCTCGCGCGTGTCGGTCGGCCCGTCCGTCTTGACGAACTGCCGGGCCCAGGCGTCGATCAGGTGCTCGGGATCGGGGTAGTGGTGCTCCATCGTGCGGCTCAGGTCGGGAATCTCCTCGGCCGAGTAGCTGAACGGATAGGTCTGCGCGTACGGCTCGATGGTGAAGTGCGGTGCCGAGCGCGGGAAGTGCTCCAGCGTGATGGTGCTGACGAAGCGCAGCTCGCTCGCCGGCTGGTCGAACGAGGCGATCGCGATCGAGTTGCCGAAGACGTCGTGGTGCCAGCGCACCGCCGCCGCCGGCGTGATCTCGAGCCGGGTGTCGAGGAGCCGCAGATCGTGGCTGTCGCGCGGGCGGAACATGAGCCGATGCTCACCGAACGTCACCGGGCGCGCGTAGGAGTAGACCGTGGTGTGTCGGATCGTGAGCCCGGGCATGCGGCGGACTTAAGCACGCGCGGGGCAGGCGGAGTAGTGCTCGGTCAGGGAGCGGTGATCGCGTGGCGCTCCACGACGGCCGTTCCGGGCACGCGGACCTCGACCTCGTAGGTGGTGTGATCGCGCCACGACGGCGGGAGCTCGAACGACAGCACGGCCAGATCGGGGTGGACCGGGAAGCGCTCGCGCAGCTCGCGATCGCCCGCGGCGTCCTGGATGCGCACCTCCACCGTCCCGGCGGCGCGCGCGGCGTCGGGCAGCGGAATCGTCAGGAACGACGGCGCCTCCGCCGCACGCGGGGCGTCCTGCGTGGTGGCGGGCGCGCGACGGGATTCCGCGGGGGCGGTCTTCGCCCGTGCCGCGGGCTGCGGCGCCGGCTCGGCGCCGCGTGCGTCCTGCTCCGCCATCGGCGGCGGTGCGGCGGCCTTGCGCTCGAGCGCCGGCGCTGGTGGCGGCGGTGGCGCGGGAGCCGCCCCGCCGAGGCCACGCGCTCGTCCCTCGCTGGCCGCGTCGTCGCTGCGCGGAGAGGCGGCGAAGCCACCGGGTGCCTCGGCGTCGGCGGGTTTCGGCGTCGCGGGCGCCTCTGCGCGCCTCTTGGCGGGTGCCGGGGCGGCTGCTGCCGGCGGCTCCTCGGGCTCGCCGACCACGAGCATCTCGTGCCGTCGGTTCAACGAGGGCAGCAGCGCCAGGAGCAGCAGCGCGTAGGCGAGGGCCGGATTCCAGAGCACGCGACGAAGGGTCCAGGGCCGCTTCGGCGGCGGGGCGGCCGGTGTCGTCCCCAGGAGCGGTGCCGTGTCGAACCGCGCCAGCGCGCGCAGCTCGTCGGTGCACGACGCGCACGCCTCGACGTGACGTGCCACCGCCAGGCGGTCGGCCGCCGGCATCGCGTCGCCGCCGTCCGCCCAGCGCAGCAGGACCTCGGCGTCGGGGTGCGACGCCCCGAGCCGCGCCTGCAGCGTCGTCCAGGCCGCCACCTCGGCCGCGCAGTCGGCGCAGGTCGGCCAGTGGTGGCGGAAGTCGGTCCATTCCGCGGCGCGGGGATCGACGAGATACGCCGCGAGATCGAGGTCGAAGGCTCTACGACAGGTCATGGTCCCACACCCGATAGGTCGCTCGACGACGGGTCATCGGATCACCCCGGCCCGAGGCGCCGGCGGAGCGCCTGCAGGCCGTCACGGAGACGGCGCTTCATGGTGCCGAGGGGGATGCCGGTGTCGTCGCTCACCTCCTGGTACGTCTTGCCCTGCGCGTACACGCCGTCGAGCACCCGCTGCTCGTCGGGCGGGAGGTCCGCCACGGCGGCACGCAGCGCCGCGACGTCGTCGTCGGGCGCCTCGGTGGTGGCGGCGGTGGCGTCGTCCCAGGGCAGGGTGTCCTTCTCGTGCCGGCGCAGCCGCGCCTTCAGGCGGTCCATGAACTTGTTGCGGGTGATGATGCGGACGTAACCCAGGAACGCCTGCGGATCGCGCAGGCGGCCGGTGCGGGCGTTGGCGACCACGGCCATGACCACCTCCTGGCGGAGATCGTCCCATTCGTCACGGAAGTCGTACGCGCGCAGCTGGGTGAGACAGCCCGTCACCAGGCGATTGACCTGCATGAACGCCACCCGATCGCCGGCGAGCAATCGATCCTGGATCTCGATCCAGTCCTCCCGGGGACCGGGCATCGGCGCGGCATCGTAGGGGAACGCCATGCGGAGCGCCAACCCGCGAGGCCGTGATCCGATTCGCCGCGCGCCACCGACCTACGCTGCAGAAGGAGGCTTCTGCCATGAAGCGCTACAGGACGATGATCGCAGTGACCGCGTTGGCCGTGCTGCTCGGGGTGCCCCGGGCGCACGCGGCGCTCGACGCGGTGGGGAAGGACGGCACCGCGCTCGGCGGCTGCCCGCTCGAGCACACCGACGTGCAGGCGACCGTCTCGGGCTTCGTCGCCCGGGTCGTCGTGACGCAGCGGTATCGCAACCCGTTTCCGCAGCCCGTCGAGGCCGTCTACACGTTCCCGCTCTCGGAGCGCGGTGCCGTCGACGCCATGACCATGACCACCGGCGACCGCGTCATCGCGGGCGAGATCCACCGTCGCGAGGAGGCCCGTCGCATCTACGAGGCCGCCAAGGCGGCCGGGCAGGTGACGGCGCTGCTCGACGAGGAGCGACCGAACGTCTTCACGCAGGCGGTGGCGAACCTGCTGCCCGGCGCCACCGTCGAGGTGCGCATCGAGTACGTCGAGCCGCTGCGCTTCACCGCCGGCACCTTCGAGCTGACGGTGCCGACCGTCGTCGGCCCGCGCTTCAGCCCACCCGGCACGACGGACGTCGCCGCCGTGACGCCGCCCGTGACGCCGGAAGGCACCCGCGCGGGGCACGACGTCGCCATCGCCGTCGACGTCGATGCCGGCGTCCCGATCGGCGAGGTGACGTCGGCCCTGCATGCGATCGACGTCGAGCGGCCGTCGCCGTCGCGCGCCACGGTGCGGCTCCGTCAGGCGAGCGAGCTGCCGAACCGCGACTTCGTGCTGCGCTGGGCGGTGTCGACGGACGCGCTGCAGAGCACGTACCTGGCGCATCGCCGGGGGAGCGGTGACGGCTACCTGAGCCTCGTCCTGCTACCGCCGGCGCGGGTGACCGCGACCACGGCGGCGCCGAAGGAGCTGGTCTTCGTCATCGACCGCTCGGGCTCGCAGAGCGGCGCGCCGCTCGACAAGGCCAAGGAGACGATGCGCTACATCCTCGAGCGCATGCACCCGAACGACACCTTCCAGGTGGTCGACTTCGGCAGCACCGCGAGCCAGCTCTTCCCGTCGCCGCAGCCCGCCAGCCCCGCGATGAAGCGACGCGCGCGCGCCTACATCGACGCGCTCGAGGCCAACGGTGGCACCATGATGGCCGACGCCGTCGAGCGCGTCTGCAGCATGCCCGCCGACGCGCACCGGCTGCGCATCGTCACCTTCATGACCGACGGCTACGTCGGCAACGACCTCGAGGTGCTCGGCCTGGTGCAGAAGCTGCGCGCAACGTCGCGCTGGTTCCCGTTCGGCACCGGCAACGGCGTCAATCGTTTCCTGATCGACGCCATGGCGCGGCTCGGCGGCGGCGAAGCCGACTACGTGCTGCTGAACGCGTCGGGCGACGCCGTCGGCCAGACGTTCTGGGACAAGATCTCGTCCCCGGTGCTGACCGACGTGCAGGTCGCGTTCGAGGGGCTCGACGTCGTCGAGACCTTCCCGGTGCAGCAGGCCGACGTCTGGGCCGAGCGGCCGCTGGTGATCCACGCGCGCTATCGTCGGGCCGGCAGCGGGCGCGTCGTGCTGACGGGCTACCAGCAGGGCCGGGCCTATCGGCAGGTGCTGCCCGTCGTGCTGCCGGAGCAGGAGTCGGCCAACGCGGCGATCGCATCGATGTGGGCGCGGGCGAAGGTCGATGCGCTGGCGTCGCAGGATCTCGGCGCGCTGCAGTCGGACACGTTCCCGAAGCCGCTCGAGGAGCAGATCGTGACGGTCGCGCTGGCACACAAGCTGCTGACGCGGTTCACGTCGTTCGTCGCCGTCGAGGAGCGGATCGTGAACGAGGGGGGCGTGCAGCGCACCGTGCGCGTGCCGGTCGAGATGCCGGACGGCGTGCGCTACGAGGGCATCTTCGGTGCGGAGGGTGCGATGAGCGCCGACGCGGCGGCGCCTCGTGGTCGCGGCGGATTCGCGGGGCAGGCGAAGGCGTCGGCGCCCGTGCTCGAACGTCGACCGGCGGGGACCCCGCCGCCGCCGGCCCCCGCCGAGCCGACGAGGCTGGCCGATCGTGAGGACGACGCGACGATCACACCGCTCTCGAAGCGCGAGCAGCGCCGGCTGGACGCGGCGTTGCAGGTGCTGCTCACGCAGGGTCCGGGAGCCACGGGTGCGGCCACGGTGGTCGACGGCTGGGTCCGCGTCGCCGTCGAGCTGCACGACGCCGGCGCCGCGGTGGTGCGCGCGCTGCAGGCGGCGGGACTGCAGATGGAGTCGACGACCGGCGCGGTGGTGGTGGGGCTGGTGCGCGTCGAGCAGCTGCGCGCGCTGACGGCGGTGCCGCAGGTGCGGCTCGTGCGTGTGCCGTAGTCGGAGCGAGCGGGGGGACGCCGCGTCCCCCCGCTCAGATTTCTGCGAACAGCGTTACCGCGATCACCGCCGTGTGTGCGGGCCACGCCTCGACCGGCTGCTGGTGGCGATACTTCTGCTGCACGAGACGTCGGGCCACCGTGGCCTCGCCGCCATCGTCGTGGAGGACGCGGGCGATCCCGAGCAGGCATCGTCCCGCGATCTCGAGCTCGACGCGCGGCTCGGCGACGAGGTTCTGGAGCCAGCCGGGACGATCCTCGGTGCGAGCGAGCACGAAGACGACGTCGCGCGCGGTGGGGCTGGCCACGAACCACACCGGCGTGGAGCGCGGCGCTCCCGAACGGCGTCCGGTCGTCGTCAGGCGCGCCGTGGATTCGCGCGCCGTCGCCTCGTCGAGACGCGTGACCGGCTCGGTCCCTGCGACGGCCAGCTCGCGTACCAGCGTGCGATGGCAGCGCGCCTCGTCGGTGCAGGCGGACGAGCAGAGCAGCGTGACGGCTTCGCCGCCGTGCACGCGGTCGATGAGCAGGCGCAGCTGCGATCGCGCCGGGTCCACCGCCATCTCGACGAGGAAGCGCCGGCGGTACTCGGCGTCGTCGATCGGCGTCTCGCCTTTGCCGTAGCAGGCGGCGTGCAGCGCGACGCTCGGGCTCAGGTCCTTCCACCACACGTCCCAGGTCTCGTCCATCCGCGTGACGCCGCGCGGCCGGTAGCGGCAGATCAGCACGCGCGTGCCGTCGCCGGGGCGCCCGGGATCGTTCCATCGACGGGTGCGCACCTCGCGCGGCATGCGGGGAGCCTACGCCACACGAGGGCCTCGGCAAGCGGCCCTGATCCGTCGCGCCCAGGATGCTGCACAGCTTGGCAGCGGGCCGACGGCATGTCATGGAGCGCACGGGGAGGTGCCGGCGATGCGCGTGCTGTTCGTCCATCCGAGTCCGCTGATCTTCTCGGAGATCTACCTGAAGCTCGAACCGCTCGGTCTCGAGACGGTGGCCGGCTCGGCGCTCGCCGCCGGGCACGACGTCCGCCTGCTGGATCTCCAGATCGAGCCCCACGCCGCATTCCGTGCGCTGCTGACGAGCTGGCGTCCCGAGGCCCTCGGCATCTCGCTCAACTACCTCGCCAACGTCCCCGAGGTCATCGACCTGGCCAAGGAGGCGCGCCGGCTGCTGCCCGACTGCCGGGTGTTCGTCGGCGGTCACAGCGCCTCGTTCATCGCCGGCGACCTCCTCGAGCACGCCGCCGGGGCCATCGACTGCGTCGTGCGCGGCGAGGGCGAGGGCGTGACGCCGGCGATCCTCGAGTCGTTCGCCGGTGGCGGCGAGGCGCTCGAGACCCTGCCGGGCGTCGTCACCGCCGACGGCACCGGTCCGGCGCCGTTGCTCGTGCCCGACCTCGAGCGCCACAAGCCGGCGCGGCATCTGCTGTCCCGTCGCCACAAGTACTTCATCGGCGAGCTCGATCCGTGCGCGTCGATCGAGTTCACGCGCGGCTGCCCATGGGACTGCGCCTTCTGCAGCGCGTGGACGTTCTACGGCCGCAGCTACCGCAAGCTGTCCGCCGAGTCGGCGGGCGAAGACCTCGCGCGCGTGAAGGAGCCGAACGTCTTCCTGGTGGACGACGTCGCCTTCATCCGCCCCGAGCACGGCATGGCCATCGCCGACCAGGTCGAGAAGCGCGGCATCAAGAAGCGCTACTATCTCGAGACGCGCGCCGACGTGCTGCTGCGCAACCGCGAGGTCTTCGAGCGCTGGACGAAGCTCGGGCTGCGCTACATGTTCCTCGGCATCGAGGCCATCGACGAGGAGGGCCTCAAGCACCACCGCAAGCGCGTCCACATGGGCGAGAACGAGAAGGCGCTCGAGGTGGCGCGCGAGCTCGGCATCGTCGTCGCCATCAACATCATCGCCGATCCCGACTGGGACGCGCGCCGCTTCGAGGTCGTGCGGCAGTGGGCGCTCGAGGTGCCGGAGATCGTCAACATGACGGTCAACACGCCGTACCCCGGCACCGAGACCTGGCTCACCGAGTCGCGCAAGTTCACGACGCGCGACTACCGTCTGTTCGACGTGCAGCACGCCGTCATGCCGACCAAGATGCCGCTGCCGGCGTTCTACGCCGAGTTCGCGAAGACGATCGACGTGCTCAACAAGAAGCACCTCGGCTGGCGCGCGGTGTACGACGTCTTCGGCATCACCATGCGGCTGCTCGCGCGCGGCCAGACGAACTTCCTCAAGATGCTGTGGAAGTTCAACGGCGTCTACAACGTCGATCGCCTCTGCCGCGACCACGAGCAGGAGGTGAAGTACCCGCTCCGCCTGCCGCCGCCGCCGGTGACGGGTCGCCCGTCGTCGGACGAGCTGTACGTCCACCACCCGAACGCCGTCGCCGCCGAAGCGTAGCGTTCCGTTGCGCTGGTGTGTTGCGCGCGGCGTTCCGCCGTCCGCCCGGTGATGCGTAGTCGCGCCGGTACGCGCCGTGCTAGGGTCCGGGCCCGATGCACGCGAAACGTCGGGCCACCTACGAGGACCTCATGCAGGTACCCGAGAACCTGGTGGCGGAGATCATCGACGGCGAGCTGGTGACCAGCCCGCGACCGGCGTCACCGCATGCGCGGGCCGCATTCGTCCTCGGCGGAGACGCCGGTCGATTCGACGGACCACCCGGGGAGGACGACGCTCCGGGCGGATGGTGGATCCTGTTCGAGCCGGAGTTGCACCTCGGCGACGACGTGCTCGTCCCCGACCTCGCCGGCTGGCGCCGCGAACGGATGCCGTCCATGCCGAACGTCGTCGGCTTCACGCTCGTGCCCGACTGGGTGTGCGAGGTCATCTCCCCCAGCACCGGCCGTATCGACCGCTCGCGGAAGATGGGCATCTACGCCCGCAACGGCGTCGGTCACCTCTGGTTCGTCGACCCGCTCGCGCGCACGCTCGAGGTCTACCGGCTCGACGCCGGACGCTGGATCGTCGAGTCCACCCACGGTGGCGACGAGCGCGTCCGCGCCGTGCCGTTCGACGCCGTCGAGCTGGCGATCGCGCGCTGGTGGCTCGACTCCGTGCCGATGGGGTAAGGACGTCGGCCATGAAGGATCTCTTCTCGGTGAAGGACAAGGTCGCCGTGGTCACCGGCGGCTCGCGGGGCATCGGCCTCATGATCGCGCGCGGCTACGTCGAGGGCGGCGCCAAGGTGTACATCTCGTCGCGCAAGAAGGACGTCTGCGACGCGGCGGCGGCCGAGCTGTCGACGGTCGGCACGTGCATCTCGATTCCCGGCGACTGCGGCACGCAGGCGGGCTGCGAGGCGCTGGCCAAGGCCGTGGCCGAGCGCGAGCCGGCGGTGCACATCCTGGTGAACAACGCCGGCGCCAACTGGGGCGCGCCGCTCGCGGAGTTCCCCGACAGCGGCTTCGACAAGGTGCTGGCGCTCAACCTGAAGGGCGTCTTCCACCTGACGCGCGCGCTGCATCCGCAGCTGAAGGCGGCGGCGAAGCCCGGCGATCCCGCGCGCGTCATCAACATCGGCTCCATCGACGGCCTGCGCGTGCCGGTGCTCGAGACGTACTCCTACTCGTCGAGCAAGGCCGCCGTGCACCACCTGACGCGCGTGCTCGCCATCCGGCTCGCCGGCGACAACATCACGGTGAACGCGGTCGCGCCGGGCCCCTTCGAGAGCAAGATGATGCACGAGACGCTCGAGCGCTTTCACGACGCCATCGTCGGCTCGTGCCCCCTCGGTCGCATCGGCGAGCCCGAGGACATGGCCGGCGTCGCCATCTACCTGGCGTCGCGCGCGGGCGCCTACGTCACCGGGCAGGTGATCCCGGTCGACGGCGGCATCACCGTCCGGCCGTCGTGATGGCCGCCGGCGCGCGCACGACGTAGCCCGGCAGCTCCCACGACACGTGCAGGTGGTTGTCGTGCCCGGGACGGGGCTCGGCCCCCGCCTGCTGCGCGTGGGGGTCGTTGAAGTAGAGCTCGGTCGGCCGGCTCGACGCCAGCATGCCCACGAGGGCGATGGTGCGCGCGCGATCGTAGTTGGGGGCGCAGGTGCCGTCGGGCCGGCACCACGTCGGCTCGCCGTCGTGCGACATCAGCCGGATGTCGAGGTGTCCGCCGCGGCGATGGCTCAGGTGCGGCGGATAGAGACCGCCCCAGCGGAACGACGCCGAGGTGATCGACACCGGCTGCGGCCAGCCGAGCGTCGCCACCGTCCGCCCGAGGGACGCGAGCCATGCGACGACGTCGCGGTGCGCGTGACGGCGCAGCGTCACCAGACGCAACCCACCGTCCACGGGCTCGATGTTGGCGAGGTCGGGCCAGCCGATCTCGACGCGTACCGCGGCGCGCCGTCCGTCCGCGATCGCCTCCAGCCGTTCGACGGCGATCTCCTCCTGCGGCCCGGCGACGTCGGACACGCGGTACACGCCGACCGCGACGCCGGTGCCATCGGTGCGGACCGTGGGGTCGGCGAAGTCCCCGACGAGGCGGATCGCGCCGCTGGCGAGCGCGGCACGGGCCTCGGACTCGGCGGCGCGGAACCGCGGGGCGAGGTCGTCGGGCGATCGCCATTCGTCGAGCGGCCGCACCGGCGTCACCGTGAAGCGGACGGGGACCCCGGCGCGCGGTCGTCCCGAGCCGTCCTCGAGTCGGACGCGCCAGCCGACGAGGGAGCGTCCGTCCGGCGGCCGGGTGCAGACGAGCGGGGCCGGATCGGGCGCGCCGTCGCGGAGCACGTGCTCCACGCCGGCGTCGCTCACCGCGGCGCCCACAGCGAGCGCAGGAGGCGCGACGTCGGGCCGTAGCCGGGCAGTCGGTTCAGGCCGGTGCGCACGCGGCTCGCGAGCGAGCGCTCGAACTCGTCGACCACGCGTTGCGTGCCGGCGAGCACGTCCTCCAGTCGCTGGCGCTCGCCGGCGAGCCTGCCGACCTCGGTCTGCGTGCGCGCGAGCGCATCGGCGAGCCGCGCGCCGTCCGCCGTCAGGCGACGCACGTCGGCCTGCGCGCCGTCGCGAGCCGCCACGGCGCGCGCGGTCTCCCAGTACGCCGCGTTGCGCTCGTGCTCGGTCGTGACGAGCGCCTTCAACCGCGGTCCGAGGCTCAGCACGTATGCGGCGACGGCGTCGAGCTCGGCACGCGCATCGGCCGGCGGTGACGTCCGGTGTGCGTCGATCACCTCGCGATACCACCCGAGCAGGGCGTCGACGGCGCCGTCGCGTCCGGGCAGCGCGCGGATGCGTTGCGACACGCGCGCCGCGTCGGTGGGATCGTAGCGCGCGATCTGCGCCGCCACCGCCTCGACGCTCCACAGCGACGTCAGGGTGCGATAGCCGAGGTTCTGCGCGTAGAGCGCCTCGAGCTCGGCGTCGGACACCATCGGGCCGACACCCGGTCGCGCCACCAGCACGACCGCCGTACCGACGGCCAGGGCCTCGAGCGCCGAGCGTCCCACCGCGAACACGATGTCGTAGTCGCCGAGGATCGTCTCCGGTCGTTTGCAGGGGTTGCCGACGCCGCTCCCGATGGCGTCGAAGTCGATCCCGGCACGCCGGCACGCCTCCCGCACCGGGGGCACGTAGTTGTGCTCGTTCGCGAAGTTGCTCATGAGCAACCCGCGCCGCGGCGTATCCGGCAGCGGCGGCCGCGGCCGGAACCGCTCCAGGTCGACGAAGTTCGAGAGCGTGCGCACGCGGTCGGGGGCGACGCCGTGCTCGAGCACGATGCGGTCGCGTGTCGCCTCGTCGACGGCGACGTGCCGGAGGACGCGCGGGAACACGAGCGGCGTCTCGAGCCACGCCATCCATCCGTGGCAGAAGTGCAGCGCCGGCACGGTGGGGAAGTGGAGCAGGGCGGCCATCGTCTCGAGATGGTGGTGGCCGTGGATGACGTCGGGGGGCTCGCCGATGTTGGCGAGGTCGTCCACCACCGGCACGCCGCACTGACGGAGATCCTCCGCGGCTTCGCCCAGCCGCGGGCTGAACGCCACCGGTGCGTGGCCGCGATCGAGCAGCCCGGTGGCGATGTCGCGCAGGAACAGCTCGGTGCCGCCGCGCTCGGCGAGCGACTGGTTGGTGAGCAGGACGCGCAGGCGGCTCATGGCGTGCGGGGCGCGTCGTAGCGCATCAGCCGGTAGGCCGCCGGCCGCGTATAGCCGAGCCGGCGCGCGACGGTGATGGAGCGTACGTTGGCCTGGTAGCAGCTCCAACGTGTCGCCACGCCGCGGGACTCGAGGTGCCGCAGCAGGAACGCGCAGGCCGCGGTGGCGAGACGGCGGCCGCGGTGCGCCTCCTTCGTCACCACCGCGAGCTCCATCTGCCCGTCGGTGGGATACATGCCGTAGGCCTCGGCGACGATCTCGCCGCCGCGTCGCACGCAGACGCCGGCGCCGTGACGGAGGAAGCGTGCGACGGTGCCGAACGCCTTCGCCATCTCCCCGCGCCACAGGCACTCGGTGAGCGACAGGGCGTCGATCCACTGCAGGCGATGGCCGCGCGGCAGGGCTCCGACGAGCGGGGCGAGCGGCACGGCGGGATCGCGGGCGCCGAACTCGATGCGCGCGATGTGACCGTCGTCGTCGCGTGGGAGCAGATGGGCGAGCGCGTCGTCCGGCGGTGTGACGAGGCGGACGTCGCCCGCAGGCCGGAGATGGGCGATGGCCGCCGACAGGAACTCCCGCGTCACCTCGCCACCGAGGAACGTGGTGGCGTAGTTGGTCCGGAGCAGCGCCTGCGACGGACGGCGCGCATCGTCGACGACGACGCGCCCCCGGCAGACGCCCGCCAGCGTCGCACGCAGGCGCAGGGCGTTCGGCGTGTGGCCGTCGAAGAGCGCCGCCACGCGTCGCAGCGTCGGCGCGATCTCGTCCACCCCGCCCTCGACCACCGCCTCCCGGCGCAACGCCGACCCCAGCATGGGCGCTCCCATAGCGTCTCGTTCCGGCCGCTGCCAGGCGACTCGATCAGCCCAGGCGACGGATGGGGTCGGTGCCGTCCCAGTCGACGGCCGCGCCCTCCACCATCGCGAGCAATCCGCGCATGGCGTCGGTGCTCTCCCACAGCTCGACGAAGTGGCCGAAGGTGGCGAGCGTGTCGAAGTAGCGGACGCGGCACACGCCGGGCAGGTTCAGCGCCAGGGCGACCGGATGACCCAGACGCTCGAGGCGCGCCGACTCGCCCTCGAAGTCGGCGGCCAGAATCGCCAGGTGGTGTACGCCCCGCGGGAGTTCGCGATAGATGGACGGCGCCGGATCGCCGAGCGCGATCAGCTCGATCTGCACGCCGCCGGTATTGCCGACTGCGAGCGACAGCGCGGCGGGGACGGCCGCGCCACGGTAGCGCGCGTCGTCGACGCGGACGTTGTCGAGGCGGAAGAAGGGTCCCGCCCGCACGACCTCGACCCACCGCATGATGGCGGCGTCGAGATCGTCCACCACGTACGCGATCTGCTTGATGACGCCGTGCTCGATGGCCATGGCGATCGCGCTACGCCACGGCGCGCGGCGGCGTCAAGGGCGGAGGGCCGGCAGCAGATCGCGACCGAGCGCCAGCAACGAGCCGACGGCGATCTCACGTGCGACGCCCGTCGAGCTCGGGATGACGTGCACGAAGTCGAGACCGAGTGCGGCGAGCCGCTGGAAGCGCGGTAGCGCGCGCACGACGGGACCCGCGATGGCGAACCAGTCGACGAAGTCGTCGTCGACGCCCGCGGTGTGGTCGGCGCCGGCGCGCGTGTGATCGCGCATGTCGTAGTGCTGGCGCAGATATGTCGCCGTGCGCCGCAGCGGCGGCGGCAGCGCGTCGATCGGGCTGCCGCGCAGCGCCGAGAAGCGCGCGAACGTCGCCACCGTGCCGCGCAGCGCGTCGCGCGCGACCGCGACGTCGTCGTGCAGGACGCAGTTGACGAACGCGCCGAAGCGCAGTGTCGACGGATCGCGGCCGGCATCGACCGCGGCGGCCCGCGCCTGCGCCATCGCCGCCGCCAGATGATCGGGATCGGCGCCCACCGCGAAGCAGATACGATCGGCGCGTCGCGCCGCCGCGGCGATCACGCGTGGTCCCGTGGCGGCGACCTCGATCGGCACCGTCGGCACCTTCACGCGCGGCAGCCACTCGAGGCGGCTCGCGAAACCGTCGCGATCGACCGCCTCACCGGCGAGGTATGCGCGCACCTGGGTGAGGTAGCGTTCGAACGAGGCGACCGGATCCTGCGAACGCCCGATGCGTTGCACCGACGAATCGCCGCGGCCGATGCCGAGCACCGCGCGTCCGTCGCTCTCCGCCTGCAGCGAGAGCGCGGCGCACGCGGTGACGGCGGGGTCGCGCGTCACCGAGTTGCTGACGCCGGGACCGAGCCGGATGCGCGTCGTCGCGGCGGCGGCGAGCATGAGCTGGCCCCACACCTCCGGCGCGAGGTTCTGGCTGTCGGGGATGCACAGGCTCGCGAACCCCATCTCCTCGACCATGCGTGCCACGTGCGCAAAGCGGCGCGGCTCGGCCACCAGCAGGACGCCGACGTCCATGGCTCAGCGCAGGGTGGCGAGGTCGATGCGGTAGAGGTCGGCGACGTTGTCGCACAGGATGGCGCGCCGCTGCTCGGGCGTGAGCGCCGCCGCGTGCTCGGCCAGCATCGCCTGTGAGTCGGGCCACGTCGAGTCGCTGTGCGGGAAGTCGTTGGCCCACATGAGCCGGCGCCAGTTCAGCATGTCGACGCTGCGGAACGCGACCCAGTCGTCCTGGAACGTGGTGTAGATGCCGGCGGCGAAGTACTCCGACGGCAGCTTCGACAGCGCCTGTCCCGGCGGCAGCCAGTTCCGGTGCCGCTTCCAGGCGTGGTCCATGCGGTACATGTAGTGCGGCACCCAGCCGGCGTCGGCCTCGACGCAGACGACGCGCAGCTTCGGATGGCGCTCGAAGACGCCGCCCAGGACGAGCGTTCCCATGATGTCCTGGCAGCCGCGGATGACGCCGAGGAACGCGTTCATCTTCGGGCCGCGCACCGGCGTCGTCTCGCGCGTCGTCAGGATGTGGAACGACAGCGGCAGCTCGAGCGCGATGGCCGCCTCCCAGAACTCGTCGTACGCCGGCGAGTCGTAGTCGTCGACGACGGGATTGCCCGGCATCATCACGCCGCGCAGCCCGTGGTCGCGGATGGCCTCGAGATCGCGGATGCCTTCGGCGGGGCTGCGCATGGCCGTCTGCCCGACGCCGAGCAGCCGTGTCGGGTGCGGCGCGCAGTACGCCGCGAGCCAGCGATTGTAGGCGTCGAAGCAGGCCTTCTTGTAGTCGGCGTCACGGTGGTTGCAGATCACCATGCCGACGGTGGGGTAGACGATCTCGGCGGCGACGCCGTCGCGATCCTGATCGGCGAGGCGTGCCTCGGGATCCCAGCCACCGCGGTGCAGCTCCTCGAAGCGGGTCCCCATGATGCGGATCTGCTCGGCGGGCTTCCCCGCCGCGGCCACGATGCCCATCGGGACGGGCGTCTTCATGCCGTCGATGAGGAAGACGTCGCCGGCGCCGTCGATGTGGTGGAGGCGCGGCGCACGATCGCGGAACGCGGGGTCGATGTGGTCGATGTAGGTGTTCGGGGGCTCGGTGACGTGCGAGTCGGCCGAGATGATGGGATGGCTCATGCCTGTCCTCCGCGCAGCACGCGGCCGGGCAGGGGCCCGGCGAGATCGACCCGGTCGGCGCCGTCCTCGCGGATGATGGTACCGTTGACGACGACGGCGCGGATGCCGCGTGCGTCGGCGACGAGACGATCGGCGCCGGCCGGCAGATCGTGGACCCGCCGCAGTGCGCCACAGCCGACGGTGGCCGGATCGAAGATGGTGACGTCGGCCGCGAGCCCGGGGGCGAGGCGGCCACGATCGGTGATGCCGAAGACGGCGGCCGGTTGCGACGTCAGGCGGCGCACGCCCTCCTCGAGCGAGAGCGTGCCCTTCTCGCGCACCCAGCGGCCGAGCAGATCGGTGGGCGCGCCGGCGTCGCACAGCTGGCTCGCGTGTGCGCCGGCGTCGGACAGCCCGAGCATGGTGGCGGGATGCGTCAGCAGCTCGGCCACGACCGCCTCGTCGGTGTTGAGGACGGCGAGGCGGACGCGGGTGGTGAGGTCGCTCGCCAGCGAGAGGTCGAGGAGGAGATCGGTGGGTGCGACGCCGCGCTCGGCCGCGACGTCGGCCAGTCGTCGATCGACGAGCGACGGATCGGGCGCGTGCTCCGTGATGCGCGCCTCGGCGAAGGCGCCGGTGAAGATGCCGCTCGTGATCTTCGTGCGCAGCTGCTCGCGGAACGCCGGGTCGGCGTAGATGCGGCGCTTGCCGGCGTGGTCGGCCTGCGACACCGGACGGAAGATCGACATGCTCTCGAACGGGAAGGGCGCCCGCATCTGGAACTCGAGCGTGAGCGGCCGGCACGACACCTGCGGAATGACGGTCACGCCCTCGGCCTGCAGTGCCGCCGAGCGCTCGAGCACCATGCGATGCCCGTCGGGGCCGAGCATGCCGCCGAGGAGCGCGGTCCAGCTGACGGGCCGCCCGGTGGCGCGCTGGATGCCGGCGAACTCGTCGAGGAAGAGGCCGGGGCCGAGCGTCGCCTGCATCAGACCGCGACCGGCGTCGCCGAGCGTGCCGGCGAGCGTCTCGATCTCGTGCAGCGACGCCGCACGGCTCGGCACCGGGCGTCCCGCCCAGCCGACGTGTGTCGGTGCCTTCGAGGTCGCGAAGCCGAGGGCGCCGGCGCGCAGCGCCTCGCGCACGATGGCACGCATGGCCGCGATCTCGTCGTCGGTGGCCTCGCGCTCGGTCGCCTCCTCGCCCATCACCCAGAGGCGCACCGGGGTGTGGCCGACGAGCGCGCCGACGTTGATGGCGGTGCCGCGCGCGGCGATGGCGTCGAGGAACTCCGGGAACGTCTCGAACGGCCACGACGCGCCGAGGCCGGCCTCGAGCGCCGCCAGCGACATGCCCTCGACGCTCTCGAGCGTGCGCAGGATGAGCTCGCGATGCGCGGCGCGCGTCGGGGCCACGCCGAAGCCGCAGTTGCCCATCACCACCGACGTGACGCCGTGCCAGGGCGAGATGCTGCAGGCGCGATCCCAGAACACCTGCGCGTCGTAGTGGGTGTGGATGTCGACGAAGCCGGGCGCCACGACCGCGTCGGTGGCGTCGATGGTGCGTGCGCCGCCGCCGTCGACGCGGCCCATGCCGACGATGCGGCCGTCGCGGATGGCGAGGTCGCCGCGCACGCCCGGTGCGCCCGTACCGTCGATCAGCGTGCCGTTGCGGATCACCAGGTCGGCGTCGATGCTCATGTCGGTGCCCTCGCGAGGTTGCGGGTCATGGTGGCCTTGATCTCGTCGTAGAGCGCGTCGATGTCGACGTGCTCGGGGTCGATGAGCCACTGATAGCTGGCCCCGCGGAGCGCGCTCATGAAGAGCGCCGCCTGCGTCGCGACGTCGACGTCGGGGCGGACCGTGCCGGCGTCGATGCCCATGGCGATCCATGCGGCGACGCCGGCACGCTGGCGGCGATGGAACTCGGCCACCTTCGGACGCAGCGCCTCGAGCGGTCCGAGCGACTCGAAGAGCAGGGCGTAGAAGGCGCGCAGCTTCTCGGGTGCCGCGTGCATCGAGGCGCGCGTGGTTTCGATGGCGGCGTGCAGCGCATCGACGCCGACCCGTCCCTCCACTGCCGGGGCCAGCGTCTCGTGGCCCCAATGGGTGAAGACGCGCTGGAGCACCGCCCAGAGGAGGCCTTCCTTCGAGCCGAAGCGGTGGCTCACGAGGCCGCGGCTGTAACCGGCGGCGTCGCCGATGGCCTGCAGCGAGGTGCGCTCGTAGCCCTGGCGCGAGATCAGGCTCAGGGCGGCGGACATGAGGCGATCCTCGGAGAGGGCCGTGCGCTCGGCCTGGGTGCGGCGGCGGGCGGGGCGGCGTTCGCTGACGTCCACGTCGTCCGTAGTACTTCACTTGCTGAACGGTCAGCAAGTAAATTCTCGCGGCTGACGCCAGGAATCCCCGACGGGACCGCCCGCGCGGCAGCCCCGTCGAGAATGGCGCGGCCTACTCCACGCCGGCGAAGACCGGCGACTGGATCGACTTGGGCAGATTCCCGGGCTCGAACAGCGAGTCGGGCAGCTCGACGTCGAACTTGACGTTGGTCACCGTGAGCACCGTCTGCGTCTTGGTCTGGACGTCCTTCATGGTCACGGCGAGGGCCGTGGGCGCACCGTCGATCACGCTGACGGAGTCGATGGTCTCGACCTTCCAGAGCTCGCCGGCCGGATCGAAGTAGTCGCGCTCGACCGGCATCATGCTCTTCTTGTCCACCCAGGTGACGATCTTCGAGTAGTACCAGTTGAGCCCGGGGACGGTCTCGACCTTGTACGCGTCCTTGCCGTTCTTCTTCTCGGTCCCGAGCAGCTTGTGCGAGCCGCCGATGCTGACGAGCCCGAGGTCGGAGTACGTGAAGTCGGACTGCAGGAAGGGCTCGAACGCCCCGAGCGGCGCCAGCTCGCGGACGCGGCGCACCATCGGGATCCAGAGCGCCAGCTCGTCGACGCCGGGCTTCCTGCCGGGGTGGATCAGCGAGGCGATGCCGCGGGAGTCGGACGGTGCGATCACCACCGTCAACGTGTGCGGCTCGTCCTGGACCGGCTTGCGCGCCTGCACCGCGGTCCACTTCGTGGTCTCGTTGTCGATGCCGCTGATCGTGAGCACGATCTGGCGGGTGCTCGCGCGCGGCGGCTCGAGCGCGGTCTTCATCCCCTTGATGATGGTGTCGGCGTCGGGCTGCTGAGCCCCCGCGGAGGCCAGAAGCAGGGGGATCAGGGCTGCGGCGGCAAGGAGTGTGCGCATGGGCGCCTCCTGTAGCGCCATGCCGTTTCGCCGACAAGACCTGTCACCCGGTGGGCTCAGGGCGCCTTGTGACGGATCGTGAACCGGGTCCCGGGCTTCACGCCGAACCGGTCCGCGAAGCTGCCCTTGTTGACGGCGGCGGCGAGGCGCTCGCGCGAATCGATGTAGAGCAGCGGCTGCCCCTCGGGCACCGAGGCGAACGTCTGCACGAAGGGGAGGGTGAGCTCGCGTTCGCCGAGCCGCACGACGACCTGATCGCCGCGCGCCCACCCGAGGCGCTGGAAGAGCGCCGCGTCGACGTCGGTGACGAGGTTGCCGTAGGGGCCGTCGAACGCGATCACCTCACCGGTGAGCGTATCGCCGTCGATGCGCGCCTGGGGCAGGGGGAGCCGCACGGGGTCGGTGACGACGGGGCCGACCGCCGTCCAGTCGTCGCCGCGCGCGATGTGGGCCGCCACCGGCGCGAAGATGTCGCGGCCGTGGAAGGTCGACGAGATGCCGCCGCCGCGCAGCCAGTCGGCGTTCGTGATCTGGCGCACCTCGTCCAGGCCGTCGCGGTCGGCGATCAGCGTGACGAGGCCGTTGTCGGGCAGGACGAACCACTGACCGCGCTTCGAGCGCACCACGACGGGACGGCGCGAGCTGCCCACCCCCGGGTCGACCACGGCCACGAACACCGTCCCCGCCGGCCAGGCCGGCGCGGTCCCGGCGAGGAAGCGCGCGCCGTCGGCTATGGAGTACGGCGGCACGGTGTGGGTGAGATCGACGATCCGCGACTGCGGCGAGACGCCGACCATGACGCCTTTGCAGATCGCCACCGAGTCGTCGTCGGTGCCGAAGTCGCTCATGAAGACGATGGCCGCGGGGTCGGCGGCCCGGGCGATCGCGGCGGTGAGCAGCAGGCCCAGAACGAGTGCGCGCAGCATGGCGTTCTCATAGCAGACGCGCTTGTCGCACCTGGAGGGCCGTGGTACCGGTCCCGGGTTCCCAAAGTCCGTCCATAAGGAGACCTCGATGCGTAAGATGCGTGAAGCGGTGATCGTCGCCACGGCCCGGACCGGCCTCGCCAAGTCGTTCCGTGGTTCCTTCAACATGACCCGGCCGGACGACATGGCCGCGCACGCCATCAAGGCCGCCGTCGCCAAGGTGCCGCAGCTCGATCCGAAGGAGATCGACGACTGCGTGTTCGGCACCGGCTTCCCGGAAGGCCCGCAGGGCTTCAACGTCGGCCGCAACGTCGCCATCATGGCCGGCCTGCCGCACGAGGTCGCCGGCTCGACGGTCAGCCGGTTCTGCTCCTCGGGCCTCAACGCCGTCGCCGTCGCCGCCCACATGATCGAGGTCGAGGGCGCCGACGCCGTCATCGGCGGCGGGCTCGAGTCGATCACCATGATGCAGAACGACTTCAACAAGACGAACCTCTTCAACCCCTGGCTGATGGATCACTACAAGCAGGTCTACATGCCGATGGGGCTCACCGCCGAGATCGTCGCCGACCGCTACAAGGTCAGCCGCGAGAAGCAGGACGAGCTGGCGCTCGCGTCGCAGCAGCGCACCGCCGCCTTCCAGAGCTCGGGCAAGGACAAGGACGAGATCGCGCCCATGACGGTGACCATGGAGCTCACCGACAAGGCCACCGGTGAGAAGTCGCAGAAGCAGGTCACCGTCGACCGCGACGAGTGCAACCGCCCCAGCACCACCATGGAGAACCTCACCAAGCTGCCCGGGGCCTTCAAGGAAGGCGGCAGCGTCACGGCGGGCAACTCGTCGCAGTTCTCCGACGGCGCCGCGGCGGTGCTCATGATGTCCGCCGAGCGTGCCCAGCAGCTCGGGATCAAGCCGCTCGGCTTCTTCCGCGGTTGCGTGTTCGCCGGCTGCGAGGCCGACGAGATGGGCATCGGCCCGGTGTTCGCGGTGCCGAAGCTCCTGAAGCGCGCCGGCCTCACCATCGACGACATCGACATCGTCGAGCTGAACGAGGCGTTCGCGTCGCAGGCCGTGTACTGTCGCGATCGGCTCGGCATCCCGCAGGAGAAGCTCAACCCGAACGGCGGCGCCATCTCCATCGGCCATCCGTACGGCATGACCGGCGCCCGCATGACCGGCACGCTCCTTCTCGAGCTGCAGCGCCAGAAGAAGCGCTGGGGCATCGTCACCATGTGCATCGGTGGCGGCATGGGTGCTGCGGGTCTGTTCGAAGCGGCGCTCTGATCGTCGACGCGAATGGCGCGGCAGTACTGGCTGGTCAAACAGGAGCCCACGAAGTACCCGTTCGACCAGCTCGTGGCGGACGGCCGGACCACATGGGACGGCGTCCGCAACTTCCAGGCGCGCAACAACCTCGCGGCCATGAAGACCGGCGACCGGGTGCTCTACTACCACTCGGTCGTCGGCACCGCGGTCGTCGGCATCGCCGAGGTGGCGCGCGAGGCCTATCCGGACGCCAGCGCATCGGACCCGCGCTGGGTGGCGGTCGACCTGGTGCCGGTGAAGAAGCTGAAGGCGCCCGTCACCCTCGAGCAGATCAAGGGTGACGCTGCACTGGCGGGCATTCCGCTGCTCCGGCAGTCGCGGCTGAGCGTCATGCCGCTCGAGAAGGCGGCGTTCGATCGCATCGTCGCGCTGGGGGTCTGATGGGACGACGTCTGCTGATGGTGGGGCTCGCGACGGTGCTCGCGACGGTGGCGATGGCCGCCGATGCCGGCGAGCTGGAACGGCTGCGCGCCGAGAACGCGCGGCTCACCGAGCGTGTGAAGACGCTCGAGGCCGAGGTGACGAAGCTGCGCGGCGAGGTCGAGAACCCGCTCGCCGCGGCGCTCGAGGAACGCGCCCGCGAGACGGTCTCGGTCCAGGTCGACGAGGACGGCGACCAGACCACCGTGGCCACCGAGCCGAGCCGCCTCGAGCGCTCGGGCGGGGGGGCCCGTCACTGGATCACCTTCCGCGCCGAGAAGAGCAAAGGCGCCGCCGCCGTCCGCCCCGAGCTGGTCATCGCGACGGGTGCGTCGCAGGGCCTCTACCGCGACACCCGCGAGCTCGCCCTGGTCGTCGACGGCACGCCGGTGGCGTGCGACGTCGTGAAGTACCGCACCCAACCCAACACCAGCGTCCGCGGCCCCGCCGGCCTGAACCAGGAGGAGACGGTCACCGTCGCCCTCTCCATGTCGGCCCTGGACCAGATGGCGAAAGCCAGCTCGATCAAAGGCACCCTCGGCGGCACCACCTTCCAGCTGACCCCCGAACAACTCGCCGCCCTCCGCGCCTTCCGCCAGAAGCTGTAGCCTTTCCCGCCCAATAGCGCCCCGTCCCCGCCGTCGCGTTGGGGTGCGGGGGCGCCCGAGCGGCGAGTTGCGAGACGCGCGGGGCGCTGGGCGGGGTGCTGGGCGCCGCGCGAGCTCCGAGCAAGCCGGAGGCCCCCACGCCCCCGCTACGACGGCGGCGACGCTTGCGCGACCCTCGCATTTGACAAGGTCTACGCCCTGCAATATTCCCGCTGACCGATCGGTTTATATCGGACGGTCAGCGCGCAGGCGACGCAGCCCGCGCCCGACCATCGTTCGCCAGCGGAGGTGCAGGGGCGGTGAAGGAAGATCGAACGACGCCAGGTGCTGACCGTCGGGTCAGCGGGACGCCGTCACCCAGGGAGGGCAACGGAATGGGATCGCGGATCGCCGGCTTCGGCCGGCTCGGACATGCCGAGCGGCTGGCGCGGCTGGCGGAGCGCACTGGCCTCGGCCTCGACGACGTCGCCACCCTGACCGATGCGCAGGTACTGACCTTCGAGGCCGCCGACCACATGATCGAGAACGCCGTCGGCGTCCTCGGTCTGCCGATGGGGATCGCCCTCAACTTCCGCGTCAACGGCGACGACCGGCTGGTGCCGATGGCGGTCGAGGAGCCCTCGGTGGTGGCCGCGGCGAGCTCGGCGGCGCGTCTGGTCCGGGAGGGTGGTGGCTTCACCGCCGACGCCGACCCGTCGATCATGATCGGCCAGGTCCACCTGCTGCGCGTCGGCGAGCCCGACGTCGCCTGCGCGCGCATCGAGGCCGCGGCGGCCCGCGTCATGGCGGTGGCCGACGCGATCCATCCCAACATGGCCCGGCGCGGCGGCGGCGTGCGCGGCCTCACCGCGCGCGTGCTGCCCGACGCGCCCGGGGGCACCGGGCTCGTGGTCCACCTGCTGGTCGACGTCGGCGACGCCATGGGCGCCAACGCCGTCAACAGCATGGTCGAGGCCATCGCGCCCGACCTGGAGGCGCTCTCGGGTGGCGAGGCGCGGCTCCGCATCCTGTCGAACCTGGCCGATCAGCGTGTGGCTCGCGCCGAGGGCCGCGTGCCGTTCGCGGCGCTCGACACGCCGTCGCTGCCGGGCCGTGTCGTGGCCGAGCGGGTGGTGGAGGCGTGGGCGCTGGCCGACGTCGATCCCTACCGCGCCACGACACACAACAAGGGCGTGATGAACGGCGTCGACGCCGTGGCGCTGGCGACGGGGCAGGACTGGCGTGGCATCGAGGCCGGCGCGCACGCGTTCGCGGCACGCGAGGGCCGCTATGCGCCGCTCACGACCTGGTCGATCGACGGTGAGGCGCTGCTCGGCCGCATCGCCCTGCCGCTCGCGGTCGGCACCGTCGGCGGCAACCTCGAGTGCAATCCGCGCGCACGGCTGGCGCTGCGCATCCTCGCCGTCCGCGGCGCACGCGACCTCGCGGCGGTGATGGCGGCCGCCGGTCTGGCGCAGAACCTGGCGGCGCTGCGTGCGCTCGTCACCGACGGCATCCAGCGTGGCCACATGGCCCTGCATGCGCGTGGGCTGGCGCTGGCCGCAGGCACGCCCGACGGGCTCGCCGAGGCCGTCGTGCAGCGGCTCATCAGCTCGGGCGAGATCAAGCTGCACAAGGCGCGTGAGATCCTCGCGGATCTGCAGGCGGGAGGGGCGTCCTGATGTCGGCCCCGATGCTGTCACCCGCCGAGACGCCGGACGCCCGCGTCGACGACGCCATCGCGCGCAGCCAGGCCTACCTGCTCGGCATGCAACGGCAGCCGGGCTACTGGCACGCGCCGCTCGAAGCGAACGTGGGCATGGACGCCCAGTACATCGTCTTCAACCGCTTCGTCGGCCGTCGCCCGCAGGAGACGGAGCAGCGGCTCGTGGCGCGCATGCTCGCGACCCAGTCCGACGACGGCAGCTGGTCCCTCTATCACGGCGGTCCCGGGCACCTCAGCACCACCATCGAGGCGTACTTCGGCTGCAAGCTGGCCGGCATCGCGGCCGATCATCCGTCGATGGTGCGGGCGCGCGCCTACATCCACGCGCACGGCGGCCTCGAGCGCGCGGGTGTGTTCACGCGCACCTTCCTGGCCTACTTCGGGCAGTTCCCGTGGTGGGGCCTGCCGGCGATGCCGGTCGAGCTGAACCTGCTGCCGTCGTGGTTCCCCATCAACATCTACGCCATGTCGAGCTGGGCACGGGAGACGGTCGTGCCGCTCACGGTGCTGATGGCGCTGCAGCCGACGCGTCCGCTCGACCCGGGCTGTGGCGTCGAGGAGCTGTGGCTCGCGCCGCCCACGCCCGAGTCGGTGGGCTTCAAGCGCAGCGACGCGCTCTTCACCGTCCGCAACGCGTTCCTGGCCCTCGACCGCGTGCTGAACGTGCTCGGGCGCAGCGCGTGGAAGCCGCTGCGTGCGCGCGCGATGCAGCGTGCCGAGGAGTGGATCCTCGCGCGGCAGGACACGAACGGCGGCTGGGGCGGCATCCAGCCGCCGATGATCAACTGCGTGATGGCCCTGCACGCGCTCGGCTACCCGAGCGATCACCCGGCGATGGTGAAGGGCATGCAGGCCATCGACGACTTCCTCTTCGAGCACCAGGGCCAATTGTTCTTCCAGCCGTGCGTGTCGCCGACGTGGGACACGGCGCTGGCGGCGAAGGCGCTGCTCGACTCCGGGCTGTCGTCCGACCATCCCGCGCTCGTGCGCGCCGCCGAGTGGCTCATCGAGAATCAGATCTTCGCGCCCGGCGACTGGAGCGTCTACAACCCCGACCTCGAGCCGGGCGGCTGGGCATTCGAGTTCGCCAACGACTGGTACCCCGACACCGACGACTCCGCCGTCATCCTGATGGTGCTGCAGCGGGTGGCGGTGCCCGATGAGGCGGCGAAGCGACGCTCGATCGCGTTCGGCGTCAACTGGGCGCTCGGCATGCAGAGCCGCAACGGCGGCTGGGGTGCGTTCGACACCAACAACGACGCCGAGTTCCTGAACCGTATCCCGTTCGCCGACATGGAGGCGATGATCGACCCGCCCACCGAGGATCTGACGGGGCGCCTCCTCGAGCTCATGGGCACGGTCGGCTACGACCGCCGCTTCCACCGCGCCCGTCGCGCGCTCGAGTTCGTGCATCGCACGCAGCGCGACGACGGCTCGTGGTGGGGACGCTGGGGTGCCAACTTCATCTACGGCACGTGGTCGGTGCTCTCCGGTCTGCGTGCGATCGGTGAGGACGTCGAGGCGCCGTACATCCGTCGCGCGGTGGCGTGGCTCAAGGCGTTCCAGAACGACGACGGCGGCTGGGGCGAGACGCTGGCCTCGTACGACGACGAGACGCTCGCCGGTCGCGGCGAGTCGACGCCGTCGCAGACGGCGTGGGCCGTCCTCGGTCTGCTGGCCGGCGAGGACGCGATCAGCCCCGAGCTCGAGCGCGGCGTGGCGCACCTCGTCGACACGCAGCGAGCCGACGGCGGCTGGGACGAGACGCTCTTCACCGGCACCGGCTTTCCGCGTCACTTCTACCTGCGCTACTGGATGTACCGCGACTACTTCCCGCTGATGGCGCTCGGCATCTACCGCGCGCGCCTGGAGGCGACCCGATGACCACCACCGACGTCGGCATCGACCAGCTCGGCATCTACGTCCCGCGGCATGCGCTCCCGCTCGACCGTCTCGCCGCGGCGCGCGGCGTGCCGCCGGAGAAGATATCCGTCGGCCTCGGCGCGCTCGCGATGGCGGTGCCCGCGCCGTGGGAAGACACCGTCACGCTCGGCGCCAACGCCGCGGCGCGTGCGTTGCGCGCGGGCGGCATCGCGCCCGACGAGATCGGCCTCCTCGTCGTCGGCACCGAGACCGCCGTCGATCACGCCAAGCCCGCCAGCATCTTCCTGCACGAGCTGCTCGGGCTGACGTCGCGCTGCCGGACGTTCGAGCTGAAGCACGCCTGCTACGGCGGCACCGCGGGCGTGATGATGGCGGTCGACTGGGTGCGCTCGGGCGCCGCGCGCGGTCGCAAGGCGCTCGTCGTCGCCACCGACATCGCGCGCTACGACCTCGGCTCGAGCGCCGAGTTCACGCAGGGCGCGGGGGCGGCGGCACTGGTCATCGGCGCCGAGCCGCGCCTCCTGGCGCTCGACGCTGGCACCGGCGTCTACGCCAGCAACGTGTGGGACTTCTGGCGCCCGCTCGATCGCCGCGAGGCGCTCGTCGACGGCAAGTTCTCGGTCGACTGCTACCTCGACGCGCTCGGCGGCGCGCTCGCCGACTACCGCGGCGACGCCGCGCCGGTCATGGAGCGCATGACGGCGCTGCTCTACCACACCCCCTTCCCCAAGATGGCGCAGAAGGCGCATCGTCGTCTCGTGGAGCGCGAGCATCCCGAGCTCGATCCGGACGCGCAGACGGCGTTGTTCGAGCGCTCGTACGCCGAGCTGGTCGAGCCCTGGCTGTGGCTCGCGCGCCAGGCCGGCAACACCTACACCGCGTCGCTCTACTTGGGCCTCGCCTGGCTCGCGGAGCAGCGGGGGGCGGCGCTCGAGGGGCGCGACGTCGGGCTCTTCTCCTACGGCTCCGGCTGCCAGGGCGAGTTCTTCAGCGGACGGTTCGTCGCCGGCAGCGGCGCGCACGCGGCCCGCATCGGCGCGGCGGCGCTGCTCGCCGACCGCGTGCTGCTCGACGTGGCGCAGTACGAGGACTTCGTGCGCGAGGGCGCGCGGGGCGGCACGCCGTCGATCGACGACGGTGCCCTCTGCCATCTCACCGGCGTCAGCGACCACAAGCGGCACTACGGCCGGCAGGAGGCGATCGCATGACCGACGTCGCCGAGGCCTACGCCTACTGCCGCGACGTGACGCGGCGGAGCGCCACCAGCTTCTACAACGCCTTCCGGCTGCTGCAGCCGGATCGTCGCGCCGCGCTGGATGCGGTGTACGCGTTCTGCCGCTTCATCGACGACGTCGCCGACGACGAGGGCCGCAACGATCCCGCCGCCCTCCTGCTGCGCTGGCGCGAGGAGCTGGGACGCATCTACGACGGCACGCCGACGCACCCCATCGGCATCGCGCTGGCCGACGCCGTGCCGCGCTTCGGGCTCGCGCGCGAGCACTTCGAGGAGCTGATCCGCGGCGTCGAGATGGATCTGCGTCGCCGCCGCTACGCCACCTTCGACGACCTCTACGCCTACTGCTACCGCGTCGCGTCCACCGTCGGCCTGCTCTGCATCGAGATCTTCGGTCGCAGGCACGCGAGCGCCACCGAGTACGCCATCGACCTCGGCATCGCGTTCCAGCTCACGAACATCCTGCGCGACGTCCACGAGGACGCCGAGCGCGGCCGCATCTATCTGCCGCTGGAAGACCTCGAGCGCTTCGGCTGCGACGAGGATGCGTTGCTCGCGGGGCGCTACTCGCCGCACGTCGGTGCGCTGATGGCGTTCGAGTGCGGCCGGGCCCGGGCGTATTACCTGCGCGCGCGCGGTGCGCTGGCCCCCGAGGATCGTCGCGCGCTGGCGCCGGCGGAGGCCATGCGGCTCATCTACGAGCGGCTGCTCGGCCGCATCGAGTCGCGACGCTTCGACGTCTTCGGGCCGCGCATCACGCTGCCGCGCTACGAGAAGGTCGGGCTGGCGCTGGCGGCGTGGGGACGGTCGCACCTGGCGGCGATGCGTTGATGCGACACGTGGTGGTCGTGGGGGGCGGGTTCGCCGGCCTGTCGGCGGGCGTGGCCCTCGCCGCGGATGGCGTGCGCGTCACGCTGCTCGAGGCGCGCGCGCGGCTCGGCGGGCGGGCGTACTCGTTCCGCGACGCCGCCACCGGCACGGTCGTCGACAACGGCCAGCACGCGATGATGGGCTGCTACACCCACACGCTCGAGTTCCTGCGACGCATCGGTGCGGCCGATCGCGTCATGCGGCAGGGCAATCTGCGCGTCGACATGGTGCATCCGCGGCTCGGCGCCGGCGTCATCGCCTGTCCGGCGTGGCCGAGCCCGCTCCACATGCTGGCCGGCATCGCGCGCTACCGCCTGCTGTCGGGTGCCGAGCGGGGCAGGGCGCTTCTCGCCGGGGCGCGGCTCATGGGCATGCGACGCCGGCGCGATCCGCTGCTGGCGTCGTCCACCGTCGAGGAGCTCCTGATCCGGCTCGGACAGACGGCGCACGCGCGCGAGAGCTTCTGGAACCCGGTCGTGGTGGCGACGCTCAACGAGGAGCCGGCGCGGGCGGCCGCGGGACCGTTCGTCGAGGTGCTGGCACGCGCCTTCTTCCGCTCGCGCGCCGATTCGCAGTTCGTCCTGCCGCGTGTCGGGCTGAGCGAGCTCTACACCGACGACGCGCGCCGCGTGATCGAGCAGGGCGGGGGACGCATCGAGGTGGGGGCGTTGGCGACCGGGGTCAGCGTGCGCGACGACCGTGTGGCGGGCGTGCTGCTGCGCGACGGTCGCGAGCTCGCGGCCGACGCCTGCATCGCGGCCGTGCCGCCGCGGGCGCTCGGCGGGCTCCTGCCCGACATCCTGCGAGCGCGGCCTCCCATGGCCGCGTTGGCAGGGCTCGAGACGTCGCCCATCGTGAGCACGCATCTCTGGTTCGACCGGCCCGTGCTTGACGGCGATTTCCTCGGCCTGCTCGGCACGACGACGCAGTGGGCCTTCAACCGGACCCGGCTGACGGGCTGTGCCGAGCCCGACGGCGGGCAGAGCGTCAGCGCCGTGATCAGCGCCGGCCGCGAGGCGGTCGAGTGGGATACGCAACGCGTCGCCGATACCGTCGTCACCGACCTGCGCTCGCTGCTCCCCGCCGCCCGGGCGGCGGTCTTGCGTCGCACCGTCGTCGTGAAGGAGAAGCAGGCCACGATGGCCTGCACGCCCGCCGCCGAGCGCCTGCGCCCCGGAGTCGATCCGGGGCTGCGCGGGCTGGCGCTGGCGGGCGACTGGACCGACACCGGGCTTCCGCCCACCATCGAGAGCGCCGTGGAGAGCGGCGCTCGCGCCGCGGCACACGTCGCCGCCGGCTGGCAGTGATCACCAGGAGGTGACCGTGCGTTTCCCGATCCACATCGCCACCGACATGATGAAGTGGCAGTTCAAGAACTGGGCGCGGGGCAATCAGCGCTATCCGTTCGTGCTGATGCTCGAGCCGCTGCACACCTGCAACCTGTCGTGTCTCGGCTGCTCGCCCGAGCGCTGGAACGGCGACCTGAAGGATCGGCTGACGCTCGAGCAGTGCCTGGAGGCGGTCGACGAGGCGGGCGCGCCGGTGGTCTCGATCTGCGGCGGCGAGCCGACGGTGTATCCCGAGCTGGCGCCGCTGGTGGAACGCATCATCGAGCGCAAGAAGCACATCTACCTGTGCACGAACGGCATCCTCCTCGATCGCTTCTACAAGAAGGGCCGGCCGCACAAGCGGCTCTCCATCAACGTCCACCTCGACGGCATGGAGAAGACGCACGACTACATCACCGACAAGCCCGGCACGTTCCAGAAGGCCATCGACATGATCAAGGAGGGCAAGCGCCTCGGCTACACGGTGTGCACCAACACCACCGTGTTCCGCGAGACGGCCATCGAAGAGGTCGAGGAGATGTGCGCCTATCTCTCCGGTCTCGGCGTCGACGGCATGCTCATCTCGCCCGGCTACCACTACGCCGCCATCCAGGAGGATCGGTTCCTCCATCGCGAGGAGACCCACAAGAAGTTCAAGCGGGTCCTCGAGCTGTCGAAGAAGTACCGCCTCTACTCCACGCCGCTCTTCCTGCAGTTCGCCGCCGGCGAGCGCGAGTACCCGTGCACGCCCTGGGGCAACCCGACGCGCTCGCCGAAGGGCTGGAAGGGCCCCTGCTACCTCATCGAGGGCAAGTACTACGGTTCGTGGAAGGACTTCTGGGGCGGCGTCGACTGGGACTACTGGGAGTCGCGCCAGGATCCCAAGTGCCAGAACTGCTTCATGCACTCGGGATTCGAGCCGTCGGTGGTGCGGTCGCTCGGGCAGAGCCCGGCGGACGTGGTGACGATGGCGCGCTGGAACTTCTCGTAAGGGGACGCGCATCGCGCGCCGGCGTTCACGGCACGAGGCGGCCCATGAACGTCACGAACCCGTTGAATGCATCCTGCTGGCTGCTTCCGGGGCCGCACGACGTCGGCACGTCCAGCGTGACGGTCGTCCCCGGCGCGAAGCGCACGCCGCTCACGTAGCTGCGCTGGAGGCCGTCATCAGTGCGCCAGGCGAGGCGCATGCCGTCGCTGTCGAACAGTCGGCAGACCGAGCAGTTGCAGGTGTAGCTGCCGTCGATGTCGGTGATGACCAACGCCCGGTCGGCGGGCACCACGTAGAGCGTGACCGGGGCGACGACATTCGAGCCTCCCAGGCGGATCGCGAAGGGGTCGCCCTCGTCGACGGACACGTTCGCGACCGGGGCTGCGGAGGGCGTCACCAGGGAACGTGGCAGGAGGACGCTTCCGACGGCGCGGCGTCCTGGATGACGCTCGCCTGCACCAGCCACGGTGCTCGAGAGCCATGAGGTGAGGACGAGGAATGCAATGACACAGGCTCGCATGCGAGATACCTCCGGACCGGAACCATAGCGCATGCCGTCTACACGGACGACTGGTCCATGGATGCGCCGCGCCCGCGGTGATTTGCCACCGCCATTCCGAGCGGATCGTGGATGATTCCGGGTGCGAGGAATTCTCTTGACCCCCCGGACATGCGACGGTAGCCCATTGGAATGATCATCGCCCGCGTCGAGACACGACGCGGCGGCCCGTGCGGTCCGATGATCCGGAGATCAATGATGATGCGCCTGCCGACGCTGTCTGCTCTCGCGCTCCTCGCCGTCGCGATTCCCGTGTTCGCCCCGCCACCCGCCGCCGCCGTCGATCCGGGCTCGACGCTCATCACCTGCGATCGCGCCGACGAGCGGATCGAGCTCACCGCGACCTCGCACCTCGATCCGTCGTGCACGTGGACCCGCGGCGTCGAGATCCTGGCGTCGAACGTCACGCTCGACTGCCAGGGCGCGCACATCGCGGCGCCCGATCGTCGGTTCGGCGTCTACATCCACGCCGACACCGACACGCCGCTCGCGAACATCACGGTGCGGAACTGCTGGGTCGAGGGCTTCCTCAACAACTACCACATCGAGCGTGAGGGCTTCCGGCAGCTGGCCGAGGGTGTGGAGTACGTCAACGGCTTCTCGAACATCGTCATCGAGGACAGCACGAGCATGAACTCGCGCGGCGTCGGCGTGTTCGTGAACGGCTACGTCGAGGGCGTGACGCTGCGGAACATGCACGTCGAGGGTGCCGGCAGCGCGGGCATCTACCTCGAAGCGGGATCGAAGAACGGGGTCGTCGAGGGCAACACCATCATCGACAACGGCTTCGGCGAGAACGGTCCGGCGGGCGGCCCACGCACGGTCGCGGGTATCGACTTCTGGTACTGGGGCACCGGCCGCGAGGGACTCGCGATCGACGGCTCGCGCTTCAACGTCGTTCGCAACAACACCTTCCAGAGCAACGTCGCCGGCGGCATCTTCCTCTACAAGAACTGCGGCGAGTTCGTGACCTCGCGGCCCGACCGCTGGTTCCACCGTCGCTACGGTGCCGACGGCAACGTCATCGAGAACAACACGTTCATCGACGAGGACAACGGCGTCTGGATCGGGTCGCGCATGGGCGAGAACACCTTCCCGATGGAGTGCAGCGACCCGCAGTACCTCCCCGGCTACGCGCTCGACTACGCCGACGACAACGTCGTCCACGACAACGTCTTCCAGAACGTCACCTTCGGCGTGCGCGTCGAGGACGACGACGCCCAGGTGACGGACAACGAGTTCACCAGCGCCGACGCCATCGACGAGGCGATCGTGGTGGGCACGCACTACCGCACGACGGCGCTGTCGCAGCCCGTCGACGGCACGGTCGTCACCGGCAACGTCGCCAACATCACGGGCAGCCCGAATCCGTTCCGCTGGATCTGGGGTCATACCAACACCACGTTCAGCAACAACCAGAGCCTCGGCAAGGTCGTGAGCCTCTGTGAAGGCGTGCAGCCGCCCGTTGGTCCCTTCGTCATGACGGTCGACGTGGTGCTCCTGACGGATCCGGACAATCCCCCCAACGAGGTCCGCGAGCTGCCGCTGCCCGGCGTGCTGCCGCCGTGCGCCACCGCCTGTGAGACGGGCGGCCCGGTGTCGAAGGCGAGCCTCGTCGTGAAGAAGCTCGACACGCCGCCTGGCGACGACACGCTGACGTTCAAGGGCGAGCTCGTCGTGCCCCATCCGTTCGCGCCCGCGCTCGACCCGGTCACCGCCGGCATCGCCGTCGTGATCGAGGACACGGCCGGCGCGCGGGCGCTCGACGCCACGGTGCCGGGGGGCGCCTACGATCCGGTGACCAAGGTGGGCTGGCAGGTGGCCCGCAGCGGAACGAGCTGGAAGTACCTGAACAAGAGCGTGTCGCCGCTTGCCGGCATCACCACGCTCACCATCAAGGACATGTCGAAGAAGCAGCCGGGCCTGCTGCAGGTGAAGGTCATCGGAAAGCGCGGCTCCTATCCCGTCGATACCGCCAGCCTCCCGCTGACGGGCCTGCTCATCCTCGACCCGCCGACGGCGGCCACCGGGCAGTGCGGTGTGGCGACCTTCGTCGGGCCGACGCAGGGCTGCACCACGGACGGCAAGGGCGTGAAGTGCAAGTGACGCCCTGAGCGCGGGGCCGGCGAGCGCGGCTCGCCGGCCCCGCCCAGCTCAGGGTTGGATCGCGAGACTCCGGTGTCGCCGCCGGAGCGTCGCGACCATCGCCAGCGCCGCCAGCACGTTGCCGACGACGATCGCTGGCCACGCCAACGCCTGCAGCACCGGCTCGGCGAAGAGCATGCACGCCCACAGGAACCCGACCTGGAAGACGAAGAAGAGGAGCAGGAGCCCGAAGCCGAGGTGGGAGTCGTGCTCGGCGAGCACGAGCAGCCGCGCGGCCACCATGCCGACGAGCAGGAACGCCAGCATGTGGATCCACGTGAACCCCAGGACGATCTCGACGGACGGGGCGAGCGTCTCGGGATGCTCGAGTCCCACACCGCCCCGGAAGATCGCCGTGCCGAGCACCATCGGCGTGTAGAGCGGCCGTCCCCAGACGACGTCGAGGATTCCGAACCAGAGGGCGATCGTCACTGCCCCGACGAGGCCAGCCCGAATGCCGTCCACGTAGGCGGCGGTGACCTCTTCGTCCCGGCTCGGCATGGGCGCGGTGTCGAGCGCACCAGTCTGCGTGGCCATGGATCGACTCCTTTCGGGCGCCGTCCGACCGGCGCCGGTCTCGGGTCGTTGGCCCGAGCACTACGCCTCCTGCGGCCGTATCGTCAACGGCGAAATGCGCTGCCGTTCGTCGCACCGCGCATGGCGGATGCCTGGCTGTGGAGGATCGCTAGACATCGAGTCCGTGTGGCGTGGTACGCACTGACCGTGGGGACGGTCTGCAGTCGGTTGCTGACGCTGACGGCGCTGATCGCGGCGGCGGCTCTGGCCGAGGCAGCAGCCACCGGCCCGGCGGCATTGACGGTTGTGGCCGACAACGCGAGCGGTGCGGCGGTCGACATCGTCGTCGAAGGGTCGCTCGCACCCGACGCGGTGACCGGTGCCGAAGTCGGGGTGACCAGCTATGCGACGCAGTTCTCGTGCGCGGCGGGGACTGGTCCGTGTGGCACGGTGTCCGGGCTCCACCCCGGCGCATGGCTACATCGGCTTTCGGTCACCGTTCCCGACGCCGATCCGCAGGTCCAGGCCCAGCGAACCGTCCTCGTCGCCGGCGACCCGGGCGAGGGGCTCAACGCACTGACGTGGACGATCTATGCGCGCACCCACGTGGTCTCGACGACGGCCTCGGATGGGAGTCCGGGCGGGTTGCGTGCGGCGCTCGCGGCCGCGATGGCGGACACCCTGGCGAGCGGCGCCCGCGTATTGGTGAGGTTCGACCGAGACGCCTTCCCGGGTGCGGACGACCCACGGACCATCGATCTGTCGGGTGCGTGCGAGGGCGGCTCAGCGGCACTCTGTCTGACCGGAAGCCACCTCGTGATCGACGGCCTGGACGGCGATGCCCAGCCGGGCGCCGTCGTGTGGTCGGTCGGGACGCGTGCCGTGTCGCTCCTCAGGGTGACTGGCGCCGACAACGTGCTCCGGGGGATCGTCTTCGATGGCAGTGGCGCCGATGTCCCCGACCCGGCGACCTGCGGCGAAGACGACGGCGGTCCGTTGCAGCGCGACACCATCGCCATCGTCGGTGCCGCGGCGCAGGGCAATACGATCGAGGAGTCGGTCGTGCTCGGGCCGACGTGTGGCGATGCCGTCAGCGTCGAGCAGGGAGCGGCGGGCAACGTGGTCGTGGCCACCAGGGTCACCAGGGCGCAGGACCGTGGCGTCAAGGTGAACGACGGCGCGTTGACCATCCAGCGGAGCTGCATCCACGACAACGACAAGGGTGGACTGCAGAGTACCCTGGGCGGGGACGTCGTCGCGGTGGAGAACGTGCTTCAACGCAATCGGGGCGGGCAGGGTCAGAACGGCATCACCGTCCTCGACAAGTGCCGGGACGACAATCCCGGCTGCGCGCATGTCGGACGAAGTCGCATGGTGACGGGGGGCAACGTCGTGCGGTTCTCGGGCGGCCGCGGTCTGTCGGTTCGGGACAACGCCGAAGCGACGCTCGGTGACGACTACGTCGCGAGCAACGACGTCAAAGGCAGCGAGATCGAGACGACGGCGACGGTCCCGGTCGACGAGAACGGCGTCGAGCGCGTTCCGGTGGCGACGTTTCACGGCACGGCGATGGTGTGCAACGGCAGCGGTGGCAATCCCGGCGTCGGGGCCGAGACCCGCACGGAGCTCGGGCACCAGCCCCCCGACGTCACCTACGGCGACGCGACCGCCCCGGGGCGCAACGCGTTCACGTCGAACCGCAATACCAATGCGGGCGAGAACTTCCTGCTGACCAACGTCCCTGGCCCGGTGCCGGCATCCGGGAACCAGTGGGGCCACTGTTCGGGAACGCAGTGCGACGTGACGAACGTTCGCTCGTCCGATCTTGCGCCGGTGGACGCGGATGTGGTGCTGGGCGAGACGGGCACCACACTCGAGGGCGCCCGCACCGGTGCACCGGTGATCGACCGCATCACCCCCGAGCGGCCCCGCGCTGGTGACGTCGTGCGCGTCTACGGCGACAACTTCGACGCCATCAATGGCAATCCCGGCCGTGACGACTGCGACACGATCACCCCCTATGCGTGCTCACCCGAGGGGACCTGTCCCAGTGGTCCCTGCATCGACGGGACGTGCCCGTGCGCCATCGCGAATCCGGCCGTCCAGGCGCGCAACGAGGTCACACCGCAACGACCGAATCCGCCCAATCGGATCGTCATCTCGAGGCGCGACGGGACGAGGCTGGCCGACGTAGCTCCGGATGCCGTGACGCCGACGATGCTGGCGTTCCACATGCCCGTCGACTGCGTTGCGCCCCTCGTGCTCCGGGTCTCGAAGTATGGGCAGACCGCCGAGGCGGCGCTGTGCGCGCCGGCTCCCGTCACGACGACGTCGACGACCACCACGAGCGTGACGTCGTCGACGACGACCACCACGAGCGTGACGTCGACGACGACCACCACGCCGTCCACCAGCACCCCGCCGACGACCAGCTCGTCTTCCACGACCACGACGTCCAGCTCGACCAGCACCACCATGCCACGGGTCTGTGGACTCAGTGTCCCGTCGGGTCAGGACGTCGATCGATGCGCGCGTCGGCGGCTGCGACGGAGGGCCACGGTCCTGGCCCTCCGCATCGATCATGCCCTGCAGGCTGGCGAGCAGCCGAAGTGCGGCGTCGCTCGGCGGCTGGTCAGGCTCCTGCAACGATGCAGTCGGCGCTCAGCGACGGCGTCCCAGCGCTGACGCCGTCATAGCGAAGCCCACCTCACCCATCGGCTGCCCGCCTCAGCTCCGCGATGTCGAGCTTCTTCATCTGCATCATCGCGCTCATGGCGCGCTGCCCCGCACCCGGCTCGGACCGCTTCAGCAGCTCGGGAAGGACGTTCGGCACCACCTGCCACGACAGGCCGAACCGGTCCTTGAGCCAGCCGCACTGCTGCGCCTTCGGATCGCCGCCTTCGGAGAGCGCGTTCCAGAAGTGGTCCACCTCGGCCTGCGTGTCGCAGCCGATCTGGAGCGAGATCGCCTCGGTGAACGTGAAGATCGGGCCGCCGTTCAATGCCGTGAACGCTTGACCGTCGAGCTCGAAGGCCACCGTCATCACGGAGCCCACCGGACGGCGGTGGTGCTCCTTGCCGGCTTCGCCGTAGCGGCTGATGTCGGTGATCCGCGAGTTGGGGAACACCGAGACGTAGAACGCGGCTGCCTGCTCGGCCTGATCGTCGAACCACAGGCACGGGCTGATCTTCTGGATGCTCTTCATCGCACGCCTCCTCGTCGGGGATCATTCCCCGTTTCGTGGAGGAGACGAACCAGCAAAGCCCAAATCGACAGGCGCCTAGGACTTCGCCTTCACCGAGACGCGGCCGGCTGGGGCGCCGCCGCGCAGGAGCCGGAGCGCGCCCTTGATCCGCACCGGCACGCCGTCGCGATCGACCATGAGCTGCAAGGTGGCCCGCGGGTCGACCGTGACGTCGCCGGTGGCGCCGAGACCCGCGAGCTGCTCGGATGCGACGGCGCCGAGCGTTGCGAGCGCTGTCTCGCTCGGCGTGAGCGCCCAGGTCTTGCTCTTGCCCTTGCGCAGGGCGGTGCCGGTGTAGACGTGCCCGCTGCCGTCGGCGGCGGTCCACGTCTCGCCATCGAAGGCGACCGTCCAGGCAATGTCGGTGTGGCCGCGCGTGCGCCCCGAGCGCACCTGGTTCGCGCCCGTGAGGATCGCCTGCGACGGCGGGCTCGGCAGCGTGAAGCGCTGCAGGAAGGTCCAGATCTCCTCGGACAGGTCGATGTCGGAGTTGAGGTACAGCACGTGCCCTTCGAACGGCGTGCCGATGAACGAGTCGGCCGTGATGCTGCAGAGCCGTGCCTCCACCCCGGCGTCGCACTGGGTGTACGTCTCACAGCGACTCGCCCCGGTGACGACGGTCTCCTCGGGGGCGGCGGCGGTGCAGCCGTCGATGGCCTTCCAGCGCGCGAAGGTCTCGGCGGCCGACGGGAAGACGTCGCCGGTGTAGTGCACCAGGACGTCGGTGAGCCCCATGCCCGTCATGACCGCGATCGGCCGCGACGGCTGGCACACCGTGACCGGATCGAACGGGATGGGAAACGCCATCGGTGCCGACGCCGCGAACAGATCGGCCGCCTCGCAGGCGAGGCGTTGGCTCATGGCGCCGCCGTTCGACAGGCCGGTGACGTAGATGCGCGCCCGGTCGATGCGCGCCTGCCCGGTGACGTCCGCCACGACGGTGCGCACGAACCCGACGTCGTCGATACCGGCGTTGCCGCAGCACAGCCCGGCGTTCCAGGCGTTGGCGATCCCCTCGGGATGCACGACGATGAATCCTTCCCGATCGGCGATGGGCAGGATGTTCGAGATCGCCTCCTGCTGCAGCGCATTCGAGGTGAACCCGTGGATGTTGATCACGAGCGGCACCTCCGCCCCCCCGTCGTACCCCGGCGGCACATGGAGCCGATAGGTCCGATCCACCCCGCCAAAGGACAGGGTCCGGATGTAATTCCCCGGCGCCACGGCCGCCGAAGCGCCCCCAGCCACCGACAGAAGAATGACGAGTGCAGCGAACCAACGAGAGGTCATCCCTTTGGCCGCTACACCACCATCCCGAAGCCCCGCAAGGACAAAACCGCCAACCGGTCGAGCCACCATCACCAACGGACGGCGGGGTGCCGGGCTGGAGCGGCGGCTGGGGGCCTGCGAAGGAGCGCGTCGTGAGTGAGCGGGAGGGGAAAAGGGGCGGTGTGGTGCCGCGCGAGCGCCGCGCGGACCGCAGGTCCCCAGCCGCCGCTCCAGCCCGGCACCCCGAACGTCAAGACGCCGACAGCGGCTCACCCCGCGCGGTCTTCTCCCGCAGCATGGTGAGGAGCTTCTCGGGCCCCCCGTTGGCGACGATGTCCTGGAACTGCGAGCGGAAGTTCGCCACCAGGCTCACCCGCTCGATGATGAAGTCGATGATCTTCCACTGCCCGTCGGTCTGGCGCAGCCGGTAGTCGACGGTGACGTCGTTGCCGCCCCCGCCGCGCACGATGATCGATTTCACGGTCCAGTCGCCGTTGGCCTCCTGGCGGTCGCCCACGATCTGCACCTGCTCGTTGCGGTACTCGTCGAGGCGCTTGCCGTACGTGGCCGAGAGGTGGCGCTGGAACTCCTGGACGAACTCCTGCTGCTGCGCGGGCGAGAACTTGCTCCAGTTGCGCGCCAGCACGAGGCGCGACAGCGCCGGGAAGTCGACGCTCGAGAGCACCACCTGCTCGACCTTCGCGCGCTTCGCGTCCGGCGACAGGCTCGCCTCCTTCAGGACGGCGATGACCTGATCGCTGGTGCGCTGCACCACGGCCTTCGGATCACCGGCGGCGACGGCGACCGTCGCCAGCAGGCCCGCTGCCAACACGGTCGCCAACGGCGGTCGTCGCAACTCAGGGCTCGATGTACTCGTAGAGCGTGTCGTCATTGGGAGTCTCCGCATCCTTCGTGTCCTCGTCCTTCACCAGCGCTTCGCGGCGCTGCGTGTAGGCGTTGCGGACGAAGATGTAGTAGTCGAGCGACGCCGCCTTGGCCTCGGCCACGGCACCCAGGAACTGTGCCCGCGTGTTCACGACGTCGATCAGGCGCACGCCGAGCGTGATGAAGCCGTCGATGAAGAACGGCGTGATGCTGGCGGCCGAATCGAAGACGAGGCCGCCGGTGTCGCGGATGTTCGAGGCGCCGAGGAAGGGCAGCACGAGATAGGGGCCGCTGGGAACGCCCCAGACCCCGAGCGTCTGGCCGAAGTCCTCGTTGCTCTTCTTGAGGCCGATCTCGCTGGCGGGATCGAGGAAGCCGGCGCCGCCGAGCATGGTGTTGACGGTGAAGCGCGCCAGCGTCTGGGCGCCGTCGATGACCTTGCCCTGCAGGATGTCGTTCACGAAGCGGATCGGGAAGCGCAGGTTCTCGAAGAAGTTCGAGAAGCCGGTCTGGACCGGCTTCGGCGCCGCCCAGTCCCACCCCTTCGCAACGGGCTCGAGGACGTAGACATCGACGCCGTCGTTGAACGAGAAGATGTGACGGTTGAAGCCCTCCCACGGGTCGTCTTCCTGCTGTGCCCGGGCCAGCGGCGCTATGCCGAGGCTCAGCAGCATCGCCAGGGTGACGAACGTCCGTCGGGTGCGAGTCATGCTGGTGTCCTTCCTCATTCCGCCTTCCCCACGTCCGAGTTGTGGACGAACTTGCCGATGAGCCGCTCGAGGATCACGGCCGACTCGGTGAAGGTGATCGTATCGCCGGCCTTGAGCAACGTATCGTCGCCGCCGGGTTGGAGCGAGATGTAGCGATCGCCGAGGAGGCCCGCCGTGACGATCGATGCCGACGTGTCGGAGGGCAGCTTCAACGTCGCGTCGACGTCCATCGTGACGCGGGCACGGTCGTCGGCGGCGAGCTCGATGGACGTCACCTGGCCCACCTTCACGCCCGAGATGACGACCTGGGAGCGGGGTTTCAGGCCGGCGATCTCGTCGAAGTCGGCCGACAGCACGAGCCCGCCCGTCTCGTTGAACGAGAGACCGCCCACGGCGAACGACAGGTAGGCGATGGCGGCCAGCCCGGCGAGGACGAAGAGCCCCACCAGCAGGTCGCGTCCGGGTGATCGATTCACGTGCTCACACCCCCCACAGCGCGGTGATGAAGTAGTCGAAGATCAGGATGGAGACCGACGCCACCACCACGGTGGCCGTCGTGGCCGCACTGACGCCGGCCGACGTGGGCGCGCTCGAGTAGCCGCGATAGGTGGCGATCCACCCCACCAGTACGCCGAACACCAGGGCCTTCACCAGGCTGCCGGCGACGTCGTTGCGCCAGTCGACCGAGCTCTCGAGGCTGCTCAGATAGCTGCCGCCGTCGACGCCGAGGAGGTGGACGCCGACGAGGTAGCCGCCGCCGATGCCGCACACGATGAAGAGCGCCGACAGGAGCGGCATGACCAGGACCATGGCGACGGCCTTCGGGGTCACCACCACGTCGATCGGGTCGATCGACATCATGCGCAGGCCGTCGAGCTGCTCGGTGGCGACCATGGTGCCGATCTCGGCCGCGGTGGCCGAGCCGGCGCGACCGGTGGCGAGGAGCGCCGTCAGGACCGGGCCGAGCTCGCGTACGAGGCTCAACCCGACGACGGCGCCGAGCGACTGGGTGGCGCCGAACGTCACCAGCGTGTTGTAGCCCTGCAGGCCGAGCACCATGCCGACCGCGAGACCGCAGACGCAGATGATGATGAGCGACAGCACACCGAGCTTGTAGATCTCCTCGATCAGGCTGCGCAGCCGCATCGGCGGCGTCAGCGCGGCGCGGACGATCTCGGCGCAGAACACCCCCATGCGCCCGAGGTCGGCGACGACGCGCAGGACGAAGAACCCGAGCTCGCGGATGGGGGTGAGGATCACCCGGCCTCCGGCAGCATGGCTTCGTCCACCTCTTCGGTGAGGAACGCCCGCACCCACGGGTCGCGGCTGGCGGCGAGCTCGGCGGGCGTCCCCTCGAGCCGGCCCTCCGTGCGCAGCAGGACGATGTGGTCGGCCATGCGCATCGTGGACTCGATGTGGTGCGACACCAGCACGACCGTCATCCCGAGCTGCGCGTTGATGCGACGGAGCAGCATCTCGATGCGCTTCGACGAGATGGGGTCGAGCCCCGAGAACGGCTCGTCGCAGAGCAGGATGGTGGGGCGACGGATGATGGCGCGCGCCAGGGCGACGCGCTTCACCATGCCGCCCGAGAGCTGGTTCGGCAGCAGGCGGTCGATGCCGCGCAGCCCGACGGCGTCGAGCCGGTCGTGCACCTCGTGCGCGATCGCGGCCTCGTCGAGGTCGGTATGTTCGCGCAGCGGGAAGGCGAGGTTGTCGAACACCGTCATGGAGTCGAGGAGCGCTCCGCCCTGGAAGAGCATGCCGAGCGTCGCACGCACCGTATAGAGCTCGCGCTCCGACAGCCGGGTGACGTCGCGACCCGCGACCTCGATGCGCCCCGCACGCGGTCGCACCAGACCCCCGATGAGTCGCAGGATGGTGCTCTTCCCCGAGCCGCTGCCGCCGAGGATGACGCTGATGCGGCCCGCCGGGAACGCACACGACAACCCCGAGAAGACGGGACGGGACCCGAAGGCCATCGTGACGTCGGCCAGCTGGATATGGTGCGCAGATGCCATCGGGAGTGAGCCATCCCTTGTAGCAATATCGGGCGCTCGTGCCAGGGCATGAAGCCTTGGGCACGGGTCATAACCCTGACGCGCGCGGTGCCTCAGGGTGGGTAGTGGAGCGGGGCATTCGGCCCGGGCGGGAGTCCGGCCGTCACCCAGAGAACGATGAACGCGCACCAGGCGATCCCGAAGCCGATAGAATAGGGCAGCATCGCCGCGAGCAGCGTGCCGAGGCGCGTCTCGGGGGCATAGCGACGCACGGCCACGATGACGATCGGGAAGTACGGGTTGAGCGGCGTCACGCAGTTCATCACCGAGTCGCCGACGCGATAGAGCGCCTGCGTCACCTCTGGCGACCAGCCGAGGGCCATCAGCATCGGGACGAACACCGGCCCCATCACCGCCCATTTCGCCGACGCGCTGGCGACGAACAGGTCGATCAGCGCCGACAGGGCCATGAACCCCACCATGAGCGGGGCGCCGTCGAGATGGACGGCGCGGAGCACGTCGGCGCCGCGGATGGCGAGGATGAGGCCCAGCTCGGACTGCCGGAACCAGGCCACGAACTGCCCGGCGAAGAACGCCAGGACGATGTAGGGGCCCATCGTGGCCATGGCTTCGCCCATCATGCGAACCGCGTCCCGATCCGAGCGTAGACTGCCGGTGACGATCCCGAACGCGATGCCGGGGACGATGAAGCAGAACATCAGGAGCCCGACCAGGCTCGACCAGAACGGCTTCAGGTCGCCGCTCGCGGGGTCGCGCAGCGGCGCGCCGGCGGGTAGCGTCAGCACGACGACGACGATGACGGTGACGAGCAGGGCCACCCCCGCGGCGCGAAGCCCGCGCCGCTCGAGCGGGGACAGCGCGGTGAGGACCGGGACCTCGCCGGTGGGACGCCATGGCCCCAGGCGCGGCTCGACGATCCTGTCGGAGACGAACCAGCCCACACCGATCAGCAGGACCACCGACGCCGACAGGAAGTAGTAGTTGGCCGTCGCGAGGACGGTGTAGTCCGGATTCATGAGGCGTGCCGCCTCCTGCGTCATGCCGGCGAGCATCGGGTCGATGGCGCCGAGGAACAGGTTCGCGGCGTAGCCGCCCGCGACCGCGGCGAACATCGCGGCCACGCCGGCGAGCGGATGGCGGCCGAGCGACGCGTAGAGCAGGGCGGCCAGCGGGATCAGGACGACGTACCCGGCGTCGGCGGCGATGTGCGACGTCATGCCGGCGAAGAACACCGCCGGCGTCACCGCCCAGCGCGGCACGCCGACCAGGCTCGCCTTGAGCGCTGCGGCCAGCAGGCCGGTGCGCTCGGCGACGCCGATGCCGAGCATCACCGTCAGCACCGTGCCGAGGGGGGCGAAGCTGGTGAAGTTCGTCACCAGGCCGCCGAGCACGGTGCGCAACCCGTCGGCGGAGAGGAGGTCCACGGCGACGACGGTCTTGCCGGTGACGGGATGCACGACCGCGATGCCGAGGTGGGCCGCCACCCACGACACCACCATCGTCAGGGCGCAGAAGCCGACGAAGATCGTGGCCGGGTCCGGCAGCCGATTGCCGGCACGCTCGACCCACCCGAGCAGGCCGCCCGTCGCCGGCGCGCCCTCGTCCACCTCCCCGGCCATCGCGCGACGTCTATCTGCTTGGGGGGAGGACGGGAAGCTTGGTAAGACCGCCGGCGTGCTGCCGCGTCGCGAGCCCGCGATCGCCTGGGTCGTGCTCACGGCCTGCCTCGTCTGCCAGATGGGGCTCGGGCTGGGCGGCTACGTCTTCGCCGTCTTCCTGAAGCCCATCGTCACGGAGATGGGCTGGAGCCGGACCGCGTTCGCGGCCGCGGGCGGGCCGCTGCTGCTGGCGATGGCGGCGGCGAGCCCACTGGTGGGCCTGCTCACCGAGCGACTCGGCGGGCGCGCGGTGTTCGCCGGCGGGATCTCGCTGGTCGCGCTGGCGCTGCTCGGATTGTCCCGCATGACGAGCCTCTGGGAGTTCACGCTGCTCGGGCTCCTCCTCGGCGTCGGCGTGACCGGGCTCGGCGACATTCCCGCCGGGGCCGTCGTGTCGCGCTGGTTCGCGCGGCGGCGTGGCGTGGCGCTCGGGCTGGTCTACACCGGCTCGAACATCGGCGGGGCGATCGTGCCGCTGGTGGCGGCCGGGGTCGCCGGATGGGCGTCGTGGCGCACGGCGCTGGTGGTGCTCGCCGTGGGCGGGTGGCTCGCCATCTTTCCGGCGTCGATGCTCGTGCGGGAGCCGGCGGCGGACGCCGACGCCGGAGGCCCCGACCCGGCCACCACCGGCATGACGCTGGCCGAGGCGCGGCGCACGTCGAGCTTCTGGATACTCGGGGGCGTGCTCTTCGCCTTCTACGTCTATTACATCGGTGTGAACCAGCATCTCGTGGCCTTCCTGAGCGACGCCGGGTTCACGGATGCCCAGGCCGCGCGCCGCTTCAGCGCCGCGGTGGCGGTCGGCATCGCCGGCAAGGTCCTGGTGGGACTGCTCGCCGATCGGCTCGACGTCCACCGCGCCGCGGGCCTGACGTTCGGCCTCATGACGGCCGGATCCATCCTCCTGCTCTGCGTGGAGCGGATGCCGGCGGTGTTACCCGTGTTCCTCGCGGTGCACGGGTTCACGGTGGCGGCGGAGAACGTCCTCCTCCCCCTGCTGGTGGCGGCGTGTTTCGGCGTGCGGCATCTGGCACAGATCTACGGCGCGCTGATGGTGGTGCTGCTGCCCGGGGGAATCGCCGGGCCGACGGTGGCGGGACGGGTCTTCGACGTCACGGGGTGCTACTGGCCGGCGTTCGCGCTCTTCGCGGCGATGAACCTGGCTGCGACGGTGGCGATCGTCGCACTACCGCGTCGCGCACTGCGGCTCGCCTAGCGGCCCATGGCGTCCAGGCGTCGCGTGGCGCTGGCGTTCTGGGGGTCGAAGGTGAGGGCTTCCTCGAGGCGTTCGCGGGCGGCGTTGGCGTGGCCCGCGCGGGCGTGGATGTCAGCGAGCAGGACCTGGGCGCCGGCGTGGTAGGGCATCAGCGTGGTGGCCTGCGCGAGTTCGGATTCGGCGGTGGCGAGGTCGCCGCGGTGCATGGCCTCCATGCCGAGGAGGACGTGGGGCTGGACGAGGCCGCTCGTCGCCGGATCGCTGGCGAGCGTGCGCAGGGCATCGTAACCGCGCGCGTCCCCGAAGCTGGCGAGGACCAGTGCCGTCACGTGTCGGACGGTGAGCGATGGATCGCCGAGCAACGCGACCATGTCGGCTGCCGTCGAGCGGGCGGCAGCCATGCCGAGCGCCTCGACGGTCTGCGCCCGTACGAGGACGCTCGGATCGCGTAGCAACGGACGCAAGGACTCGGGCGACGCGTGCGGGAATCGCTGGGCCAGCAGCTGCACCGCCGCGCCGCGCAGGGTAGAGGCTTCGGCAGGGTCGGCGACGACGAGCTGGAGCGCCTCGCGGCTGCTCGTCGCCGTCGCCTCGTCGATCGCGTCGGCGAGCCGCCGCCGCCGCGCCTGTCGCGACGCGGCCTGCGGCCAGCGCGCGTGGAGCGCGGTTGCCATCGACGCCGGCGACGCCTCGGTATGGCAGACGTTGCAGGCGTTCGGGACGCCGTGGCGCACCGTGTTCTCGGGGACGGGTACGTCGATCGCATGGTCGGCGAACTGATCGAGCACCCCCGACACCACCGGGGGCATGTGGCAGGCGATGCACTGCTGGGCACCCGGTGCCTCGTGCCGCGTGTGCGCACGGCCGGCGGTCGCGACGTCCTCGTGGCAGCCGCGGCACGACGCATCCGGATCCGCGTCGCGCAGCTCGTTCGGGCCGCTCGGCTCGTGCGGGGCCGTGTGGCACGTGAGGCAGGTCGCCTGGCCGACGAGATGGCAGCGTGACTGCAGCAACGCGATGAGCTCGTGGCTCGAGGTGCGCGGACGACCGTCGGCGTAGAAGTCGTGGGAGCGCTCGCTGCCCGCCACGATCACGAGTGCCTGATAGTGATCGTCGTACGCCTGTCCGGGTTGGAAGCGGTTGGCGGCGTCGAGGATGGGGAAGAGCGGGGTGCGCGGACCGTGACACTGTCCGCAGATGGCGAGCCCGGCCAGTGGCGACACACGGCCCGGATGCACGATGTCGCCGGCGTCCCTGGTGTCGGCATGCCGTGCGCCCGGACCGTGGCAGCTCTCGCAGGCGACGCCGGCGTCGACCATGCTCGTGCGCCAGGTGCGTGTCGGACGATCGTAGCGCACGTCGAGTCCGGTGACGTGGCAATCGAGGCACTCGTGCTGCGCATTGCGGCGCCAGTTCGCCCAGAAGAACGGATGGCCCGGATCGAGGGTTCCCTGGCTGGTGTCCGTGAAGTCGACCCACGCCTTGCCGGTGACGTGCCAGTAGATCGGCAGGACCTGCCAGCGCCCGTCGGGCAGCACGGTGAGCGGGTCCTGCATGCGTTTGCCCCCGAGGAGCCACTGGATCGGGAGGTCGCTGCCCGTGCCGTCGGCGCCGATGGTGCGCATCATCCAGCCGTCGCCGTCGCGCCCCATCCAGGCTTCGCTCGAGCGGCCACGGAAGTGGGCCGGAAAGTTACCGGCCACGGTTCCGGGCGTGGCGCGCACGAGCGCTTTGGCGTGCCAGTCGTGTGTCCACGTGGCGTGGCGGCGCTCGTGGCAGTCGCGACAGCGTGCGGCCCCCGCGAAGCCGACGGGGCGTGTGCCCGGCGTCAGCCCCGGGTCGGACACGTCGCCGCAGGCGACGAGGAGCGTCAGGAGGGCGACCACGGGCAGCCGGCCGGCGACCCGGGGGTCCGGACCGCCGGCCGGCATCGCGTGCTACTTGATGGCGTCGAGGCCGTTGCGCTGCCCCTCGCTCCGGACGCGGAGGGGCTTGTGCCAGAAGTCCTTGATCTTGAACTCGTCGACGAAGAAGCGCTTCGGGATGCGCCCCATCACCAGCTGCGTGAAGTCGACCGACTCCGCGATGTTGAAGTCGACGGCCAGGCTGGAGAACGCCCGCGCGTCCGCCAACGACAGGCCCTTCTCGGCCTGCAGCAGCTCCAGGACCTCGGCGAGCGCCTTCTGGTACGCGACGTCGTGATCGACGTCGATGCCCATCATGATGAGATGGGTCGGTGTCTCGGCGCGCGGTCCGTCGAGGCCGCCGTCCTTGTGCAGGATGAATTGCATGGTGACGGTGTTCGAGAGCTCGAGCGCGTTGCCCGAGACCTCGCCGTTGCCCTGCGTCTGGTGCGGATCGCCGGTGAAGAACTGCGCTCCGGGACGGAACACCGGCAGGAAGAGGCTGGTGCCCTCGCCGAGGTCGTTCAGATCCATGTTGCCGCCGAACGGTCCCGGCGGCCGGGCGCTCACCACACCGGCGGCGGCGGAGGCGGCGATCGGTGAGACGAAATCGTCCGCGGCCGCCACCGCCATGATGCCCTGGAAGGGCTTGAGTGGAATCTCGATGTCGTCGCGCCACAGGGCGACGTCGCCCTTCACCCGGATGAGGCGCGTCGTGGACTGGCTCAGGTAGCCGGGGAGGGCGCCTCCGGAGCTCTGGCTGTTGATGCCCCAGGGCACGCGGTTCTGCACCTTCAGGATGCGCACCTCGAGCGTGTCTCCAGGCTCGGCGCCCTCGATGTAGATCGGACCGGTGAGGATGTGCGGGCCCCCGCCCGGCTGCGTCGGGGGCTCGTTGTTGAAGATCTCGATGGCGTCCGGCAGGACCTCGTCCGGCGTGACGCCGAACTGGGCGAGGAAATCCACCGGTCCGAGGCCGCCGCCGCCCAGACCGGAGTGCGACACGGTGTCGATCTCGACCGTGGCGCCGCTCGGAATCGTGAGCACCGGTGGCGCATCGCGGGGGAAGTAGCCCCGCACGACGGTCGATGAGTTCGAGGGCAGGTGGTAGTCGACCTCGCCCTTCTTTGCGTTGGCCGCGCGGTGGCCGAGTGCTCCGAGCCCGATGAGCCCGGCGAGCCCGATCGCCACCGACAGGGCGCGTCTGCGACGCGATGATGTCGTCATTGGTGTGTCCTCGGCGCGCTCACGGAGCGCGCGGTTGTGGTCGTGGACGTCACGGGGCCGGGTCGAGTCCCTGCCGCTGCCCTTCGCTGTTGACCTTGAGCGGCTTCGCCCAGAAGTCGGGTTTCTTGCCGAAGTCCTGCGTGAAGAAGCGCTTCGGAACGCGCGCCATCACGAGCTGCGTGAAGTCGACGGTCTCGGCGATGTTCATGTCTACGGCCAGGCTCGCGAACGACATCGCCTCCGCCGGGGTGAACCCCTTCTCGGCCTGCAGGAAATCGAGCGCGTCCCGCAGGGCCGCACGCATCGCGACGTCGAGATCGACGTCGATGCCCATCAGGATGTAGTGCGTCGGCGTCTCGGCGCGTGGCCCGTCGAGGCCGCCACCCTTGTGCAGGATGAACTGGATGGTGATCGTGTTGGACTGCTCGAGCGCGCTGCCGGCCACCTCGCCGTTGCCCTGCACCTGGTGGGGATCGCCGGTGAAGAACTGCGCGCCCGTGCGGAACACCGGCAGGAAGAGGCTCGTGCCCTCGCCGAGGTCGTTCGTGTCCATGTTGCCGCCGTACGGACCGGGCGGACGCGTCCCGGCGAACCCCTGGGCGGCCACCTCGGGAATCGGCGACACGTAGTCGTCGGACGGTGCCGTCGCCATGATGCCCTGGAAGGGCTTCAGGGGAATTTCGATGCCCGGCGCGAAATAGGCGATCTTCTTGTCGATGTAGACGATCTTGTTGCCGGGCGCGCGGCCCCACGGGGTGCGGTTCTCGATGCTGAGGATGCGCGCCTCGAGCGTGTCGCCGGGCTCGGCGCCCTCGACGTAGATCGGGCCGGTGAGCACGTGGCTGCCACCGTTCTTGGTCCGGTTCGCGTAGTCGAGGTTGTAGTAGATGTCGACCGCGTCGGGCAGGACCTGGTCGGCCGGGATGCCGCTGTTGGCCGCCTGCGTGATCGGGTCCGGCTGCCCGTTCGGGAGCTGCCCCAGGCCCTGGTGCGAGACGGTGTCGATGCGGACGATGGCGCCGCTCGGTACCGTCAGGAGTGGGGGAGCGTCCTTCGGGTAGAAGCCGCGATAGACCGTCTGCGAGGTCGAGGGTGCGTGATACACCACCTCGCCCTTCTTCGCGTTCGCGGCGCGATGGCCGAGCGCGCCCATCGCCACCAGGCCGGCCAGTCCGGCGGTGACGATCAGGGTGCGTCTCATGGTGAACGTGTCCGACATGTGAGGTCCTCCTCCTCTTCGTACGGTGGGGCGACGTCGGCGTGAGGCGCCGGGCGGGCTTCGCGCGGGGCGAAGCGGTGGCGTGTCAGCAGCGCGGCGTGACCAGGCCGTGCTGCCGTACGGTGCGAGGCCGCGGCGCGACGACGATCCGCGGGCCGGGTACGCGTCCGGGCCGGCGGGTGCGTACGCGCCGGGTGCAGATCGTCAATCCACGCGACGTCGGATGCCGTCGTGTCTCGTCACGCATGGCTCCATCCTTCTCCCCCCGCTCGACGTGGCGCAGAGCAACGCCGGTGCCAGCGTGGCACCCGCGTCGACGCTGGCGTCTCGGCCGCGCGTTGTCCCGTCGCCTCAAAAAGCGGCGCGGCGCTGCCGGCCGCACGAGCAGTCTGCACGCGCAGGACCGCGCTCCGTCGGCGGGACGGACGCCGGCGGCGGCCCCGGGTCTTGCTAAGACGATGGATGCTCGTCGTCGACTTCCTGGCCACGATCGCGCGCGAGACCTGCGCCACGCTGTACGAGGGCGGGCTGTGGATCCTCTTCGGCTTCTTCATCGCCGGCTTGCTGCACGTGCTCATCGACCAGGCGCGCCTGGCGCGGCATCTCGGGCCGCGCACCCTCGGGTCGGCCCTGCGCGCGGCGCTCATCGGGGCGCCCTTGCCGTTGTGCTCCTGCGGCGTTCTCCCGGCGGCGATGGAGCTCCGCCGCAAAGGCGCCAGCCGCGAGGCGACGGTGTCGTTCATGATCGCCACCCCGGAGGTGGGCGTCGACTCCATCGCCCTGACGGCGGCGTACTTCGGCCCGGTGATGGCCGTGATCCGACCCGTCGTCGCGGTCATCACGGGTGTGGTGGCCGGCGCGCTGTCCCTGCGCCTTCCCGACGACGCCTTCGCCGGCGGCATGGTCGAGTGCGCGCACGACCACGAGCACGACCACATCCCCACAGCGCCCGTGGTCGACGTCGCCCCGGAGACGATGCGCCAGAAGCTGCGACGGGCCATGCGCTACGCCTTCGTCGATCTGTTCGACGACATTGCCTTCTGGCTCGCGTTCGCCGTCCTCATGACCGGCATTCTGAGCGCGGTGCTGCCGCCCGATTTCTTCGAGCGCTATCTGCCGTCGTCGATCGCGTCGATGGTGCTGATGGTGCTCGTCGGGGCGCCGATGTACGTCTGTGCCAGCGCGTCGACGCCGCTCGCGGCGGTATTCGTGGCGAAGGGGGCGACGGCGGGCGCGGCGCTCGTGTTCCTCCTCGCGGGCCCCGCCACCAACGGCGCCACCATCGCGGCAGTGCGCCGTTTCCTGGGCCCCGGGCTCCTGCCGATCTACCTGGGGGCGATCGCGGGCGTGGCAATGACGGCGGGTATCCTGCTCGACCTGCTGATGCCCGACCTGGCGCAGTCGATTCGCGTCGACCAGCCCGACGCGGTCGACATGCTGGCGCCGCTCAAGCTGATCGGGGCGCTGCTCTTCACCTGGCTCCTCGTGCGCTCGCTCCTGCGCACCGGGTTGCATCGCGGCATCGACGAGCTGGTCGGGAACTTCCGTGCCGCGGGCGAATGGACGCAGGCCCTCGAGCTGCGCCGCCTCGCCGGCAGCAGGCTGGTGTGGGGCGTCGCGGGCGTCTGGCTGGTGGCGGCGGTCCTCGGCGGCTTCCTCCGTGTCCCGCCCGGTGCCCACGCGGTGGTGCAACGCCTCGGCGTGCTCGACGGCGAGCCGCACGCGCCCGGGCTGCTCTACGCCGTGCCCATCGTCGATCGGGTGGCGATCGTGCAGACCGAGCAGGTGCGCGAACGACCGGTCAACTTCACGCAGCGGCCGGGGACCCTCGAGCGCGTGCCCGACAAGGAGCTGCCCCTCTACGTCACCGCCGACGAGAACCTGCTCGACCTCCGTGCCGAGGTGCAGTTCCGCGCCCACGACCCGGTGGCGTATCAGCTGCGCGTCGAGGATCCGCAGGCGGTCCTGACCGCCATCGTGCGCGGCCAGCTGGTGATCGCCGCCGCCCGGCATCCGATCGACAGGCTCTACACCAGCGATCGCGCCGAGACCGAGGCGTTCCTGCTCGAGCGCGTGCGCGCCGACGCCGATGCCATGCGGCTGGGTGTCGAGGTGCTGGGCGTGCGGCTGCTCGACGTGCACGCGCCGCAGACCGTGCACGAGGCGTTCCGGGACGTCGCCAGTGCCCACGAGGATCGCCTGACGACCATCCACCAGGCCAACGAGTATGCCGCCGGCGTGGTGGCGGTCGCGCGCGGCGATGCCACGCGCCTCGTGGCCGAGGCGGAAGGGCGCTCCATGGAGCGGCTCGCGGCCGCCCATGCCGACGCGACGCGCTTCGAGGCCCTGGCCACGGCGTATGCCGCGGCGCCCGGCGTCACCGAGACGCGCATGTATCTCGAGACCGCGGAGCGCGTCCTGGCGGGCGCCCGCAAGGTCATCCGCTCCACCGACGAGCACGGTCCCCGTGGCTACGAGCTCTGGGTCCGCGGCGACGGCGCGCCGGTGGTGCCGCCGGCCGTGGCACCGCAGGCGATCACCGCCCCGGCTGCCCGTCCCCGGGCCTCCGTCGCGCCCGCGACCGCCAACGAGGAAGACGATCAGCTATGACCAAGCTCTCCATCCTGCTCGGCGCCGCCGCGCTGCTCGTGGGCCTGGCGCTCCTGTCGCCGTTCGTCGTCGACGAGACCTCGTACAGCGTGGTGACACGTCTCGGCCGGCCGATCCGGACCTACACCGAGCCCGGGCTCAAGTTCCGCGTGCCGCTCATCGATCAGGTGACGACGATCGATTCGCGCATGCTCCTCACCGAGCCCCCGGCCACCGAGTACCTGACGCTCGACAAGAAGAACATCATCGCGCGCTCGTTCGTCACCTGGCGCGTCGCCGATCCGCTGCGCTTCCTGCAGACCGTCGTGGTCCGCGACACGGCCGAGCAGCGGCTCGCGGCGGTGACCGGCTCGGAGCTGGGATCGGCCTTCGGCGCGGCCCCGTTCGACGCGCTCGTATCGACGGATCCCACGCACATGCGGCTCGACGAGATCGTCGCCGGTGTCGAGCAGCGCGTGCGGGCCACGGCGGCGCGCGAGTTCGGCATCGAGCTGGTGGCGCTGCGGCTCGAGCGGCTCGCGTTCCCGCAGCAGAACGAGGCCAGCGTCTATCAGCGCATGCGGGCCGAGCGGCAGCGCATCGCGAAGCAGTTCCGCTCGGAGGGCGAGGAGCAGGCGCTCAAGATCCGCGCCGAGGCCGACCGCGAGCGGTCGCGACTGCTGTCGGACGCCAATCGCACGGCCACCGAGATCCGCGGCCGCGCCGAGGCCGACGCCGCCACCATCTACGCCGACGCCCTCGGCGCCAATCCCGACTTCTACAAGTTCGTCCGCACCCTCGAGGCCTACGAGAAGATCATCGACAAGGACACGACGCTCGTCATGCCGGCCGATTCGCCGCTCATGAAGAGCCTGCTCGAGGGGCCCCCGGCCGGCGGAATCGTCGAGGCTCCGCATCCACCGATGCAGCGGAGCGCGGCGCGATGAGCCGCTGGCGCGCGCGGCTCGATCGCGCGCTCCGGCGACGGAGCGTGCAGGCCGGCGTCGTGTGCCTGCTCGTGGCGGGCTGGCTCGCGACCGGCGTCTACACGGTGCCGCCGACGAGCGTGGCGGTGCAGAGCCTCTTCGGCGCCGTCACCGACGGTGCGGTGCCGCCCGGCGTGCACTGGTGGTGGCCGTGGCCGCTCGGCCGCGTCGATCGGGCCGAGGTGACGCGCACGTTCTCGCTCGGGCTCGGCTTCAAGGCGGCGAAGGGGGGCGGCGAGGCCGTCGCCTTCGATCCCGTCGAGAGTCGCTGGCTGTCGGGCGACACCAACATCCTGCACCTGCGCAGCAAGGTGGGCTGGCGCATCGCCGAGCCCGTCCGCTTTCTCTTCCGTGTCGACGATCCGGAACGGGTGCTGCGCATGGCCGTCGGCACGGCCTACACCGAGACGATGAGTGCCATGCCCGTCGACGACGTCCTCACGACCGGACGCCTGGTGCTGCGCGAGCAGGTCCGCACGCGGGCGCAGGACATGCTCGACGCCTGGGGCGTGGGCATCGAGGTGCTCTCGGTCAATCTCGAGTCGGTCGATCCGCCGCCGGTCGTGCTGCAGGCGTTCCAGGACGTGCAGGACGCGCGCGCCGACCGCGAGCGCCTGGTGTCGGACGCCGAGTCGTACGCCAACACGACGATCCCGCTCGCGCGCGGCGAGGCGGAGAAGCTGCAGCACGAGGCCGAGTCGTTCCGCATCGAGCGCCTGCAGGCGGCCGAGGCCGACGCCGACCGCTTCGCGCGCCTCGTGGTCGAGCACGATCGCTCGCCGACGCTGCTCGAGAAACGGCTCTACCTCGAGACCGCCGAGCGCGTGCTGCCGCGCGTGAAGCGCTACGTGCTCGAGCCCGGCAACGCGAACTCGATGCCGATCCGTATCCTCGAATGACCGGGTCGCCTAGCCCGCGCCACACCCCACCGCTCACCGCCCGAACGCCGCCAGCACCCGTTCGCGCAGACCCCGCGCGCGCGCGACCGTCGGCATCGCGGCCCGCGCATCGTCGAGCAGCGCGTATGCGATCGGTGTCACCACCAGCGTCAGCAGCAGCGACAGTGTCTGCCCGCCGATGACGACGACGGCGATGGTGTAGCGCTCCTCCGCCCCCGGACCGGTCCCGAGCGCCAGCGGCATCATGCCGGCGACCAGCGTCAGCGTGGTCATCAGGATGGGGCGCAGGCGATCGCGGCTGCCCTGCAGGATCGCGACCTCGCGGCCGAGCCCGTGCGCGCGCAGCGTGCGGATGTGGTCCACCTGGAGGATGGAGTTCTTCTTGACGACGCCGAAGAGTACCAGGATGCCGAGCGCCGAGAACAGGTTCAGCGTGTTGCCGGCGAGCCACAGCGAGAGCAGGGCGAACGGCACCGCCAGCGGCAGCGAGAGCAGGATGACGACGGGATCGAGCAGGCTTTCGTACTGCGCGGCGAGGATCATGTACATGAACACGATCGAGAGCAGGAACGCCCACACGAACTCGCCGAACGTGCGCTCGAGCTCGCGGCCGCGTCCCGAGATGCTCGTGGTGTAGGTCTCGGGCATGCCGAGGTCGGCCGCCGCGGCGCGCACGGCCTCCAGCCGGTCGGCCATGGCGAAGCCCGGACTGACGGTGGCGCGCAGGCTCGTGACGCGTTGGCGGTCGAGGCGATCGATGCGCGAGGCGCTGTCGGCCGGCGCCAGCTTGGCGACGCTGTCGAGGCGCACGAGCCCGCCGTTCGCGCGCGGCACCCAGAGCCGGCCGATGGTGCCGGGGTCGTTGCGGTCGCCGTCCTGCAGCCGGATCTGGACGTCGTAGTCCTCGTTGATGGTGGGATCGATGAAGCGCGACACGCGGTCGTCGCCGCCGACCATGAGCCGCATCGCCGACGCGATGTCCTCGGTGGCGACGCCGAGATCGCCGGCGCGTTCGCGGTCGATCTCGACCCGCAGCTCGGGCTTGTCGAGCTTCAGCGTCGTGTCGGCGTCGGCGATGCCGTCGATGGCGAGCACCTTCGTGCGGAGCGTCTCGCCGTACTCCGCCAGCGCGTTCAGGTCCGGGCCGCGGATGTTGAAGTCGATGTCGACGGGGGCACCGCCCAGGCTGAACGACTGCGGGTTGCGGACCGAGATGCGGAGGTCGGTGAAGCGCTTCAGGCGCGCGCGGACCGCCTGCATGACGTCTCGCTGCTTGTAGTTGCCGCGAAAGGCCTCGAACGGGTCGAGGGTGACGATGCCGTGGAGCAGGCGCGTGAGCGAGAACGTGCGCACCTCGTGCGGCGCGATGCGGACATAGGCGTTCGCCGCGTTGACGTTGCCGAGGAAGCCGCCACCGACCGTGGCGAGGATGGTCTCGACGCCGGGGACGGCGCGGATCTCGTTCGCGACGGCGCGCATCGCGTCGTCCATCGCCGCCATGCTGGTGCCCTCGGGCGCCGTCACCTGGACGTCGAACTCGGCTTCGTCGACGTCGCCCGGGATGTATTCCTGACGGATGACGCCGTAGAGCGGCACCGACGACGCCATCACGATCAACGCAAAGACGGCGACCAGGCGGCGGCGGTGCAGCGCCCACGTCAGCAGGCGGATGTAGGCCGCCTCCATGCGGGCGTAGAGGCCGCCGCGCGAGTCGTGATGGCTCTTGCCGTCGGCGGCGCGCTGCAGCAGGCGCGCGCTCATCATCGGCGTCAGCGTGAACGACACCAGCAGGCTCACCAGGATGGCCACCGCGGCGGTGATGCCGAACTGGTAGAGGAAGCGGCCCGAGATGCTCGACATGAACGACACCGGGACGAACACGACGACCAGGCTGAACGTCGTGGCCATGACGGCGAGCCCGATCTCGGCCGTCGCGGCGCGCGACGCCTCCATCGGGTCCATCTGCTTCTCCTCGACGAAGCGGAAGATGTTCTCGAGCACGACGATGGCGTCGTCGATGACGACACCGACCATCAGCACGAGCGCCAGCATGGTGACGCTGTTCAGCGTGAAGCCGAGCGGCCACATGAACGCGAACGTCGCCATGACCGACGCCGGAATGGCGATGCCGGCGATGATGGTGGAGCGCCAGCTGCGCATGAACGCCAGCACGACGAGGCAGGCGAGGACGCTGCCCAGCACGAGGTGGACGGTGATCTCGTGCAGGGCGGCGTAGATGTAGCGCGACTGGTCGCGGATGACCTCGAGCCGCACGTCGGCGGGGAGCCGCGTCCGCAGCGACTCCAGGTTCTGCTTCGCCGCCTCGATCACCTCGATGGTGTTGGCGCCCGACTGGCGTCGCACCTCGAGCACGACGGTGGCGACGTCGTCGAGGCGGGCGATCGAGCGCTGCTCCTTGGTGCCGTCCTCGGCCCAGCCGACGTCGCGCACGCGCACCGGCGTGCCGTCGCGGGTGGCGATGACCATGCCGTCGAAGCCCGATGGGTCGGCGAAGCGGCCCATGGTGCGGAGGCTCTTCTCGGCCGTCGGCGTGGTGACGTTGCCGCCCGGGGTGTTGCTGTTCTGGCGCAGCACGGCGTCGCGCACCGCGGTGACGGGCAGCTGGTGCGCGGTGAGGCGGTTGGCGTCCACCCAGATGTTGATGGCGCGCTCGAGCCCCCCGACCACCGTCACCTCGCCAACACCGCGGGCGCGTTCGAGCTGCACCTTGACGACGCGCTCGGCGAGATCGGTGAGCTCGCGGAGCGGGCGGTCGGACGAGACGGCCACCGTCAGGACGGGCGACGAGTCGTTGTCGAACTTGAGCACCGTGGGCGGATCGAGCTCCGGAGGCAGGTCGCGCAGCGCCGTCTGCACCCGATCGCGGACGTCCTGCGCCGCGACGTCGATGTCGCGCTCGAGGTCGAAGGTGGCGGCGATGAACGACGACCCCTGGCCCGAGATCGAGCGCAGCTCCGACAGTCCCTCGACCGAGTTCACCGCTTCCTCGAGGCGCTGCGCGACCTCGGTCTCGAGCTCCTCGGGCGAGGCGCCGGGGAGCGTGACGCGGACGCGGACCTGGGGTAGGTCGACGGTGGGAAAACGATCGACGCCGAGCTGGAGGTAGGCCGTCCATCCCACGACCACGAGGGCCAGGATGAGCATGGCGGCGAAGACCGGCCGCCGGATGCAGACCTCGGCGAGCTTCTGCACTCAGCCTTCCGGTGCGACCGCCTGCCCGGCGGTGAGGCTGCCGGGCTCGGCGACGATGGGCGTGCCTGCGGCGAGGCCGTCGAGGATCTCGATCTGGTCGCCACGGCGACGCCCGGTGCGCACGCGCGCTTCGACGATCTTGCCGTTCGTCACCGTCAGCACCTTGGTGACGCCGGCGAACGCCACCACGGCGCCGGCGGGGATCAGCACCGCCTCCTCGGCGGGCTGCACGACGATCTCGGCGCTCGCGAACGCGCCCGGTCGCAGCGCGTGCTCGGGATTCGGCACCTCGGCCTCGACCAGGAGCGTGCGCGTGGTCTCGTCGACCGACGGGCTGAGGCGCACGACGGTACCGCCGTACACCGCCTCCGAGCCTTCGGCCCGCAGCTCGACGCGTTGGCCCATCTGCACGCTGGCCGCTTCGCGCTCGGGCACCGGCAGCCGGAGCCGGAGGGGATGCATGCGCACGATGGTGACGACGGGCTCGCCGACGGCGAGGAAGCGGCCCACCGACAGGTGCCGCTCGCGCACGACGCCGTCGAACGGTGCGCGCAGCGTGGCGTCGGCGAGCTGCTGCTGGGCGATGCTGAGCTGCGTCTTGCGCTCTGCGACCAGGGCGCGGCGGTTCCCGACCTCTTCGATCGACTCCTGCGCGCGCGCCTCGGCGACGCGGTAGTCGGCTTCGGCGGCGTCGAGCTCGGCGCGCGACAGGATGCCTTCCTTCCACAGGTCGGTGAGCCGCGTGCGCTGCAGGCGGGCCTGCTCGAGCACCGCGTGCGTCTGCCGCGCGAGCGCGGTCTGCGCCGGGGCCACGTCGTCGCCCGAGCCGTCGAGCGGGACGCCGAGCCGCGAGCGGGCCTGCTCCAGGGCCGTCTGCGCCTGCTGCACGCGGAGCTGGAAGTCGGTGAGGTCGAGGATGGCGACGGTGTCGCCGGTGCGGACCGCGGTGCCGATGTCGACCGGCAGCTGGTCGAGGCGTCCGGCGACCTTGGTGTTGAGGACCACCTCGTCCTCGGCCGCGAGCGTGCCGGTGGCGGGAATGGTGCGGGGCAGGGTGCCGGCCACGCTCTGCGCCATGCGGACCTTGCGGGCGGGTGCCGGCTCGTCGCGCGCGGTGGCGTCGGCGGCGTCCCCGCCGCAGCCGGCCGCGAGGGCGCCCGTCAGGATGAGGCCTACGAGGCTGTGGGTGAGCGGTCTCGCCGGCGGACGGGGCACGAGTCTCGTTAGAGCATGGGTTTCGCCGACGCGCGACCGTCGGGTTTGTGCCGTCGCGGAGCCGCGTGCTAACCCCGGCCGGTCGTGGCCGACTCCCTCGATTCCGATCTGTTCCGCCGCATCCAGGACCGTGTCGCCGTGGTCGGCATCGGGCACCTGCCGTACGCCAAGGACATCGGCCGCCCCATCGGCGACACCGCCGTCGAGGCCATCCAGCTCGCCCTGGACGACGCCGGCCTCGAGGCCGAGGACGTCGACGGCATGTCGATGCTGGAGATGGAGGCCACACACGAGGTCTCCATCGCGCGCCGCCTCGGCGTCCGCCAGCTCACCTGGTGGGACAAGATCTCGTACGGTGGCGGCGCCTCGAGCGCCACGATCATGCACGCGGCGGCGGCGATCGCGTCCGGCATGGCCACCACGGTCGTCTGCCACCGCGCGCGCAACCGCGGCGCCAAGACGTCGCGGCCGTGGTCGCAGGAACGCGGCGTCGTGCGCGACGACAAGGCGCTGCACACGCCGTGGGGGCTCATCCGACCCGTCGATGTCATCGGCATGTGGGCCCACCGCCACATGCACCAGTACGGGACGACGCGGGAGCACCTCGGCAACGTCGCCATCGCCGCGCGCAAGCACGCCAACCGCAACCCCGACGCGATGATGCGCGACCGGCCGCTCGACATGGCGACGTACCTCGCGGCGCGCGTCATCGGCTACCCGCTCCATCTCTACGACTGCTGCCTCGAGACCGACGGCGCGCTGGCATGCGTCGTCACCAGCGTCGAGCGCGCGCGTGATCTGCGGCGGAAGCCGGTGCTGGTGCACTCGGTGGCGCAGGCGTCGGGGCCGAACCCCGTGCATCTCGCCAACTACAACAACTCGCCCGAGATGGACACGACGGCGGTGTGGTGCGCAAAGCTGCTGTGGGAACGCTCGCAGCTGAAGCCCGCCGACATGGACTGCGCGCAGATATACGACGCCTTCACGCCGCTCGTGGTGATGGGCCTCGAGGACTACGGCTTCTGCAAGCGCGGCGAGGGCGGGCCCTTCACCGAGGGTGGCCGCATCGAGCTCGGCGGCGCGCTGCCGGTGCTGACGTCGGGCGGCGGATTGTCGGAGGCGTACGTGCACGGCTTCAACCTGCTGCTGGAGGGCGTGCGCCAGATCCGCGGCACGTCGACGAACCAGGTGCCGGACTGCAAAGCGACGCTGGTCACGGGCGCGTCGGGCGTGGCGACGAGCGCCGTCGTCTTCCGGGGGGAGTGATGCGATTCATCACCGAGGAGCACCTCCACCCCGAGTACCCGTTGCCCGACGTCGACGACCCGATCATGCGTCCGTTCTGGGACGGCGCACGCGACGGCAAGCTGATGCAGCAGCGCGACCGCACGACGGGCGCCATGCACTGGCCGCCGAAGCCGCTCTACTGGAAGGGCGGCAACCGCCTGGAATGGATCGAAGCCAAGGGCACCGGCATCGTCCACACCTACGTGGTGGCCCACGCCCCGTTCCTCCCGGCCCTGAGCCACCTGCTCCCCCACATCATGGTGGTGGTCGAGCTCGCCGAAGGCCCCCGCATCGTCGGCCACATGGTCGGCACCAAACCGGAAGACATGCGCTTCGGCCTCCCGGTTCAGGTGGTCTTCAAACGCCTGACCGACCGCGTGACGCTCCCGATCTGGGAACCCGCCAAGTCCTGAACGGGCGTACCCCCATGGAGCGCCGGCTTCGCCGGCCGCGACACCAAGGTCGCGCGTACACGCCCGCCCCGCGCCGCCCCCGCCCGAGACAAGGTCTCGGGCGGCGCTAGTAACAATAGGTCTCGTTTCCGATCGACCGACAGTCCAGCGGGTCGTTCGAGAAGCTCTGGAAGCCGACGGCGACGCCCGGACGCGAGGGCGGCGGCGGGACGAGCATCGCGTCGCGGCCGCTGAACGACTGGATCGGCCACATCGGCTGGTCGGCGTCGGTCTGCGTACCGAGGCTCATGGTCATCGAGCTCCAGTCGCACACGATCTGGGAGCCGACGCGCTCGCAGGGTGCGGCGAACGACGCGGCGGCGGGCAGGAGCAGCAGGGCGGTCGCGATGACGAAGCGCTTCATGGGAGTTTCTCCTCCTTGGCGGGCGTCGGGTAGATGCCGCGGCCGTCACCGGCGTGTCAGCCGGGCACGACCGTCGAGCCCGTCCACACGTCTCCGACGGTGGACCTTCCGTACCTTCATGCAAGTGGGGCGACACGCAGGACGCACGGCGTCTGCTGGCCCGCCGCCACTGCAGTGGGTATAGGCGGCGAACCCGTGGAGGCGCTGCTGATCCGCTTCGGACCGATCGCGGTCTTCTTCGGCGCCGCCGTCGAGGGCGATCTGGCCCTGGTGCTGGGCGGGGTCGTGGCGCACCTGGGTCTCATGGAGCCGGTGACGGCGGTGATCGCGTCGTCGCTCGGCGGGCTCGCTGGGGATGCGGTCTGGTTCGCCATCGGGCGCCGCAGCGCGGCCACGATCCGGGCGACCGACGTCTACCGTCGCGTCGGTCCGACGGTGGAGCGACTCGCGGCACGGTTCGGCGATCGCCAGCTCCTCCTGGCGCGGCCCATCTGGGGGACGCGCGTCATGTCGATGCTGTTCTGGGGGAGCCAGCAGCTGCCCGTCCATCGCTTCCTCCTGCTCGACGCGCCCGCGTCGACGGTCTGGGCGGTGGCGTTGGTGTCGCTCGGATGGGCGGGCAGCCAGAGCGCGGAAGCGATGCTCGGCGAGGTGCGGCGCGTGGAGCTGTGGCTGCTCGGGGCGGTGATCATCGTCGTCGTCGTGGCCGTACTGATCCGGCGCTTCAGGCGGTGACGTCGCGAGCGGACGGGGGGCGCGGGGCCGTGCGGACCTCCGATTCGCTCGACGCTCGCATGGCACCACGCCGCCCCTTTCCCCACCCGCATGCTCCCGACTCGCTCGGTCGGAGGCCCGCACGGCCCCGCGCCCCCCGTCCGCTCGGGACGTTGCGCTATTGTCGTAGGGTAGGGACATGCATTCTTCGATGCTCACCTGATCCGGGATGCAGGGCCACCTGTTTGCGGGTCGTGGGGAGGGGGGTGGGCGTGCGACGGTCTGGGCATGCGACGCCTCGTCAGCGGGTTCATGGTGCTGGTTGCCGCCACGGGATGGGCGCAGGTGCCGGGGATGCACTGTGTCGGGGTGCGCGACGAGTCGGCGCGCGGTGCGGTGTTCCGGACCATCACGATGGACGGCGACCAGCTCGACTGCCTGGTCGTGCTGCCGGCGAAGATGATCTGCCGGGCGGCGGTGGCGATCGCGCCTGGCGAGCCGTCACCACCGGCGCCGTCGTCGGACGAGTGGCTCTGCTACGCGGTGCGGTGTCCTCGCGAGATCACCGCACGCCGGATGGCGGACGAGTTCGGCGCGCACGACGTGCGCGGCGACCGCAGCAAGCTCTACTGCACGCCGGGCACGCTGATGGAGTGACGCCTCAGTCGAGGAAGGCGCCGCTCGGCGAGCTGCCGACGACGGTGACGGTGGCCGCGGCACCGCGGAAGCCGTAGCTCGCGAAGACCTTCCCCTGGCCCGGCGCCACCGCCACGACCTCACTGCGTCGCGGCGGCGCGTCGGGAACCGACAGGACGGGCGACGCCGTGAAGTAGCTCGCGTCCTGGGTGACATTGACGACGGCGCCGCTCGCCATCGTCGCGCGCACCGTGAACTGCGCCGACTGGCCGGGGGCCAGGAACCGCTGCGCCGGCGTCATCTGCAGGGAGACGACCTGGTCGACCTCCATGATGGCGTCGTGTCCAGAGTCGCTGGACCGCACGCCCTGCGGGTGCACGGCGCCGATGACGGCGACGCCGGGGCCGGTCGCCTGGAACAGGCTGCGGCGATTCGGCGGCCCGAAGGCGCCCGCCACCGAGGAATCGCTCGTCGTCCACTCGACCTGTTGCGTGACGTTGATGCTGCTGCCGTCTGGGTAGTAGCCCGTCGCGGTGAACTCCTCGTCCTGGAGCGTCGTGCGACGGACGAACGGCGGCGACACGACGATGCGGTCGAGCATGCCGGGACGCACGGTGACGGTGACGTCGCCGCCGGAATCGGTGCTGCTGATGCCGGTCACGGGATCGGTGGCGGAGATGGTCGCCGTGCCCGGACCCACCATGACCACCTGGCTCCGGTTGCCCAGCGTGTTGAGCGCGATGGCGACCGACTCGTCGCTCGAATGCCATTCCACCTGCTGCGTCAGCAGGCCGGTCAGCGCCGGCGTGTAATGGCCGGTGGCGGTGAACGACTGCTTCTCGCCCAGGGCGCGCACGATGCCCGCGGGTGACAGCGTGATGCGCTCGAGCACGCCCTGGACGGTGATCGTCACCGGCGGCGACGTGACGCCGCTCACCGGGTCGGTTGCCGTCAGGTGGGCGATGCCGCCCGACACGCCGCGTATCGTGCGCTGGTCGACCACCTCGAGAATGGCGGGATCGTCCGACACCAGATCGTACGCACGCCCCGTCCGCGTCAGCGACTCGGCGTAGAAGAATCCCGGTGCGTCGAACGTGCCGGTGACCGAGACGTCGAGCTGGCCGCCGATGCCGAGCCGCGTCGCGCTGCGCAGGTTCAGGGCGAGCGACGTGATGCCGCCGAAGACCGACAACGGCACGTCGTTCGAGACCAGGCCCGCCGACGCCAGCCGCGCGCGTGCGACGGTGGTGCCCGGCGTCACGGCGTCGACGCGGTTGCGATCGCCCGGCGGGTTGGTGGCGGCGACGACCTGCGCGTCGTCCGTCTCCCACGTGACCAGCTCGGAGAAGTCGCGCGTCCCGCCCTCGAAGATGCCGAACGCCCGCAGGTGCGCGGATGTCCCCGCCTCGAGGTACCCGGTCGGCGAGACGACGATCGACTGCAGTCCGCCGAGCGTCGTGAACCAGTGCAGTCCCGTCGACGTGATGCCGGTCTCGGGATCGGTGGCCGTGACGTCCGCATTGCCCGGCGACAGCGCGTAGACGCGGCCGCGCGTGCCGTCGACGTTGCTGGCCCGCGCCACCGCCGCATCGCTCACGGCCCACGTCACGGTCGTCGTCAGGTCCTGCGTGCTGCCGTCGGCGAAGTGTCCGATCGCCGTGTACTGCTCCGACTCGCCGGCGAAATGCGTGACCGTCGCGCCGGGCGTGACGGTGATCGCCTGCAGGCCTCCGCCGACGAGCAGGAGGGCGTTGCCGCCGGTGCTCTCGGAGCAGACGTGCGTCAGCGGGTCGCAGGCCGAGATCGTGGTGCGCCCCTCGCGCAGTGCCATCACCTCGCTCGGGGTGTCGACGCCGCTCTGCAGCGCAGCGACGGTGGGGTCGGCGACGGCGTACCGCAGGCGGTCGGTGATGACGGCGGTGCCGCCGCGACGGAACGTGCCGAGCGCGGTGAAGCGTTCCCAGTCGCCGACGGCGCGGTTCGCCTGGCGGGGCCAGAGCGCGACGCTGCGCAGCGACCACTCGACGTCGAGCGAGGCGGCGGCGACGTCGCCGGTGCCGGGATCGAGGACGCGCACCGCGGTCGTGCCCGGATCGGTGGCGGTGAGGGCGCCGCCGTCGCCGCTCGCCACGGCGGCGTCGTCGACGGCCCACGTGACGGCGTCGCTCACGTCGGCGCTGCCACGTATGGCGCGGTAGCGCGCCGTCTGGCCGAAGTCGACGGTCTGCGCGGCGGGGACGATGCGTAGCGGCAGTACGGCGATCGTCGTCGTGGTGGTGGTGCTGACGGACGTGGTCGTGGTGGTGGTGGTGATCGGCTCGTCGATCACCGTGAGCTGCACGGTGGTGCGGACGGCGCTGCCCGGCAGCCCGACGTCGAGGTCGACCACGCCCGCGGCGAGCCCGGTGACGGTGTTCGGCGCCTCGTCGTCGAAGAACTCCGCGATGCCGGCGTCGAGCGAGCGCCACTCGAGCATCTTCGTGACGTTCAGGACGCGGCCGCTGGCGAGCAGCGCGGTGGCGCGCAGCTCGCGGCTCGCGCCGACGGCGAGCGGATCGGCGGTGCCGAGCACCGTGAGGCCGAGCGCGTCGCTGACGACGGCGATGCCGTCCTGGCCGCTGCTGGTCGAGCTGACGCCCCGGTAGGTCGCGGAGATGTTGGCCACGCCGGCGCTGCGCCCGATGGTGCGGCTCAGGCCCGTCGGCCGGAGGCCCACGACCTCGGCGACCGCCGGTGCGCTCGATTCCCAGAAGGCGAGCTGGGTGACGTTCAGGGTCTGCCCGTTGGCGTAGGTGGCCACGGCGGTGAAGTCGTCGAAGCCGTCGACCGGCAGCGTCGACACCGGCGGTGTGACGGCGACGGAGACCGGCGGCCCGCCCGGGAAGAACGTGATGGTGGCGTCGTCGCCGGTATCGGTGGAGCTGACGCCGGTGGCCGGGTCGGTGACCGCGATGGTGGCCGTACCGGGTCCCGTGCCGGTGACGAGGCGGAAGTTGCGGGGGCCGGGCCCGACCACGGCGATGCCCTCGTCGGACGACGTCGCCGTCAGCGGTCCGAAGAAGGGCAGCCGGATGCCCGGCGTGAAGTGCCCGAAGATCTGCACGGAGGTGCTGGCACCCACCGGCAGCACGGTGACGAACGGATGCACCTCGAGGCGCTCGAGCGCGCCCTGCACGAGTACCTCGAACGGCGCGCCCTCGAAGCCCGACGCCGTGTCGATGGCCCGCAGCTGGACGACGCCCGAGGCGACGCCGCGCACGGCGTCGCCGTCGACGACCTCGGCGAGCGACGGGTCGCTCGAGACGATGGTGTAGCCGCCGGGGAAGAAGCGCGCGAAGTTGAGCCGCTCGCCGGTCGAGAACGTGCCGGACACGAACAGCGGGATCATGCCGCCCACCGGCACCCGGTTGAAAGGCGCCGGGCGCCGCGTGTCGGTACGGACGTCGAGCGCCGTCAGATCGCCGAGGACGCGGAAGATGGCGTCGTCCGATGCGATCCCGGTGGTCGGGTCCTCGGCCCAGATGCGGGCCTGTCCCGGGCTGCCGGCCGAGTCGATGCGGCTGCGGTCGTTCGCGGCGTTCGGCGCGGTGCCGATCTGCGGGTCGCGCGAATGCCACACGACGTCCTGCGTGAGGTTGCGGTAGCCGCCGCCGACGTACTCGCCGATCGCGGTGAACCGTCGTGAGCCGGGCGCGCGCACGGCGTCACCCCGCGAGTCGTAGGGATAGATGGCGAGACGGTAGAGGTCACCCAGCACGAAGAGCGTGACGCCGAACGCCTGAAAGCCGGTCTGTGGGTCGCGGGCGCGGATCGTGGTGATGCCGGGAGTGACGCCGTCGATGCGGCTGCGGTCGCCGGCGGTGTTGTCGGCGCGCGCGACGGCGGGGGCGCTCGACTGCCACTCGACCTGCTGCGTGAGGTTCTTCGTGCGGCCGTCGGCATAGTGGCCGATGGCGGTGAAGCGGATGGCGCCACCGGGAAGCACGGAGCGCTCGGTCGACGGTCTGATCTCGATGTACTGCAGGCCGCCCTGGACGACGAGGCTGGCGTCGCCACCGTCGTCGCTGGAGCAGATGCCCGTGAGCGGATCGCACGCGGACACCGTGGTGGTGCCGAAGCCCACTGCGGTGATGCGGCTGGGCGACGGCGCGCCGGGGGCCGCCGCCGTGGCCACCGCCTGGTCACCGGTCGACCACGCGACGCGTCCGGTGACGTTCAGCGTGGCGCCGCTCGCGAACGTGCCGATGGCGGTGAACGACTGCGACTCGCCGACGACGCGATTGAGCTGCTTCGGCTGGACGTCGATGCGTTGCAGCGTCCAGTCGACGGTGAGCATCGCCTCGCCCTGCGCACCCGTGGTCGGGTCGGTTGCGACGATCGTCGTCGAGCCGGGCTCGCGTCCGACGAAGCGTCCCGGCACGGGAGCATCGTCGAGCAGCCCGGCGATCGTGGCGTCGCCGGCGCTCCACGCGACCTGGGCGGTGATCTCCTCGCTGTGGCCGTCGGGGTAGTCGGCGAAGGCGCGGACGTCGGCCGTCTGATGCCATTCGACGTGCTGGTCCGCGGGCTCGACGCGGAGCGCGAACGGCGGTGGCTCGGTGCCGCGTACCGTCGGGACGCATACCTCGGCGACCGGGCCGAGACGCAGCACGGCGGGGCCGAACGTCGTGGTGATGGAGACGAGGTCGCCGCGGGGTGCCGCGCTGCCACGCTGCGTGCGCGCGCGATGGCAGACGTAGTCGGGGAGGCTGGCGGCGTCGCAGAACCGACGCGGACGCTCGATGCGCAGGTCGTGGGTCCCGAACGCCGTCGTCAGCACCAGACGGCCCGGGCCCGCCCCCGTCGTGCGCAGCCCGTGACAGAGGAGCTCGACGCCAGATGCCGTGAGGGGCGGGGCGCCTCCGGTGCCGGGCGCGGCCGAGGCGGTGACGAGCGCGCGCGTGAGCGACGACAGCCGGGCGTCGACGCTGCCGAAGCGGGTCTCGAGGTCGATGGTCTCGCCCGAGCGGTCGCCGGGCAGCGTCGTGCCGTGGCGCTGGCGGACCTCCCACGCGGCGAGGGCGGCAGTGAGGGCCGGGGCGTCGCCCTGGTCGACGGCAGGTAGGCAGATCGTGCGCGTGCGACCGAGCCGGAGCGTCTGCTGCTCGCCGTTCTCCTCGACGGCGATCGCCGGGCGGAGCGTGCGGGCCGGGGCGCTGTCCTGCCGGAGCAGCTTGGCGTGCCGGCACACCAGCGCGGCGGTCGGGTCGACGGCGGCGGATGCCGGCGAGGCCAACGAGGACGCGATCACGACCAGGGCGAAGAGGGTGCGCGATGCGGCCGTCGGCATATGCCAGGGCAACGGAGCAAGCCCCATGCCGCCGTGGGCCGCACGGCCGCAAGAAAGATGAGCTAGTCTCATGGGTTGCGCTGTGGTTCGGGGTCGGTCTGGACGTCGGGGATGGCGCATTCACGCGAGCATGCCGGCGCGCACGATCATTCCACGACCATCGGGCGCGGGCCTCAGCCTTTGCCCGGCATCATGAACCGGCTCGGATCCTCCGCCGTCGCCGCCGCCAGCAGGTCGCCGTCGGTGGCGGTGACGTCGCCGGTGACGGTGGTCCGTCCGTACGCCTGGAACTGCGTCTTCGTCATGTGCACCGCCCACGGCGGCTTGGCGGCGAGGCGACGGGCCCAGTCGTCGACGGTGGCGTCGAGGGCGGCGTCGTCGACGACGGCGTTCAGGAGGCCGAGGCGCTCGGCACGCGCGGCGTCGATGCGATCGCAGAGGAGCACGACCTCCTTCGCGCGCGCCATGCCGAGCTCGCGGATCAGGCGCGGCACCGCGCCCCAGGTGAGCGGGATGCCGAGGTCGACCTCGGGAACGTGGAGGCGGGCGCTCGCCGCCGCGAGCCGGAAGTCGCACGCCATCGCCAGGACGACTCCACCACCGATGACGTGCCCGTGGAGCCGCGCGATGGTGATGGCCTCGCACCGCTCGATGGCTTCGAGCGCGCGCCGCCCGAGCTGCGACACCCACCGGCGCTCGCGTGCCCCGGCACCCGAGCCGCGGGCGAGGCGGGCCGGCGGATCGGTGCGATCGGCGCCGGCGCAGAAGGCGCGCCCGCGACCGCCGAGGACGACGACCTGCGTCTCGAAGCGTTGCTGCAGTCCGTCGAAGACGGCGACGATCTCCTCGAGCGCGGTGGGGTTGAGCGCGTTCAGCTTCGCCGGACGGTCGAGCCAGACGCGCGTGATCGGGCCGTCGTGCTCGACGGCGAGGGTGGTGTGGGACATGCGGCCGAGTGTCGGTCGCCGTCGTCGTCGCGGTCAAGGCTAGGCGCGCTCCCGCGGCTCGTGCTAGCCGTCGCCGCATGCGCGAGATCGCCAGTGGCCTCGAGTTCCCCGAAGGTCCCGTCGCCATGCCCGACGGCAGCGTCCTCCTGGTGGAGATCAAGCGCGGCACCCTGTCGCGCGTCTCACCCACCGGCACGATCACGGTCGTCGCCGAGCTCGGCGGCGGGCCGAACGGCGCCGCCATCGGCCCCGACGGCAAGGTCTACGTCTGCAACAATGGCGGCTTCGAATGGCACGACATGGCCGGGCTCACGGTGCCGGGCGGGCAGCCGCCCGACTACAGCGGTGGCCGCATCGAGCGCGTCGACCTGGCGACGGGCGCGGTCGAAGTCCTCTACACGCAGTGCGACGGTCATCCGCTGCGCGGCCCGAACGACCTGGTCTTCGACGGCCACGGCGGCTTCTGGTTCACCGACCACGGCAAGATGCGCGAGCGCGAGCGCGATCGCACCGGCCTCTACTACGCCGCCGCCGACGGCTCCTCGATCCGCGAGGTGGTGTTCCCGCTCGAGTCACCGAACGGCGTCGGCCTGTCGCCCGACGGCACGCATCTCTACGTCGCGGAGACGTTCACCGGTCGCGTGTGGACGTGGAACGTGACGTCCCCGGGACACCTCGACGGCTCGATGCCGCTGGCGCCGGGCGGTGGCTCGCTGCTGGCCGGGCTCCCCGGCTTCCAGCTCCTCGACTCGCTCGCGGTGGACGGTGCCGGCAACGTCTGCGCCGCGACGCTGGTGAACGGTGGCATCACCGTCATCGCGCCCGACGGCACCATCGTCGAACACGTGGCCGCGCCCGATCCGCTCACCACGAACATCTGCTTCGGCGGCGACGACCTGCGCACGGCGTTCATCACGTGCTCGGGGACCGGCAAGCTGTTCGCCACGGAGTGGGCGCGCCCGGGGCTGAAGCTCGCCTACTGAGCGCGCGTCGAACCGGCGTTGACCATCTTCTCCGGCCGGTGCTACGTGCCGGGCAGGGAGGGAACCGCCATGGGTGTCGCCGCGCGAGTCGAGCCGACGGTCGAGCGCTTCGTCGGAGCCACGGTCCGCAAGATGCTGATCGACGGCAAGTGGGTGGAAGCCGCGTCCGGGAAGCACTTCGAGACGGTGAACCCCGCCACCGGCGCCGTCCTGGCGCGGGTCGCCGAGGGCGACGCCGAGGACGTCGATCGTGCGGCGCGCGCGGCGCGGAAGGCGTTCGACGACGGCCCCTGGCCGACGATGGGGCCGTCGGAGCGGCAGAAGATCATGCTGCGCGTCGCCGACCTCATCGAGGCGAACGCGCTCGAGCTGGCGCAGCTCGAGACGCTCGACAACGGCAAGTCGATGTTCGAGACCCAGAATGTCGACATTCCCGCCGCCGCCGACACCTTCCGCTACTACGCCGGCTGGGTGAACAAGCTCTACGGCGAGACCAACCCGTCCGACCACGCGTTCTTCAACTTCACGCTCCGCGAGCCGGTGGGCGTCTGCGGCCAGGTCATTCCGTGGAACTTCCCGCTGCTGATGGCGGCGTGGAAGCTCGGCCCGGCGCTCGCGTGCGGCAACACCGTGGTGCTGAAGCCCGCCGAGCAGACGCCGCTGACGGCGCTGCGCCTCGGCGAGCTGCTGCTCGAGGCGGGCGTACCGCCGGGCGTGGTCAACATCGTCCCCGGCTTCGGGCCGACGGCGGGCGGCGCCATCGTCCGGCATCCGCTCATCGACAAGGTGGCGTTCACCGGCTCGACCGACGTCGGCAAGGAGATCCACCGCGAGAGCGCCGCCACGCTGAAGCGCGTGTCGCTCGAGCTGGGCGGCAAGTCGCCGAACATCGTCTTCGCCGACGCCAGCGTCGAGGACGCGGTGGCGGGTGCCCTCACCGGCGTGTTCTTCAACCAGGGCGAGGTGTGCTGCGCCGGCACGCGGCTCTTCGTCGAGGAGAAGCTGCACGACCAGTTCGCCGACGCGGTCGCGAAAGCGGCGTCCGGCATGAAGCAGGGCAACGGCCTCGAGCCGGGCGTGCAGGTGGGGCCGCTCGTCAGCCAGGAGCAGCTCGACCGCGTCACCGGCTACCTCGACATCGGCAAGAAGGAGGGTGCGCGCGCGCTGACCGGCGGCGAGCGCAACATGGCGCCGGGGCTCGAGGGCGGCTACTTCGTGAAGCCGACGGTGTTCACCGGCGTGCGCAACGACATGCGCATCGCGCGCGAGGAGATCTTCGGGCCGGTGGTGTCCGTGATCCCGTTCAAGGACGAGCACGACGCCGTCTTCCAGGGCAACGACTCGCTCTACGGGCTCGCCGCCGGCGTGTGGACGCGCGACGTCGGCAAGGCGCACCGGGTGGCGCGCGCGCTGCGCGCGGGCACGGTGTGGGTGAACTGCTACAACGTCTTCAACCCGATCACGCCGTTCGGTGGCTACAAGCAGAGCGGCTACGGCCGCGAGCTCGGTCGCTACGCCCTCGACCTCTACACGCAGGTGAAGAGCGTCTGGATCAAGGTGTGATGTCGTACGAGTGCCTGCGCGTCGCGATCGAGGACGGGGTGGCGTGGGTCACCATCGACCATCCACCCCTGAACCTGCTCGACATGGCGCTCATCGGCGACCTGATGTCGGTCGGTGCGGCGCTGGAGTCGGACGACGCCGTGCGGGTGGTCGTGCTGCAGAGCGCCAACCCCGAGTTCTTCATCGCGCACGCCGACGTCGAGCTCATCCAGACGCTGCCCACCGAGGTGCCGCCCAAGCCGGTGGCGCTGGGCTTCTTCCACGCCATGGTGGACCGCTTCCGCACCATGCCGAAGGCCACCATCGGCAAGATCGACGGTCGGGCACGCGGCGGCGGCAGCGAGCTGCTGCTCTCGCTCGACATGCGTTTCGGGACCTACGGCCGCACGGTGCTGGCGCAGCCCGAGGTGGCGCTCGGCATCATCCCCGGCGGCAGCGGTACGCAGCGCCTGCCCCGACTGGTGGGCCGGGCGCGCGCGCTCGAGATCATCCTCGGGTGCGACGACGTCCCGGCCGATCTCGCCGAGCGCTGGGGATACCTCAATCGGGCACTCCCCCCGGACGAGCTCGGACCGTTCGTCGAGCGCCTGGCGCGCCGGATCGCGTCGTTTCCCGCCGAGGCCATCGCGCTCGCCAAGACGGCAGTGAATGCCGCCGAGCTGCCGACGCTCGACGGCCTCCTCGAGGAGGCCCACTGCTTCAACCAGGCGGTGGCGACGCCCGCAGCCCGCCGTCGCATGGCGCGCTTCCTCGAGCTCGGCGGGCAGACGCCGGAGGTCGAGCGTGATCTGTCGGCGCTGGTCGACAAGCTGCGGTAACCACATCGCGCGACACGTGTTCCGTCTCGTCGGAGGTGTCGCATGAAGAAGACTCTGTTGGCGCTCGCAGCGCTCGGGCTGGTGGCGGGACTGGCGGCATCGCCTGCCGAGGCAGGGGTGAACTTCTCGTTCGGCTTCGGGATACCGTTCTTCGCGCCGGTCTATCCGGCCCCGGTGTACGTCGCGCCCCCGCCGGTCGTCTATGCGCCGGCACCGGTCTACGGCTACGGCTATGGGTACGGCGTGCCGGCGTACTACGGCGGCTACGGCGGCGGCTACGGATACCGGGGCTACGGGTACGGCGGCGGCTATCGTCGCGGGTACTACGGTGGACGTGGCTACTACGGTGGTGGCCGTGGCTGGCGCGGCTACCCGGCCCACCGCTGACGTCAGCGTGGTCGCAGGATGGCGAGCGTCGCGCCGAGGCCACCCCGCTCGGGTGGCGCGTCGCGGAACGCCGCCACCTGCGGCAGCCGACCGAGCGTGGCCTGGACGCGGGCACGCTGGACGCCGATGCCGCGCCCGTGGATGAGGCGCACCTCCCGGAAGCCGGCCTCGTGCGCGGCGTCGATGTACGCCTCCACGACGGACGGGATATCGGCGGGGGCGAACGGGTGCAGATCGAGGGCGTCCTCGATCGGCACGACGACCGGCTCCTCGTCCTCGCTCATAGCGAAGCGTCGGCGAGGAAGCGGACCACGGCGTCGCTGAAGGCGTCGTTGCGATCGCCGGCCACCATGTGGCCGGCACCCGACACGTCGACGTAGCGGGCCCGCGGCGCCACCGCGAGAAAGGCGCGCGCGCCCTCCTCGCTGACGACGTCGCTCATGCGGCCGCGCACCAGCAGCATCGGCACGTCGACGGCGGCCGCGGCGGCCTCGAGCCGGTGGGGTTGCTGCGTGGCGCTCGGTCGCTTGTCGCCGCGGATGAGGCGCGGGTCCCAGTGCCAGCGATAGCGGCCGTCCTCGCCGAGGCGCAGGTTCTTGCGCAGGCCGTCGAGATCCTTCGGGCGGGGACGGTGCACCATGTAGCCCGCGACCGCGTCCGCCGCGTCCTCGAGCGACGCGAAGCCGTCGGGGTTGCCGGTCATGAAGCCGATGATGCGCCCCACACCGGCCTGATCGACGCGCGGCGCGATGTCGACCAGCACGACGGCCGACGCCGGCGGGTCGTCGCCTTCGCCCTGCGCGACGAGCGTGGCGAGACCGCCGAGCGAGGCGCCGACGACGGCGGGTTTCCGGGGGAAGGTCGCCGCGATCGCGCGCAGGTCGCGCGCGAAGGCGTCGATGGTGTAGTCGCCGTCCGGATCCCACGTGCTGTCCCCGTGCCCCCGCAGGTCGACGGTGACGGCGTGGCGTCCCGCGGCGGCGAGCGCGGCCGCGGTGCCGCCCCAGGCGTGCCGCGTCTGACCGCCGCCGTGCAGCAGCAGGACGGCCGCGGCAGCGGGATCGCCCCACGCGTCGCCCACCAGGGTGAGCGGTCCGACCTCGAACGTCACGCGACGCGCCCTAGACATCGGCGTCTCCCGTGAGCGGGCGCGACAGCACGTCGGGAATCCATTGGCCGAGCCGCGTGCGCAGATCGCCGGCCGCCTCGACCAGCAGGTGACCGGCGCCGGGCAGGACGACCACCTCGCCCGTGCCGGCGAGCGCCTGCACGGCCTGGCTCGCCATCACGGGCAGCAGCTCGTCGCGGTCGCCGTGCAGGAGAAGGAGGGGGCGCCCGCGCAGGCCGGCGGCGCCCTCGCAGCCCGCCGACTGCGTCGACAGCGTGACGACGCCCGCCACCATCGGGCGCAGCGCGATGCCGGCGTTCACCGCCACCGCGCCGCCGAAGGAATGGCCCATGACGACGAAGCGCCGCGCGCCGTTGCGGTGCGCCAGATCGGCGGCACCCGCGACGTCGAGGACGCAGGCGTCGAGGTCGTTCGGTTTGCGGTAGCCGACGCGGATGGTGCCGATGCCGGCGGCGGCGAACGTCTCGCCGAGCTCGTGGTAGAGCGCCTCGGCCGGGCCGAGGAGGCCGCCGAGCGCGCCGCCACACATCAGCACGACGCGCTCGTTGGTCGGGTCGCCGTGCCAGAGGAACGTCAGCAGGCCCTCGAACGTGAAGCCCTCGATGTGCCGCAGGCCGGGCGTGATCAGCACGTCCTGCTTCGCGAGCACGCGCAGGCGGTCGAGCGGGCGCTCGCGGCCCGGTGACGGCGGAGTGTCGGTGCTCATGCGCTCACGCGTGCAGGGCAGGGCGGCGGTCGGCCCAGGGCTGCGCCGATTCGAGCTGCGCCGCCACGCGCAGGAGCAGGTCCTCGCGTCCGAAGGCGGCCACCAGCTGCATGCCCATGGGGAGCCCGCCGCTGCTCCAGTGCAGCGGCAGCGAGATCGCGGGCTGGCCCGACATGTTGAAGGGCGCGGTGAAGGCGGCGAACATCGTCGCGCGCAGGCCGGCGACCACCGGCATCTCGGGATCGGGTCGGAACGTCCCGAGCGGCGGCGGCGGCTCGGGAACCGTCGGCGTCAGGAGGAGATCGAAGCCGTGCTCCCACCACGCCGCGAGCCGGCGCGTGTAGCCGTGGATCCAGTCGACGGTGGCGAGATAGCGGTTCGCCGAGCAGGCGTTGCCGAGCTCGGCGAGCGACCAGTTGAGCGGGTCGACGTCGTCGCGGCCGAGCGGCCGGCCGACGAAGAGGCTCAACGTCTCGAGCAGGTGGGCTGTGTGTGTCGCGTACATCGTGGAGAAGTGCTGGCCGACCTCGGGCTCGTCGAGCGCCTCGGGATGCGTGACGTGGACCTCGTGTCCGAGTCCCGCGAGGAGACCGCCCGTCGCCTCGACCGCGGCCGCGACCTCGGCATGGACGGTCCCCATGTTGGCCGGCGGGCGCAGCAGCATGCCGATGCGGAGCTTGCCCGGCGCCGTCCCCATCTCCTGGCTGTACGGCCGACCGGGGGGCGGCGCGGTGTACGGATCACCAGGCACGTGCCCCGCGATGGCGTCGAGGATGCTCGCGGTGTCGCGCACCGACCGGGTCACGGCGCCCTCGCTCACCATGCCGCCCATGCCGTCGCCGACGTCGGGACCGAACGACGTCCGTCCGCGCGACGGCTTCAGGCCGACCAGACCGCACTCGCTGGCGGGAATGCGGATGCTGCCGCCGCCGTCGTTGGCGTGCGCCGCGGGCACGAACCCGGCCGCGACCGCCGCCGCGGACCCACCGCTCGATCCGCCGGTGGAGTGCTCGGGGTTCCACGGGTTCCGCGTCGGGCCGTAGGCGTCCGGCTCCGTCGTCGGCAGCGTGCCCAGCTCGGGTGTGTTCGTCCGTCCGAGGATGATGAACCCGGCGGCGCGCAGCTTCTGCGCCAGGAAGGCGTCGTGCGGCGCGCCGAAGCCGACGTCGCGAAGGAAGCGCGTGCCCATGTGCATCGGGTCACCGGCGGTGGAGCAGAGCAGGTCCTTCACGAGGAACGGCACGCCGTGGAAGGGCCCGCTGCCGGGGCCGACGGCGGCGCGGGCATCGGCGCGTGCGGCCTCGAAGCGCGGATGGATGACGGCGTTGAGCGTGGGGTTCAGGTGCTCGATGCGGGCGATGGCGGCATCGACCAGCTCGAGCGGCGTCACCTCGCGGCGGCGTACCAGCTCGGCCTGACCGGTGGCGTCGAGACGGGAGAAATCGTCGGTCATGCCCGACGCTATGACGAGGCTCCGTCTCAAGTCCAGTCCGAGGGCGTCGCGATTTGACAGCGTGCGCGCCGCAGGGTCAGGGTGCCCGCCATGAGCTCCAGCGTGCGTCCCGATCTGCTACGCGCCCTGACGGCGCTCACCACCGGCATCTACGTCGTCACCGTGCGCGAAGGCGAGGAGCGTCACGGCATGTCGGGCTCGTGGGTCACACAGGTGTCGGGGGATCCGCCGCTGGTGGTCGCCGCGGTGGATCGCGCGCATCGCACCCATGGCGTCATCGAGCGCACCGGGGCGTTCGCGCTCAACGTCGTCGGCGAGCGCGGCCGTCACCTCGAGGACTTCTTCCACTCCGCCGCCGCAGATCGCCCCGACAACCTGGCCACCGTGGCCTACGAGGACGGCGCCGGCGGCCTGCCCCTCCTGAACGGGGCCATGGTGAGCCTCGAGTGCCGCGTCCAGCAGTCGCACGGCGTCGGCGACCACACGCTCTTCGTCGCCACCATCGAGCGCGTCGTCGAGCGCGGCAACGATCGTCCGCTGACGTCGCAGGCGCTCGACTACGTGTACGTGGGGACGGTGGTGCCGCAGCCGACGCGCGACTGAGCGGTCAGCGCGACGCGGCGGCGGCCGGTGCGACCGATGCCGGCAGCTCGCCGACCTCGCGCAGGAACAGCGCGTGGACCTGGGCCGTCAGCTCCTCGACGCTGGTGTGGGCGAAGCGGTCGTAGGGGATCTCGTCGAGCACGCGGATGCGGATCGCGTGCAGCCCCTGCAGGACGAGCCCCTTCTTCGGGAGGACGTGCGCCGTGCCCTCGACGACGATCGGCAGGATCGGGACCTTGGCCCGATGCGCCAGCGTGAACGCGCCGTGCTTGAACGGCTTCAGGCGACCGTCGGCCGAGCGCGTGCCCTCGGGGAAGATCATGAGCGAGCTCCCCTCGGCGAGGGTCTGCTCGGCGTCGCGCAGCATGGTGGCGATGCTCTCCGGGTCGCCGCGCCGCAGGCGGATGTAGCGGTTCAGCGTCATGTTCCAGCCGACGCACGGAATGCGGAACAGCTCGGCCTTCGACACCCACTTGAAGTGCACGAACAGCCGGAAGAGCACCAGGATGTCGAGCAGCGACTGGTGGTTCGCCACCATGACGTAGGTGGCGCCGGGGCGGATGTGCTCGCGGCCCTCGATGGTGACGCGCCACATCGGGTTGATCCAGGTGTAGAGCGACGCCCAGAAGCAGGTGAACCGGTGCTGGGCGACCAGGCGGCGGTCGAACGGCGCGGTGAGCACCCACACGAGCACCGCCACCGGGAACAGCAGCAGCGAGCTCACGAAGATGAATGCCCAGAAGAGGAACGAGAACACTCGACGGCGCACGGCCCCGGTCCTAGCACCACGCCCGGGCGCGGTCGAGAATCACGGGTGGTACCGGCCGGGCGGTCGTACTAGACGTCACCGTCATGATCGCCCGCGGCATGAGCCACGTCTCGTTCCCCGTCCTCGACCTCGAGCGCTCGCTCGCCTTCTATCGCGACGTGCTCGGGTTCGCGTCGATCCCGCGCCCCGACCTGGGGCTGCCGGGGGCCTGGCTGCAGGCCGGTGACGCGCAGGTGCACCTGATCCAGCGCTTCCCGGGGGTGGCCCTCGGCGAGCCGCCGCCGTCGGTGAATCCGACGGCGCAGCACGTGGCCTTCCACATCGCCGACTACGACGCCGCGCTGGCCGTGCTCCGGCGCCACGGCCTCGAGATCCTCGAAACCAGCCCCGAGCTCGGGCAGATGTGGGTGCAGGATCCCGACGGCCACGTCATCGAGCTGAACGCCCTGCGATGACCGTCGCCGACCGGCCGCTCGGATCGGCGACCACCGTCCTCACCGGCACCCAGGGCGGCAAGTATCCGCACGGCAACAGCCTGCTGGTGACGGGTGCCGACGAGACGGTGGTGGTCGATCCGTCGCTCACGCTGGCAGGCCGCCGCGATCTGCCGCGCGCCGACCGCGTCCTCAACAGCCACTGCCACGAGGATCACGTCGCCGGGAACCATCGCTACCCGGACGCCACGTGGCACCTGCCCGAGGCCGACCTGCCGGGCATCGTCTCCGTGGACGGCATCATGGCGATCTACGGCTTCGACGCGGCCATCGACGCCGCCTTCCGCCGCGTCGTGGTCGACGAGTTCCACTTCACGCCGCGCGCCGACGCGGTGGCGTACCGTGACGGCTGTGTCTTCGACCTCGGCGGCGGCGTGCGCATCCGCGCCATCCACGCTCCGGGCCACACGCGCGGCCACTCGCTGCTCCACGTCGAGCCCGACGACGTGCTCTACCTCGGCGACATCGACCTCTCGAGCTTCGGTCCGTACTACGGCGACGCGTGGTCGTCGCTCGAGGACTTCGAGCGCACCCTCGCGATGGTGCGCACGATCCCGGCGCGCTGGTACGCGACCTTCCACCACATCGGCGTGCTGGAGGGGCGGTCGGCGTTCCTCGAGCGGCTGGATCGCTTCACCGCGGTGATCGCGCGGCGCGAGGCGGCGCTGCTCGACTTCCTCGCCGAACCGCACACGCTCGACGAGATCGCGGCGCATCGCTTCGTCTACCGGCCGGGCGATCCGGTGAGCTTCGCCGACCCGGTCGAGCGGCGCAGCATGGGGCAGCACGTCGATCGGCTGGTCGTCGCCGGACGCGTCGCCGAGGTCGAGCCCGGCCGGTTCGTCGTGCGCTGACGCCTGCGACCTTGGTCGTAGGGGCCCGTCCAATGGTCCCGCGGGCTCACCGCGCCGGCGCATGGCGCCGCGGTGACGCGCGGACGCATACCCGACGCAGCCAGCACCATGTTGGACGCATCCAGGCCCGAGTCTTGCTTTCTCACGACCTCGGTGCCGTTCCTGCTGGCGGGCCTGATGGCCACGTTGCTCCTCGTCGCCCCGGCGTCGGCGCAGGACTGGCTGTGCTGGAAGGGCGAGCGGGTGCGGAGTGCGGCGGCGCCCGCGCGGCTCGACGTCACCGATCGCTTCGTGGCGGGCCACCTGGCGCTCGCCCGTCCCGCCCGTCTGTGTCGGTCCGTCGCGGACGGCGTGGTGCCGTCGGAGGCGCCGGTGACGGCCGCCGCATGGACGGTCCACCGCGGCCGGAGGACGGCCGACGATGCTACCCCGGTCACCGTCACGAATCGCTTCGGCGAGACGATGCTGCGCGTGCGGGGCGTGGCGTCGGTGCTGGCGACCGAGGCCGGCTGGTTGGCGTGTCACGAGGTCCGGGCTATGCGCCGTACGCGTCGGCGCGCGACCACGGTGGTCATCGGCGACGCCGGCGGCCTCCGTACGTTGCTCCTCGGGCGGCCGCGGCGGCTGTGCGTGCCGCGTGCCGACGCAGACGGCCCGGAGCTCCTCTGTCACGCCGTGGAGGCGGCCGGCGCCGTCGATCGCGGCGAGCCACCGCGAGGACCCGTCGACACGGTCCTCGGCCGCGTCGACGGCGCGGTGGGTTCGCCGAGCGAGCTGTGCGTGGAGTCGACGCGCACCGTGATGCCGACCCCGCCGGGCCCGGAGCCCGGCACGCCGCCGCCACCTCCGCCGCCGGCGGTCGGCGGCGTGCTGCGGGTGGGACGGGTGACGCGAACCTTGATCGTCGGCGACAAGGCGATCCTCAAGGCCTTCATCGATCGACCGAACGGCACCACGTCCGACTGGAGCAACCGCGTGCAGTACCACTCCGGCGACGAGCGCGTCGCCGTCGTGCACGGCAATGTCCTCGAAGCGGTACGCCCCGGGACGGTCGAGATCTCGGCTACGGATCCGTCGAGCGGCCTCGCGTCGACGGGCGCAGGCAACGCGCCGGTCACCGTCGCCTGGCCGTTGGAGCGGATCGAGATCCATCCGCGTTGGCTCGCGATGCAGGTCGGCGAGGCTGGCGCCGTCGACGTCTGGGGCATCTTCGAGAACGGGCAGTGGCGGAATCTCACCGCGCAGGTCGCGCTGACGTCGAGCGTGCCCGGCGTCGCTGTCCTCTCGGACGAGCCCGGCATCGTCCACGCGGTCGGACGCGGTACGTCGCACCTGGTGGCCACTGATCAGATATCCGGGCTCACCAGCACCGACTTCGACCAGGATGCCGACGTCTACGTCACCGGCGGCCTGCGGCGCATCGAGATCCGCGGCGACGGGGTGAGCCACTACTACCCGCCGGCGCGCGCGGTCGGCGAGACGTATCGGTTCACCGCCGTCGGCGTCATGACCGACGGCAGCGAGCAGAACTTCACCCAGCGCTGCCTGTGGCAGAGCAGCGACCCCGCGATCGCCGTCGCCGCGAACCCGGGGGGTGATCGCAGCCGCATCGATCCGCTGGCGCCCGGCACCGTACGGATCAGCTGCCGCGACCAGGTCACACAGCTGCCCTCCAACGAGCGCGACTTCGACGTCGTCGGTGCGCTGGCGCGGATCGACCTCGACGTCGACGCCATTCGCAATCCGGTGCGGCGCGGCAAGCCGCGCTGGGGAACGGCGATCGGCGTCTACCATCCGTTCGCCAACGACAGCCGACACGGCCGCCGCAATCTGACCCAGGCCGTGACGTGGACCTCGCGCGACCCCGGCATCGTCGCCATGCCCAACGAGGAGGGCGTGCGTAGCCGCATCGACTTCGTGGCATCGGGGCAGACCGAGGTGTTCGCCACCGATCCGGTCACCGGCGTCGTGTCGAACGACGGCACGGTGCGCGCGATTGGCGATCCGGAGGGGCTCTCGTTCATCAGGAAGGTCCCTTTACGGGCGCAGGTCGGTGGGATCGCCTACTATCGCGTCCGCGGCGACTACGGCGGCGTCGGGATCAATCTGACGCGGATCGCGCCCGAGGAGTACGTGCTCGAGGCGGACGACCCGGCGATCGCAGGCCAGACGATGTACGCCGGTGTGCCCGCGATCGTGGGCTTGCAGGCCGGCGTCACGAACATCCGGGCGCGCCATCTCGCCACCGGCGTCGTCAGCGAGCCGTCGCCGCTCACCGTGCTCGGTGACCTGGTGCGCGTCGTGCTCAGCCCAACGAGCATCCTGCTCGGCGTCGGGGAAACCGACGCCGTCACCGGCTTCGGCGAGTATGCGCCCGGGGTCCGCTTCCTGATGACGCAGGAGCTGGTCTACACCTCGAGCAACCCCGCCGTGGTCGTCGCCACCAACGATCCCGACAGCCGGAGTCGCGTCCGCGCCATCGCGCCGGGGTCCGCGGTCATCTCCGCCACCGATCCGGTGACGGGCATCTCGTCCACGGCCAGCGGCGACGACGTCACCGTCGAGGTCATCGCGGGGCCGCCGCTGCGCATCTCGATCACTCCGTCCGAGATCGTGCTGGTGCCGAACCTGAGCACGCAGCTCACCGCACGGGCGCACTGGCCGGACGGCCGCGCGACGAACGTCACGCAGCAGGTCGTCTGGTCGTCGCTCGCGCCGCAGGTGGCGGCCGCGCCGAACGACACCAGCGACCGCAGCCGCGTCTACGCGCAGGCACCGGGGACGGCCACCATCGTGGCGACGCACCCCTCGGGGGTCAGCTCGGCGCCGACCGGCGACAACGCGGTGGTGCGCGTGCGGGCGATCGAAGGTCGTACGCTCGCACCGGCCGTGGTGTACGCGCGCGTCGGCGAGACGGTGCGGTTCACCTTCACTGCGACGCTGAGCGATGGCTCGAGCCTGAATCTGACCCAGCGCGCGAGCTACGACGCCCCGGAGTGGACGATCGCCCAGTTCGACAACGCCGTCGGCGACCGCAGCGCCGCCGTCTGCCTGGCGCCCGGGACCGCCCAGGTGGAGGCGCGCTCCGACGACGTCCCGTCGATCATCGGGTTGTTCTTCCCGTCCCGCGCCACCCTCGTCTGCCTCCCCTGATCCGCTCACACTCGGGCGGCAAACGCGCTACGCTCCGCCCCATGCTGACGCAGTTCGCCGACGACATCTGGGTGGAGCAGCGCCGCGGGCGCTTCTTCGGGCTCGAGACGGGGACGCGCATGACCGTCGTCCGGCTCGGGGAGGGCGGACTCTTCGTGCACTCGCCGGTGGCGCTGCGCGAGGAGACGCGAAAAGCGGTGGATGCCCTCGGCGAGGTCCGTGCGGTGGTGGCGCCGAGCAAGTTCCATCATCTGCACGTCGGCGAGTGGATGGCCGCCTACCCGAGGGCCTTCTTCGCGGCGTGCCCGGGCCTCGAGTGGAAGCGGCCCGATCTCGCGTTCAATGCCGTGCTCGGGGATCAGCCGCACGACATCTGGGCGCGCGATCTCGAGCAGGTGTACTTCTCGGCGCGCCGCGAGAACGAGATCGACTTCTTCCATCCGAAGACGCGGACCTTCCTCTGTGCCGACGCGCTGCTGAACCTCTCGACGCACGACTATCCGTCGACGCGCTTCGTTGCGCGTCTCATGGGCAACGATGCGCCCGGCACCGGCTGGCTCGAGCCCTGGATGATCCGCAACCGCGCGCTCGCGCGACGTCAGGTCGACCGCATCCTGGCATGGGACGTCGACAAGGCGGTGCTGGCGCACGGGACGTTGGTCGAGCGGGACGGGCGCGAGGTCATCCGCTCGGCGTACGCCTGGCTGTGACGACGGCCGCGTAGACGTGGCGAAGATCCGTCGTGCCCGCTGCTCGCGCAACGGGCACGCCATGACGGTGATGCGGGCATTCCGCACGTCCTCGTGCCGTCGCGTGATGCATCCGCATCGTTCGCGTCGGGGCACGCTCCTTGCGTTAGGTGCCAACGCACAGAGCCCCCGGCACACGGTGCAGCCGTGCGTCCACGGGGCGGAGGGTACCGATGATCGTACGGACCAGTCGACTTCGCATCGCCATCACATTCGCCATCACCGTCACGCTGCTGCCCGAGCTGCTGCCGAACGCGGTGTCCGTGTCCACCGACGCTGCGGCCGCGACCAGCGGGCCGCGCCCGAAGCGACCGCCGCGCAGCAAGAAGTTCCATCTCCTCGAGACGACGATCCCGGAGATCCACAAGGCGCTCAAGAATCGCGAGATCACCTGCGTCGGGCTCGTCGAGCTCTATCTGAAGCGCATCAAGGCCTACAACGGCGTCTGCGTGGAGCAGCCCGACGGTCCGCTCGGGTTCATCACCGCCAAGCCGTTCGCCGGCCAGATCAACGCCCTCATGACGCTGAACCTCCGTCCGGCGACGCGCCAGGCGTGGGGCTTCGACGATCACAAGGCGCGCACGCTGACGGATGCGCTCGACGACGATCCGAACATGCCCGACGCGCTGCAGGTCGCGGCGGCGCTCGACGCCTTCCAGGCCAGCACCGGCAAGCTCGCGGGACCGCTCCACTGCGTCGTGATGGCCATCAAGGACCAGTTCGACACCGCCGACATGCGCACCACGGCCGGCATGATCGCCGGCTATGCCAACGATCGTCCGCCGGACGATGCCACCTTCGTGTCACGCCTGCGGCAGGCAGGGGCCATCATCCTCGCCAAGTCGAACATGGGCGAGATGGCGGCGGGCCAGCCGCGCAGCTCCTTCGGCGGCGTGCTCTGCAACCCGTACGACACCGCCCGCAATCCGGGCCACTCGAGCGGCGGCTCCGCCACGGCGGTGGCGGCGAACCTCGTCACCTGCGCCATCGGCGAGGAGACGGGCGGCTCGATCCTCCATCCGACGAAGAACAACAACATCTACGGGCTGGTGCCGACGCAGGAGATGATCAGCCGCGACGGCATGATCGACGCCAGCATGGTGACGCGGCTCGGGCCGTTCTGCCGCACCGTCGAGGACACCGCCCGCATCTTCGACGTCATCGTCGGCTGGGACCCGAAGGACGAGCTCACCGCCTTCAGCGTCGGTCGCGAGCCCGAGAAGCCCTACTACGAGTACGCCGACGGCAAGGACCTCACGGGGATGCGCATCGGTATCCTGCGCGAGTACATGGACGGCACGCTGTGGAACCAGGCCGACACCGAGAGCCTGCTGATCCAGAACGAGGCCATCACGAAGCTGGCCGACGCCGGCGCCACGCTGGTCGATCCCGGCGAAGGCGGTGCGCTGCTGCAGGACTGCATCGACGAGCTGGCGCCCTTCTACCGCAACTCGCTCTTCACGGCGCAGTTCCCCGCCGCGTTCCCCGCGGGCACCGATCACATCGGCACGCTGCTCGACATGTGGTTCGACCCGTCGCTGGTGCCCCCCGGCATGACGGCGCGCAGCATCGGCAGCGCGTCGACGACGGGGCAGGGCACCTACATGCTGACGCGGTATCTCCGTGAGCGCGGCGACCCCGAGATCCAGACCATCACCGATCTCGCCAACAAGTCGCAGTACTATTACGACATCCGCCCGGACGCGAACTTCGGCGATCGCAAGGCGGCGCTGCTGAGCTCGGCCACCGCCACCACGATGAGCCTCGCGAACTACTTCGAGAACCGCTTCGCGTACCAGGTCATCGTGCTGCAGTGCATGGCGAAGCTCGACCTCGACGCCATGGTGTCGTCGTGCGGCACCGTGCCGGCCTACGTGCTGGGGCAGCCGGCCGAGCCGACGCTCAACGGCCGCGGCTCGTCGGCCATCAACACGCTCGGCCAGCAGGGTATTCCCATGATGGGCATGCCGGCGGGCTTCACCACCTACGTCTACGACCGCATCCGCGACGCGTCGGCCCCGGGCGGGACGAAGCTGATCGGTCCGATCCCGGCGCGGCTGCCGGTGGCGCTCACCATCTACGCGCGACCGTTCGGTGAGCCGACGCTCTTCCGGATCGCGTCGGCCTACGAGAAGGCCTACCCGGAGGTCCGGGTGCCGCCGCCCGACTTCGGCCCGCTCCCCGGCGAGCCCTGAACGATGCGCGACGGGGTCCGGTGGAACGCCGCCGGGCTCCGTCGTCGCCTGGACGAGGTACATCCGTGTCGGTAGACCCGAGGCGCCGGGAGAAACGTCGATGCCACTCGGGACCGTGTCACCCGCCGACGAGCGGGACGAGGAAGCGCCACTTCGCGACGACATCCGCCTCCTCGGACGCATCCTGGGCGAGGTGATCCAGGGGCAGGCGGGTCCGCACGTCTTCGAGCTCGTCGAGTCGACCCGTCGCGAGGCCATCGCCGCCCGACGCGCCGGTACCGGCGAGGAACAGCTCGCTGCCCGCCTGGACGCGCTCGTGGAGCGCGATGCGCTCCACGCCATCCGCGCGTCGATCCTGTTCCAGCTCCTCGCCAACATCGCCGAAGACGTGCACCACGGCCGCCGGCGCCGTCATCATCGGCTCGTCGGCTCGCCGCCGCAGGCCGGCACGCTGCGCTTTGCGATGGACCGCCTGCGCCGCCACGGCGTCGATGCGGCGCGCGTCTCGGCGGTGCTCGCGGGTGCGCTGGTGAGCCCCGTCATCACGGCGCATCCGACCGAGGTGCGTCGCAAGACGGTGCTCGACGCCCAGCGCCAGATCGTCCGCCTGCTCGCCCGCCCCGATCGCATGCTCCTGGCGCCGGAGGAGCGCGCCGAGTGGGAGCGCTGTCTCCGCCGCGAGATCCTGCTGCTCTGGCAGACGGCGATGCTGCGCCTCTCGCGGCTGCGCCTGCCCGACGAGATCAACGAGGCGCTCGGCTACTACCACCTCTCGCTGCTCGACGAGGTGCCGGCGGTGCACCGCGTCCTGCTCGACGAGCTCGCCCGCCACTGGCCCGACGCCACGCCACCGCCGCGGCCGGTGCTGCGCATGGGGTCGTGGATCGGCGGCGACCGCGACGGCAACCCGTTCGTCACCGCCGACGTCGTGCGGCACGCGGTCGATCGCCAGACGACGACGGCGCTCGCGCATCACCTGCGTGAGCTCGAGCGGCTGGCGGACGAGCTGTCGATGTCGACGCGGCTGGTGACGCCGTCGCCGGAGCTGCTGGCGCTCGCGGCCGCGGCCGACGACCCGTCACCGTTCCGGCAGGACGAGCCGTATCGGCAGGCGCTCCGCGGCATGCATGCGCGGCTGTCGGCGACGGCGGCACGCCTCGTCGGCCACGCGCCGGGGCGTGCCCCGCACGCCGTGCTCATGCCCTACGAGCGGCCCGAGGCGCTGGCGGCCGACCTCGCCGTCGTGGACGGCTCGCTGCGCGGCCACGGGGCCGGGCTCATCGCCGACGATCGGCTGGCGGCGCTGCGACGCGCGGTGGCGGTCTTCGGCTTCCACCTCTGCAGTCTCGATCTGCGACAGAACGCCGACGTCCACGAGGTCGTGGTCGCCGAGCTGCTGGCGCACGCGGGCGTCACGGACGACTACCTCGGCCTCGCCGAGGAGGCCCGCGTCGACCTCCTGCGCCGCGAGCTGGCGACGGCGCGACCGCTGGTCGGGCCGCACGTCGAGCTGTCGGAGCAGACGGCGGGCGAGCTGGCGATCCTGCGCACCACGGCCGAGCTGGTCGAGCGGGTCGGGCAGGCGGCGGTGCCGAACTACGTCATCTCGAAGTGCGACGCCGTGAGCGACGTCCTCGAGGTGGCGATCCTGTTGCGCGAGGTGGGGCTGCTGCGGCCGTCGGCGCCGGTGCCGCTCGGGATGCAGATCGTGCCCCTGTTCGAGACCATCGACGACCTGCGCCACGCCGGCGCCACGCTGGAGCGCCTCCTCGCCGTCGAGCCCTGGCGCCGTTGGGTGATGGCGCGCGACGGCGCGCAGGAGGTGATGCTCGGCTACTCCGACAGCAACAAGGACGGCGGCTACCTGACGGCGAACTGGGCGCTGTATCGGGCCGAGCTCGATCTGGTGGCGGTGGCGCGCGCGCACGGCGTTCGCCTGCGGTTGTTCCATGGGCGCGGCGGCACGGTGGGGCGTGGCGGTGGTCCGAGCTACGAGGCCATCCTGGCCCAGGCGCCGGGCAGCGTCGCCGGCGCGCTGCGCATCACCGAGCAGGGCGAGATCGTGGCGGCGAAGTACGCCGAGCCCGAGCTCGCGCGCCGCAACCTCGAGGCGCTGGTCGCCGCCACCGTCGAGGCGAGCTGCCTCGACGTCGAAGGCCTCGGGGACGACGCGGCCGAGGCGTACGCGCTGATGGACGAGCTGTCGGGCCGTGCGCGCGACGCCTATCGTGCCCTCGTCTACGAGACGCCGCGCTTCGTGGAGTGGTTCCGCGCCGCGACGCCGGTGATCGAGATCGCCGAGCTGAACATCGGCAGCCGGCCGGCGTCGCGCAAGGCGTCGAATCGGATCGAGGACCTGCGGGCGATTCCGTGGGTGTTCAGCTGGAGCCAGTGCCGCATCATGTTGCCGGGCTGGTACGGCGTCGGCTCGGCGTTCGCCGCGTGGGTCGACGGCGACGAGCACCGCCTCGCGCGTCTCCGCGCGCTCTACGACCGCTGGCCCTTCTTCCAGTCGGTGCTCTCGAACATGGGGATGGTGCTGGCGAAGACCGATCTCGGCATCGCCGCGCGCTATGCCGCGCTCGTGCCCGACCAGGACCTCGGTCGGAGCGTGTTCGCGCGCATCGCGGCGGAGCATGCCTGTACCGTGCGGATGCTGCTGGCGATCACGCAGAAGCCCGCGCTCCTCGCCGACAACCCGCAGCTCGCGCGCAGCATCCACCATCGCTTCCCGTACCTGGATCCGCTGAACCACCTGCAGGTGACGCTGCTCCGGCGGTGGCGCGGCGGCGATCGGAGCGCCCTCGTGCAGCGCGGCATCCAGCTGACGTTGAACGGGCTGGCGACGGGACTGCGGAACAGCGGTTAGGAGAGCGACCCAAGACATGGTCTTGGGTCGGGTGCTTAGCCGGCGGCGCCGGCGAAGGTGTCGCACGCCTCGGGATCGCCCGAGCGCAGGCCCTTCTGCAGCCATTCCACGCGCTGCGCCGACGAGCCGTGCGTGAACGATTCGGGCTGCACGGTGCCGGTCTGCATGCGCTGGATGCGGTCGTCGCCGATCGCCGACGCCGCGCGCAGGCCCTCCGCGATGTCACCGGGCTCGAGCACGTCGCGCTGGTCGGCCGCGAAGCCCCACACGCCGGCGAAGCAGTCGGCCTGCAGCTCGAGCCGCACCGACAGCTCGTTGCGGAGGTCGGGGCGTTGCTGCTGGAGCGCGCGCACCTGGCGCTCGATGCCGAGCACGTTCTGCACGTGGTGGCCGATCTCGTGCGCCAGGACGTACGCCTGTGCGAAGTCGCCGGGGGCGCCGAAGCGTTGCGTGAGCTCGTCGTAGAAGCCGAGGTCGACGTACACCTTCTGGTCGCCGGGGCAGTAGAACGGCCCGGTGGCCGACTGTGCAAAGCCGCACGCCGACTGCACCGCGTCGCGGAAGAGGACGAGCTTGGCGGGCTGGTAGCGGCCGGGGAGCAGCTTCCCCCAGGTACCCTGCGCGTCGTCGAGGACGAAGGAGACGAAGTCGACCTGCTTCTCCTCCTGGGGCGTGGTCTGGAGCTGGCCCTGCTCCTCCTGCGCGGGTTGCTGCAGGGAGGGATCGGACAGGATGGGCGTGAGGAAGTCCTGGCCGGTGAGGATGCTGAGCAGCCCCAGCACCAGGACGCCGCCGATGCCGATCGGGATGCCCCGGCGCATCACGCTGCCGCGGCGGTCCTCGAGATTCTCGCTCCGTTGCCCCGGCGTCCAGCGCATGTTGCGTCGATAACAGAGGACGTCGGTCCTGCACAGACGGGATCGCACGAACGTGAGATCCCCGGGTTGGGACAGGACTGCTGGGAGCGGCGTCGGAGGATCACACCATGGCGTACCCGGGCGCGATCTTTCCCGACCGCTTCGCCTTGCCGTGTAAACCGACCAGATGCGGGCTCAGGCCGCCTTCGACGCCGCCAGCCCGAGGACCTCGCGGTAGCCGTGCGCGATGCAGGCCTGGTCGAGCACGCCGCGCTCGCGCAGCAGGCGGTGCATGCGCGGCAGATTGTAGTGCGGCACCGTCATCAACAGATGGTGCTCGAGGTGGTAGTTGACGAAGTTGGGCGCGATCAGGAGGCGCTCCCACCAGCGTGCGACGGTGGTGCGTGTCTGACCGAGGTCGGTGGACGGCTCGGACACCATGGCGTGCTCGGCGATGGAGCGGATGCGCATGACCAGGCTGTAGGTCGTGAACCATGCGCCCACCCACAGCAGATAGAGCGCCGGATGGCCGGCCGCGGTGAGCAGCGCGAGCAGCACGAGGTTGGTGATGGCGACGCCCCACAGCGCCTCGATGCCGGCGTCGAAGTTGCGGCGCACGCGACCCTGCGAGCGGCCCAGGTCGCGACGGAACGTGGCCTTGAGCCGCTTCCATCCCGTCTGGCCGCTCAAATCGCGCCAGACCTTGCGGCGCAGGCTCTGCCGCGTGATCGGGAACGGCATCACGAGACCGATGTCGGGATCCTCGGGCGTCCACGTCCGGGCGTGGTGCTGCAGGTGGTAGGGCCGGTAGGGGCGGATGTCGCTCCAGACCGGGAACGCGCACAGCCAGTTGCCGGCCCAGTCGTTCAGGCGACGGTTGCGGAAGAGCGTGTGGTGCGCGGCCTCGTGCATCAGGATGGCGAAGCCGAGCTGGCGCGCGCCGATCACGAAGAGCGCCACCAGGATGGTGAGCGGATTCGGCCATACCGCCACCAGCGCGAACGACGCGGCGACGAGCGCCCAGTTGGTGGTGATCGAGAGCCAGCTCTTCCACGCGGTGGGCGCGAGGAGATCGCGGATGTCGTCGCGCGACAGGGCGTCGCGCCACACGGCGGTGCTCATGCCAGTCCTCCATCGGCGGCGAGGCCGCCGGGTGCGTCGATGCGGACGTCGGCCGGGGCGTGCCGGTGCGGCACGCCGAAGCCGCGCAGGAACGTGGCCCAGACCGTACGGCCCAGGCGATCGTAGCGACGGAGCGTCGCGACCAGCAGGTCGCGCTCGTGCGCGGGCACGATGCGCTCCGGCAGCAGCGGGTCGAGGACGAGCTGGCGGATGGCGCGGCCGCCCACCAGGAACGACTCGACCATGGCGCGCTCGAGCGGGAGCTGCGGCAGCTGGCGCTCGCTGCGCTCGAGCGCCTGGCGCGTCGTGCGCCACTCGGCAACCAGCGCCATCACCGGCCACAGCGCGTGCGCGCGGCGCGTGGTGGCGTCGTCGAGATCGCGGACGACGAACACGGGCGCCGTCGCGTCGAGGCCGAGGGCGTAGAGCTGCGCGCGGGTGGCGTCGATGCCGCCGGCGAGGTTGTCGGGCCGGACGGCGAGGTCCGGCGCGAGCTCGCGCAGGCCGAGGAAGTGGAGGGCACGCACCCGCTGGCGCCCCGCGGCGCGATGGCCGCGCGCGAGACCGGCGGTGTGGACGGCGATCCAGCCGCCGTCCCAGGCGCGCGTGCGATCGCCGAGCCGTCGCCAGGATGCCACCTGGCTCGACACCGCGCCGGCGCGAGCGCCGAGCCGGTACTGCCCGCGCTCGTCGCGCTCGACCAGGCCGGCGGCCAGGAGGCGGGTGAGGGTGACGCGGATGGCGTTCTCGGCGAGCCCGAAGAGGGCACCGGCCGCGACCAGCAGGCCGACGGGCATGCTGCCGCGCGGCAGGGTGGAGAGGAGGTCGAGGACGACCGACTTCGCGTTGGGAGCCACCGAGGCGACATTACGCGTGCCGGCAGTCCCAGGTCAATGCCCGTAATGTGTGTCAGCGCGGCGCGGCGGCGTAGGCCCGCGGCGACCGACCCGTCCAGCGCTTGAAGGCGCGGGAGAAGGTGCTCGTGTCGGCGAAGCCGAGGACGAAGGCGATCTCGGTCACCGACAGCCGGCCTTCCGCGACGTAGGTGCGGGCCAGGGCGATGCGGGCCTCGTCGACGATCACCGTGAACGACGTCCCCTCGGCGGCGAGCTGGCGCTGCAGGGTGCGGGCGCTCATGCCGAGCGCGCGGGCGATGGCGGGCTTGGACGGTACGCCGCCGGGCAGGGCGTCGAGCAGGGCGCGCTGCACACGCGTCGCCGTCTGCGACTGCTCGAGCCGGGCGAGGTAGCGCACCAGCACCTCGTCGTTGGCGCGCGCCAGCTCGGCATTGCCGGCGGGAAGCGGTCGGTCCAGGTCGGCGCGTGCATACTCGAGCGCGTTCACCGGCTGCCCGAACCCCACCGGGACGCGGAACGTGCGGCGATAGGGTTCGATGTCGCGGGGCTCGGCATGCATGAACGTCACGAGCCGGGGCTCGCACGGGCGCGGCGCATGCAGGAGCCGTCCCTGACGTACGGTGGTGGCCGCGATCGCGTCGACGGCCTGGAACGGGATGCCGGGCTCCGCCGACACGTCGATCTCGAACCGACAGCGATCGGCGGCGTCGACGAGGCGCAGCTCGAGCACGTCGCCGATGAGGCGGCGATAGCGGATGATGCGCTCGAATGCCTCGCGCAGTGTGGCGCTCGCGAGCACGGCGTAGCCGAGCGCGTGGAACGTGGTCTGGACGGCGGCGCGCGACACCTGCAGGCCGAAGGCGGGGTCGCCCGTGGCTTCGACGGCGAGCGCCCAGAGCCGGTTCAGCGCGGTGCGCGGCACGCGGGCGTCCGGGCCGAGGGCGGCGGGGTCGATGCCGGCCTGGGTCGCGATCGGACCGGGGTCGATGCCGCGGCTCTCGAGGGCACGCAGGATGGTGGCGGACCAGGTGGCCAGGGTGGACGCGGACATTGTCTCCGGCGGCAAAGACAATGGCCCCGCTGGCAAAGCAAGCTGGCGCCGTGATCGCTATGATCGGGCGCATGACGGAGCCCATCATTCGCGTGTCCGACGTGGCGTTCCCGCGCTTCCAGGCGCCGGACCTCGACGTCATGCAGACCTTCCTGCTCGACTTCGGCATGCACGTGGCGGCGCGCACCGAGCGCGCGCTCTACATGCGCGGGACCGACCCGCTGCACCACGTCCACGTGACGCATCTCGGCGAGCCGGCCTTCCTCGGCCTGGCGTTCCTGGCGGCGAGCCGTGCCGATCTGGTCACGCTGGCGGCGGCCGTCGGCGGAACGGTCGAGCCGCTCGACGAGCCGGGGGGTGGTGAGGTCGTGCGCCTCCGCGATCCGGACGGACGGCAGGTGGACGTCGTCCACGGCATCGCGGCGGTGGATCATCTCGCGGTGCGGCCGCACCCGCCGCTCAACACCGGCAACGAACGGCTGCGCGTCGGCACCCTGCAGCGCGTGGCGCCGGGACCGTCGCAGGTGAAGCGGTGCGGGCACGCCGCCATCAAGACGGCCGACCTCGGGACGCTGTGGCCCTGGTACCACCGCCACCTGGGGATGCTCGTCTCCGACGATTTCTACATCGAGGAGCCGGGCCGACCGCTCGGCCGTTTCGCGCGCTGCGATCGCGGTGCGCTGCCCGCCGACCACCACACGCTGCTCTTCCTCGAGATGGGCGAGGCGAAGCTCGGCCACGTCGCCTGGGAGGTGGCCGACTTCGACGACCTCATGGTGGGCCACGACCACCTCGTGAACGCCGGCATCCGGCACTACTGGGGCGTCGGTCGTCACGTCCTCGGGGGGCAGATCTTCGACTACTGGAAGGATCCGATCGGCTTCACCGTCGAGCACTGGACCGACAGCGACCTGCTCGACGCCAGCGTCCCCGCGGGCACGCACCACCTCATGGCCGCCGGCAACCAGTGGGGCCCGCCGCCCCCGGCCGACCTGGACTTCTGATCATGGATCTCGGCATTCGAGGACGGCGTGCGATCGTGTGCGCCGCGAGCAGGGGTCTCGGGAGGGCGTGCGCCACGGCGCTCGCGCGCGAGGGCGTGTCGGTCGTGATCAACGCGCGTGACGTCGATGTGCTGGCGGCGACCGCGGCCGAGATCCGCGCCGCCACCGGCGTCGACGTGACGACGGTCGCGGGTGACGTCACCACCGACGACACGCGCGACGCGCTGCTCGCGGCGTGCCCCGAGCCCGACATCCTGGTCACCAACAACGCCGGCCCGCCGCCCGGCCGCTTCCAGGACTGGGATCGCGGCGCGTGGACGGCGGCGCTCGACGCGCAGATGCTGTCGCCGATCGCGCTCATCCGCGCCGTCGTCGACGGCATGGTCGATCGCCGCTTCGGCCGCATCGTCAACATCACGTCGGCGATGGTGAAGGCGCCGCTGGCGCCGATGGGGCTGTCGGCCGGCGCGCGCGCCGGGCTGACGTCGGCGTGCAAGGCGCTGTCGCAGCAGGTGGCGTGGGCGAACGTCACCGTCAACAACCTGCTGCCCGAGCGCATCGACACCGATCGCCAGGCGATGATGGCGCGTCTCACCGCGGCCATGAACGGCATCACGGAGGAGGAGGCGTACGACCAGATGCGGGCGCGCATTCCGGCCGGACGTCTGGGCCGGCCGGACGAGTTCGGCGACGCCTGCGCCTTCCTCTGCAGCGACCGCGCCGGCTTCATCACCGGCCAGAACCTGCAGCTCGACGGCGGCGCCTACGCGGGGCTCTTCTGATGGAGACGGTCGACGTCCTCGTCGTCGGCGCCGGGCCGGTGGGCCTGATGACGGCGCTGCTGCTGCGACGCCTCGGCGTCGATGCCCGCGTCGTCGAGCGTCGTTCTGGCGTGCAGCGCGCGCCGGCGGCGCACGTCGTCAATGCGCGCACGTTCGAGATCTGCCGTCAGACCGGTGTCGACATGGACGCCCTCGCCGCGGCGTCGCAGTCGCCGGCCGACAGCGGCGCGACGTGGTGGGTGACGCGGCTCGGCGGCGAGGTGCTGGGGCGGCTGCCCTACGAGCGCCAGGGCGACGACGTGCTCGCGGTCACGCCGACGCCGCTGCGCAACCTCTCGCAGCATCGCTTCGAGCCCATCCTGCTCGATGCGGTGCGGGCGTCGGGTGCGGAGCCGCCGCGCTACGGGCATCGCTGGACGTCGGCCGAGGCCGACGCGGACGGGGTGACGTCGCAGATCACCGAGGTCGCGACGGGACGGCAGTACGCGGTGCGGAGCCGCTTCGTCGTCGCGGCGGACGGCGCCGGGAGCCCGGTGCGCAAGGCGCTCGGGATCGAGCAGCTCGGCCCGGAGCGGCTGCAGCGTTTCGTCATGATCCACTTCGCGGCGAACCTGCGTCCGATCGTGCAGGCGTGCCCCGGCATCCTCTACTGGGTGATGGACCCGGCGTGCCCCGGCGTCTTCGTCGCCCACGACATCGAACGTGAGTGGGTGTTCATGCATCCCGCCGACGACGAGGGCTGGGACGCCGCGCGCGCCGAGGCGATCGTCCGTCGCGCCATGGCCGTCCCCGACGTCGCGCTCGAGGTGCGCACCGTCTCGCCGTGGGTGATGACGTGCCAGGTCGCGGAGCGCTATCGCGCCGGCCGCACGTTCCTGGTCGGCGATGCGGCGCACCGCTTCCCGCCGACGGGTGGTCTCGGCCTCAACACCGGGGTCCAGGACGCGCAAAACCTCGCCTGGAAGCTCGCCGCCGTCCTCGCCGGTACGGCGTCGCCCGCGCTGCTCGACACCTACGAGCAGGAGCGCCAGCCGGTGGCGCGCTACAACGCCGAGCAGAGCCTGCAGAACGGCATGCGTCTGATGGAGGTGCCGCAGGCGCTCGTCGAGGGCGGCGACGTCGGGGCCGCCATTGCGCGGCAGGCCGAGCACTTCGACATGCTCGGGCTGCAGCTCGGCTACGCCTACGACGCCGGCGCGCTGGTGCCGGACGGTGAGGCGCCGCCGGTGGTCGCGAACCCGGTGCGCGAGTTCGTGCCGTCGAGCCGTCCCGGCGCGCGCCTGCCACACGGCTGGCTCGACGGAGGGCGTTCGACGCTCGACCTCGTGGCGCTGGATCGACCGACGCTGCTGGCGGGACCCGACGGCGGCGCGTGGGTGGCGGCGGCGCGGGCCATGGACCTGGCGTGCGTGCGTGTCGCGCCGGGGGCGTGGTGGTCGGAGACGGCGGGCATGCGGGCGGACGGCGCGCTGCTCGTGCGGCCGGATCAGCACGTCGCCTTTCGTGCGCGGGGTGCGACGACGTCGCCGGAGGCCGTCCTGCGCCATGCGGTCGCACGGACCATGGGGCGCGACGTCGGATGAGCCGTCCGGTGCTGGGCTCCATGCTCGCGCTCTGGACCTCCGCCTGCGCGCCGGTCTGGGAGCCGGCATTCGACGAGCGCGTCGATCCGGCGTCGTTCGACACCGTCGCCATAGCCCCGCTCGACGACGCGCTGACGTTCGCGCGCACCGCGACCGACGGACGGCCGCGGCTGCTCGCGGTCACGGCGTACACCGGCGGCACGATCGAGGCCGTCGACCTCTCCGTGGCGCTCGGGCACGACGTGCACGATCCCATTGCGCTCCTCGGCGAGCGCGGCTGGGACGGCGTCCGCGATCTCGTCCGTGGCGGCACGCGCACGACGGTGCCGGCGGCGGCGCTGGTCATGCCCGTCGACCTGACGGCGCACCACGTCGCCGCGGCGACGAACTTCCCCGAGCACGCCGGCGACGCCGGCGTCGACGACGGGCCGTTCCTGTTCCCGAAGCTGGTGGAGCCGACGGGGCCGTACGCGCCGGTGTCGGCGGGGCAGGGGCTCCTCGACTACGAGGTCGAGATCGGCTGGGTGACCCTGGCGCCGCTGCGTGCGGGCGAGGGGGTGCCCGACCTGATGGGGTTCGTCCTCTGCAACGACTTCACCGACCGCGACACGCTGCTCCACGTCGTCGATCCGTGGGACCCCGCGTCCGGCACCGGCTTCACGACCGGCAAGAGCTTCCCGGGCTACCTGCCGGTGGGGAATCTGTTCGTCGTGCCGCGCGACCATCGACGCTTCACGGCCGGGGTCACGCTGCAGCTGTCGGTGAACGACGAGCTGCGCCAGCGATCGCCGGCGACCGCCATGGTGTGGGATCTCGACGAGATCGTGCGGCGTACCTGGGCATGGAAGGATCGGCGCTGGGATCATCGGGGCCGCCCGGTATCGCTGTTGCCGCCGGGCGACGTGTTGCCTCCAGGCACGCTCATCCTGTCCGGCACGCCGCACGGGACGCTGTTCGACGGCCTGCGGGCGCGGCACTACGTCGGCGGCGTGGCCGGATGGCTCTTCGGCGGGTGGGGCCGCCCCGTGCCAGGGCACGTCGTCGACGCCTACGTCGCCGACGCGCGCCGCGCCGGCGTCTATCTGCGCCCGGGCGACCGCGTCGACATCCGCGTCGACGGCCTGGGCGTGCTCCGCAACCCGATCGTACCCTGACGCGTTCGCACCCCGGGTCGCACGTGGCGTAGAACCGCCCGCGGATGCGCAATCCGCGACGCAGTCGGAACGTCGTGTGGCTGACCTTCGTCGCGTCGGTGGCCGCGATCTGGATCGCGTTCCGCATGCCCGACGCGGGACAGGGGTTCACGCTGCAGAGCGTTCTCGGCCTCGGCGGCTTCTGCGTCCTGCCGTTCGCGTTCGTCCTCGCCATCATGCGCACCGCCGAGGCGCGTCGTTTCGTGCGTCTCGCTCGTGGGCAGGGGGTCGTGGCCCGGTGGACCATCGCACCTACGGACTGGACCGTCTTCGTCGCGCAGGACGATGCGCTCGCGGCCGAACGTGGCGGCCCCAACCTGATCGACCTTCGTGGCATGACGGTGGGGAACGGTGTCGAGGTGGTCATCACACGCGACGCCATCTCCGTCGGCGGCGATTTCCACCCGTTCGAGCGCGACGTGTCGATCACCGTCGGTCCGGACTGGGTCGAGCTCGACCAGTTCGTGAGCGACCCGAACGGCAGCGATGCGAACCTGTACTATCGCTTTCCGATGCCGCCGGAGGCCGCGCCGGACATGGAGCGCCTGCTCCACGACCACGCGGCGGCGTACGTGGCGGCGCTGGCGAATCCGGCGACGAAGGTGTGGGTCGTGCTCGGGCTCGTCGGGGCGCTGCTGTTCGCGGTTCTGGTGGCGCTGACCTTCGCCGGCCAGCGCTCAATCGGCGCGGTCGCTGAACTGCCCTGCGTCGTTGCGCTGCGCGGGTGCGCCGTGGACGGTCTCCCAGCAGGCGAGCCCGTCGTGCAGCTGCACCGTCACCGGCAGCACGGCCGGGAGCGACGGCATCGGTAGCAGCGCGCCCTTGCCCTTGAGCGTGATGCTGGCCTTGCCCGCCGCGCCCGGCTTGAGGCGCATGGCGAGCAGGCCGTCGGGCGTGAGCCCGCGGTCGGCGTACTTGAAGCCGCTGGCGCCGACGGACTTCCAGCACGGCTTGCCGGCGCAGGCGCCGCCGCCCGGCGCGTGCGCGCGCAGCAGCACGCCCCCGGCGTCGTAGACGCAGAGCGTGTAGCTCGTCGCCCCGCTCGCGGGTGACCCCAGGTCGGCCAGCGTCGTGGCGGCGCCCTTCGTCCACTTCCAGGTGAGCTGATCCTTGGTGTCGGGCGTGCCGTTGCGCAGCAGGAAGGAGCCGTTGCCGGCGGCGCGACAGGACGGGGCGGGAACGGTGTTGCCGGCGCACACGCCGGCGGCGCAGGTATCGCCGTGACTGCAGGCATCACCGTCGTCGCAGGTGGTGCCCGTTGCCTCGAACTGACACGCCGCCCCACAGCAATCGCCCGCGACGACGTTGCCGTCGTCGCACTGCTCGCCCGCGGTCACGATGCCGTTGCCGCAGGCGGTGACGGTGCAGTTGGCGTCGCAGCCGTCGCCGCTCACGAGGTCGCCGTCGTCGCATTCCTCGGGCGACTCGGTGACGTTGTTGCCGCACGTCGTGCCCTCGTCGGCTCCGATGTCGACGCGCGGGCCGTTCACGCGCGCGGCGCCGTCGACGTCGGTCTCGCCGGGCGCGGCGACGAAGGCCGGGTCGCCGGCGTCCCGCGCCGGCGAGCCCGGGCCGAGGTGGACGTCGCCGTTCGCCGGGTCCATGAGCAGCGGGTCCGCGAACAGCGCGCCCGCGTCCTGGCCGGTGGCGGCCTGATACGCGCCGAGGCCGGCGTACTCGTCCCCGTTCCAGACGAACCGCGGCGTGCCCGTCGTGAACCACAGGTTGTGCGACAGCACGTTGCCGACGTTGCCGCCCTCCGACAGCAGGAGCAGCCCCGCGCCGGTGGCGTGGAAGACGTTGTTCCGGATGACGTTGTCCTCGGCGTACTGGATCCACAGCTCGCCGAAGCCGGCGCCGAGCGTGTCGTTCCCCCAGCAGGTGTTGTTGGTGAAGGTGCTGTCGCGTACGCGGCCGGTCGACGGCGCGTAGCCGCCGAACACGAGGCACGTCTTCTCGTTGGCGTAGAGGACGTTGTCGCGGACCGCGATGTTGCGCGTCACGGTGCCGCCGTTCTCGGCGCCGATCTCCATGCCGAGGTCGCTCTCGGTGACGATGTTGCGCTCGATCGTGATGTCGCGCCCGCCGTCGACGTAGATGCCGCCGGCGAAGCCGCCGCCGTAGCTCGAGCGCGCGCGGGTGACGGTGTTGCCACGGACCACACCGTTGCGCGCCACCTTGGTGGGATCGGGCTGGATGTCGGTCTCGCCGCCGATCATGTCGATGCCGATGTTGTTGACGTCGCGCACGACGTTGTTCGTCACCGTGAAGCCGTCGACGTTGCCGTTCAGCACCAGCGCCTCGCTCGGGGCCGGCTCGCAGTCCGTGATCTCGTTGCCGTCGACCACGAGATCGCTGACCGGGGTGGCGGCCGTCCCGTAGACGGTGATGCCCATGGCGTTGGTGCCCCGCATGGCGTGGATGCGGTTCTGGCGCAGCTCGATGTGCGCGCCGGCCCCGAGCACGCGGATGCCGGAGCCGTCGGTGACGCCGAGGTTGTTGCGCAGGGTGAGGCCGATCACCTGCACCCAGCTCCGGTTCTCGATCAGCACCATCGAGTCGCCGGGGACGCCGGTGCCGTCGAGGATCGGCGTCTCGCCGGCGTACGCGCGCAGGACGATCGGGTTGCCGGGGGTGCCGCTGCCGGTCAGGACGACCTTCTCGGCGTAGACGCCGGTGCGGACCTGTACCGTGTCGCCCGCCGTCGCCACGTCGAGTGCCGCCTGGACCGAGGTGAAGTCGCCGCCGCTCGGGGCCACCGTGTAGACGGTGGCGTGGACGGGAAGGACCAGGGCGGCGATCAGCAGGGCGGCCAGGCGCATGCGCCCATGGACGCAGACGGGCGCCCCGGGTGTCAACCCATTTCAGGGAATGGCACCGCGCTCCTTCAGCGCGCCGATGCGCTCCCAGTCGTAGCCCAGCTCGAGCAGCAGCTCCTCGGTGTGCTGGCCGCACTCGGGCGTGATGCCGCCCGGGGCCCACGTCGTCTCGGAGAAGTCGACCGGCGTCGCCACCATGCGGGCGGTGCCGCCCTCGGCCACGGGCACGTCCACCCAGGCCCCGGCGGCGGCCGCCTGCGGATCCTCGATGACCTCGCTGACCGTCTGCACGGCGGCCCACCACAGGCCGGCGGCGTCGAAGATGGGCATCCATTCCGCGAGTGGACGCGTGACGAAGATCGCGTCGAGGAGGGCGACCAGCGTTTCGACGTTCTCGCGCCGCGCGCGCATGGTGTCGAAGCGCGGGTCGGTGAGCCATTCGGGCCGGTCGACGGCGCGCACCAGGTCGGGCCAGTGGCGCTGGCCCTGCAGCCCGAGGAGCCAGAACCAGCGGCCGTCGCCGGCACGGTACGGGCTGATGACGGGGTTCGGCGTGCTCCGGCGCGTCATCGGCGTGGCGGGGATGCCGAGACGCAGCGCCGCGTTGGTGTCCCAGCCGAGGACGAAGATGCCGACGCGGAACAGCGACGTGGTGACGAGCTGACCGCGTCCGCTGCGCTCGCGCGCGAGGAGCGCCGCGCTGATGCCGGCCGCGAGCGTCATGCCCGCGGTATGATCGCCGAGCGCGCCGCGTTGGAACGGGGGCTCGCAGTCGGGCGGCGTCAGCGCGGCGGCGATGCCGGCACGGGACCAGTAGGCGCCGACGTCGTACGACGGCCGGTCGGCGTCGGGGCCGTGCTCGCCGTAGCCGGTGACGCGCGCGTAGACGAGCCGCGGGTTCGCCGCCGACAGCCGCTCCCAGTCGAGCCCGAGCCTGGCGAGGGCCGCGGGACGGACGTTGGTGACGAAGACGTCGGCGCGGGCGATGAGCTCGTCGGCGATGCGTCGGCCCTCGGCGGTGCGGAGATCGAGCGCGATGCTGCGCTTGCCGCGGTTGTCGAGCTCGAAGGGCGGGTTCGCCGGCAGCTCGGCGCCCGCGGCCATGAGGTACATGCCGCGGAACGGATCGCCCTCGGGCGGCTCGATCTTCACCACCTCGGCGCCCCAGTCGGCGAGGATGCCGCTGGCCGACGGCCCGGCCACCCACACCCCCAGCTCGACGACGCGAAATCCGGTCAGCGGTCCCGCCATGTGTGATCTCCTTCGTGCTCGTCAGGGAGCGACCGGCATGTGGTCGCGCAGGAAGAACCGGCCCGTCGAGCGGGCGACGCGCTCGCCGCCGGCGTGGATCTCGGCCTCCACCACCCAGTACTTCGCGTGCGAGCGGTCGGATATCGCGGCGACCAGCTCGAGGGGGATCTCGGTGGGGCAGGGGCGCTCGTAGCGCACCGTCAGCTCGCCGGTGACGACGTGCCGGTCGGCGACGAACACCACCGCCGCGCACGACACCTCGTCGAGCATCGTGGCGACGATGCCGCCGTGCGCCGTGTGCGGTGCGCCGTGGAAGCGGTCGCCGAGCGTGTAGCGCGCGTGCACGCGCTCGCCGCGTCGACGGAACCGCATCCGGAGACCGTCTGGGTTCGAGGGCGAGCAGCCGAAGCAGCCGCCGTCCTGGGGAAAGGTGAGCTCGACGTCTTCGGGTACCGGCACGGCCCCGAGCTATGCCGCGCGGGGGTCGTGGTGCGCAACCGGTCGCAGGTGGCATCCGGCCCCACGATGACGCTATGACTGGCCGCGCGATGCCGGTCGCCCCCGAGTTCGACCCGTTCTCCGCCACCTTCTTCGACGACCCGTACGACACGTATCGGGCGCTGCGCGACGAGGCGCCCGTCTACCACAACGCGCGCTACGGCTTCTGGGCGCTGTCGCGCTTCGACGACGTGGCGGCGGCGCACCAGGACTGGCGCACCTTCAGCAGCGCCCACGGCGTCACGCTGCACGACCTCCGTCGCGCCGACTTCCGCGCCGTCGGCAGCATCATCTACCTCGACCCGCCGAAGCACGAGCGCCTGCGCAATCTCGTCAGCAAGGCGTTCACGCCGCGCGCCATCGCGGCCCTCGAGCCCATGATCCGCGCCGTCGTCGAGGAGACGATCGAGCGGGTGGCGGGGCAGGCGCGCTTCGACGCCGTCGCCGACTTCGCGGCGCCGTTCCCGGTCGAGGTCATCTCGGTGATGCTCGGCGTGCCGCCCGCCGATCGCCAGGCGGTGCGGCTCCGCACCGACCTGATGCTGCACCGCGAGGCCAACGATCCCGAGCCGACGGCCGCGGGCATGGAGGCCGGCATCGAGCAGACGCGCTACCTGATGGCGCTGACGGCCGAGAAGCGGCGGCACCCGGGCGACGACATGATCACGCGGCTCTGCGAGGCCGAGCTGCCGTCGCCCGACGGCCCGCAGCGACTCAACGACCTCGAGATCGCGAGCTTCGCGGCGCTGCTCGGCGCCGCCGGCAGCGAGACCGTCACCAAGCTGATCGGCAACGGCGTCGTCCTGTTCCATCGCTTCCCCGAGCAGTGGGCGGCCGTGCTGGACGACCCGTCGCGCATCCCCGACGCGGTCGAGGAGATCCTGCGCTACTGGGCGCCGTCGCAGTACCAGGGACGATTCAGCACGGCGCCGGCGACGTTCCACGGCGTCACCATTCCCGCCGGCGTGCCGGTGCTGCTGCTCACCGGCGCGGCCAGCCGCGACGAGCGCGCCTATCCCGATCCCGACCGCTTCGACATCGGTCGCGAGCGCAATCTGCCGCTCGGCTTCGGCTACGGCATCCACTCGTGCCTCGGGGCGGCGCTGGCCCGGATCGAGAGCCGCATCGCGTTCGAGGCGCTGCGCGTGCGCCATCCCCGCTTCCGGGTCGACGAGACCGGGCTGCGCCGCGTGCACATGACGAACGTCGCGGGGTTCTCGCAGGTGCCGGTCGACGTCTGATGCGTCTGCTCCTGGTGTCCGACCTGCACTACACGCTGAAGCAGTTCGACTGGGTGCACGGCGTCGCGCCCGAGTTCGACGTGGTGGTGATCGCCGGGGATATGCTCGACCTCGTCGGGGTGGCGCCACGCGAGGCGCAGGCCGTCGTCATGCTGAAGTACTTCGAGCGCATCCAGACGCGGACGCGCCTCGTGGTGAGCTCGGGCAACCACGATCTGCTCAGCCGCAACGAGTTCGGCGAGAAGACGGCGCGTTGGCTCCGCGATGCCCGCCGCTTCGGCGTCCCCGTCGACGGCGACGCGATCATGGCCGACGACGACACGCTGATCACGATCTGCCCGTGGTGGGACGGCCCGCGCACGCGCGACATGGTCGGCGAGCAGCTCGCCCGCGACGCCGCGCGGCGGCCGGCGCGATGGATCTGGGTCTACCACGCGCCGCCCGATCAATCGCCGACGTGCTGGACCGGCCGCAAGTTCTTCGGCGACACCGACCTCGTCGGCTGGATCGACCAGTACCACCCGCAGCTCGTGCTGTGCGGCCACGTCCACCAGTCGCCGTTCCGCAAGGGCGGCTCGTGGGTCGACCGGCTCGGCGACACGTGGGTGTTCAACAGCGGCCTGCAGATCGGTCCGGTGCCGACCCACATCGTCGTCGACACGGCGGTGCCGCAGGCGTCGTGGTCGTCGTTGGCCGGCAGCGAGCAGGTGCGGCTCGACGCGCCGCTCGAGCGGCCCCTGGTGCGAACGCCGACCTGAGCGTCAGCCGTCGTCGGGCTGGTGATTGACCAGTGTGGCGAGGACCTGGTCGACGAGCCCGAAGTGGTCGTCGCGGTCGGCGAACTGCTGCTGCAGGTCGACCAGGTAGCCGGTGACGAGCCGGAGCCGGTGCGCGAGCAGCCGCGCCAGGCTGAGCCCGAGGTCCGGATGCGAGCGCAGCAGGGCGGGTGGATCGCGCACGACGTAGAACCGCGAGCGCTCCACCGTACGGACCGTGGCCGTGTACGGCGTGCCAAGCAGCATCGACATCTCGCCGAAGAAGGCGCCCGGCTGGTTCGTGGTGTGCACCACGAGATCGCCGCGCAGCACCTCGACCGCGCCCTCCGCGAGCACGTAGAGGACGCCGGTCTTCCGGCCTTCCTCGATGACCCGCACGCCGGCGTCCACCGTTTCCTCCGGCAGCCCGGCGCAGCACGCGAGCACGGATCGCAATGGGGTTCGCTTGGCGATGGTCCGACCCTACTCCCGGACGCCAGGTTTTTGAAACCCGTCCGCTTGCGTCAGGTCCGGCGCCCGCGCATGCAGGCGCGAGCGTGCGCGACGCCGACGATCACCTCTGGTACTTCGCCTACGGCAGCAACCTCTGCCCGGCGACGTTCGTCGAGCGGCGCGGGCTCACCCCGCTCGAGGCGCACTGCGCCCGGCTCGACGGCCACGCGCTGCGCTTCGACCTGCCGGTCGGACCCGGCGAGCGCGCCGTCGCCAACCTCGAGGCGGTGTCGGACGCCCACACGTGGGGCGTCGTGTATCGCATCACCCCCGCCGACGCGGATCGGCTCGACCTCACCGAGGGCGTGCACCGCGGCTACTACGCGCGGGCCGACGTCGCGGTGCATCGGCCGTCGGCCGCGGACACGGTGGCGGCGTACACGCTCATCTCCCCGCACCGGGTCGCGGGGCGCCGGCCGTCGGCGCGCTACCTCGGCATCATCCTCGACGGCGCACGCCATCACGGCCTGCCCGCCGAGTGGATCGCATACCTCGAGGCCCTCGAGCTCGCCGTCGACGAGCGGCTCTCAGGGTAGCCCGAACGCGCGCACGCCGCCGGGGCCGCCGGGCCCGTGGCCGACGTACACCGTGCCGCCGACGATCGACGCGCCCGAGGTGACGCTGCCGGGGACGTCGAGCGTGTTGAGGCGGGTACCCGTCGCGGTGTCGTACACGTAGAGCTCGGCTGCGGCGTTGGTGCCGACGAAGAGCAGACCGTTCGCGATCGCCATGCTCCCCCAGCTCGCCTCGATCTGATCGGACCAGACGGTGGCGCCCGCCTCGTCGTCGAAGGCGAACAGGTGGTCGTTGCCGGCGGGCCAGCCGCTGAGCTGATAGAGCGCCGCGAAGAAGCGATGGCCGTCGTAGCCGACGGCGCCGTTGAAGAGGCCGAAGCCGGCGAAGCTGGGCGCGGGCGAGACGACGCGCGTCCACACCGGGGTGCCGGTGGCGCGATCGACGGCGTAGAGCGAGCCGTCTTTGCTGGCACCGACCACGAGCGGCCGCGTGCCGAGGCCGTCCTTGCCCTCGATCAACGTCGGCCCGTTCAGGAAGCCGTAGTCGTGGTAGGGCGGGCCGTCGGCGAACTGCTGCACGCTCTGCGTGCGGAGGATCCAGTCGGCGGTGCCGGTGGCGGCGTCGAGCGCGAAGATCGCGTCCGAGTTGCCGATCGACGGGTAGGTGAAGCAGCCGACCGACGCCATGTAGACGGTCTCGCCGTCCTTCGACACGGCGACGGACGCGGTGACGCCGCCGCCCTTGCCGTCGACGCACACGCCCGACGGACAGTCGCCGTCGACGGTGCACGTGATGGTGGTGTCGGCGTTGCAGACGCGTGCCGGCACGGTCGCGTAGCGCCACAGCTCGGCGCCGGTGTCGAGATCGAAGGCGTAGAGGTGGCCCTGCGTGCACGGGTTGTCGGAGTGCGACGCGCGTCCCATGAAGACGCGGCCGTTCGCCACGACGGGCGACGCCCAGATGTGGGAGCTCGCCGGGTCGGTGCCGCCGACGGACGCCGTCCAGAGGAGCGTGCCCTTCTTCGCCGACAGGCAGTGGACGATGCCGGCGCTGTCGCCCACCAGGATGCGGCCGTCGGCGGTGAGGGTCGCCGAGCTCTGCAGGCCGAGGGTGGAGGCGGAGCCGGTGTCGTACGTCCACCGCACGACGCCGTCCTTCGCGCGCACGGCGTAGAGCACGCCGTCCCATGCCGTCACGTAGACCATGCCCTCGCCGACGGTTGGCGTGGACGTCACGGCGGAGGGCAGGGGGAGCGACCACTTCTCGGTGAGCAGCGAGGCATTGGCGGGCGAGATGACCGTCTCGACGTGCGTGGCGCGATGGTTGTCGTGATCGTAGCCGTGGCTCGGCCAGTCGCGCGGCACGCAGGTGAGCTTCAGCGTGTCGCTGTCGGTGGCGGTGGCCGTGCGCGCCTTGACCTTCACGGACTTCGTTCCCCGCTTCCACGCTCCCAAGCCCGTCGGACCCTTGAGGGGTACCGTGACGCCCTGACCCGTGGTGCACGCGGTGGTGGTGGCGGGGAGCAATCCCACCGCCGCCGCGTGCATCGCGGCCAGGTCGGGGTCGCCGCCGGGGGCCGTGACCGCCACCTCGCCGACGTCGGCCGGCGTGCAGGTGGGGAGCGCCGGGTCGGCGTTGCGCAGGCAGACGTCGACCGCGAAGCGGCACTGGTGGTTCACCTCGCCGTCGGCGTCGCAGCCGGCGTCGCCGTCGAAGCAGCGGACCTCCTTGCCCGCCTTGGGTTTCGCGGGGTCGAAGGCGGGCCAGTTGAGGGCCAACCCCGGTGCCGCGAACTCGGCGTGGCAATCGAGCTGCGCCGGGCCTCCGCCCGGTAGCAGCGCCCACGACGCCGCGGGAGCCAGGAGGGTGATGGCGAGCAGGCCGGCGAGCCGCATGGTCGCGGCTATACTGACGCCGCGTTCGGCCCGTCAATCGAATTCGGCGAGCGCGCGCGCCACGCGCCTGCCGATGGCCTCGGGGCTGAGCAGCCGCAGGACCGTCTCGCGGCCGCGCAGTCCGACCGCTCGCGCGCGGTCGGGGTCGGTCGCCACCTGCACCATCAGCTCGGCGGCGTGGGCGATGCGGGGCTCGGCCCAGACGCTGCCGCGCTGGAACGGGCCGTCGGCGACCGTCACCGGCGTCTCGTCGGCCGTCACCAGGAAGGCGTCGTCGGCCGACATGAAATCGAGATTGCCGGAGTAGCCGGTGGCGATGACGGGACGCGCATAGGCCATCGCCTCGGCGCAGGTGTAGCCGAAGCCCTCGCTGCGGTGCAGCGAGACGTAGCAGTCGACCGACGAGATGAGGCGCAGGATGTCGGGTGTGGACAGGCGTCGCGTGAGGAAGCGCACGTTGCAGCCGAGCTGCTCGGCGCGCAGCACGAGGGCGCGAAGCCGCGCGCGATGCGCCAGCCGGTGCGCGTTCGACGCCTTCATCACGAGCAGGACGTCGCGCCGGCGGCCGAACGCCGCCGCGAACGCCTCCAGCGCCGCTTCCGGATTCTTGCGCTCGATGGAGCTGTTGGCGTCGAAGACGTACAGGAAGACGCAGGCACGCTCGGGGAATCCCCAGTCGGCCTTGGTGGCGGGCGGCGGGAACGTCTCGACGTCGACCACGCACGGCACGTCGAGCACGGGTTTGTCGAGGACGGTGGTGAGGCTGGTGGCGGCGAACGCGGACAGCGCCCAGACCTGGTCGAAGTCGCGATACGCCTCGCGCCACCAGTGCATGGCGTCGCGCTGCTCCCAGGCGAGATAGGCGACGTTGCGTCGGTCGCGCACCATGTACTCCGGCAGCGCGTGCAGCAGGTGCTCGCGCAGGTGCGGATAGCTGACGAAGAGGTTGGTGTCGTACCGCCAGTTCCACCGGCCGACGAAGTCCTCGGGGCGCAGGTCGGCGTCCATGGCGATGTTGCCGACGATGCTCTCGGCGACGGGGATGCCCGCGCCGCGGAGCGCCTTCGCGAGACCGCGCGTCATGCTGCCGAGCCCGATCGGGCTGCGGAAGTAGCCGAACAGGTTGACGCCGCGGCTGCTGCGCGCCGGCAGCGTGGGCAAGGCGTCGCGGCGCTCGGGCGCGGCGAGGGGGTCGATGCGGCGGTCGGGCCACACCGGGCGCTGCCCGCGGCGCGCCGCGGCGCGGATGTAGGCCTGCTCGCGACGGCTCTCCTCGTCCTCGCACCGTCGCCGGCGATAGGCGAGCAGCGCCTGGCGGAACCGCTCGTCGCCGGCGAGGACCGGCGCCAGCAGCTGGTCCTGGCCTTCGGGCAGACGACTCGAGCACGGGCGGCACAGGTTCACGGCCAGCTCGAGCGTGAGCTCGATGCCCATCCAGGGTCGCTCGTCCATCACCCAGAGGTAGGTGAGGATGTCGTCGCAGTCGTACTCGAGGCCGTGACGGGTGCCGCCGAGCAGCAGCCGCGCGACGTCCTGGCTGCCGACGCCGACCAGGCAGAGCGGATAGGTCTCCATCAGGTGCCAGTCGCGATTCAGGTACGAGAAGACGCGGGCGAGGGCGCGGCCGTTGCCGCGCTGTCGCAGCACGTCGCCGAGATGCGCCGGCAGGCCGTGCACCGTCACGCCGAAGGTGTCGAGCCAGTGGGCGAACTGCTCCACCTGGGTGAAGAGCGGATCGGGATAGGCCTCGCGCAGGTCGTCGTGGCTCTGCCAGACGTCGCGGATGAGCTGCATCGGCGACAGCAGCACGTGCTCGCCCTCGAGCGAGGTGAGCTCCTCGGCGAGGGCGCGGTGTCCGCTGGTGCCGGCGCGGGCGACCAGCGTGAGGACGTCGTCGCCGAGCGGTGCCGTCATGTCGGCGAGGAGCGCCGGCGTGTCGGTGCGCGCCCGCGCCACGCGCTGCAGGAGGGCGCGCGTCGGCAGTGTGGGGCGGTGACGACAGAAGAGCGCTTCGTAGCCGTACTCCGCGAGCCCGTGGCGGAGGACCCAGATGAGGAACCCGCGCGGGTGGAGGGGGGCGTCGGCGTAGCCCAGCTGCAGGTCGGCGCGGTCGCGGTAGATGCTCTCGAAGAGCACCGGCAGGATGCTGCCGGCGTAGGGCACCGGCGACAGCAACGCGTGGCAGTACCAGCGCTCGCCTTCCGGCGTCCACGGATCGATGTCGCGGTAGAGGAACTCCTCGTGCTCCTTGAAGACGTCGCGCATGCGTCGCTCGATCGCGATGCCCGAGGGGAAGCGATCGAAGGCATAGCCCAGATGGGTACGCTCGGCGGCGCCGGCCGCGAGCAGCTCCTCGGCATACGCTTCGCAGAGGCGCGCCAGCGACGGCAGCAGGTGGAGCGAGTAGCGGTTCTGGTAGCGCGACAGCGTCGTCGGGTCGAAGGGCGAGAAGCCGCTGAAGTGGAACGCCACGAGCGGCCGGCCGTCGACCTGCCAGCCGTCGCCACCGTCGAGCCCGGCCCAGCGCACGGAGCGATCGTGCAGGTTCCAGTAGGCGACGTCGTACGCGGGGTCGCGCAGCACGTGGACGCGGTCGGCGAACGCGATCACCCAGTTGAACGCGTTCTGCTCCATCTGCCCGCCCTGCGAGGCGAGGAAGGCGCCCTCCCGCGTCACCAGCTGCTCCCACTGCTCGAGGAAGCGCGTGCTGCCCTGACCGATGGCCATGCCGAAGAGGCCGGCGTTCAGCACGCCGGCGTAGGCGAGGTCGCCGAGCGACGGACGCTCCCACATCCGCTCCGGGTTCGGCATCGGCGCCAGCGTGTGCGGCACGCCGACGACGTCGGCGCCGTCGAGGGCCGCGAGCAGGGCGTCCATGCGCGCGTAGAGGCGGATGTCGGCGTCGAGGTAGACGACGCGCTCGAAGCCGAGCTCGCGCGCCGCATACTGGATGGCGGCGGGCTTGAGCGCACAGCAGAGGTCGGTCGCCGAGTACTTGAGCGCCAGATAGGGGAAGCGGTCGACGCCGAGATCGCCGGCGGGAACGGTGCGCGTGTCGTCGACGTCGACCGGCTCGGGGGCACCGGCGTCGGCGACGACGATCACCACCGGCAGCTCGGGGTGGTGGGCCCGCACCGAGCGGGCCATGACGGTGGCGAAGTGGAGGTGGTCGCGCGTGCAGACGCTGACCACGCACGTGCCGCCGCCACCCGCTCGCGGCAACGGACGCGGCGGCGGTGGTGGCGCGGCGGTGCGGACGGGGAGGACGACCGGCGCCGCGTGTGCGAAATGCGGATGGCCGAGGGCGGCGGCCGCGGCCGGGAGCGACGGCGCGGGCTCGAGCGGCAGCGGCTCGCGGACCAGCCGCCGGCCGATCTGCGCCACCACGCTGGTCGGCTGGGTCCCGCTGCGATGCGACCACTGGCCGAACGGCAGCCAGGTCGTCCACACGTCGCCGCGTCCGCTCGGGGTGCGCGTCCAGGCCAGCGTCGTGCGCTGCTCGCGCAGGCCCTCGACGCGGGGGGCGCGCTCGAGCTGCACGGCGGACCACAGGCGGAGCGCGCAGGTGCCGCGGGCCAGCATCGCCACCGGGTCGTCCGCCACCACGGAGACGAACCAGTCGTCGGCCTGCAGGGCGAACGGGCCGAGCACCACCTCGCCGCGCCGCTCGCCGTGGAACACGAGCCGGAACGTGGTGCGGCCGCGGACCCCCGGTTCCCACGGCACGAAGCCGTGGAAGCGGGCGAAGCGCGCGCCCGCGACCGTGGGGTAATGCTCCGCGACGTCGGGGCTCGGCAGCCCGACCCACAGTGCCGAGGTGGCCCCCTCGGCGGTGACGGCGTCGGCGTGGGTGACGGTGTCGTCGGGGAGCAGCAGCCAGCCGACGACGGCGTTGTGATGCGCGTCGGGTCCCGGTCGTTCCACCGACCAGGCCGGCGACGCCGCGTCGGCCGGGGGCCGGGGCGACACGACGTCTTCGAAGTTCCACTCCGTTCGCATCCGCGGGACCTTGCCGCTCCTGCCCCGCCGATCGTCCCCCCCGGGCAGCCCAGGCGCGCCTGTGTGTACCCAGAGCGGTCAGGTGTTGTCCAGTGAAAGCCCCGCGCGCTGCGCCGTGAGCAGCGGATGGCCGGGGAAGCGGGCGAGCGCGGCCGTGGAGACGCGTCGCGCCTCGGCGGCGTCGCCGGCCCGCAGCAGGTCGTCGACGTACTTCCAGTGCCAGCCGGGCTGGGCCGGATCGAGCGCGATCGCGCGTCGATGTGCGGCGGCGGCATCCGCGGGACGTCCGGCCAGCGCCAGGACGTTGGCGAGATGATGGTGGAACTCCCCGGTCGACGGCGCGCGCGCGATCGCGCCCTCGACGGCCTCGATGGCGTCGTCCCAGTGCCGGCAGGCCGTGAAGACCTCGCTGGCGAATCGCCAGACGAAGGGATCGCGTGCGTCGAGGGCGACCGCGCGCCGCGCCTGGTCGAGCGCCGCGGTGTGGTCGCCCATCGCCCGGCAGACGGTGGCGAGGTGGACGCGATGTCCCGCCTCGTCGGGTCGGAACGCCACCAGGCGCTCGGCGACGGCGCGTGCCGCGCGCAGATGGGTGTTCGCGCCCTGCACGTGCAGATCGCCCAGGCGTCGCAGGCCGCGCTCGTCCTCGGGGGCCAGCGCGCAGGCCGTGGTGGCGGCGGCAATTGCTTCGGGGAGGCGGTCGAGCGCCACCAGCACGTCGGCGCGCTCGTGCAGGAGATGGCGGTTGTAGGGCTCGATCGCGAGCGCGCGGTCGAGCTGATGGAGCGCGTCGGGCAGGTCGCCGGCGGCGCGCGACTGGTACGCGAGATAGACGCAGGTGACCGGGTGGTCGCGGTAGTCGACGGTGTCGAGCCGCTGCTTCGGGCGCAGCTCGCCGAGGCGGTCGAGCAGCAGCGACTCGAAGGCGGGCAGCAGCTCGAGGTCGAGGAAGCGGCTCGCCGGCAGCGTGCGACGGGTGAACGGCTCGACCGTGGCCTGGGGCGGCGCCGCCCGATTGCCGCTGACGTCGGCGACGGCGCGTTCGATGCGTGCGTCGGCGATCGCGAGCCCACACGCGGCGGTGAGCCGTCGGATCGTGGCTGCCGGGTCGGCGACGAACGCGTCGTATTCGATCGGCAGGTGATTGGCGCGCGGACGACGCAACCACTTCTCGACGAAGCGGTGGTAGTACGAGGCGCGACGGCCGAGCCAGACGACGTACTCGTCGCGGTCGGTGGCCACCGCGTCGCCCTCGACGAGCGCCAGGAGCTCGCGATCGGACAGCGTGCTCATCACTGGATCGCGATGCTGGATGACGTAGAGGATCCCGGGCAGTCCGGGGGCGAGCGACAGGTCGAGGTCGTGATGCTTCTGGAAGACGACGCGTGCCGCCGGCCGCGTGCAGGGGACGGCGCGGCAGCAGTCGTTCTCGACGTAGAACTCGCAGTAGCGGAGATCGTCGCCGAGGACGGCCCTCAGGAGATCGACCAGGAAGTGGTGCCCGGAGCGTGGAATCGAGGCGCCGACGAGATGCGTGAAGGGGGCGGCGGTCATGACGCGGCGAACACTAGCCTCCGGAGGGACGGCGCGACAACGGCCGCGGGATTGGGGCCCGGGCCCGCGCCCGTGCTATCTGGATGCGCGATGAGCAAGCGCGCACGCTCGGTGCCCGTGGGCGGGGCCGCCGACCCCGCGGCGGACTGGCGGGCGGTCCTCGATTCGATTCCCGACGTCGTCTACACGCTCGACCTCGACGGACGGATCACCTACCTCAATCCGCGCGCCTACCAGGTCTTCGGCTACGATCCCGTCACCGAGAGCTTCATCGGTCGCGAGATCATGGACATCGTGGCGGTCGGTGACACCGCGCCGCTGATGGGCGCCATCCGCCGTCGTGCCGAGACGCCGCGCGATCGCCAACTCTTCCACATCGAGGCCAGCCACAAGGACGGCTCGCGCATTCCGCTCGAGGTCCACGGCAGCCCGATCTGGCGCGACGGCCAGATCGTCGGCCGCGTCGGCATCTGTCGCGTCCTGCAGCCCGCCGAGCGCCCGGACGGGATGACGCCGCACGCGCTGCGCCTGAACGCGATCCAGGAGGAGCGCATGCGCATCGCACGCGGGTTGCGCGACGCCATCGCGCAGACCGTCTTCGGCGTGACCGCCGATCGCGACGCCAGCGAATCGTTTCTCTCCGACGTGCAGCGCGCCACGCGCGCCGACCTGGCGCGTCGCCTGCGTCTCGACGACGTCGACCTCGAGATCCTGCGACTGGTGGCGGCGGGCTCGTCGAACCGCGAGATCGGTGCCGCCGTGCATCTGAGCGCCGCCGCCATCAAGGATCGCGTCCGGCGCCTGATGGATCGGCTGGGTGCGCGCCGGCGCGCGGAGCTGGCGGCGCACACGCTGCGGCTCGGCGTCGCCTGAGCTACGCGGCGCACATGTCGACGCCGCGTTTCCTGGCTCTCACCGGTGCCATCGGCTTCGCGGCGAGCGTCGTCCTCACCTGGCCGCTCGTGCTGCACCTCGACGGCGCCCTCCTCGACGACGGCACGCTCGATGCGTTCCAGTTCGCCTGGAACCTGTGGTGGGTACCGGAGAGCCTGCTGCGTCTCGGCACGCACCCCTTCCACACGCGCTACCTCTACTACCCTGACGGGGTGCCGCTGCTCTTCCACACCGGCTCGTTCTCGCTCGGGCTGCTGGCGTTGCCGCTCGAGCGCGTGGCCGGCCCGATCGTGGCCGAGAACGTCCTCGTGATCGCGGCGCCGGCGCTCGCGGTCGTGTTCGGCGCGCTGCTGGCGCGCGAGGTCGTGCACGATGCCTGGGCCGCGCTCGCGGGCGGGCTCGTCGTCGGCAGCAGCGCGATGCTGGTGTGGGTGCTGCCCGTGCTCTACCTCGACTGCGTGTGGGCGGCGGCGGCGCTCTACTGGGCGTGGTGGCGGATGCAGCGCGTGCGACGTCCGGGCGCGGTCGTGGTGGCGCTCGGCACCATGGGGTTCCTGCTGTTCGCGTCGCAGGAGTACGCCATGGTGATGGTCGCGGTGCTGGCCCTCGAGACCGTGGCGCGCCTTGTCGTGCCGCGTGCCGTCGGCCTGTCGCCGCCGTGGCGTACCGGCACCGCGGTGTTCTGGGCCGTGACCATGCCGGTGCTGGGAGCGCTGGCCGCGATTGCGCTCGCCAGCCCCGCGCAGGCGCCGTCGCCGACCGCCATCCACGTCACCTCGGGCTATCTCCGTGGCTTCGTGACGCCGCCGTGGCTCGCGCCGCCGATCGCCCCGTTCTACGCCATCCTCTATCTCGGCACGGTGCCGTTGCTGCTGCTCGTGGTCGCCGCCGTGCGCGGCGGACGGACGGCGGTGTGGTGGATCGGGGCGATGGTGGTGACGCTGCTCATGGTGATGGGACCGTATCTCCACCTCGACGCGCCGATCGCGAGCCTGCCGCCCGGCGCCACGCAGCCGGTGTCCGGTCTGCCTGGACCCTACCTGCTCGGGCTCGACGTCTTCCCGCTGCTGCGCTTCTTCCGTGCGCCGTATCGTTGGCTCGCGGGGACGACGGTGCTGCTCGGGGTGGTGGTGGCGATCGCGGTGGCGACGGTCCGTCGGCGCGCCATCGTGGTCGCGCTGCTCCTGCTGCTGGTCGCCGGCGCCGTCGTCGACGGGCACGGGCTGCGCGCGCCGCTCGTCGACGCCTCGGTGCCTGCCGCCTACGCCGTCGTGCGCGACGATCCGGCGCCGGGCGCGATCCTCGACCTGCCGGCGGGCTTCGCGTCGGGCGGCGACGGCCTGCTCTCGAGCCGCTACATGTACTACCAGACGATGCACCGCCGCCCGCTGCTCGACGGCACGGTGTCGCGGCTGCCGCGCGGCGCGCAGCCCACCATCACGCGCGCCATCACCGACTTCGCGACGCTGCCCTTCGTCGAGTACGTCGTCGTCCACCGCGACCTGCTCAGCGCCGCGAAGCCCTTCAGCCGCGCCCACGCCGAGCGCATCATCGACACCGTGCTGCCGGCGCAGGGCGACGTCGTCTTCGACGACGGCACGGTGGCGGTGTGGCGGCTCCGCACCTACCGTCCGGAGACGGCGCCGCCGGTCTCCTAGAGCCCGAGGTCGGCGGGCGCGAGCGCGGTGAGCGCGTCGACGACGAGGTCGGCGTCGCCGTAGCGGGCGCGGTCCATGCCGGGATCGGGCACCGCGATCACCTGCATGCCCGCTGCGCGCGCCGCGGCGACGCCCGACGGCGCGTCCTCGACCACGACGCACGCCGACGGTGGCGCGCCGAGCTCGCGCGCCGCGAGCAGGAAGATGTCGGGCGCGGGCTTGCCGCGCGCGATGCGGGGATCGTCGCCGACGACGATGGCGCGGAAGTCGCCGGCGAACCAGGCGCGATGCCGTCGCGTCTTGAGGGCGAAGATGGCGGCGGTGGAGCTGGTGGCGACGGCGAGCGGGACGCCGCGACCGTGCAGCGCGGCGGTGAGCTCGCGCGCCCCGGGCATCGGCTCGGCGGTGGGCATCAGCGTCTCGAACAGCACCTCGCGCTCGGCGAGGTACTGTTCGGCCGTGATCGGCAGGTCGAGCGTCGTCACCAGGTAGCGTGCCGAGTCGAGCGCGGGGCGGCCGATCATGTTGCCCTTCACCGACCAGTCGAAGGTCTTGCCGAAGCGGCCGACGATCGCCTGCGTCGCCTCGGTGTAGAGGCGCTCGGTGTCGAGCAGGACACCGTCCATGTCGAAGATCACGTGGGTGACGGGCCGCGCGAGACGCATCGTCAGTCGTCCTCGCTGATGCTCTCGAGCTCGCGCCGGTGCGTCTCGGGCAGCAGCATCAGGGCGAACGCGCTCGCCAGCACGCTCATCGACACGAGGCTCGTCATGCGCGCGAGGTCCGTGCCCGCCTGCGTGCCGAGGCCGACGAGCCAGAGCCCCGTGGCCCAGCCGAGCGTCTGCATCAGCGTCACCCAGCCCGACGCCGTACCGCGCTGCGAGGTGGGGAAGAGCTCGGTCGAGAGGGCGCGCACCACGGTGCCGCCGGCGGTCTGGCTGAAGACGACGCAGGCGAACGCCACCGGCAGGATGCGGCTCGGGCCGTTGTAGAAGAGGGTCGCGAAGAGCGGGAAGGTGGCGAAGAAGAGCATGCCGACGCGCCGCCGCCCGATGCGGTCGCCGAGGCGTCCCGCGGCGACGTTGCCGATGATGCCGACGCCGCCGCCGAGGAGGACCATCGACGAGTACTCGCCCGGCGTCCAGCCGTGCACGGTCTGCACGAAGTAGCCGGTGAACTGGAACACCGACACCTCGCCGATCCCGAGCAGCAGGGCGACGACGCCCATGGCCGCGGCGCGACCGGGATAGGCGGCGGCGAGGCGCACGAGCGGGCGGTACCAGTCGATGTGGGCATCGCCGTCGCGCGCCCGCTGGCGCACGAAGCGGTCGGTCTCCCGGACGCCGCGACGGAAGAGCGGCAGCAGGAGCAGCGGCATCACCCCGATGGCGTAGAGGGCACGCCAGCCGTACGGCAGGTACTCGATCGCCGCGAAGAGCGCGGCACCGAGGCCGTGGCCGCACGCCGACAGCGCGCCCAGCATGCCCACCGCCCAGCCCCGATGCTCGGCAGGGAACTCCTCGGTGACGATCACGACCGCCACGGCGGCGCCGGCGAGCAGGAACGCGCGCGTCACCATCTGCGCCAGCACGAACTGCGGGGCGGTCTGCGCGAAGGCGGTCAGCAGCGTGCCGAGGCTGGTGCCGACGACGGTGGCGAGGAAGACGCGGCGGCGCCCGATGCGATCGGCGAACGGGACCAGGAAGAAGGCGGGCAGGGCGCCGAGCCGGATCGTGCCGAGGTAACCGCCGAGCTCACGCTCGGCCATGCCGAGGTCGGTGGCGATGTAGCGCAGCGCCGACGTCAGCATGGACATGTCGTACGACTCGAAGAAGAGCGCCAGCGATACCAGGCCGAGCAGCGACACCAACCGCGGCTCGAGGTCGGGGACACGGCCGAGGAACGGGGGAATCCACCAGACCCTCACCGGCCGTGCCACACCGGACGGCGCTTCTCCACGAACGCGCGCTGCGCCTCGCGCGCGTCCTCCGTGCGACGGAGCGGCCGGCCGAGCTCCTCCTGGCGGCGGTAGGCCTCGTCGAGCGGCATCGCCAGCAGCTCGCGCACGCCGCGCCAGGTGGCGGCGACGGCGAGCGGCGCGTTGGCGGCGATGGCGTCGGCGGCGTCGAGCGCGGTCGCCATGAGGTCCTCCGGCAGCACCACCGCGTTGACGAGCCCCATCGCGTGCGCCTGCCCGGCGTCGACGGGGCGACCCGTCAGCAGGAGCGCCTGCGCGTGCACCCAGGCGATCTGGCGCGGCAGCAGCACGGTGGCGTGGCCGGTGGGGTAGAGGCCGATGGCGACCTCCTCGAGCGCGAAGGTGGCGTCGGGAACGCAGTAGCGGAGGTCGGCGGCGAGCATCAGGTCGAAGCCGCCCGCGCGGGCGTGACCGTTCACGGCGCACACCAGCGGCTTGCCGAGCGAGAAGGCGGCGAGCGTCGCCACCGGCACGTCGCGCAGCGCCGCGAAGTCGTCGTCGGACACACGCTCGCCGCGGGCGAGCCGCTGCGCGGTGGGGATGGTGGTCTTCATGTCCATGCCGGCACAGAAGACCTTCTCGCCGGCGCCGGTGAGGACGGCGCAGCGGACGTCGGGATCGGCGGCGATCTCGCGCCACGCCGCCGCCAGTGCGCGTAGCGTCGACGGATCGAGCGCGTTCGCCTGGGCGGGGCGGTCGAGCGTGACGACCGCCACGTGCGGATGCTCCGCGGGGCGCTCGAGGCGCGCCGTCACGCGCGCTGGCCGCCCCAGCCGTTCCAGTGCACGACCTGCGACGCCGGCAGCCGCTTCGCCGGCTTGAAGTCGGTGCCGGTGTAGTAGGCCACCGGGAACAGCGCCGCCTGCGTGACGTGCTCGGGGATGCCGAGGATCTTCGCGGCGTCGTGCTCGAACATGATGTGCAGCGTCGTCCACGCGGTGCCGAGCCCGCGCGCGCGCAGCGCCAGCATGAACGACCAGGCCGCCGGCAGGATGGAGCCGTACACCGACGCCTGCGACAGCGGGCCGGCGTTCTCGACGCGCCCCTCGATGCACGGGATGACCATGACCGGCGCCTCGTGCATGTGCTCGGCGAGATAGCTGGCGGAGTCGACGACGCGCGGCTGCTGCGTGGCGCGCAGGTCGCCCTCCGCGTACGTGGGCCGCAGCTGCGGGTTGGCGGCGTAGAGCTCGAAGCCCTTCTTGTACAGGTCGGCGATGCCCTTGCGCTTGGCCGGATCGGTGACGACGAGGAAGTGCCAGCCCTGCGCGTTCGAGCCCGTCGGCGCCTGCATGGCGACGTCGAGGCACGTTGCGATGACGGCGGGATCGACCGGCTTCGAGAAGTCGAGGCGCTTGCGGACCGAGCGGGTGGTGGTGAGGAGGTGGTCGGCGGCGGCGACGTCCATGATGCGATGGCTCCCTTCGTGTCAGGCGTGGGCTTCTGCGCGCAGCGTCTCGATCTCTTCGACGTGCTTCGGCGCGGCGGCCGAGAGTATCTCGCTCCCGGTCGCCGTGACCAGCACGTCGTCCTCGATGCGAATGCCGGCGCCGCGGAACGCCGCCGGCACGTCGTCGGCCGTCGACGGCACGTAGAGCCCGGGCTCGATGGTGAACACCATGCCCGGCTGCAGCGGGCGCGGCGCGTCGGCGGTGCGATATCGACCGACGTCGTGCACGTCGCGCCCGAGCCAGTGGCTGGTGCGGTGCATGTAGAAGCGCTTGTAGGTTTCCTTCTCGACGAGCTCGTCGACCGAGCCCTGCAGCAGGCCCAGGGCGACCATGGCGTCCGTGAGGACGCGCACGGCGCGCAGGTGGATGGCCTCGAGCGTGACGCCGGGCGCGGTCATGGCGATGGCGGCGAGCTGCGCGGCCAGCACGGCGTCGTACAGGTCGCGATGGGCGGGGCTGAAGCGCGCGGCGATGGGGAAGGTGCGGGTGATGTCGGCGCAGTAGCCGGCGCGCTCGGAGCCGGCGTCGATGAGCAGCAGGTCGTCGGCGCCGAGCGGGCGGTCGTTGTCGACGTAGTGCAGGATGGTGGCGTTGGCCCCGCCGGCGACGATCGAGTCGTAGGCCGGACCGGCCGCGCCCCGGCGCCGGAACGTGTAGTCGATGAGCGCCTGGATCTCGTACTCGTACATGCCGGGGCGCGCCGTGCGCATTGCTTCGCGGTGTGCCTCGGCGGCGATGTCGATGGTCTCGCGCAACCGCTCGAGCTCCGACGGCTCCTTGAACAGCCGCAGCTCGTGCAGGGTCTCGCCGGCCTCGCGCAGCGTCGTCGGACCGGTGCCCGAGCGCGGCCGCTCGGCCTGCGCGCGCCGGACGGCGTCGAGGAGACGGTTCGCCAGCGCGTCGTTGCGATTCAGGGGCAGATGGACCTCGTCGGTCTTCGCGAGCCAGCGGGGCAGCTCCTTCTCGAGGTCGTCGATCGGGTAGGCGACGGTGGCGCCGTAGGCGGCGACCGCGTCCTCGACGCCCGCGCGCGGTCCTACCCAGATGGCCTTGTCGGCGTCGCGGGGTCGGACGAAGAGCGCGAACGGCTCGGCGGCCCCCGGGGCGAGGACGGCGATGGCGTCGGGCTCGGGGAAGCCGGTGACGTAGTCGAAGTCGCTGTCCTGCCGGAACGGGTAGACGAGATCGGCGGTCCGCACGCGCTCGATCGACGCCGGCAGCAACATGACGCCGCCGCCCATCGCCTCCATGACGCGTGTGCGGCGCGCCGCCAGTACGGCGCGATCGGCGTCGGTCGGGATCATGCGGCGTCTCCTAGCATGGAGCCTGCGGCATGGCACCCCGCTCGCAATGACGCTGCCATGCCCGGAGGAGACCCACGATGAAATCGAGGCGAAGCGAGGCGTTCGACGATCCGCCCAGGCGTTCGCCACGGCGGGCGCGCGACGCGCGAATGCCGGACCGGCACGGAAGCGAACACGGCTTCACGCTGATCGAGCTGATCGTGACCGTGGCCACCCTGGCGGTCGTGGCGGCGGTGGCCATCCCGCACATCCCGAACCGCAACTACGGTCTCTGGAACGGCCACAGCCAGGTGATCGCCGACCTCCGCCGGGCGCGCATGGACTCGCTGGTGAAGGGCGACCACCACAGCGTCACCATCGACAGCTCGACGCAGTACACGATGGTCCGTCTCACGGACGACGACGGCAACGGCGTCTGGACGCCCGACGGCGACACCGCGCGCACCAAGACCCTGCCCGACGGGGTGACCTTCACCGAGGGAATCGGCGAGAGCTTCGAGTTCAATACGCGCGGGCTGATGGTGATTCCCGACGCCGCGGCGCCGCTGCGGCTGACCGACAGCCGGACGCTCTCGGACCGCTGGGTCACCGTGTGGCCGTCCGGCCAGGTGGCACCGACCGCCATTCCCGGGGAGGAAGAATGAGGACACCACGGGCGAACGAGCGTGGCACGTCGCTCATGGAGGTGCTGTGCGCCATGACGCTCTTCGCGCTGGTCGCGAGCGGCGTCGCGGCGATGGCCGCCAACTCCATGCGGGCGACGGCGAACAACCGCCAGTCCACGTCGGCGCAGATGCTGGCGCAGGAGGAGCTCGAGTCGCTGCGCGGGCTCGACTACGGCGACCTCGCCACTCGCGATCGCAGCGTCGAGATGTCGGGTGAGACCTTCGACATCCACTCCGAGGTGATCGCGAACAACCCCGCGAGCGGCATGAGCCACATCACCGTCACCGTGACGTGGGAAAGCCCGTTCGGGAGCCGAGACTATGAAATCGAAACCATCTTCACGTCGATCCGCAGTTGATCGCCGCCGCGCCGGCTTCTCGCTCATCGAGCTGCTGGTGACGATGGCGATCACGGGGGTCGTGCTCACGAGCGTGGTGCAGTTCTTCACCCTGCACTCCCACAAGATGCGCGAGCACACGTTCCGCATCGAGACCCAGCAGGCGCTGCGCGGCGTGCTCGACGCGATCACGCGTGACGCGCGGCTCGCCGGTGCCTGCCTGCCCGACAAGGGGCAGCTGGTGGCGCTCGCCGGCCAGGACACGGCCGACGGCGACTCCGTCACCATCCGGACCGGCCTCGTGCGCAACGACACCACCTGCGTGCGCGGCACGACGAACCAGGCGTACGCCGCGGGCACCAGCACGTTCACCGTCGACAACGCCGAGGGCTTCGTCGTCGGCCAGATGGCCTACGTGTACAACACGAACGATCAGGGCGAGCTGATCGAGGTCTCGGGGGTCGGGGCCACCACCGTCACGCTCGCGAGCGGGACGACGCAGGCCTACTTCTCGGGCGCGACGCTCTACGCGGTCGACGAACGCATCTACAGCATCGACATCGACGTCGATCCGCCGCTGCTCTACCTCACCGTCAACGACGGTGAACCGCAGCCGTTCGCGGCCGGCATCACGGAGCTCGAGGTGCAGTACGTGCTCGATCGCAACTGCCCCACCTGCGACATCGAGAGCGCGACCACGCTGACCGCGCCCGAGTGGCGCCTCGTGAACGAGGTGATCATCACCGCAACGGCACGGACCGTCGGTGGCGTCGTCGAGGCGGACCAGACCGAGCTGACGCAGATCGCGCGGGCCAAGCCGCGCAACCTGCTGCCCTGAGGACGGAGGACGGACCAATGCGGCGCAAGGCTGAGGACGGATTCGCGCTCATCGCGGTGCTCGTGGTGATGCTGCTGCTGATGGCGATCAGCGGGGCGATGCACACGAGCGTCATTTCGGAGACCTATCTCCGCGGCGGTCATGCACGCGCCACCGCGGGCTTCTATGCCGCCGAGGCGGGCATCAACCGCGGCATGGGCGACTACCGCAACATCTTCCTCGCCTACCGCCAGCCGCGCGACGCCGACGACGACTTCGACGAGAAGACGCTGGCGTTGGGCGGCCGCACCGTGCGCTACCAGCTGACGCCGGCGGCGCTCCCCCCGGGGGTGGTGTCGTGGCCGGTGATCGAGCGCGTACCGGCGGGGCAGCCGTTCGCCGGCCTCAACTCGCAGCTCTACAGCTACGTCGCGCAGTCGACGTCGGAGGTGCACGAGGGCGACGTCGAGGTGAGCCTCGGGACGCAGTTCGACGTCAACTACATTCCGCTCTTCCAGTTCCTGGCGTTCTACGAGAACGACCTCGAGATCAATCCCGGTCCGGTGATGACCCTCAACGGGCCGATCCACACCAACGGCAATCTCTATTTCAACTCGAACGCCACGCTCACCATCGGCGACCTGCCGCCGACCATCCCGTCGGTGTCGGTCACCGCGCGCAACAACGTCTACCGCGGGCGTAAGGACATCCAGAACACGCCGCGCTGCAACGGCACCGTGACCATCGACACCCTCGCGGACACGTCGCCGCACGACAACAACCTCGACCCGCGCAACCTGACGTGCGCGAGCTCGACGACGGCGACGTCGCAGAGCGACGCGCAGCTCGCGCCGTGGCTCGGCGCCATCAAGGCGCGCCAGCCCTACGTCGCGGTGCCGTCGCCGGACGTGCTGACACGCGGCGCGGGACAGTACTGGGAGCTCGCCGACCTGCGTCTCGCGCTCGACCTCGAGCATCCGGAGGGCGGCATCTTCCCCATCGTCGTGCTCGACGCGAGCGACAACATCGATGCCGGTCGCACGACGGCGCTCAACACGTTCATGGCGGCCAAGCCGTCGCGCATCTTCTACAACGACGTGCCGGATGCCGGCGCCGACGTCGCGCGGCAGGACTGCACGACGGCCGACTCGTACTGCCGGCGGCAGAACTACACGCCGGACTTCCCGACGGCGGCGTCCGTGTATGCCTGTGGCGGCTCGGACCTCGGGCTGTACGACGCCAGCGGCGCGGGGCTCTGTCCCACCCTCACGGGGAACGCCCTGAGCGGTGGCCGCATTTCGTACCGTCGCGGCGGCTTCTACAACAACCGCGAGCAGCGCTGGGTCTACATGCTCAACGTCAACCTGCGCGATCTCCTGGCGTGGAACCGCGGCGCCGGCGCGCACTCGCTCATCGACAATCCCGACGACGAGACCGAGGGCGGCCTCGTCATCTACCTCACGGTGAAGGGTCCGCTCTCGACCGGTGCGCTCAACAACCGCATTCGCTACGGCGTGCGCGTCTTCGGCTCGCGTGACCTCGATTTCCCGGTGGCCGCCGATCCTACCGGCGTCACCGTCGTCTCCGACCAGGCGATCTACATCGAGGGGAACTACAACGTGAACGTCGGCCAGCCCGGGTACAATGCGGCGCGTCCGAAGCAGCCGGCGGCGTTCATGGGCGACACCATCAACGTGCTGTCGTCGGTGTGGTCGGGGCACCCGACCGATCCGAGCTGGATCGCCGCCAACGGCGCGCAGCCGGGGTGCCGCAACGACTGCCAGAGCCGGCGCTCGCTCAACGACAGCGGCGCTTGGTTGCGGGCGCGGCCGGGCGCGGACACGTACATCAATGCGGCGTTCCTCGGCGGCGTCGATCTGACCAACCCGGCGTCGGCCACCGGATACAACGGCGGCTTCGAGAACTACCCGCGGTTCCACGAGAAGTGGAACGGTTCGCTCGTGTATCGCGGATCGTTCGTGAGCCTGGGACAGCCCACGCGCGCTGCCGGCAGCTGGTGCGGCACCGGTGGCAGCCTCGCCTCGGGCTGCAACATCTACGACGCCCCCGGTCGCGCGTGGAACTACGACGCGGACTTCCAGGAAGTGCGCAACCTGCCGCCGATCACGCCGCGCGTCGTCTCCGTGCAGCAGGTGCTGTTCACCGAGAACTTCCGCTGAGCGTTCGGCGGGTGGTGGGGTGAGCGCGGGCTCGGGAGCCTCCGGCTTGCTCGGAGCTCGCGCGGCACCCCGCCCCCCGCCCATCGCCCCGCGCGTCTCGCAACTCGCCGCTCGGAGGCCCCCGAGCCCGCGCTCACCCCACCACGCGCCGCTGTGACGGGGGGCTCGGTGAAGAGCGGCTGCTTTGGTGGTTGGGTCTAGGGGAAGACCTGCATGAACGGTTTCACCTCGACGGTATTGAAGACGCCTTCGGTGACGTAGGGGTCTTTTGCGACCAGCGACCAGACCTCGGCGAGGTCGGCGGCTTCGATCACGATCAGGCTGCCGGTCTTGTCGGTGAAGGGGCCGGCGAGCTTCACGCGGCCGGCCTCGCTCAGGGGGCGGAGGTGCTCCAGGTGCGCGGGCCGCACGGCCGGGCGCTTCGTGGGACCGTCGGGGGCGTCGTGGCCGATGATGACGAAGAGGGGCATGGCGTGTCCTTCTGGCTTGCGCCGCCGGCTGGCGGCGTCTAGTTGCGGGGCATGAGCGACGCCTCGGAACCGCCGCACTCGCATCGGATCGCGTTCCCGGAGGCGCTCGAGGCGTTCTTCCTGCGCATCGGCGAGCTCAAGGTGGTGCTCGGGCCGTCGGCGGCATCCGGCGTCGACGGACTCGAGGTGCTCATCCGCGAAGGGCTGGCGGCGCGGGAGCGTGGCGACGTACCGGGGGCGATCTCCCGCATCGTCGAGGCCATGAAGCGCCTGGCCGCGCTCGCGGCGGCGAGCGACGTCGCCGAGGGGCCGATGCTGCGCGCGATGGCCGAGCACTTCGCGGCGGCGCTGTCGCGCGGGGCGGTGGCCGACGCGCGCGAGACGGCCGACGCCATGCGCGAGCGCTCCGGCACCGTGCTCATCCCGCGGAAGGACTCGTGAGCAGCGCCGGGTCGGTCAGGCACGCCTGCAGCCGCTCGAGCGCGCGCGCGGCGTAGAAGCCGTCCTCGACGCGCTCGTCGTAGGTGTAGCGCAGCACGAACACCTCGCGGCTCGTCACCGTGCCGTCGTCGGCCACCAGCGGTTCGCGGTGGATGCGGCCCATGGTGACGAAGATCGGGATCGAGCCGTAGTCGTAGAGATGGTGGAACGCGGCGTCGAGGCCGACGCTGCCGAGGTTGGCCACGAACGCCGAGGCGTAGAGCGGGTCGTCCTTCACGAGGCCACTCGGCAGCAGGTTCCAGCCGTCGAGCCAGCGCTGCAGCTTCACCGCGACGCGCAGGATCGGTGCGGGCAGCGTCAGGAAGCCCTTGATCTCGCGATCGGTGGCGGTCTCCTTGCCGGAGCGACCCTCGCGCAGCGTGGTCATCAGGCGGTCGACCATGGCGGGCAGCGTCTCGGTGGGATCGAAGGCGATCTTCGCGGTGAAGATGGGCGCGTCCTTCTCCATGCGCTGCTTGGCGCTGAAGGCGAGCCAGATGCCCTTGCGGTCGTACAGACGGCTGCCGACGACGAAGCGGTTGAGACGCGGGTATTCCGTCAGCGCGATGCCGATGGCGCGCAGGACGCAGTGGAAGAAGGTGACGCGACGATCCGACGGCCGGTCGACGTTGAGGCGCTCGAGCAGCGCCGCCAGCGGCGCGGTGGGGATGGCGTGCTCGAACAGCACCCAGGCGCCGCTGCGCACCGGCATGATGAACGGCATGATCCGGCGCACCGGATGCACGTTCGGGACGCGCGTGCCGTCAATGCGCATCGAGCCACCGCTCGGCGTTGCGCAGCGCCACCGCGATGATGGTCTCCTGCGGATTGACGCCGATCGACGACGGCAGGACGCTGGCGTCGGCGACGACGAGCCCCTGCACGCCGTGCACGCGCCCGCTGCCGTCGGTGCCGCCACGCGCCGGATCGGTCGCCATGCGCGCCGTGCCCATGATGTGCACGGTCATGAGCTCGATGGCGCGGTTGCCGCGCGGACGCGCCGCGATCCGCGGCAGCTCGTGCGGGCCGGCCAGCTCCGGCAGGTCGGCGAACGGCAGCAGCACGCGCCGCGCGCCGGCGGCGAACAGCAGCTCGGCGGTGAGCGTCACGCCGCGGTGGATGCGCTCGATGTCGGCGGCGTTGAGCGTCTGCAGCATGTACGGCTGGCGGTCGGGCCCGAGCACGACGCGGCCCTCGGTGTCGTCCTCCACCAGCGTCGCCGCCGTCAGCATGTGGTTGTAGAGCGACATCTTCTCGGCGTTCTCGGGGCCGAGGCCGGGCATCGCGGCGGCGAGCAGGCCGGGCGGAATGGCGGCGTAGCCGATCAGGATGCCGTCGTTCAGGAAGTGGTGGATGTGGAACGCCTGATGCGTGCCGATCCACGGGTCGATGCGCTGGTCGAAGATGCCGACGCACTTCGCGTTCGGATGCGTGTGCAGGCCGCGGCCGATCATGCGCGCCCGCATCCAGCTGCGCTTCAGGATGCCGGGCGTGTGGCGTGCGCCGGCGGCGAGCACGACGAGCTTGGCGTGCGCCTCGAAGCGCTCGCCGGGACGGCCGTCGGCGTCGTAGAGCCGGCCGCGGACGCCGACCGCGCGCGATCCCTTCCACAGGATGCGATCGACGCGCGCGCCGGTGAGCAGGGTCGCACCCGCGGCGAGGGCGCGCGGCACCTCGGTGACGAGCATGGCCTGCTTGGCGCCGGTGGGGCAGCCGAGCGCGCAGTTGTTGAGCCCCATGCAGCGGTTCATGTTGCGCGGCGCGCGCGCCACCGGCCAGCCGAGGGCCGCCGCGCCCGCAAGGAACAGGTGTGTGTTGCCGCCGAAGGTGTCCTCGTTGTTCGGCTCGACGTGCAGGATGCGCTCGGCCTCGGCGAAGTACGGGTCCATGGCGCGCGGGCCGAGGCCCTGGAGGCCCATCTCGTCCTCCCACGTCGCCAGGACGCGGTCGGGCGTGCGCCACGACATGCCGCCGTTGATCACCGTCGAGCCGCCGACGCAGCGGCCCTCGGCGAAGATGATGGGCGGGTTGCCGAGGATCATCGTCGTGCCGGCGTCGCGGTAGAGGCGCCGGATCATCGTGCCGGGGTCGGTGGTGAAGGTTTCGGTGCGGTGCAGGCCGCCTTCCTCCAGCATGAGGACGTCCATGCCGCCCTGGCGGAGCCGGTGTGCGGCGGTGGCGCCGCCGGCGCCGGTGCCGACGACGATGGCGTCGGCGGTGAACGTCTGGTGGCCGCGCAGCGCGGTCCCGTCGGTGACGTTCGGATACGCGATGCCGTACTCGGGGGGGAGGAGCGTGCTCACGACGGACGCGTCTCCGCGGGAACGTGGGCCAGCAGCTCGGCGCGACGATGGGTCAGCTCCGTCGCGCGCGTGGCCCAGTCGATCTGGAGGGACTTCAGCACGTCGGGGTGCTGATAGAAGGCGAGGAACACCAGCGTGCGCACGCCGATGACGAGCGAGGCGCGCAGGCCGCCCGCCTCCGCGAAGCCGTCGAGGTAGTGGCGCGCCTCGTCCACCGGCATGGTGCTGAAACGGCAGAGCTTGCGGGCGAAGATCGGCGGGCCGTACTCGAGGAGGCGGAGCCCGACCGGGAAGCCCAGGCGGAGCGGCGTCGGCAGGTAGGCGAAGAAGTTCTGCATGTCCCGCATCACCGCGTCGTCGATCGGCTGGTCGAAGCCGTGGCCGCGGGGACGGATGGCGGCGAGCGCCGCCCACAGGATGCGCAGCGTGCCGCGCGACAGCGGACGGGGGGAAGCCATGCGGGGGCCACCTGTAGGAGACGCGTGCGTGGGATTCAACTGGTTGCGCCGCCCTGCGCCGACCCGTTAGAAAGCCGGACCCATGGCGAGCACCCCGGCGGAGCGTCTGCGCGCGCTTCTCGAGCCCGAGCGACCCGATCGCGAGCAGGTCGCGGCGTTGCTCGACGGCATGACGCACGCCGAGCGCATGGAGGCGATCACGTCGCTGTCGGGGCCGACGCTGCAGGCGAAGCTCTATGCGATGGGTGCGGCCGCGCCGGCGGTGACGCTGGCCGACATCGTGCCGCCCGACGCGCCGCCGCTGCGCGAGGTGATCTTCCACGGCAAGAACTCGCTGCCGGTGTTCTCGCTCTTCCAGAAGCGCTTCTGCCGGCCGCCGGCCGGGCAGGCGGGCGACGAGCTGTGGGGCTACAACCACCAGCCGATGGCCTGGATCACGGGGCCCGGCTACTTCGTCGTCCATCCCGACGCGGACGCGCCGGCCGCCGTCGACTACCGTCGCGTGCCGCCGCAGCAGCCGCCGGGCTGGCCCGCCGTCAAGGCGAACGACGTCGGGCTGTCGCGCTTCGTCTACAAGGACATGGTCGACTACCTGCGCCGGGTGTCGACGCACGTGCTGATCGGACACGCCACCAAATACGGCAAAAGCCTGCCGAACTACTTTCTCCTCTGCCGCGAGCCCTGAGCCATGGCTGACGAACCCACCGAGAAGGAGTGCTGCCTGGCCACCCGGCAGCGCTGGAACAAGCGCATCCGCGCCTACTACACGTCGTTCCCGGTCATCAAAGACGTCCCGTGCGACGGCTGCCGCGAGATCCTCGAGATCCGCATCTACGAGATGCCCGCCGCCTGAGCCGTCGTCCCGCCGCCGGGACCGTCACGATATGGACGCCGTGTCGAGGATGCGGCGGCGGTTGACGTGGCAGGGGCCGTATTCCGAGCCCTTCACGCCGGCACGCGGGTTGCTCCTCTTCCGCTCCGATGAGCGACCAGGAGCCTGTCCTCGACCGCGAGACCCTCATGGATCAGGTAGGGGGCGACCCCGAGCTCCTGCTACGGCTCATCGAGCTGTTCGACGCCGACCGTACCGAGACGATCGACGCCATTCAGGCCGGTCTGGCCGCCCGTGACGCGAAAACGGTCGAGCGGGCGGCCCACCGGCTGAAGGGCTCGCTCGGTACGCTCGCCGCGACCGCGGCGCATCACGCCGCCATGACGCTCGAGCAGGTCGGACGTGCCGGCGACCTGGCCCAGGCCGAGACGGCGTGGAAGACGCTCGAGGCCGAGCTCACGCGGCTCAAGCCCGAGCTCGAGCGCATCACCGCCGAAGGTTAGTCGCCGCGGCGGTGCGGGCGTCGTGGGGCCGTTGGGGGCCTCCGGCTTGCTCGGAGCTCGCGCGGCACCCAGCCCCCCCGCCCATCAACCCCGCGCGTCTCGCAACTCGCCGCTCGGAGGCCCCCAACGGCCCCACGACGCCCGCACCGCCGCTACTTTTGGTGGTGGTCGGAAGCTGAGCTGAGCGAGTAAGCGCGAACGCTCGCCTTCCGTCGCACCCAACGAAGCCGCGCGGTGGTGTGGGGCGTGTGACGGGGGCCTCCGAGCGGCGAGTTGCGAGACGCGCGGGGGGCGCATGCGGGGCGCGGGGTGCCGCGCGAGCTCCGAGCAAGCCGGAGGCTCCCGTCACACGCCCCGCACCACCGCGCGCGCGAAGCAGCCTACTTGCTCTGGTAGTCGATGTTCTCGATCTCCCCGACGACCGACGGGGCGAGCCGACCGAGCGCCGCCGCGTCGCCCTTCAGGGTGGCGTCGAAGAAGTTGAGCGACAGGTAGTTCACGATGTCGTGCGCGTGACGCCAGGGGATGTGGCGGGGCTCGCAGGCCTCGCTGAAGCCGCCGAGGAAGCCGAGGAGGTCGCGATCGACCTCGCAGAAGTCGGAGAAGGTGAAGTGGCCGGCCTCGTGCAGGTTGGCGAGCGCCACCACCGATGCGCCCGACGGCAGCAGGTCGAACGGGCGCTGCTGCTGGCTGTCGAACGGCGTCGTCGCGTCGATCGAACCGCCCACGATGAGCACCGGGATGTGGATGCCGGCGAAGAACTCGGGCGTGAACGGTGCCGCGGGTGCCTGCGGCATGATCGCCTTCACGCGCGCGTCGACCTCCGGACCGCCGGCGAGCTCGAACGCGGTGAAGCCGCCGAACGAGTGGCCCGACGCGCCGATGCGGGCGGGATCGATGCTGCCCTGGAAGACGTTGCCCGGCTCGGCGTTGAAGGCCAGGAACTCGTCGATCAGGAAGCTCATGTCGAGCGGACGGTTCGTCGCCACGTTGGGATCGACGATGCCGGCGAGGCCGTCGACGAACGTGTTGCCGTGATGATCGGGGCTGACGACGATGTAGCCGTGGCTGGCGAGATGCGCCGCGAAGAAGAACGACTGGATGCGCAGGCCGCCGTTGCCGTGCGAGAACACGACCATCGGGTACGTGCCCGCCGCCAGCGCGACGTCACGATACGCCGGCGTCTCGACGACCGGGATGCCGAGCACCTCGGCAACGTCGCGCGGCACGCCCGCGACCGCCGCCGCGGTGGACGGGTAGTAGACCTCCGTCAGCACGGGACGCGGCCCGGTGCCGGCGGTGTTCTGGCGTGACGGGTCGCTGAGCGCGAGCGTCGTGATGCCGACGGGGTAGGGGCCGAAATCGGCCGTCGGGCCGAGGTCGTTCGGCGGGTAGACGCGCTGCGCGTAGTGCCGCGCGCGCGTCGTCACGCGCTCGACGACCTCGTCGAGGGTGCCGAGCCCGAGCCCCGCGAACTGGCTGCCGCAGCGGCGGTTGATGCGGCGGCGCACGCTGGCCTGCGCCTCGGCGATGCGCCGGTCGCGCCGGACCGTGTCGCAGCCCCGGCCGCGGAAGCCGTCGAGGTAGCAGACCTCGCCGTAGAGACGGACGGTCGCGTCGCGGAGCCGCTCGAGGCGGCTCGCCACCTCACGCTGGCAGCTCGGGAAGGCGCCGGCGGCCGAGCCGGACGCGAACGCGACGTCGGTGACGTCCTCGCCGAAATCGCCGCACGACTCGCGCGTCCGTTTCACGACGTCGTCGACGCCGCCGACGTAGCCGAGCGCGTCCGCGGCAGCGTCGGTGCAGCCGTCGGCGGCGTCGGCGGTGCGCGCGAGGATGGTGTCGAGCTTGCCGCCGTCCACCCGCGCGGCCGCCTCGCAGGCGGCGTCGCCCTTGGTGCGACACGCCCGGAGGACGGCGGCGTACTGGTCGAGGCAACGGACGCCGACCGCGCCCGACGTGCGCAGGCACGCCACGGCGGGGTTGGCGGCGTCGGCCGACGCGGCGAGGGTCAGGACGGCGAGGAGTGCGGCGACGATGGTGGGCATCGGGCGAGGTCTACGCGAGCCGTCGCGCCGGTGTCCACCGTTTTCTCAGCTCTCGCGGTACGCCGCCCAGGCTAGACACACTGCGGCGATGGTCGTGATGACGCCGCCGGCGGCGATCGCCACCGGCACGCCGACGCGGTTGCTCACGAGCCCGCCGACGAGACCGCCCATGGTGGAGAAGCCGAAGAAGATCACCGTGATCATGCTCATCACGCGGCCGCGCATGCCGTCGTGGACGTGGAGCTGGATGGTGGTCGTGAGCGACGCGATGGTGACCGTCTGCAACGCGCCCAGCGAGAAGAGGAGCAGCATGGTGGCGGGAAAGCTGCGCACGACCGAGAACGTGGTGATGGCGAGGCCGTAGAGGATCGCACCGCCCGAGGCGAGCGCCTGGCGCCGCGCGGCGTCGCGCGCGAACGAGAGGCCGAGGCCGGCGAGCACGGCGCCGGTCCCGACGGCCGTCATGAGCCAGCCCAGCCCGGTGGCGTCGAGATGGAGCACGTCCCGCGCCAGCGCCGGCAGCAGGATGATGTACGGGAATCCGAACAGGCTGAGCGCCGCGGCGAGCAGGATGGCCGGCCCGATGACGCCATGGCCGCGGACGTACCGCAGTCCCTCGCGGAGCGCGCGCAGGACCGGGGGCGGCGGCGTGGTGGGTCGCGGCGGCAACGACAGGCGCGACACCACGACCGCCAGCACGAGGAACCCCGCGGCGTTGACGGCGAAGCAGCCGGCGGGGCCGATGGTGCCGTAGAGGACGCCCGCGACGGCGGGGCCGACGGCGCGCGCCAGGTTGAACTGCACCGAGTTGAGCGACACCGCGTCGGCGAGGTCATCGACGTGGACGAGCTGCGGAATGACGGAGTGCATCGCCGGCGTGTAGAGCGCCATGCCGGTGCCGCTCAGCATCGCCAGCCCGAGGATCCACCAGACGTCGATGTGACCGAACCCGGTGAGCAGCGCCAGCAGGGTGGCGCTGGTGGCGAGGCCGAGGACGCTCACCAGCATCACGGTGCCGCGGTTCATGCGATCGGCGATGGCGCCGCCGACGAGGCCGAGCACCAGCGTCGGCAGGTTGCCGACGAAGCTCACCGTGCCGAGCCAGGAGGGCAGGCGCGTCAAGTCGTACACCAACCACCCGAGCGCGATCGCCTGGATCCAGAAGCCGAGATTGGCGACGAGCGAGCCCAGCCAGAAGTTGCGGTACGCGGGAGTGCGGAGGGCGGCGAGCACGAGCGCGCGACAGCATCACGCGATTGGTGCGGGGTCAAACCTCCGCTACAACGCGACCGCATATGCGCGTCTGGCCGGGCCGGCCGTCTCCGTTGGGTCCCACCTGGGACGGTGAGGGTGTGAACTTCGCCCTCTTCTCCGAGCACGCCACCACGGTGGAGCTGTGCCTCTTCGACCACCCGGACGATGCGCGCGAGCGCGAACGCATCCCGCTCACCGACCGCGACCAGTTCGTCTGGCACGCCTACCTGCCCGACGTTCGCCCGGGGCAGCTCTATGGCTACCGCGTCCACGGACCGTACGCGCCCGCCGAGGGCCATCGCTTCAATGCGGCGAAGCTGCTGATCGATCCGTACGCGCGCGCCCTGAGCGGCACCATCCGCTGGAGCGACGCGCTCTTCGGCTACGAGCCCACCGATGCGACGGCCGAGCACCCGAGCGGCGCCGACAGCGCCGGCAGCATGCCGAAGGGCATGGTCGTCGAGCCGGCCTTCACCTGGGGCGACGACCGTCCGCCGCGGGTGCCGTGGAGCCGCACCGTCATCTACGAGTGCCACGTGAAGGGCCTCACCATGCAGCACCCGGAGATCCCGGAGGCGCTGCGCGGGACGTACCTCGGCCTCGCCATGGACCCGATCGTCGATCATCTCGTGTCGCTCGGCGTGACGGCGGTCGAGCTGCTGCCGGTGCACCACTTCGTCGCCGACCGGCATCTCGTCGAGCGTGGCCTCACGAACTACTGGGGCTACAACTCGATCGGCTTCTTCGCGCCCGACCTGCGCTACGCGTCCGGCGGTCCGGGCAGCCAGGTGAGCGAGTTCAAGTCGATGGTGAAGCGCCTGCACGGCGCCGGCATCGAGGTCATCCTCGACGTCGTCTACAACCACACCGGCGAGGGCAACCACCTCGGCCCCACGCTCTCGCTGCGTGGCATCGACAACGCGTCGTACTACCGGCTCATGCCGGACGAGCGCGCGCGCTACATGGACTTCACCGGCTGCGGCAACAGCCTCAACATGGTGCATCCGCGCACCATGCAGCTGATCATGGACAGCCTGCGCTACTGGGTACAGGACATGCACGTCGACGGCTTCCGCTTCGACCTGGCGCCGGCGCTGGCGCGCGAGCTGTACGAGGTGAACCGGCTCGGCACGTTCTTCGACATCATCCAGCAGGATCCGGTGCTGTCGCAGGTGAAGCTCATCGCCGAGCCGTGGGACCTCGGGCCCGGCGGCTATCAGGTGGGCAACTTCCCCGTCGGCTGGACGGAGTGGAACGGCAAGTACCGCGACACCGCGCGCCGCTACTGGCGCGGCGATCCGGGGCAGGTCGCCGAGCTGGGCTATCGCCTCGCGGGCAGCAGCGATCTCTACGGACTCAGCGGGCGCAGCCCGTACGCCAGCATCAACTTCGTCACCTGCCACGACGGCTACACGCTGCGCGACCTCGTCAGCTACGAGCAGAAGCACAACGAGGCAAACCTCGAGGACAACCGCGACGGCGCCAACGACAACTGGAGCCGCAACTGGGGCGTCGAGGGGCCGACCGATCGTGCCGACGTGCAGCGCGTGCGCGAGCGCGTGGCGCGGAACCTCCTCGCCACGCTGGCCTTCTCGCAGGGCGTGCCGATGCTGTCGGCCGGCGACGAGATGGGACGCACGCAGCAGGGCAACAACAACGCCTACTGCCACGACGATCCGCTGAGCTGGGTGGCGTGGACGCGTGATCGCCGCGCCGAGGACCTGCTGGCGTTCACGCGGCAGGTGTTCGCGATCCGTCACGCCAACCCGGTGCTGCGCCGTCGCAGCTTCTTCGAGGGGGCGGCCGACGTCACGTGGCTGCGTCCCGACGGCAAGGCGATGGATGCCGACGCGTGGCAGGACGCCGACCGCCATTGTCTGGGCATGCTCGTGCACGGCGCGGCGAGCGAGGAGCGCGACGATCGCGGGCGGCCGATCCAGGGCGCGTCGTTGCTGCTGCTGCTCAACGGCGGAGAGACGGCGTGCACGTTCATGCTGCCGGTCGTCGAGGGAGTGTGGCGCGAGGAGGTCCACACGGCGCACGTCGGACGGCGGCTCCGTCCGCGGGGGGCGTGCGATCTGCCGCCGCACTCGTTGGCGCTGCTGCGGTTGGAGGAGGGGTAGGGGGTGCTGGTGCGCGCTGCCGGTGACCGGCGCGGGCGTGCTGCCGGTAGTCGATGCAGATGCGTCGTGGCGCGATCGATCCACCCGGCGCCGCTTCGCCCAAGAGCGTGGGAGTCGAGATGCGGCGTCCGTCGGCGCCGATGAGCGAGCGAGGGGTCGTGATCGACGCAGTCACGAACCTGCCGAACTGCGACTGGCGACGAGCCGACCTCGATCAGATCGTCTGGTCGCTGATGTCCACGCTGGCGACCGAGGTGTCGTCATGATCGCTCCACCTCGCATCATCCTGCGTGCTCCAGGTCACTCCGCCAGCTCGCAGTCGTCGGTCGACGTGGGGTAGGCTCACCCATGCGGCTCGCTCTCGCGTTCCTCATCCTCTCATCCGGCGTCGCCACCGCCGGCACACGGGATGTGTACGGTGGGGCGTCATGTTCGGCGTGCACCTTCGCCCTGTGCGTGGGGCCGTCGGGCTACTACGAGCAATGCGCCGACGCCTGTAGCGCCGACGTACTTGTCCGGACGTCCATCAGCGAGGTGCGCGGGCCGAAGACGTTGGTGGCGAACGGTCGGAAGCGAACGCGTCTCACGTGCGCCGGGCTCGGGGCGCCGTGCGCCCTCTGCGAATCCGACGCCGACTGCGACGACACCCGCAACCCGGGCACGCGAGGACTCTGTGTGGAGCATACCTGCAAGTACATCTGCCCCTCTGGCGTCGTCCTCGAGTATCCGTAGCTGCGGGCTAGCTAGAGCATCGCACGCAGCAGCCCGACCAGCGCCGCCACCGCCATCACCGTCGTGGTCCGTACGCCCGCGCCCCAGATCGCCGCCGCGGCCGCCACCGCCACCCCGATCTGAAACCACGACGCCAGCGCCGTCGGCGCCAGCGTCACCAGGACCGCCGCGATCACGCCCACCACCGCGACGTTCACCGCGTCGAGTCCGCGTCGGAGCCAGGCGTGTCGTTGCAGGCGTTCCAGCAGCGGTGCCGTCAGCGCGACGAAGAGGAAGCTCGGCAGGAAGATCGCGACCGTCGCCACCAACGCGCCGGGCCAGCCAGCGAGCAGGAAGCCGATGAACGTCGCCGTCGTGGTGACGGGACCGGGGGTGATCTGACCGATCGCCACGGCGTCGAGCAGCTGCGTCTGGTCGAGCCAGCCGCGCGCGACGATGGCCGTCTCGAGGTAGGCGACGAGGACGTAGCCGCTGCCGAGCAGCGTCGCGCCGATGGTGACGAACACGAACGCGAGCTCCACGAGCGGCACGGCGCGCAGGCGGTGTGGGGCGGCGCCGAGAAGCATGCCCGCACCCAGCGCGAGCAGGACCACCGTGATCTCGGACACGCCGGCCAACGACGCACCAGCCGCGAGCACCGCGCCCGCGAGGGCCCAAGGCGTCCGCAGCGCCGTCCGTCCGAGCACCCGCACCGCATCGGCGACGACGATCAGCACCGCCGGACGCAGCGCCTCGACGAGCCCGCTCGCGGCGGGCAGCGTCCCCCAGCGCGCGTACGACCAGGCGAGCCCCGCCACCAGGAGCGCCGACGGCAGGATGAAGCAGAGTCCACCCACGACGAGCCCCGCCCATCCCGCGCGCGCCCGACCGATGTGGATCGCCAACTCCGTCGACGTCGGCCCCGGGATGAGGTTCGCCGCGGCCAGCAGGTCGAGAAAGCGTTGGCGATCGATCCACCCGCGCCGGCGCACGAGCTCGTCCTCGAACAACGCCACGTGGGCCGCCGGCCCCCCGAAGGCCACGCAGCCGAGCCGGAGGAACACGCGCGCCACCTCGGCGAGTCGATGTCGGTCTGGTCCCATTCGTGTTGAGCCGCGTCGCGCCCGCACGCTATAGCTCCCCCCGCTGGAGGAGCGAATGGGAGACATGTTGGCCGGTCGCGTCGCGGTGGTGACGGGTGCGGGGCGCGGCATCGGCCGCGGCGTCGCCCTGGCGCTCGCGGCGGAGGGAGCGCGCGTCGTCGTGAACGATTACGGCGTCTCGGTGGACGGTTCGGCGCCGTCGTCGGGGCCCGCGTTCGAGGTCGTGAAGGAGATCGAGGCGGCCGGCGGCGAGGCCGTCGCCAACACCGACTCGGTGGCCGAGTGGGAGGGCGCGCGCCGGATCATCGACACCGCGGTGTCGCGCTTCAATCGCATCGACATCCTGGTCACGTGCGCCGGCATCCTGCGCGACCGGATGATCTTCAACATGAGCGAGGACGAGTGGGACAGCGTCCTCTCGGTGCACCTGAAGGGCACGTTCAACTGCGTGCGCCACGCCTGCGCGCTGATGCGCGAGCAGCGCTACGGTCGCATCGTCACCTTCAGCTCCGGGTCGGGTCTGTTCGGCAATCCGGGGCAGGCCAACTACGGCGCCGCCAAGGGCGCGATCAGCGGGCTCACCAAGGTGGCGGCGCGCGACCTCGGCCGCTTCGGCGTCACGGTGAACTCGATCTGCCCCGTCGCCGGCACCCGCATGACCGTCACCGAGGGCTATCTCAAGGCGCGCGAGCTCAGGAAGCAGCAGGGCATCCAGCGCGAGGACCGCGGCACCGCCGAGATCGAGCACCTGAACCCGGACGACGTCGCCCCGATGGTGGCCTACCTGGCCAGTGAATGGTCGGGGAACGTCAACGGCCAGTTCTTCCTGTGCTGGGGGAATTCGGTGGCGCTGCTGTCGCAGCCCCGCCCGCAGAAGACGCTGTTCAAGCCCGACGGGGTGTGGACGCTCGACGAGCTCGATCGGCTGGCGCCGTCGACCGTCGTGGACGGCCTGGTGAACCCGGCGCCGCCGAAGGAGAGCTGAGCGATGGGCGATCGACTGAAGGGACGGGCGGCCGTCGTCACCGGCGCCGGCCGCGGCATCGGCCGCACCATCGCGGAGCTGCTGGCGTCGGAGGGGGCGGCCGTGGTCGTGAACGACCTCGGCAGCAACGTCGACGGCAGCGGCGCCGCCAGCAACGTCGCCGACGAGGTGGTGGCGGCGATCCGCGCCACGGGCGGGTCGGCGGTCGCGAACTACGACAGTGTCGCCGACTACGCCGCCGCCGAGAACCTGATCGGCACCGCCGTGAAGGAGTTCGGCAGCATCGACATCCTGGTGAACAACGCCGGCATCCTGCGCGACCGGATGATCTTCAACATGAGCGAGGAGGAGTGGGACTCCGTCATCGCGGTGCACCTGAAGGGCTCGTTCAACTGCACCCGCCACGCGTCCGCGCACATGCGCCAGCAGCGACGGGGGCGGATCGTGTCGATGTCGTCCACCTCGGGGGTGTTCGGCAACTCGGGGCAGGCCAACTACGGTGCGGCGAAGGACGGCATCGCCGGCATGACGCGTGTCGTGTCCCGCGATCTCGGGCGCTACGGCATCACCGTGAACGCCGTCTGCCCGGGCGCGTCGACCCGCATGACGCAGACGGTGCCGGATGTCGCGCGCGCGGCGCGGGCCAAGAGCGGCATCCAGGGGCCGGGCGGGCAGCGCACGTTTCAGCTCGCCAACACGGGGCCCGAGAACGTCGCGCCGTGGGTGGTGTGGCTCACCACGGAGCCGGCCAGCCACGTGAACGGCCAGATATTCTTCGTGATGGGCGGCCTCATCGCGCTGCTCAACTATCCGGCGCCGCAGCGGACGATCCAGACCGAGGGACGGTGGTCGCCGGAGGCGATCGCCACGCTCTTCCCGCGCACGCTCGGGCTCGACCTCGTGAATCCGGCGCCACCGACGCCGCCGAAGGAACCCTGACCGTCTCCTCCCGCAGGGGAGGAGGCGGCGACGGGGCGGCCGCCCCGTCGCCGCTGGTGGGGTGGGGATTCAGGAGGGGAGTGGTTCGGACTTCTTCGCGCCAGAGGCGGCGTTGGGGCCTTCCTCTTCGCGGTTCGCCTCCATCAGGGCGCGGAGAATGCGCTCCATGACGGTGATCTCCGTGTTCATGCTCATCAGGCTGTCGAGCGTTCCGGCCCAATGCTCTTCGGGGCCGTTGTTCCCGTTGGAGAGCACCGCGAGGTGTCGTGCGGTCGTCAGCACGGCATCCGAGGCAAGCTTCAGGTGGACGGCCAATTCAGTGAATGTCTCGCGGTCGATGATCATATCGGTGTCAGCCCCCTACGAGGTCGGTAGGTAGCGAAACCGGTGCCACAATCGGGGTCGTGTCGGGCGCGTCGTCCTCCCCTCCTGCCGGGAGGGCGCCGGTCATGGAGGGGTGAGGAGGCCGAGACGGCTTCTCTCGGTTTCTCGCAACGTTGCGCGCGCGGTCACGCGGACGTGGCGCCGCCGGGGTCGTCGAATGGCATGCGCTTCGCCATGCGCCGGCTGCAGGAGGCGCCTCGGTCGAGTGTAAGAGGGCGACCGTGCAATTCCGCTTGGTCCGATCCCGACGGGCGATTCCGCACGGCTCACACGCCGGACGGCACAGCGTCGGCGGCGCGCCACAGGACGACCTTCCCCGGCGTGATGTGAAGGATCGGGTGCGCCGCGGGGTCGTCGAGCGGCATGGTGCGATAAGGCACATAGCGGGCGCGTAACAGCACCAGGGCGCTCGCGTGCGCGGCGGGGTCGGCCAGCTCGCGGGCCGCTCCGCGAACGAGCACCCATGCAAGATGGCGCCAGTCGTCGTCGTAGTCGTCGACGACCAGGGCGGCGCGCGGGTTGGCGCGCACGTTGCGCAGCCGCTGCAGGGCGCGCGCCGGACCGCGCTTCGGCTTCAGGTCGGCTATGACGTAGACGCCGGCGTCGTCGAGCGCATAGCAGACGGGGATGACGTGCGGGGCGCCGTCGGCGCCCGCCGTGGCCAGATGGCCGACCCGGTGCGCCTCAAGAAAGCGCCGCGCCTCGGCCGTCCAGGTCGCCATAGCGCACGTGATGTCCGGTGAACTCGGCCTGGGCCTCGGCGACGAGCTCGCCGTAGCGCCCCTCGTAGCGGGGCGAGAAGTGGAACACCTGCAACCGACGCGCTCCCGCCGCCCGCGCCAGCGCACCCGCCTGGCCGGCCGTGAGGTGGTAGCGCTTGCTGGCCTGATCGAGGTCGGCCTCGAGGAAGGGCGACTCGCAGAAGAAGAGGTCGGCACCGCGGGCGAGCCGGACGATGCGGGCGGCATTCGCCGGCGAGAACAGGGTGTCCACGACGTAGGCGATCTTCTGGCCGGGCGTGACCACGAGGAGCTGGTCGCGGAGCGCGCCGAGGGGGCGCTGGTCGCCCGGCGCCACCTCGATGGGCAGATCGTCGGGCTTCTGGGTGCGGACGCCGGTCTTGAGCACGTTGAGCCAGGGCCCAGGCCGCAGGCCGGCCTCGGCCAGGGCATCGGGCCGCACGTTCAGATGCGTCCGCTCGGTGACCGCATAGGCCATCGAGACGATCTTGTGGTCGAGCGGGGCGGCCTCCACCCGGAAGGCCGGATCGTCGATGCACACGCCGTCGAACGGTGCCGTGCCGAGGGCCTCGCGCTGGAAGCGCCGGGCGGCGGCGAAGCGCCACGACGTCTTCGTCGTCTCGTCGAGCTCGGTGACGTCGATCGTGAAGGCGTACTCGTCGGTGAGGTTCCAGGTGTAGCCGGCGAGCTTGCCCTGCACGCAGTCGGCGATGCCGGCCGGACCGAAGAGCCGGAGCGTGCCCTCGCGCGCCAGGAACAGGCGGAGCAGCTGGTCGAACCCCATGAAGTGGTCCATGTGGGCGTGCGACACGAACACCGCCTCGATCGGCAGCAGGACTGCGCCCGGGGTGCGGTCGATGCGCCCGAGGTCGATCAGCACGGCACGGCCCTGCCAGCGCATGGAGACGAGCAGCGCGGGGTCGCCCGTCTGCCCGTTCAGCAGCCGGGGCCGCAGCGACGATTTGGTGAGGTCGGTCATTCTCGAGACGAGGTGTTCTGGGGCACCGGACTGTTTGGTGGGCCGACCGGAGCTTTGCTAAGAGACCGCGTCATGCTCGGCGGGGGAGCGCGACGTCCGTCGTCGCGGCTGGTGGGGTGACGCTCCGGCGGCGGTCAGCCCTGCACCATCTGCAGGACGTCGGTCATGGCCTCCGCCATCATCTCCTGCATGATGTCGCGCAGCGGCTTGTCGTCGTCTTCCAGCTTGGTGACCAGCTTCGAGAGCAGCGCGAAGTACGTCTCCCGCATCTCCGGGCTCATGCTGTCGAGACGCCCGTCCATCGCCTTCACGAAGCGTCGGTGGGTCGCGGCGATCTGACGGTTGACGTCCTTCTGCAGCGCGCTCTGGGTCATCCGCGGACCATAGCGAAGCCCCCCCGGCGGTTCAACGCAATCATCGCGATGGTGCTGCTGCTGGGCTGCGTCCTGCCCGCCCGCGTGGCTCATGCGGCCGACACCCTGAGCGCCAGCGGCTGGCTGGACGGACTGGCGGTGGTCCCGACCGACGACGACAGCGAGCGCCAGCGCCCCGAGCTCATGGGTACGCTGCGTCTGGACGCGGCGCCGCGGCGCTGGGTGCACGGGCGCCTCGAGCTGCGGGGACGCGTCGGTGGCCCGTTCGAGGGCGGGCCGGGGCCGGGTGTGTGGAACTTCGACCAGACGTTCCAGAACCGCTCCCCGTCGCTCGACGTGAACGAGGGATGGGTCGAATTCCGCGCCACCCAGGCGGAGCTGCGGCTCGGCATCCAGACCGTGGCCTGGGGCAAGCTCGACGGCATCCCGCCGACGGACGTCATCAACCCGCGCGACTACCACGACCCGATCGTGCAGGACGCGGAGGAGCGCAAGATCGGCATCCCCGCCGCGCTGGGGACGTGGTACCTGCCCGACGTCGAACGCTTCGACCTGTCGGGGCTGCGGGCGTCGCTGGTCTACGTCCCCATCGCCGTACCGCCGCGGCTGGCCCTGGTGGAGGAGCGATGGTTTCCGGCGAGCACCAAGGTGCCGGCGCGGGTGACGACGCCCACTCTCCAGACGCTGAAGATCGACCCCGTGCGCGTCGACTTCGGCACGGCGAACGAGACCGCCCCACGCACGTTCGATCGGGGTGGGATCGGTGCCCGCCTGACGGGGACGTGGCGGGGGGCCGACCTGGACCTCTATCACTACACCGGGCCGGAGACGTCGCCGGACGCCTCGATGCGCGTGCTCCTGTCGAACAAGGCGTTCGACGTTCCGAACGCTCCCCCCGACCTGCGTGCCGTCGCCCGGCTGACGCAGAAGACGGACACCATCCACATGACGGGCGCCGACGTGGCGTTCCCCGTCGGCGGATTCACGATCCGGGCTGAAGGCGCCTGGTTCGTCGATCGCCCCTATCTGAGCCTCGCCGCCAACCTGCTCACCCCGCAGAATCTGCAGCGGACGAGGGTGGAGAAGGCGATCTCGCGGGCCATCATGCATGGCGGGCCGCGCCGGATCCCCCTGGGCCAGCTCTTTCCGAATCTCGACAGCGTCGAGTGGGGCATCGGCGCCGACTATCTGTGGCACGGCATCCAGCCGATCCTCCAGGTGAACCAGATCGTGCTGCTCGAGGACGCCCCGGAGCTGCTCATCGGTCAGCCGGACACGCGGCTCCTCGCGACGATCCGCAAGCACTTCCTCGACGAGCGGCTCGAGGTCGAGCTCCGCAGCGTCTACCAGATCGAGAAGGACGCGTGGTTCGTGATGCCTCGCATCTCGTATCTGGTGCGCGACGACTTCCGCGTCCGGCTCGCCTACCTCGCGATCGGCGGATCGCGTGATTCCCTCATCGGACAGTTCGGTGCTAATGACGAGGTCGTCTTTCAGGCCCGTTACAGCTTCTGAGCCGCCCGTGACCACCGACATCATCCCCATCTATCTGCGCGTTCCCCGTCACGAGATCGTGTACGTGAAGTTCATCTTCGAGTCGTACGAAGAGATCGGCATCTGCCGCACGCTCGATCGCCACGCCGCCATCCTGGTGCTGCTCGCGGTGCCCGACTTCGTCGCGCAGGCGTACGCGGTCGTGGCGGCGCTGCAGGCCGAGGGCGTGTGCGAGGCCATCGCCCCCCCGCCCGGTCTCGACGGTGACGTGCTCGGCCCCCACGCAGACGACTGACCCCGCGAGGAGATTCCATGGCGACCCACGAGATACCGCTTCCGCCCGCCGGCCGGCTCGAGCCGGTGCACGAGACGTCCGACACCATCTTCAACTGGGACTACGCCATGAACCGGTCGGCGCTGGTGAACCTCTACGAGAAGGGGAAGGTGCTGCAGTGGAACGCCGCCACCGACATCGACTGGTCGGTGAGCGTCGATCCCGAGGAGTTTCCGGAGTTCTTCCCGCCGGAGGCGTTCAACACCATGTTGAACCCGCCGCGGAAGCTCGAGCTCAAGGAGCTGAAGGAGATGCGCGTCCAGCAGCTCGGCTGGATGCTGTCGCAGTTCATGCACGGCGAGCAGGGCGCGCTGCTCGCCACCGCCCAGATCGTCAACACCGTGCCGTGGACGGAAGCGAAGTTCTACGCCGCCAGCCAGGTGGCCGACGAGGCGCGCCACGTCGAGGTGTACCGTCGCTACCTGACGGAGAAGCTGCCCTACGCGTTCCCCGTGAACCCGCACCTGCACACGCTGCTGTCGCAGATCATCCGCGAGCCGCGCTGGGACATGACGTACCTCGGCATGCAGATCATGGTCGAGGGTCTGGCGCTGGCCGCGTTCGGCATGATGCACCTGATGAACCCGCACGAGCGGCTGCTGCACCAGATCACGAACTACGTGATCCGCGACGAGGCACGCCACGTCGCCTTCGGCGTGCTGTCGCTCGAAGAGGTCTATCGCGACATGACGTCGACCGAGCTGCGCGAGCGCGAGGAGCTCGTCATCGAGGCGGCGCATCTCATGCGCGATCGGCTCCTGATGCACGAGGTATGGGAGCGCCTCGGCTGGGACGTCGACGAGTGGGTGCAGTGGTCGCTGGACACGCCGTTCATGGGCGGCTTCCGCCAGATACTGTTCTCGAAGATCGTGCCCAACCTGAAGCGGCTCGGGCTGCTCACGCCGCGGGTGCGCGGCGCGTTCGAGAAGATCGGCGTGCTGCACTTCGAGCACCTGCCGGACTCGACGCAGGACGACGGGGTGTCGATGCCGCCGGCGATCGTCGAGTTCCTGGCGGGGATGGGACAGACGGCGGCCGCGGCTCGCTGACGCTCCGGGGCGGGGTCCGCGGGCGCGGGGGCGCCCGGCTTGCTCGGAGCTCGCGCGGCACCCCGCACCCCGCCCAGCAACCCCGCGCGTCTCGCAACTCGCCGCTCGGGCGCCCCCGCGCCCGCGGACCCCACCCCGGCTGTGGCTTGGGGGCCCGTCGTCTGCGCCGGCCCTGAGGGTTACTCGGGGTCTTCGTCTTCGTCCGCGTCGGACTCGGCTTCGGCGTCTGCGTCTGCTTCGGGGGGCTTTGGCTTGGCCACCATGTAAGCGATGCCGATGCTCAGCGCGTAGAGGACCAGGAGCGGTGTCGCCATCAGGAGCTGGGAGGCGATGTCGGGGCCGGGGGTGAGGACGGCGGCGACGACGAAGATCGTGACGATGGCGTAGCGCAGGTAGCCGATCATCGTCTTGTGCGTGAGCATGCCGACGCGGGCCAGGAAGAACGTACCGACCGGCAGCTCGAACGTCAGGCCGAACGCCAACAGCATGCGCGACGTGAAGGTCAGGTACTCGCTCACCCGGATCTGCGGGGCGACGCCGATGGAGCCGAACTCCTCGAGGAAGAAGGCGAACGCCACCGGGAAGACGAAGTGGTAGCAGAAGGCGGCGCCGGCGAAGAAGAAGAACGAGGCGAAGAACGCGAAGGGCAGGGCGACGCGCTTCTCGCGTTCGTACAACCCGGGCGCGACGAACTGCCACAGCTGGTAGAAGATGATCGGGCTGGCGACGAAGAGCCCGGCGACGAATGCCACCTTGAGCTTGGTGAAGAACGCGTCGGTGACGCCGGTGCCGATGATGAGCGCCTGCTCCGGCTGCAACGCCTTGAGCGGCTCGAGCAGGAACGCGACCAGCCACTCGACGACGCCGTAGCAGACGCCGAAGCCGATGAACGCGCCGATCAGCGCGCGGATGAGCCGGGTGCGCAGCTCCTCGAGATGCGCGGTGAGCGGCATCCGGACATCGTCCTCGGCGCTCATCGGTGATCGGGCGGGCGGTGTGGGCTCAGGCCTGGCCGTCGGGGACGGGCTTGTCGGCAGCAGTGGCGGCCGTGGATGCGACGGGAGCGCCGTCGGTGGGCGGCGTCGGTGCGGGGCGCGCGATGGCCTGGCTCGGCCGTGGCCGCGTGCGCTTCATGCCCTCGTCGTCGAAGCTCCCCTGGGCGGTGAACTCGTCCATGATCTCGGACGACTGCCGCCGGAACTCCGAAACCGCCTTGCCGATGGTGCGCGCGACCTCGGGGAGACGCTTCGGGCCCAGCACCACCAGCGCGACCACGAGGATCACCATGAGCTCTGGCATGCCGATGCCGAACATCGATTCGGAGCCTAGGGAAAAGGCTCCAGGGTGTCAATTTCGATGGCGTCGCCGCTCCGTGACGCCTCTGCTATGACGCGGGGCATGGCTGGCGGAACCGGGCTCGTGTTCGACGAGCGCATGGTCGCGCACGATCCCGGTGCGGGTCACCCCGAGCGACCCGATCGCCTGCGCGTGCTGCATCATCGCTTCGGCGACGCCGCGGGCCTCGTCCGCATCGGCGCGCGCCTCGCCACCGCCGACGAGATCGCGCGCGTCCACACGACGGCGCTGGTCGAGCAGGTCGCGGCGAGCGCCGGCCACGCCTGCACCGTCTTCGATCCGGACACCCGCACGTCGGCGCAGTCGTGGGAGGCCGCACGCCTCGCCGCCGGTGGCCTGCTCGAGCTCACCGACGCCGTGCTCGACGGCCAGATCGCGAACGGCATCGCCCTCGTGCGTCCGCCCGGGCACCATGCCGAGCGCGATCGCGCGATGGGCTTCTGCCTCTTCAACAACGTCGCCATCGCCGCCGCGCATCTCCGCCAGCGCGGCATCCGTCGGCTGATCATCGTCGACTGGGACCTGCACCACGGCAACGGCACGCAGCACGTCTTCGAGCACGACCCCGACGTGCTCTACGTCTCGACGCACCAGTATCCCTTCTATCCGGGCACCGGCGCGCTCGACGAGGTGGGCACCGGCGCGGGCGCCGGTCGCACGCTCAACCTGCCGTTCCCGTCGGGCTTCGGTGACGCCGAGTTCGTGCGCGCGTTCCACGAGGTGGTGCTGCCGGTGGGACGTCAGTTCGCGCCCGAGTTCGTCCTCGTCTCGGCCGGCTTCGACGCCGACATCCGCGATCCGCTCGGCGGCCTGCAGGTGACGCCCGCCGGCTTCGCCGCCATGGCGAGCGCGTGCAACCAGCTCGCGAACGAGACCGCGGGCGGTCGCATCGCCGTCGTCCTCGAAGGCGGCTACGACCTCGACGCCATCGGCGACGGCGTCGCGACGACATTGGCCGTCCTCCGCGGCGCGACCGCGATGCCGCCGCTGGTCACCGGCAAGCCACACCGCCTGGACCCGCTCCTCGAACGCCTGCGCGCCGCCCACGCGCCGTACTGGACGTTCTGACGTCCGACGTCAGAAGCCGTCGGGGACGGGGGCTTCGCTGGGTGCGCTCGCCGGGTTGATCTCGGCGGGCGCCGGCTCGACCGGCTCGGGACGCGAGGCGTACTGCGTCGGCTCGGAGCCGCGCACGAAGACCTCGAGCTCGGCGTGTCCGCCGGGTACGGCGCGCAGCCCCGATCCGGGATCGATCTGCGCGAAGCTCACGCCCTCCGGGACCGGGAAGTCGAGGACGGGACGACCGTCGAGCGCCTTCTTCATGAACTCGGTCCAGATCGGCGCCGCCGCGACCCCGCCCGTCTCCTTGGCGCCGAGCGAGCGCTCGGAGTCGAAGCCCACCCAGACGCCGCAGACGAGGTCGGGGGTGAAGCCGACGAACCAGGCGTCGTGCGTGTCGTTGGTGGTGCCGGTCTTGCCGGCGGCCGGGCGCTCGAGCTCCGCGGCCCGCTTGCCGGTGCCGCGCTGCACCACCGACTCCATCATGCTGGTCATGATGAACGCGGTCTCGGGGCTGATGACGCGCTCGAACCGCGGCCGCGTGTTGCCGAAGTCGATGGGACGGCCCTCGCGATCGGTGACGGCCGTGATGAAGAGCGGATCGAAGCGCTTGCCGAGTGTCGCGAAGACGCCGTAGGCGCGCGTCAGCTCGAGCGGCGTGACCTCGGCGCTGCCGAGGGCGAGCGACATGTTGCGCGGGGCCGGCTTCGAGAAGCCGAACTTGTTCAGGTAGTTCCGCGTGTAGTCGATGCCGATGCTGTCGACCAGACGGACCGTCACCGTGTTGAGCGACTTCATGAGCGCGACCCGCAGCGGCGTCGGGCCGTAGTACTTGCCGCCGTAGTTCTTCGGCGTCCAGGCGCCGCCGCTACCGCCCGGGAACGAGATCGGTGCGTCCATCACGACCGTGGCGGGCGTGAAGCCGTGGTCCATCGCCGCCGAGTAGATGAGCGGCTTGATCGAGGAGCCGGGCTGCCGTCGCGCCTGGACGACGCGGTTGAACACGCTGCGATTGAACGAGTAGCCGCCCACCATCGCCTTCACCTGGCCGGTGTAGGGATCGAGCGCGACGATGGCGCCCTGCACCTGCGGCTCCTGGTCGAGGACGAAGTGCGCGGTGCCGTCGGGCGACGCGCCCGACTGCGTGACGGCGATGACGTCGCCGACCTTGAACGTGGACGGCGTGAGCCGCGACTTGCCGTAGACCAGCGCGCTGGCCGGGATGGCGCCGCGCTCCCACGCGGTGCGGATCTGGACCTCGCCCGCGCGCACGCCGGTGACGACGGCGTGCCGCGTCGGGCTGTCGGGGGAGGCGAGGCTGGCCTCGTGCGTCAGGTAGCTGTCGATCTTCTTCGGCTCGAGGTGACGGATCGGACCGCGGAACCCCTGGCGGCGATCGAGCTCCTGCAGTCCGTGCTGCAGGGCGGCCTCGGCGGCGCGCTGCATGTTGAGATCGACGGCGGTGTAGACGCGCAGCCCGAGCTGCGAGGCGGCGGTGCCGCCATAGCGCTCTTCCAGCAGACGGCGGACGTGCTCCACGTACCAGGGCGCGTCGAGGTACGTCGCCGCCTTGCGGGGCTGGATGACGATCTGCTCGTTGATGGCCTCGAGGTACTCGGCCTCGGTGATGAAGCGCTCGTCGCGCATGCGCTCGAGGACGTAGCGCTTGCGGGCGTGGGCCTGCTTCGGGCGGCGCTGCGGATCGTAGTCGCTCGGCCGCTGCGGCAGGCCGGCCAGGAGCGCCGCCTGGGCGATGCTGAGGTCCTCGACGTCGACGTCGAAGAACGTGCGCGCGGCGGCGGCGATGCCGTAGGCGCCGGCGCCGAAGTAGATCTGGTTGACGTACAGGTAGAGGATGTCGTCCTTGCTGAGCTTGGTCTCGAGGCGCAGCGAGAGGATCATCTCCTTCGCCTTGCGCTCGTAGCTCTTCTCGGGCGTGAGCAGCAGCGTCTTCACCACCTGCTGGGTGATGGTGCTGCCGCCCTGGACGACGGAGTGCTTCACCAGGTTGGTGTAGAAGGCGCGGCCGATGCTCACCGGGTCGACACCGCGGTGGCGGTAGAAGTCGGCGTCCTCGGCGGCGAGGAAGGCGAGCCGCACGTGACCGGGGACGCGCGAGAGCGGCACGACGTAGCGCCGCTCGACGTAGAACTCGCCGATCAGCGTGCCGTCCTCGGCGAAGACGCGGGTGGCTTCGGGGGGCTGATAGGTGAGGAGCTGGTCGACCGGCGGGAGATCGGTGGAGATCTCGCGATAGAGGACGAACCCGGCGATGCCTGCGGCGAGCACACCCGCGAGAACGGTCCACCCGAGGATTCGCCTGAGCGCACCCGCCCGACGGGGTCTGCGTGCCATGAGCTGTAGCGTCACCCTACAAGGCGGACGAGGGACGAACAAGGACGAGGCCTGTCGACATGCATCCGACGAGCGGCTAGGACGCGCCCGTGACCGTTCCGTTTCTCGACCTGCGAGCCCAGGATGCGGAGGTGGGCGCCGCCGTTCGCGAGGCCGTCGGCGCGGTGCTCGCGAGTCAGCAATTCGTCCTCGGCCCACACCTCGAGCGCTTCGAGGCGGCGATGGCGGCGTGGTGCGGCGTCCCCCACGCGCTCGGCGTCGGCTCGGGCACCGATGCGCTGGCGCTCGGGATGGCCGCCTGCGGGGTGGGGCCCGGCACCCGGGTGCTGACGTCGCCGTTCACGTTCTTCGCCACCGCCAGCACGATCGCCCGCCTCGGCGCGCGGCCGGTGTTCGCCGACGTCGACCCGCTGACGCTGAACCTCGACCCCGCGGCCGTCGCCGCGGTGCTCGAGCACGACCCGCGCGGCATCGTGGGCATCCTGCCGGTGCACCTGTTCGGCCGGCTGGCCCCGATGGACGCCCTGGGCGCCGTGGCGGCCCGGTACGGGCTCTGGATGCTCGAGGACGCGGCCCAGGCCGTGGGGGCACGGGCCGGCGGTCGCCGGGCCGGGGCATTCGGCCGTGCCGGGGCCCTGTCGTTCTATCCCACCAAGAACCTGGGCGGCATCGGCGACGGCGGCATGCTGCTCACGACCGACGACGCGGTCGCGGCCCAGGTCCGGCGCGACCGCAACCAGGGCATCGTGCGGCCGTACGAGCACGACGCCCTCGGTCTGTGCTCGCGGCTCGACGCCGTCCAGTGCGCGGCGCTCGGCGCCAAGCTGCCGCATCTCGACGACTGGAACGCGCGCCGTCGCACCGTGGCCGGATGGTACGCCGAGCGGCTGTGCGCGCGGGGCCTCGCCGGCCATCCCGCGGCGCCGCTGCAGCTGCCCGCGCCGGACGGCGAGGCGCACGTGTTCCACGTCTACACGATGCGCGCCCGGGCGCGGGACGAGTTGGTCACACATTTGACCCGGGCCGGCATCGGGTCGCAGGTCTACTACCGCGTTCCCCTGCACCGGCAGCAGGCGCTCGCCGCCGTGAGCGACGTGCCGCTCGGTGTGCCCTGCGCCGAAGGGGCGGCCGACGAGGTCATCGCCCTGCCGCTCTTCCCGCAGCTCACGACGACGCAGGTCGATGCCGTCGTGGATGCGATCGCCGCGTTCTACGCACGACGCTGATTGTGGCCGTGGTACCGGCCCGCTAAGATCGCCCCGCCATGAAGCCGGAGACCCGCAAGCCCGGCCGGCGCGACCCGCGCGGGACGGCGAAGGCGACGACGACGAACGTCCCTCCGACCCATGGCATCTCCGTGCTCGAGGACGTCAGCGCCATCACCGAGCGCTCGGAGGACCTCCAGGACACCCTGCAGCGCATCGTCGAGGTGATCGCGCGCCGCACCAGCACCGACGTCTGCTCGATCTACCTCCTCGAGACGCGCGTGCAGCGGCTGACGCTCGAAGCCACGACCGGTCTCGAGCGCAGCGCGGTCGGCAAGGTGGCCATGAGCGTGGGCGAGGGCCTCACCGGTATGGTCATCGAGAAGCTCGAGCCGGTGGCCGCCGTCGATGCCATCTCGCACCCGCGCTACAAATACTTCCCGGAGACGGGCGAGGAGCGCTACCACTCGTTCGTCGGGGTGCCGATCATCGAGCGCGGCACCCCGCTCGGCGTGCTCGTGGTGCAGACGCTGCGTCGGCGGAAGTTCTCCGGCAACGAGCTGCGTCTCCTGCGCGCGCTGGCGGCACAGGTGGGCGGCATCATCGTCCAGGCGCGCCTGCTCGAAGACCTGAAGAGCAAGGAGGAGGAGCGTCGCGAGTACCGCCAGCGCATGCTGAACGCGGTCAAGCGCCTCCAGTCCTACGAGAAGACCATCGGCCAGCAGTCCGAGACGGTCACGCGCAAGCAGTCGCGCCAGGGACGGTTGAACGGCCTGCCCGCCGCGCCGGGCTTCGGCAACGGCCGCGCGCACCTGCTGCACTCGCCGGTCAGCTTCGCCATGGTCGACGACCGCGCCGTCGACGATCCGGCCGCCGAGCGCATCCGCTTCGCGCGCGCCGTCTCCGAGTCGGTGGCCGAGCTCGAGTCGTTGAAGGCCCGTCTCGCCCGCCGGCTCCCCGAGTTCGACGGCGCCATCATCGAGGCACACCGCCTCATGCTCGAAGACCGTGGCTTCACCTCGAAGGTCGAGGCGCACATCAAGGCGGGGTTGTCGGCGGAGGCGGCGCTGAAGGCGGTCGTCGAGGAGTATCTGGCGGCGTTCGCCGGCATGACCGACGAGTACCTCAGCGAGCGCGCCGGCGACGTGAAGGACGTCGGGCTGCGCGTGCTGCGGAACCTGCTCGGCATCGAGGAGCCGGAGCGCGCCCTCGATCACGACAGCGTGCTGGTCGCCGACGACATCACCATCTCCGACCTGACGCTGCTCGACCACGAGCACCTGCGCGGCATCGTGCTCGCCACCGGCGGCACCACGTCGCACGTCACCATTCTGGCCAAGTCGTTCGAGATCCCCACCGTCGTCGGCGCGCGGCCGTCGGGCGGCGAGGAGGTGCACGAGGGCGACGACCTCATCGTCGACGGCAATGCGGGCGTCGTCTACCTGAACCCGCCGGTGGACGTCGCGCGCGAGTACGAGCGCCTCGAGCGCGAGTACCGCGCCTTCAACCGCGAGCTCGAGCCGCTGCGTGCGCTGCCGGCGGAGACGACGGACGGCCGGCGCGTGAACATGTACGCCAACATCGGGCTCATCGCCGACCTGCCGTTCGCGCACCGTCACGGCGCCGACGGCGTCGGGCTCTACCGCACCGAGTTCCCGTTCCTCACCTACCGCGACTTCCCGGACGAGGAGGAGCAGTATCAGCTCTATGCGCGCGTCGTGCGCGGCATGGAGGGGCGGCCCGTCACCATCCGCACGCTCGACGTCGGCGCCGACAAGTATCCGAGCTACCTCCACCTCGCGCGCGAGGAGAATCCGTTCCTCGGCTGGCGCTCGATCCGCATCTCGCTCGAGATGCCGGAGGTCTTCAAGGTCCAGATCCGCGCCATCCTGCGCGTCGCCACGCTCGGCCGCGTCCGCATCCTGCTGCCCATGATCTCCAGCATGGAGGAGATCCGTCGCGCCAAGGAGCTGATCGACGAGGCCAAGGACGAGCTACGCCGGCAGGGGCTCGACTTCGACGCCGCGGTGCCCGTCGGCATGATGGTCGAGGTGCCGTCGGCGGTGGCCATGGCCACGCACCTGATCCGCGAGGTCGACTTCTTCTCGATCGGGACGAACGATCTGATCCAGTACCTGCTCGCCGTCGACCGCAACAACCACAAGGTGGCGTCGCTCTACGAGCCGCTGCACCCCGCCGTCCTGTCGGCGATCCACCAGACGGTGCAGGCCGCCAAGGGCGCCGGCAAGTGGGTGGGCATGTGCGGCGAGATGGCGTCCGATCCGCTGTGCACGCTGGTGCTGGTCGGCCTCGGGCTCGATGATCTGTCGATGGGCCCGTTCTTCATCCCGGTGGTGAAGCGCATCATCCGCTCGGTCCCCTACGCCGCGGTCCGCGCCATCACGCGCGACGTCCTCGGGCTCGCCACCGTCAAGGAGGTGAAGGGCTACCTCTTCGACGGCATGAAGAGTCTGGGGATCATCGAGCTGATGGAGATGTATCACTGAGTCAGACCCGAGCTTCTCGGGTCTGAGGGCGAGAGTGGAGCGGGCGTTTCCGCGCGGACTTCCTGCCGCGGCCGGCGAAGCCGGCGCGGCATACGGGTACGCCCGTGGGCTAGGCTGCGACGACGTGTAGGCGGCGCGTCTTGGGCCACTCCGGCTGGTGCATGATCGTGGCGCCAGCGGTGCCGGGGCGGGCGGTGGTCTTGCGTAATTGGCGGGGCCAGGCGGGGATGACGGCGCCGTCGAGGCGGATCAGGGTGGTGCCGGCGGGCCAGGGGCCGTCCAGGGGTTCGAGGGTGAGGATCTGACCACTGCCCGCGCGTGGCTCGGCGGTCTCGGCTTCCTGGACGCGACAGAGCATGGGGCGGGGAAGGTCGGCGGGGTACACGTAGTCGCCGGGCTGGTAGATCATGACGCGTCACCAGTGCAGCGATCGTGCCGGGTGCCGCGGTGGTGCACGGTGGGCCGTCGTCGAAAAAACCTCGTGCGGCATGAGGCTCGTCGCTCCTCGGCGGGCGCACACCCGGTGTGCGCGCCGTCGGCTCGCGTGCTTCGGTCGCGCGTCTCCCGACTTCAGGGGAGGCACGCCGTCGCACACGCGACGGCGACTGCTCGATCGTGGCCGGATGACGTCGCCGCACATGTGCCACGCGGGCCCCGTGATGCGTGCCGCGGGTGACATGATTGGACAGGTGCCCGGCGCTTTTGTAGAAACGGCCGCGAATGCGCGGTGGGTCGTGGGGACGTGTGGTGTGGACGCTGCTGCTGGCGTGCGTCGTCGCCGGCTGTGCGCGAGGCACCGCCGAGAACGACTTCGACGGCGAGGCCTACCTCGTGGTGTGGGCCGGCGACGCCGACCGCAAGGACAGCGACTTCCTCGCCATCATCGACGCCAACTGGGAATCGCGTTCGTACGGCAAGGTGCTGCGCACCATCCCGGTCAAGTCGAAGGGCAACGAGCCGTACGGCATCAACACCGAGCAGCGCTTCGATCGGCGCGTCTTCACCACCGGGCTCCTCACCGGTCGCACCTTCGTCTTCGACCTGCGCGATCCGCTGAAGGGTGGTCTGGCGCTCGTCGACACGCCCGGCGCCACGCGCCAGCTGACGGCACCGGCGAGCGTCGTCACCATTCCGGGTGGCAAGGCGGTGGTGATGTGCGCCGATCGCATCGGCTACCGTGGCGAGCCGCGCGAGGTGCTGGGGTCCCCGGGAGGCCTCAGCGTGTTCGGCAACGACGGTCGGTTCCAGAAGGAGCTCGTGGCGAGCGGTCAGGGCACGCGCGGCACCATCATCGCGCCCACCGGCGGCGCGGTGCGGCCCTCGATGAGCGCCATGATCACGACCAACCACGGCCACGGTCTCGCCAGCACCACCACCGGCGACGTCATGCCGGGCATCACCGTGCAGCTCTGGTCCGTGCCCGACCTGACCCTCAAGAAGACGATCACGCTCGATGCCGGACCGCGCGGCGAGGAGAACCTCGGGCCGATGACGCCGCGCTTCCTGCGCCAGCGCCCGTTCGTCTTCGTCAACACGCACGAGGGCGGGGCGCTCTACGTGTCCGACTCGCTCGGCATCCCCGATCCGATCTTCCGCCTGGTGACGGACTTCGGTGCCGGCGCGCTCCCGAGCGGTGCCGCGATCACGCCCGACGACCGGTTCTACGTCACCGCGCTCACGGGAACGAACAAGGTCGTCTCGCTGGACGTGAGCGATCCGTTCAAGCCGAAGACGGTGTCGTCGCTGCGATTCGACCGCGTGCCCGGCGCCACGCCCGAGAGCGGCGACGAGGCGCGCGAGGGCGGTCCGAGCGGCCTCGCCATGAGCCTCGACGGGCGGCGCGTCGCGGTCGCCGACTACACCATCGACGTGCCGTCCTACACGCTCGACGGCGACCGGCGCGTCCACATGCTGCGCCTCGACCGTCCCACGGGGAAGCTGCGCTTCGACAGCGCGTTCAAGGACGAGAACACCGAAGAGGTCGGCGTCGACTTCAACCGCGACACCTGGCCCCACGGCGAGACCGGCCCGGCCCGGCCGCGCGGTCTGCTGTTCGTGTCGGCCAAGCCCGACGACGAAAACTGAGGCCGGCGATGTCCGCCGTGACGGTGCGGCCGCTCGAGGAGCGAGACGTCGATCGCGCGGGCGACGTCAACTTCACGGCGTTCTACGACGTGGCGCTGCGGCACGGCATGCCGCCGACCGTGACGACGCCCGCCGACAGTCGCAGCTACGTCCGCCATCTGCTCGGCTTCGACGGCATGGGCGGCCTGGTGGCGTGCCTCGACGGCGAGGTCGTCGGCATGGCGTGGGTCCATCCACGTGGCGCGGTGGCGACGGTGGGCCCGGTGGCCGTCGAGCCGCACGCGCAGGGACGTGGCATCGGGCGCGCGCTGCTCGAGCGCTGCATCGAGGTGGCGGGCACGCGCGTGCCGCAGATCCGTCTCGTGCACGAGAGCTACAACGCCACGGCACTGGCGCTCTATCTGCGCCTCGGCTTCCGCGTCGTCACGTCGCTGCTCGAGCTCGAGCTGCCGGCGCACACGGTGATCGCGGCGGCCGGCGTCCCCGCGGTGCGGCTGCGTCCCGCCGCCGCCACCGATCGCACGCGTCTCATCGACCGCGACGGCCGCGTCTTCGGTGCCGCGCGGCCGCAGAGCATCGACCTCTACCTGCAACGCGGCCGTGCGCTCGTCGCCGAGCGTGGCACGACGCTCGCCGGCTTCGTCTTCGGCATCGGCGTCCGCGGCCTCGGCTACCTCGGCTCCGCCGCGGCCGACGACCCGGACGTGCTGCTGGGTCTGCTGGGTCAGCTCGCGGGGGAGATGTCGAACGACGGGCTGACGCTGCGGACGCTGATCCCGGCTGGCGATAGACGCTTGGTCGACGGCTTGATGGCGATGGGCTTCCGCGTGTTTCGCGCCTGCCACTACATGGTCAAGGGCGGCGGGACGGCGCCGCCGCCGAACTACGTCCTGATGAACGGCGACATGATGTGATTGCTCGGTGTGGCGTCGGCGTGGGCGTGCGGGGGACCTCCGGCTGCGCGCGGCACTCGCACGGCACCACGCCACCCCGTTTCCCCTCCCGCGTGCTCATGACGCGCTCGCTCGGAGGCCCCCCGCACGCCCACGCCGCCGCCACACCTCGGCTTGGTGGTTGGCGTCGCGTCGCGTAGGAGCAGTTCGGGTCAGGCGCGCACGTCGCGTGGAGCCGGGACGACGTCGACCGTGACCGACATTTCGTGCTCGCCGCCGCCCAGGACGACGCCTCTGATCGGGCAGATGTCGCCGTAGTCTCTTCCCCATCCGAGCGTCACGTGCTCGCCGGTGGGGATGACGTCATTGGTGGGGTCGAGGTCGATCCAGCCGAGATCGGGGATCCAGGCCGAGATCCATGCGTGCGAGGCGTCGGCGCCGATCAGGCGCTCCTTGCCGGGAGGCGGGGTCGTCAGGATGTAGCCGCTCACGTAGCGCGCCGGCAGGCGGAGCGCGCGCAGGCAGGCGATCTCCAGGTGGGCGAAGTCCTGGCAGACGCCGCGTCGCTCACGCAGCACGTCGGCGACCGGCGTGCTGACGGTCGTCGCTTCGGGGTCGTAGGTGAAATCGGTGTTGATGCGATGGGTGAGGTCGAGCAGCGCCTCCAGCATCGGTCGACCCTTCGGGAACGATGGCGCGGCGTACGCGATCACGTCCGCCGATGGGCGCACGTGCGGCGAGGCGAAGGCGAACTGGAAGGCGGCGAGCGCCTCCGGCGAACGATCGGCACGCAGGATCCCGGGAATGGTGTCCCACACGGGCGTGTCCTCGGCCGCGGGCGGGGGCACCGCCGACACCTCGACGTCGCTCATCGCCGTGATCGCGAGGCGCTCGTGCGGCTCCTGCAGCGTCAGGAAGTGCATCGGGTTGCCGAAGTAGTCGGTCTGCGCCACCAGGACCGACGGCGGCGGGTCGATCAGCAGCTGCGTGCGACGCGCCACCTGGTGCGGACCGCTGCGCGGCGTGAGGCGCACCTCGTTGTGGCAGATCGAGACCGCCTCCTCGTAGACGTAGGTCGTCGTGTGCGTGACGCGATAGTTCACGACGACGCTCCGAGCTGCTGCGACGGCTGCGCGTGGCTCAGGTAGCTGCGCGTGATCGCATCCGAGAGCCCGGGGAGATCGCGTGCGAGGATGCCGAGCAAGTCGCCGAGCCCGGCACGGACGCCCTGCGGATCGGGGGCACAGAGCGCCTCGACGTCGGCGAGACGCACGCGTGCCAGGCTGCTCATGGCGAGCCGCGCCTCGGCGCTGCGGGTGGCGAGCGACTCGTCGCGCGGCAGCAGCGCGACGTGGGCATCGAGGGCAGCGAGCTGGAAGGCGAGCGAGCGCGGGCTGGTCTCGTCCACGAGCAGCAGGTCGACCACGGGGGCCACCTGCAGCGTGCCGAGGTAGCGACGGCGATACGTGATGCCGACGTCCATGATCTCGAGCAGCGCCTCGAGCAGCGGGCCCTCGGTGGCGCGCACGCGCTTGAGCGGCGACCGCAGCAGCGACACGACGTAGTGGGCGCGCTCGAGCCGCCGGCCCATGTCGGCGAAGCGCCAGCCCTGGCCACGGGTCATGTTCTCGACGCCGAGACCGCTGAAGGCGGCGAGCGAGAGGATCAGGCGGTTCAATGCGTCGAGCGCGACGCCGACGGGCAGGCGCCCGCTGGCGGGCAGGCGCGGCAGCGTGCGGTCGAGCTGGTTCACGATGCGCCAGGTGTCGAGCGAGATCTGGTCGCGCACGATCGAGCCCAGGCGCTGCGCGGCGTTGATCGTGGCGCGGAGCGTGAGCGGCGGCGTCTCCGCGAGCGCGAACGTCAGCAGGGCGCGCTCGCTCACCACCGGACCGTCGGGTGTCTCCTTGACGGCGAAGCCGGCGTCGACGCGGCCGTACTCGGCGAGCGCCGTCACCAGGACCGCCAGCTCGGGCGCGCCGCCGGGGCCCGACTCGTCGGCGAGGCGCGCCAGGATGCTGCGCAGCAGGCGGGCGGTGCCCTCGGCGCGCTCGACGTAGCGTCCGAGCCAGAAGAGGTTGTCGGCGACACGGCTCGGCAGCTCGGCGCCGCCGCGCGAGAGCTCGATCGGCGCGTCGGGCGGACGCAGCAGGCTCAGCGGGCTCACCGGGCCTTCCGACAGCGCCCAAGTGTCCTTGCTGCCGCCGCCCCGCTGCATCGACACCACCAGCGAGTCGCGTGACGTCGCGACGCGGGTGAGGCCGCCCGGCATGGCCTGGTAGGCACGGTCGCTGGCGACCAGGTAGCTGCGCAGCACAACGTGCCGCGGCTGCACGCGATCGCCGCTCCACACCGGCGCCGTCGACAGCGCCACCTGCTCCTGCGCCACGAACGCATGCGGCTCGCGCCGCAGCCGCGCCACCAGCGCCGTGCGCGCCGCGGTGCCGAGGCTGGCGCCGAACACCGGCTCCATGCCGCTCGCCGGGAACGCGGGCTTGATCACGAGCCCGTCGAGGTGCTCGACGACGTAGTCGAGCGCGCTCTCGTGCCCGCACCACCACGTCGCCACCGACGGCAACGCCAGCTCCTCGCCGAGGACGTGGCGGCAGAGGCTCGGCAGGAACGCCATCAGGGCCGAGCTCTCGATCAGTCCGGTGCCGAGCGCGTTCGCGATCGTGACCGTGCCGGCGCGCGCCGCCTGCAGCAGGCCGGGCACGCCGAGCGAGGAGTCGCCGCGCAGGCTCAGCGGATCGCAGAAGTCGTCGTCGAGGCGGCGCAGGATGACGTCCACCGGCTCGAGCCCGCCGAGCGTCTTCAGGAAGACGCTGCGGTCGCGGACGGTGAGGTCGCCGCCCTCGACGAGCGTGTAGCCGAGGTAGCGTGCCAGGTACGCGTGCTCGAAGTAGGTCTCGTTGTAGGCGCCCGGCGTCAGCAGGACGATGCGCGGATTCTCGCGTCCGTGCGGTGCCGAGGCGCGCAGCGTGTCGCGCACGGTGCTGAAGAAGCCGGCGAGGCGCTGCACGCGGCACTCGCGGAACAGCTCCGGCAGCGTGCGCGACAGGACGATGCGATTCTCGAGTGCGTAGCCCGCGCCCGACGGCGCCTGCGTGCGATCGGCGAGCACCCACCAGCCGCCGTCGGGCGAGCGCGCCAGGTCGACGGCGTAGAGGTGCAGCCAGCAGTCGTCGGGCACGCTCATGCCGTGGCACGGCCGCAGGAAGCCCGGATGGGCGAACACCAGCTCGGGCGGCAGCAGATCGTCGCGCAGCAGGCGTTGCGGGCCGTAGAGATCGGCGAGCACGAGGTTCAGGAGCAGCGCGCGCTGCGCCAGCGCTGCCTCGAGCTCGCGCCACTCCTCGGTGCCGATCAGGAGCGGCAGTGCGTCGAGCTCCCAGGGGCGGTCCATGCCCTGGGGGTCGCCGTAGACGTTGTAGGTGACGCCGTTGTCGTGGATCAGGCGCCGCGCCTGCTCCCAGCGTCGCGCCATCTCCTGCGGACCGAGCCCTGCGAGCGAGCGCACGAACGCCGCCCAGTGCGGGCGGGGCTCGTCGGGCGCCGCCAGCATCTCGTCGTGCACGCCCGCGGTGAGCGGATAGCTCAGCCGGAGCGCAGCATCCGCCGCCATCGGCGGTGGGGCGACGGGGCGTCCACTCACCGGCGCAGATCCAGGGTCAGCGGGAAGTCGGGATTCCGCTCCTCGCGCGGCACGGTCATGGCCCCTGGAGTATGCCCGAAGGTCTGGAAACGTGCGACCCGACGGGCTTCCGCCTCGTTCGCGTTGATGGGACGGGTTTCGTGGCTGAGCCCGCCCGGATGCGAGACGTGGTAGGTGCAGCCGCCGATCGAGCGGCCGTTCCAGGTGTCGACGACGTCGAACACGAGCGGCGCGTGCACGGGGATCGTCGGGTGCAGGCACGTCGGCGGCTGCCAGGCGCGGTAGCGCACGCCGGCGACGGCTTCGCCGACGGTCCCGGTGGGGTGCAGCGGCACCCGGCGTCCGTTGCAGGTGATGACGTGTCGCGTGTCGGTGAGCCCGCGCACTTTCACCTGCAGGCGTTCGAGCGACGAGTCGACGTGACGGACGGTGCCGCCGCCGCCCGGCTCCTCGCCGAGCACGTGCCACGGCTCGAGCGCGTACCGCAGCTCCACCTCGACGCCCTGGTAGGTGACGGCACCGAGGAGCGGAAAGCGGAACTCCATGTGCGGGTCGAACCACGCGCGATCGAGGTGGAGGTCGGCCGCGGCCATGTCGGCGAGCACGTCGTCCAGGTCCTGGCCGACGAAGTGCGGCAGGAGGAAGCGATCGTGCAGCGCGGTGTCCCACCGCACCAGGCCGTGGCGGTAGGGCGCGGTCCAGAAGCGGGCGATGAGCGCGCGCAGGAGGAGCTGCTGGACGAGGCTCATCTGCGGGTGCGGCGGCATCTCGAAGGCGCGCAGCTCGAGCAGACCGAGACGCCCGCGCGTGCTCTCGGGCGCGTAGAGCTTGTCGATGCAGAACTCGGCCCGGTGGGTGTTGCCGGTGACGTCGACCAGCAGATGGCGCAGCGCGCGGTCGACCGTCCACGGCGGCACGTCGCTGCGCTCGGGCAGCTGCTGGAACGCGATCTCGAGCTCGTGGAGGCTGTCGTGGCGCGCCTCGTCGATGCGCGGCGCCTGGCTCGTCGGACCGATGAACAGGCCGGCGAACAGGTAGGAGAGGGCGGGGTGGTTCTGCCAGTATGCGATCAGGCTGCGCAGCAGGTCGGGGCGTCGCAGCAGCGGGCTCTCGGCCGTGGTCGGGCCGCCGATGGTGACGTGGTTGCCGCCGCCGGTGCCGGTGTGGCGTCCGTCGACGTTGAACTTCTCGGTGGCGAGCCGCGCGAGGCGCGCCTCCTCGTAGATGATGCTGGTGTTCTCGGCGAGCTCGCTCCAGCCGTGGGCGGGATGGACGTTGACCTCGATGACGCCCGGATCGGGCGTGATCTCGAATTTCCGGAGCCGCGGATCCGACGGCGGCGTGTAGCCCTCGACGAGGACGCGCACGCCCTGCTCGCGCGCGGTGTCCTCCACGGCGCGCACCAGATCGAGGTAGTCCTCGAGATGCGTCACGGGCGGCATGAAGACGTGGAGCCGTCCGTCGCGTGGCTCGACGCAGAGCGCGGTGCGGACGACGTTGGTGAGCACCTCGGGGGCCGCGTCGGGCGTCGGATGCGTGCGCACCGGCTGCATGACGAGGCGCGGCCGCGCCGGCAGCGGACGCCGCGGCGCGAGCGGATCGAGGTCCCACGCCGTCTGGCGGTCGTCCTCGAGCTCCCACGGCAGCGAGTCGAGCGGTAGGCGATAGCCCATCGGGGAATCGCCGGGGATGAGATACATGTGCTCGGTGCGCAGGAACCAGCGGCCCGTCTCCCAGCGGCCGTTGCCGGCGGGGTCGGGTCGCAGCGGCAGGGCGTGGCCGACGACGCTGCCGAGTCCGCGATCGAAGATGCGCACCAGGCGCTCGCGCTCCTCGGGCTCGTCGAGCCGCGAGTCGAGCGGGTCGACGTTGGCGGGGAGACGGCGCTCGCGCGCGAGGTAGTACCAGACGTCCTCGTACGCGGGTCGCGCGCAGCCGGGATCGACGTCGAGCCGGGTGGCGAGCGCGTCGAGGAAGAGGGCCGCCGCCTCGGGCGTGGCGCCGTCGTCGACGGTCTCGTCGGCGACGAGCGCGGGATCGCTCCACACCGGCACGCCGTCGGGGCGCCAGAAGCAGCCGAGCGCCCAGCGCGGCAGCGACTCGCCCGGGTACCACTTGCCCTGGCCGAAGTGCAGCAATCCACCCGGCGCGAACCGTCCATGCAGGCGTCGGAGGAGGTCGGCGGCGAGACGACGCTTGGTGGGGCCGAGCGCGGTCAGGTTCCACTCGTCGCCGTCGCGGTCGTCGATGGAGACGAACGTGGGCTCGCCGCCCATCGTGAGGCGCACGCTGGCGGCGTCGAGGAGGCCGTCCACGCGCCGGCCCAGGCCGTCGATCGCGTCCCACTGCTCGACGGTGTACGGCTTCGTCACGCGCGCCGTCTCGACGAGGCGCTGCACCGACATCTCGACGCTGAAGTCGACCTCGCACTCGCCCACGAGACCGGCGATGGGCGCGGCGCTGGTGGGATCGGGCGCGCAGGCGAGCGGGATGTGGCCCTCGCCGGCGAGCAGGCCCGAGGTGGGGTCGAAGCCGATCCATCCCGCGCCCGGCAGATAGGCTTCCGTCCACGCGTGCAGATCGGTGAAGTCGTGCGTGGCGCCCGACGGACCGTCGAGCGCCGCGACGTCGGGGCGGAGCTGGATCAGGTAGCCCGACGCGAAGCGCGCGGCGACGCCGAGATGTCGCAGCACCTGGACCATCAGCCACGCCGAGTCGCGACACGAGCCGCGCCCGCGCTCGAGCGTCTCCTCGCAGGTCTGGACGCCCGGCTCCATGCGGATGACGTACTCGATGTCGCGCTGCAGCCGCGTGTTGATGTCGACGAGGAAGTCGATGGTGCGGCGCGGACGGCGGTCGAGCCGGTCGATCCAGGTGCGCACACGCGGGCCGAGCGCCTCCTTCAGCAGGAAGGGGGCCAGCTCGTGCTTGAGCGACGGGTCGTAGTGGAAGGGAGCGTTCTCGGCTTCGGGCTCGAGGAAGAAGTCGAACGGGTTGATGACGACGAGGTCGGCCGTGAGGTCGACCTCGACGGCGAACTCGCGTGTCGGCTCCGGGAACACCACCCGCGCCAGGTAGTTGCTCTGCGGGTCCTGCTGCCAGTTGAGGAAGTGCTGCGACGGGGTGACGCGCAGCGACCAGCTCAGGACGGGTGTACGGGTATGCGGCGCGGGCCGCAGGCGGATCGTCTGCGGCGAGAGCACGGTCGGCCGGTCATACCGGTACCGGGTGGCGTGATGGAGGGCGACGCGGATCGACATCGACGGTCCTGCCGTGCCGCGCGGCTCGGTCGACCCCCCGACCGATGGCGAGCCGCGGGCTCGTCGTTCGCGCGGCCGCTGGGCGGCGTGCGCTGCGTGGGCGCCCGGAACGGGATGACGGCGGTGCGAGTCGAGTAGGCGATGGGACTCATTCGCGGTCCGTCCAGGGCAATGAAGCGGGTATCAACGGGTCAGGCTTATGAGGCGGCCGGGAACGTTGTCAAGTTTGCATCCGGCCGCCGCACGCCCCGCGACGGCCGGCGGGACACGGACGACCCGGGGGGAAACACCGTCGCGACCGGCACCCCGAGGGCCCGGGCGAGGGCCAGGGCCGTGGCGACGGTGGGCAGCGCCCGTCCGTTCTTGAGCTGGTTGACGTGGGCACGGTCGAGACCGGCCCGCGCGGCCAGCTCGGCGTCGGTCCAGTCCCGGGCGGCGAGCAACGGGACGAGCGCGTTGCGGGTCACGACCAGATGTCCTCGATGGGCACGCCGAGGGTGGCGGCCACCCGCTCGGCGATGGCGAGCCGGGGGTTCGCGTGCGGCGTGCGCAGCCGGGAGAGGAGGCGTCGTGGCAGCAGGGTGCGACGGCCGAACTCCCCCCACGTCATGCCGCGTTGGCGCAGCAGCGCGGGCAGATGGTTGGTGACCTTCGGCTGGGGACGTCGGCGCGGCATGCGCGCGACGATGCGGCGCGGGTGCGCGCCGTACAAGGTGCCGGCGATGCCTTGGATCAGAACGTGAGCTGTTCGAGGCTCTCGAGGTTCACCACGCCCAGGAACGGACAGGTGCTCGAATCGGCGGGTGCCGAGAAGGCGAGGGTGGCGCGCACGCCGAGGGACGGCGACAGCACCTCGCGCGCTCCGCGGGTCGCGGCGACCGTGACGAGGATCGTGGCGTCGCGCGACCCCTTCGTGGTGGGAGCGAGCGCGAAGCCGACGACCACGGCGCGACCGGTGTCGCCGGCGGCGCCGTTGTTCGGCAGCTGGAACGTGCCGCACGGCGTGAGTGCCGTGAGCGGCAACGGGTTCTGCGCCACCTGCTCCGCCGTGACCTTGAACACCTTGACGAGGCTCGTCGTCGGGCCGTCGACGGCGGACGCGAGAATGAGACTGTTGTCCGGATGGAGGCGGAACAGCTCCTCGAAGAACGTGAAGCCGTCGATGAACTGCAGCGCCGTGGGGCGGATGCGCCACAGCCCGTTGCTCTCGAACCCGGCGTAGACCTGGGCGCCGTCGCCGGAGATCTCGAGGTGCGACACCGGGTCGATGTCTTCGCACTCCGGCAGGCCCACCTGCGCGTCGATGCGCGAGAGGATCGTCTGCGCGTTGCCGTTGCTCTTGCGGAGCGCGACCAGCGTCTCCTTCTCGGAGCGGAAGCAGTTGCCGGCGTCGGGCACGTTGCGGAACTCGGAGAGGAACACGCGGCCGCCGGCCTCGGCGCTGAAGCCGTCGCAGCCGATGTGCAGCGTCTCGGTGGTGGCGCGATCGATGATCTTCGACTCGAGCAGGTTGCCGCCGTCGTCGATCGACATGCGCATGACGCTGACGGCGAGCTCGGTCTCGCTGTCGTTCGGGTCGGTGTAGGTGCCCTCGTCGCTCAGCAGATAGATGCCGCCGGCGCCGTCGCCGCACATCTCGAGCGGATCGAACACGGCGTAGGACGGGCAGAAGCCCTTCGGGCAGTCCGACGGGACCGAGCAGGGGAGGCCGGCGTTGTCGCCGCTGAGGCAGAGCGAGCTCGACAGGCAGGTGCCGCCGTTGGCGGCGCAGTCGGCGTTCTCGAGGCAGTAGTCACCGGTGCCGCGGCCGCTGAGCGGCGTGTCGCAGGTACGCACCCCGTTGTCGGGGGCGACGCGCGTGCCGTTCGGCAGGATACCGCGGACGCCGAAGCCGCTCTGCTCGAGCGAGAGCTCGGTGTAGAAGGCCGGGAACGCCGCCAGCGTCGGGCCGGTGCCCGGGGCGGTGCCGCCGAAGCCGTGCGCCAGGACGCTGACGAAGCTGCGGTTGCTCGCCGTGGCGACGAGATTGATGCGCGCGTACTGATGGCCCTCCGCCGTGGGCGCGAACGTGACCGTGATGTCGGCGCCTTCGCCGCCCTTGATCTCGAGCCGATCCGGCGACGCGGTGAACTGCCCCGCGCTCGAGCCGATGCACACCGCCATGACGCTGGCGGGGTCGGACGAGGTGTTGTCGATGCGGAACGTGCGGGTGGCACTGCTCCCGGGCGCTATGCTGTTGAACTCGAGGTTCTGATCCGCGCTCACGGCGAGCACGCCCGGGTCGGTGCCGTCGGGCTGCGGGCAGGTCTGGAGCTGCAGCGTGACGTCGCCGGTCACCTGTCCGTCGTCGACCGTGAGCTTGACGTGCACCTCGCGCGGCTCGCCCTCGTAGGTGTGGACGGGGACGGGATCGGTCGAGGTGCCGCCGTCGCCGAAGTCCCAGAAGTAGGTGAGGGCGTCGCCGTCGGGATCGAAGCTGCCCTGCAGGCCGTCGAAGCCGGCCGGTACCTCGGGAATGACGAGCTCGGAGTCGGGGACGATGCGCGCCACCGGTGCCTGGTTGTCCTGCTCGACGGCGCGGAACTTGACGCGGTCGAGGTCGCGGACGCGACCCTTCTGCCCGGCGGGCACCTGGTTGTTCACCTGCAGGCGGATGCGATTGATGCGCCGCCGTCCGACGTGGACCAGCGACTTGTCGAGCGGGGCACGCATGCCGACGGTGCGCCCGTTCTCGACGATCGGGGTGAACGACGACGTGATGTCCTTGCGGCCGACGCGGGCCCGGAACGTCGTCGGATCGGCGATGCCGCTCTCCGACCCGTCCGAGAACCGCACGATGACGTTCACGTGCGGATGTGCCGAGACGAGGCCGCGCGCGGCGGGTGCCACCACGCGCATCAGGTCGTCACCTTTTCTGGCGCGCTTCGCCCCCGCCGGGGCGGGAAGCGTGGCGACGACGCTGGCGAGAAGGACCGCGAGGAACCAACGCATCAAGGGCTCGACCATACGGGAGCCCCCTCGCGATGACAACGAAAAAAATGTGACGGCACCCATGTGCCGCTAGTACTTTGGTATGGGTGACTAGTTACAGGCGGTGGGCACGTCGACGATCAGGACGTCGTTGGGAAACGAGCCCTTCTGCCGGTCGCTCTCGCTGAACGGCGAGGTGTCGCGCGGCACACCTTCGTCGCTCAATCGATAGACCTGGACGCGGTCGTCGTCGCCGCCGCCGACATAGAGCATGTTGCCCCGCACGGTCATGCGCACGGGGCTCGAGCGGACGTTCTTGTCGGTGCGATGGGTGGGCTCGCCGGGGAGGTTGCCGTCGCTGCGCAGCTTGTAGGCGTCGACGCGACCCTCGCTGAACTGCGTGCCGATGATGGTGTTGTTGGCCTTGACGAGCCCGTTGTAGCGGATCTCCGACGTCGTGCCGCTGAGGCGCGGCTGCCGCCACACCAGCTTGTCCGGGTTGTTGTTCTTCTCCACCAGGCTGAACAGCCCATCCGCCGAGAGCTGGAACACCGACACCTTCTTCCGGAACCGCTCCGAGATGAAGATGCGGTCGCCGTCGAGGATGATCGGGCCGGGGCCGGCGAGGCGCTTGCGGCGCGAGATGGGCTGGTTGGTGTCGGCGTCCTTGTCGCAGCCCTCGGGGCCGAGCGGGACGGTGCAGATGGGCGGCGCCGTGTTGGGGTCGTCGGCCTCTTCGTCGGTGAGGCACTTGATGAAACGACCGTCCGGTCCGAGCGAGTACGTCACCACCTCGCCCTGGCCATGCGTGAGGCTGATGTAGAGCAGCGGGATCGGCGTGTCGGTGCGGACGAGCAGGTTCTCGTAGCCGGCACCCACCGGACCGAACATGCAGCTCGCCGGCTCGCGCGAGATGGGCAGGCCGTCGGCACCGAGCGCGAACATGAACAGCTTGCTGCGTCGGACGTCGGGCACGTAGAGGGCGCGGCCGTCGGGCGAGAGCGCGATGTCGCGCGGGTTGAGGCCCTTCAGCGGCGGCTCCGGCACCTGCTTCTCCGGCACCTTCCGCAGCCCCCCGCCCTCCAGTATCTCGTAGAACTCCACGCGGTCGATCTGCGCCACGTAGAGAATCTTGTTGTCCGGCGACACGAGCAGGCGCCGTGGGAGACGACCGCCGGTGGGGGTGGTGAACTTCGGCTTGGTGGCGATGCCGCCGTTGGCCGTGAGGCAGAAGGCATCGACCCGTCCGGGGGTGGACGCCGTCGCGTACAGTACCTGACCGGCCCAGACCGGGCCGGCGAGGCACGCCAGCAGACCGAGACTCGACATCACTCGACGCATAGGGGTCGCACCTTATAGCAAGGGCCCTGAGGAGGTGCCATGTCCGCCGAGCTGGTCGTGATCCGCCGGGACGATGCGATCGTCCACGTCGTCCTGAACCGTCCCGAGAAGCGCAACGCGCTGAATCGGGAGGTCCTGCGCGCCCTCATAGCGGCCGTCACCGAGGCCGAGCGCGACCGGAGCGTCCGCGCCATCGTGCTCTCGGGCGAGGGGCGCGTGTTCAGCGCCGGCGTCGACTTCGCGTCCCTGAAGGGCGACGTCGGACCCGAGCCGCCGGCACCGTTCCGTGTGCTGGTGGGCGAGATGCAGGCACTGCTCTCACGGCTCGAGACGGTCGAGAAGCCCGTCATCGCGGCCATGCACCGGTACGTACCCGGCCTGGCCCTCGAGCTCGCCCTGGCGTGCGACTTCCGCATTGCCACCACCGACTGCGAGCTCGGGCTGCCCGAGGTGCGGGTCGGCCTGGTGCCCGACGTCGGCGGCATGGCGCGTCTCGTCCGGACCGTGGGCTACGCGCGCGCCAAGGAGCTGGTGATGACGGCACGCATGATCCCCGCCGCCGAGGCGCTGCGCATCGGGCTCGTCACCGAGGTCGTCGAGCCGGACGCGCATCTCGCCGCGGCGACGCGGCTCGCCACCGAGATCGCCGCCAACGCGCCGCTGGCCGTGGGCCTGGCGAAGCGCATCCTCGACCTCGGCCAGCACCTCGACACCCACACCTTCCTCCAGGTGGAGCAGCTCGCGCAGAGCATCCTGCTCCCCACCGCCGACGCCCACGAGGGCGCCTCGGCGCTCGCCGAGCGTCGCACGCCGAAGTTCACCGGACGATGATGGAACAATGGAACGTCCTCGCGACCTCGTTCGAGGGCTATCGCGAGATGCTGCTGCGGGTGCTGAAGAAGTACGGTCGCTTCGGTGGCGCCGGCTATCGCAACGTCGCCGTCGGCCGCGTCGACGAGATTCCCGTCTTCCTGGAGGCGCTGCGCGAGGCCATGGCCGCCGAGCCGCGGCTCGGGGCGGTGGTGGCGAAGGCGGTGCCCATCGAGCGCGTGGTGCGCTTCGATCCGGCCGACCTGGCCACGGCGCTCACCGAGGCCGCACGGCCGCTGTTCGAACGGCTCGCCGGCGGCACCTTCCACGTGCGACTCGAGCGCCGCGGCCTGAAGGGCGTCCTGCACGCCGCCGACGTCGAGCGTGCCGTCGGCGGGGCGGCCTGGACGGCGCTCGAAGCGGCGGGCCACACGCCGAAGGTGTCGTTCGCGGATCCCGATCGCGTGCTCCTCATCGAGACGCTCGGCGAGCGCGCCGGCCTCACCGTCGTCGACCGGACGCTGCGGCAGACCTACGACTTCGTGCGCGTGCGTTAGATCGTCGTCGAGCCGAGGAGGTTGCCGCCGAGTCGGGCGTGGCCGACGCGGGCGTCGCCGATGACGTTCACCAGCGACGGCGTGCCCGACGCGAGCGCGCGGGCAAGGGCGGGCCGGACCTCGTCGGGCCGCGTGACGTACTCGCCGTGGCAGCCGATGGCCTCGAACATCCGGTCGTAGCGAAGGTCCGGCAGCATGTCGAAGGGATCGACGCGGCCGCGCAGCATCGGCATCTGATCGAAGCTCGGACCCCACGAGCTGTTGTTCCAGAGCAGCGTGCAGATCGGCAGCTGGTGCTTGAGCGCCGTCTCGATCTCCATGCCGCCGATGCCGAGCCCGCCGTCGCCGATGACGACGATGACCTGCTTCCCCGGCCGCGCGAGCTGGACGCCGATGGCCATGCCGATGCCGTGGCCGACCGGCGCGAGCGGCCCGGCGTCGACCACCTGGCCGGGGAACCGCACCGCGAGCCACTGCGACAGCCAGCCGGACAGCGTGAAGCTGTCGATGACGAGCGTGGCGTCGCGATCCATCACCTCGAGCAGCTCGCGCATGACGCGCGCGGGATGGACCGGCACGACGTCGTGCACCTGCGCCTCCTGCTCGCGCAGCGCGCGATCGAACTCGCTCCGTACGCGCGCGACCTCGGCGAGCCACGCGCCGCCGCGCCGCTGCGTGCCGTCGAGGCCGCGGGCGCGTGCGCCGTCGAGCAGCTGGCGCAGGACGAGCTTCGGATCGCCGACGACGGGGAGCTCGGCGGCGACGTGCCAGCCGATGCGCGCCGGGACGGCGTCGATCTGCACGTAGGTGGCATCCGCGTTCCACGTCGGCGGCTCGCCGAAGTGCTCGCCGCTCCAGAAGCGGAAGCCGACGGCGACGACGACGTCGGCGCGCCCGGTGAACGGCTTCTTCCACGCGCCGCGGACGGCCAGCGCCGCGTCCTCGGGCATCGCGCCCTGCCCGGTGCGGCGCGAGTACACCGGAATGGCGAGGTGCTCGGCCAACGCGCGCAGCTCGGCGGCGGCGTCGGACCAGAAGACGCCGTCGCCGGCGACCAACAGCGGGCGCTCGGCGCGGGCGAGCGCATCGAGGACGCGCTCGATGGTGGCGGGGTCGCCGGCGCTGCGGAGCGCGTCGGGCGGGTAGACGCGCGCGCCGCGCCGCTGCCGGGCGCGATCGCCCTGCTGGTAGAGGACGTTGGTGGGGATCTCGAGCACCGTCGGCCCGGGCGGCGGACCCATGGCCTCGCGGAACGCCATCCGGAGGTCCACCTCGATGGTCGACCAGTCGAGCACGCGCTTCGTCCACTTGGAGAAGGTACGGCAGATGTCGGCGCCGTAGGCCTCCTGGAACGAGCCCTGGCCGTCCTCGGTGGTGGGATGCTGGCCGGAGAGACACACCACCGGGCTGCCGGCGAGCCCGGCGACGCAGAGCCCGGTGACGGCGTTGGTGAGGCCGCAGCCAGCGGTCACGGCCAGCACGCCCGGCCGTCCGGTGATGCGGGCGTAGGCGTCGGCGGCATAGGCGCACGACTGCTCGTGCCGCATGTGGATCATGCGCACGCCATTGTCGCGAAGATGGGAGAGGATCGGCCAGATGTGGCCGCCGTTCACCGTGAAGCAGAACTCGACGCCCTGGGCGCCGAGGATGCCGCCGACGAGCCCGCCGCCGTCGACCTGCGCCGCGTCCGCGGCGGGCAGCGGTCGTCCGATCGCGTCGCCCATGCCTCGCGTGCCGTCCATGGCGCGGCTCTAACAGGGCGTCGCCGCGAGCGGCAAGACGCGGGTCAGCGTTTGGCGGCCATCTCCTTCTCGAAGGCCTCGAGCAGACGTTCGAGCCGCTCGGCGGCCTTCTCGACGCGGACGGCCGCGGCCTCCGCACGATCGGCCGCCTTCTCGGCGCGTGCTGCCGCCGCCTCGGCGCGGTCGGCGACGTCGTCGATCGACCCGGCGGTCCAGCCCGCGGTCGGTGCCGTCAGCAGCAGCACCGCCACCATCCACCTCGCACCTGCGCGCATGCGCCCTGCGCTACAAGCCGCCTCCGGGGGTGTCAACTTCGCCGGTAGGGGTTGGCAGCCCGGACTCGCGTGCTTAGGTTCGGCGCATGACTGGGAAGGACATGCTCCTCACCGCGTTCGACGAGCTGTTCGACGCCGCGATCACCCGCCTCGACGCCACCGTCACCGACGACGAGCGCGAGGAGGCGCGCACGCAGTTCCGCCGCCGCTTCGCGGGCGTGCTCGACGTGGTCGGCACTCTCGACGTGCCGGAGATGCCGCGCGAGGCGCTCGACACGATGACGGGCGCCATCCGCGAGCTCAGCCCGGCCGAGCTGGCGGGCATGGTGGCGTCGATCCCGCTGGCGCAGCAGACGCAGGAGATGCTCCGCGCCGTCGCCGTCCAGCAGGCGCAGCAGAAGATGCTGGAGCAGCTCACGATGCAGGCCGACACGCGCTGGGGTCACTAGCTTCCCTTGCCCGCGGCCGGCGGGCTCGGCTATGCGCTGTCGCGCGTGAGCCGGACGGCGCACTGGTGGTGGCTCTGGGGCGCACTGCTGGTGGTGGGCGTCGTCTACCTGGCGCGCATCGATCACGTCGCCGGGCTCTACGTCGACGACGCCTGGTACCTCGTGCTCGCGAAGGCGATCGCGTCGGGCGAGGGCTTCCGGCTCGTCAACGCGCCGGCACCGGGCATCCTGCCGTTCTACCCGCCGGGTCTGCCGGCGGTGCTGTCGCTGGTGTTCCTCGCCGCGCCCGACTTTCCGGACAACGTCTGGCCGCTGAAGGCGGTGTCCGTCGCCGCCATGCTCGGGGTGACGGCGCTCACCGTGCGCTGGGCGGAGCGCGATCGTGGCCTCGGCGGGCCGTCCGCGCTGGCGCTGGGTGTCGCCGTGGGGCTGTCGCCGGCCTTCGTCTTCCTCGTCGGCGCGACCGTGATGTCCGAGCCGGTGTTCACGCTCCTGCAGCTCGGCTCGCTGGTGGCGCTCGAGCGCGCGACGGACGACGACGGCCGCACGATGCGCCGTGTGGCGATCGCCGCGCTGCTCGGCGCCGCGGCCGCGCTCGTACGGACCATGGCCGTGGTCGTCCTGGCCGCATGCCTGCTCCAGCTTCTCGCGAGGCGACGGTGGCGGGCGGCGGCCGTCTACGCCGCCGTCGTCGTGACTTTGGTCGGTGGCTGGACCTGGTGGGCCGCGGCGCACGCGCCGGATGCCGCGGCGCAGGCGCTGATGAACGACGCCATCGTGCACGGCTACGCCGACCACTTCTGGATGCGGGTCGCCGGCTACGCCGAGTCGGGCACCGTGACGGCGGCGGAGCTGCCCGCGCGCATCCTCGCCAACCTCCGCATGATCGCCGTCAACGACGCCGGCGCGCTGTCGGCGTATCCGTGGTTCCGGACCATCGAGCCGCTCGACGCCGTGCCGGGAACGACGCGGACCGCGCTGCTGTCCGTGGTGCTCGGCGCGGCGACGCTGGTGGGCTGGGTCGCGGCGCTGCGGGAGCGCGTGCGTCCGGCCGAGCTCGCCGTCGCGGCGACCGTCGCCGTGGCGCTCGTCTGGCCGTTCCCGCCGTTCCGCTTCCTGTTGCCGCTCCTGCCGGTGGTGTTGCTGTACGCGGCGACGGGTCTCGGCGTGCTCGGGCGCGTGCTGGTGCGCCGGCGGATCGACGTCGCGCTGCGGTTCGCCGTCCTCGTCGTCGTCGTGCTGGTGAACGCGCGGAGCGACCTCGAAGCGATCGCTGCACTGCACCGCGACCCGCGGCCGGCGTGGTCGCGCGCGTTCGACGAGAACGTCGCCATGCTGGCGTGGGCGCGCGATCACCTCGAGCCCGACGCCGTGGTGGCGTCGCACAACCCGGCGCTCGTCCATCTGCTCACCGGACGTGCGACGGTGGGTTACTGGGACGCGCGCACCAACCTGCGCCTCTGGCGCGCCGCAGGCGCCACGTACTGGGTCGACTGCTGGCTCACGGCGGCGAAGTATCCCGATCCGGCGCGCAGCGGTCTGCCGCTCGTGTACCGTCAGGACGGGCCGCTCGCACTCGGGATCGTGCGGTTGCCGCGCTAGTGCCGCACCTCGCAACGCGTGTGTTGGAGCAGACCGCGCGGCGTTCCGCGTTGACCTCCTCCAGACCCGCTGGTAGCCTGCAAAACAGCGTGCAAGCGACGCGGGGCAAGGTGATCGAGGTCGACTTCACCGCACGCCGACGCGTGCGAAAGGGGGCAGCGGTCGCTGCCGCGATCGTCGAAACCAGCCCGGCACGCAACGCCCTCGTGGGCACGCGCGACTACCTGCTGTTCTGGCGTCCGCCGGCGCGGCGCATGGCGGCGGAGTATCTCGGTGGTCGCTGGGACTGGGGTTGGACGCTGTTCGTCTGGACCAGCGAGGCGGCCGTCGGCCCGGTGTGGAGCAACCTCGTCGGTGGTCGCGGCTACGTGCCGCAGCGCCTCACCCGCGAGGCGTTCGTCACGTTCCTGCATCGTGCCAGCGACATCGGCGGGCTGCTGCTCGACGGTGAGCTCGAAGGCGGCGGTGAGGTGATCCGGGCCGAGCCCGATCAGCTCATCCGTCGCGAAGAAGCATTGTCGGCGCTCGGACGCGCCAGCTGAGCATCACGCCGGACGGGGTCCGGCGCGCACGGAAGATGGGGAGGTCGGGATGAGGCAGTGGGTGCGTGGGGTCGTGGGGATCGCGGTGGTCGTGGCGACGACGGTGCAGGCGGCGCCGAAGGCGCCGGCCGCGGCGGCACCGGTGGCCTATCTGGTCGCCGACGTCGAGACGGGCACGGTGCTCGCCGAGAAGGACGCCGACAAGCAGTGGCCGCCGGCGTCGATGACGAAGATGATGACCGTGCTGATCGCGCTCGAGCGCGTGCGCGACGGCAGCATGAAGCTCAGCGACCCGGTGTCGGTGTCGGCCAAGGCCGCCGCCACGGGCGGATCGCAGGTCTATCTCGCGCAGGGCGAGTCGTTCACGCTCGGCGAGATGCTCGAAGCCGTGATGATCTCGTCGGCGAACGACGCGTCGGTCGCGGTGGCCGAGCACGTTGCGGGCTCGACGCCGGCGTTCGTCGAGCTGATGAACGCCCGCGCCAAGACGCTCGGCCTCACCGGCACCGTCTACCAGAGCGTGCACGGCCTGCCGCCAGAGGCCGGCCAGACACCCGATCTCACCACCGCGCGTGACCTGATGACGCTCGGCCGCGAGCTGATGCGGCATCCCGATGCGGCGCGCTGGGGCGGCACCGCCGAGTCCACCTTCCGCAACGGCAGCTTCGTCATGCGCAACACGAACCATCTGGTGCGCACCTACGACGGCGCCACCGGCCTCAAGACCGGCTACTACGCCAAGGCCGGGTTCTCGGTGACGGCCACCGCCCGACGCGGGGACCTCTCGCTGATCGCCGTCGTGCTCGGGTCGCCGGGCAAGCAGGGCAGCTTCACGGAGGCGGCGCGTCTCATGAGCGAGGGCTTCGCCAACTACCGCATGGTGGTGGCAGCCCGTCGTGGCGTGCCGGTGGGCACGGTGCCCGTGTCGGGCGGCTCCGCGGAGAGCGTGAAGGCGATGGCGGTCGACGATCTGCGCGTGCTGGTGAAGCGCAGCGACGACAAGAGCATCGCCGTCGAGGCGCGCATTCCGCGCCTGGTGTCGGCGCCGGTGCAGAATCGCCAGTCGCTCGGCACCATCGTGGTGCGACGGGGCGACGACGAGGTCGCCAGCGTCCCGGTCATCGCCGACGCCGAGGTGCCGGCGGTGGGGTGGCTCTCGTGGCTGTGGAATCGCGGTCTGGCAGGGAGCCCGGCACCCGCCGACGCGAAGATGCGCTGAACGGAACGGGGCCGGGACGCGTGTCGTCCCGGCCCGTTCCGTATCACTCGATCAGTCGAGGAACGCGCCGGAGGGCGAGGCCGGCAGGCACACCGAACGCGGTGTCGGCTGCGCGGTACACGCCGCAAGGGTCTCCTTGCGCGCGGCCTTGAGGCACGCCCGCTTCTCCTTCTTGGAGGTCTGCGTGCAGAGGGCCTTGGCGGCCGCGATGTCGGCCTTGCAGAGCTTGCCACACTTGGGGCCGCCCTTGCCCTGAGCGGGCGTCATCATGATTCCGGCGCTGAGCACCAGCGCAGCAACGGCTGTAAACGCAATTCGTCCGATCACTGATCGATCCTCCAGATCGTTGTGAGGGGGCCGCCCCTCGCGACCTCGCCTGGTTTCGACGAATCACAGGTCGATCCCTATCTGTCAAGGGACGAAAAGCGCGGTGGAGCACTGGTTTGAGACTCATCAGGCCCGCCGATAGCCTCGCGGGAGATGATTCGTGTCCACCTGCGCTCCGCCCGGCCGTCCTGGCACCTCGCGCAGGCGGTGACGGCGGCCGATGGACAGCTCGTCGCGGGGGTCGGGACCGGTCTCGGACCATCGGTGGTGCGTTCGCTGATCGCGGCAGGCGTCGACAGCGTCTGGGTGGAGGAGGCCGAGCAGGTGGCCGAGTGGGAGGAAGACCCGACGCTCGAGCGCGCGCTCGCAGCGCTCGACGCGCGCTTCGGCAACGCCGCCGACCCCGTCCTGGCCGCGCTGAAGGAGTGTCTGCGTCATCGCCTGGTCGCGCGGGCGCGTCGACTCGAGGAGGCCCCGTGAGCACCGCACCCGACGCCGTCCACATCCGCCGTCAGGTCGAGCGCCTGCGCGAGCTGCCGACGTTGCCGAACGTCGTCGCCCGCATCGCCGATGCCCTCGATCGTCCCGACGCCGACCTGGGCTGGGTGGCGGCCCTCATCGAGACCGATCAGGTGCTGACGGCACAGCTGCTGCGCCTGGCGAACTCGGCCTTCTACGGGCTGTCGGGTCAGATCGGCACCGTCGCGCAGGCGCTCACCGTGCTCGGGACGACGGTCAGCCGCGGGCTCGTCTTCAGCACGTCGGTGCTCGACCTGCACATCGACCTCGCCGGCTTCTGGGAGCATTCCATCGGCACCGCGGTCGCCGCCGGCGCCATCGCGAAGCATCTCGGGCTGCCGCGGCCGGAAGAGGTGTCGGGCGCCGGGCTGCTGCACGATCTCGGCAAGGTCGTTCTCTACAAGCAGGCACCCGAGGCGTTCTCCGCGGTGCTGGCGCGCGCGCGCGACGAGCGCATTCCGTTCCGCGACGCCGAGCGCGCGCTGCTCGGCGTCGATCACGCCGAGGTGGCGTCCTGGCTGCTGACGCGCTGGCGCTTCCCCGTCCGCATCGTCGAGCCGGTCGTGCATCATCATCATCCGGAGATGTCGCGGGCGGCGCCGGTCGAGACCGCGGTGGTGCACGTGGCGAACACCGTCGTGCGCGCCTACGGCTACGGCTTCGGCGGCGACCGCCGGGTGCCGCCGATCGCGCCCGCGGCGTGGAAGCGCCTCGGGCTCGCGCCGGGCGATCTCGATCGCATCATCGACGTGTTCGAGGCCGACCTGGCCCAAGCCCACGATCCGACGCCGGCGCGGGCTGCCGCGCGATGAGCCAGGAGCCGCTCGAGCGGGCGCTCCGTGCGTCGAACGCCGAGCTGATCCGCCGCATCGAGGAGCTGTCGTTCGTCCGCCAGCTGGGCGACGCGCTCGCCGGCGAGGTCACCGTGACGGCCATCGGCCGGGCGGTGACGGGGCTGCTGCGCGACGAGCTCGGCCTCGACCTGGTGGCGTTGTGGAGCGTCGACGCGCTCGACGGCGGCGTCCGGCTCACGGCCCTGGCGCGGGGCGACGAGGCGTGCGCCCTCGACGACGCGCCGATGGTGCCCTTCGCCGCGGCCGGTGCGCTCGGCACCGCGGCGGCCGGGAGCGTCGTCACCTGTCCGCCCGACGCCATGCCGTCGGAGGCGGCCGATCTCGGCCAGCTCGTGCTCCATCCGCTCGTGGCGCGCGGACGGACCATCGGCGTACTCGGGCTCGGCACCGTCGAGCCGCTCGACGCCGACGCCGAGCGCGATCGGCTGCTCGGCCTGATCGCCCCGCCCGTCACGATGGCACTCGAGAACGCGTCGCTCTACGAGCGACTCGCGGCCGAGAACCGCACGCTGCGCGCGGAGCTGGGCGATCGCTTCGGGCGCAGCGCGCTGATCGGCGTCGGGCCGACGTTCCGCGCCATGCTCGCCGTGCTCGAGCGGCTCGCCGACGCCGACATCACCGTGCTGCTGCTCGGCGAGAGCGGCACCGGCAAGGAGATGGTGGCGCGTGCCCTGCACTGGGGCGGCCGGCGTCGCGAGGGGCCGTTCGTCGCCGTCAACTGCGCGGCACTGCCCGAGACGCTGCTCGAGAGCGAGCTCTTCGGCATCGAGCGTGGCGTCGCCACCGGGGTCGAGCGCCGCGCCGGCCTCATCGAGCGCGCCGGCGGCGGCACGCTGCTGCTCGACGAGATCGGCGACATGAGCCTCACGGTGCAGGCGAAGGTGCTGCGCGTGCTCCAGGAACGCGAGGTGACGCGTGTCGGCGGGGCGCGCGCGCTGCCGGTGGACGTGCGCGTCGTGGCCGCCACGCATCGCGATCTCGAGGCGGCGGTGCGGGACGGGCGCTTCCGGCAGGACCTCTACTTCCGCCTGAAGGTGGCGACGCTCGTCGTGCCGTCGCTGGCCGAGCGGGTCGAGGACGTCCCGCTGCTGGCGCAGCACTTCCTGGCGCGCTTCGCGGTGCGCCACGAGCGGCCGGGGCTGCGGCTCTCGCCCGACGCCGTGGCCGCGCTCGCCGGGCGACCGTGGCCGGGCAACGTGCGCGAGCTCGAGAACGTCATCGAGCAGGCGGTGGTGATGACGGCGGGCACCGTCATCGGCCCGGCCGACCTCGGGCTCGACGACGGGGCCGCGCCGTCGGGCCTGCGCTACCACGACGCCGTGCAGACGGCGCTCGGCGGGACCGAGCGCACGCTCATCGAGCGCGCGCTGGTCGAGACCGGCAACAACCGCACGCAGGCGGCGCGCCTGCTCGGCATCGGCCGTCGCACCCTGCTGTACAAGCTCAAGCGCTACGGCATCGGGCACGGCGAGCCGTCCTGAGCCGCGCAGCCCGCTGCGCACCACGAGCCGCGTGGTGTGCGCCGGCGTGCGCACCCGAAGGCTGCGTCTTTCCGGGATGATGCGCCGGCGCGTCCGACGGCGCTGCGCATCCGGCTGCGCACCGGCCACGCCGGCGCGACGGTTCTCGGCGGCACGCCGCCTGCGATGCTACGACCGTCATGCAGCTTCCCACCGTCGTCGTCGCGTCCCGCCGGCCGGTCCTGATCCCCGAGCTGGTGATCCCGTCCCGCCGTCCTGCGACGAGGCTGCCGGTCGAGTCCCGGCGGCCCCGCCAGGAGCGCTGGCCGATCGACACGCGTTGGCTCGGCCCCAGGCGGGGAATGCTGGTGGACGTCTACGCGTGAACGAGGGGAAGGATGTCGGACAGCCGGGTGACGATCGTGACGTCGGGCGGGCAGGGCGGTCGGCGTCCGTGACGATCCACCAGCACCGCGCGCAGACCCGCGCCGCGTGCGCCTTCCACGTCGTCGACGACGGCGTCGCCCGCGTGCAGCGCCTCGGCTGCGGTCACGCCGACGGCCCGCAGCGCGGCATGGAAGATCGCCGGGTCGGGCTTGGCGGCGCCGGCGCGCGACGAGTGCTCGACGTGGTCGAACGCGGTGGCGAGGCCGAGCGCGTCGAGCAGCGGCGGCAGGCGCGCGTCGAAGTTCGACACCATCACCAGACGCATGCCATGCGCGCGCAGCGCGGCCAGCGTCTCCGGAACCTCCGGGAAGACCCGCCACGCCCCGGCCGTGGCGTAGTGCGCGAACAGCGCCTCGGCGCATGCGTCGAAGGCGGCGTCGGCCGTGCGCACGCCGAGCGACCGGCGCACGATCGCGTACCACCAGGCCCGCTCGTGGGCGTCGAGCCGCGTCGGGCTGGCACCCGGGAAGGCCAGGGGCGGCGCGGCCGCGAACGCCGCCCGGAACGCCTGCTCGACGACGGCGGGATCCGCGCCGAGGCCGTGGCGCTGCGCGATCCGGGCGTAGGTCGTGCCGACGGGCTCCGCCACCTCGAACACCGTGCCGGCGGCGTCGAAGCTGAGCGCGCGCAGCGTGCTCACGCCGTGTCGGTGCGAACGTTGCGCAGCTCGGCCGTGAGGCGCGCGCCGTCGTCGTCGACCACGATGTAACCGCCGTCGCGGCAGGCGCCGGCGTTCAGGACCACGGTCTCGCCGACGCGGTCGACGCCGCGCCCCTCGTGGATGTGGCCGACGACGCAGACGTCGGGTCGATGTGCCTCGATGAAGGCGCGCACCGCGGGACTGCCGACGGGCGTGCCGTTCACGAGCCGGTCGAGGCGGCAGTCGAAGGGCGGCGTGTGGCAGACCATCAGCCGTCGCGGCGCGTCCGCGACCTGCGCGTGGCCCCGGGCGAGGACGGCGGCGAGCTCGTGCTCCTCGAGCTCGGTGGGCGTGTCCATGGGCGTGATGTTGGAGCCGCCGCAGCCGAAGACGCCGAGGTCGCCGAGCCGACGACCCTCGCCGTGCAGCGAGATGCCGCCGTCGCGGAAGGCGTCGATGACCCACGCCATGTCGAGGTTGCCGGTGACGGCCCACACCGTGGGACAGTGCGCGCGCACGGCGTTCACGACCGCGAAGGCGTCGTCGGGCTCGCCGAAGTTGGTGAGGTCGCCGATCAGGATGGCGACGTCGGCGGTCGCAAGCACGGGTGCCAGCCGTTCGATCGACCGGAACGCCATGTGGATGTCGCCGAAGCAGATCAGCCGCACGTCAGAGCGAGCCCATCAGCGTCTTCATGTCGGCCTGGATCTCCGCGCCGACGGTGCGCAGCGCCGTGCGGCGGTCGGCATCCGGGATCGCCCGTACCGCGTTCCGCGAGCGGATGCGGAAGCCGAAGGAGATTATCTTCCGGATCGCCTTCTTGAGGAGCTTCTTCACCTTCTTCGCGTTGGCGGGGTCGGTGTTCTCGGCGGCGATCTTCTTCTCGCGGGCCGCCGTCGCCGAACGCAGGAGCGACGTCTTCACCTTGCCGAGATCCTGTGCGCTCTCGAGGTCGGCAATGAGCGCGTCGAGTCGGCAGTCGATCGAGACGAACGTGGGTGCGCGCGTGTCGCAGCCGCCGGGGAGCGTGGTCGTCGTGGTGGGGCCACCGACTTCGAAGGCCCCGATGTCGCAGGCGGTCCCCTGCGGGCGCGACGTACCGCGCTGGTCCACCGCCTCGCACGCGGTGCCGCCGCTGCCGGGCACGGCCGGGTCGGCCTGGTCGAGGGCGGGGCTGCCGGCGAGGAGCGCCATCGTCTGCGTCGGTCCGCCGTTGTCGGCGAGCGGTCCGAGCAGCGGATCGACGCCGACCTGGTCGCCGGTGGTCGCGACGAAGCCCGAGCAGCCCGTCGTGTCGCCGACGATGTTGTGACCCGTGGTGAGGACGAACGAGTCGAAGATCGGCCCGGACATGCTGGCGCCGAGCGCCGAGCAGTCCGGATTCGCCGCCGCCGTATTGCCGTGAACGATGGAGTTCCGGAGCGTGAAGGTGCCGCGCGTCGCCTCCATGCCGCCGCCCGAGCCGTTCGATGCGGTGATGGTGTTGCCGCTGATCGTGACGTTGTTGAGCGTCCAGTCACCGCCCCCCTCGGAGAAGAGGCCGGCGCCTCCGACGAGACCGCCCGCGGTGTTGGTCAACGAGTTGCCGGTGATGGTGGAGTTGACGAGGGTGATGGTCGCGCCGCCGTTCTCGGCCATGCCGCCGCCGTAGATGTTCGTGGCGAAGGCGTTCGTGTTGGCTCCGGAGGCGCTGTTGCCCGTGATGGTCGTGCCGGAGATCGTCCAGGTGGCACCGCTGACGTCGAGGATGCCGCCGCCGAGGGCCCCGCCGAACATCCCGGACGACGTCACCGAGTTGCCGATGATCAGGCTGTCCGTGATCGTGACGGTGTCCGCGCCGAACGTGCCGATGCCGCCACCCTCCATGCCGCTGTTGCCACGCACGGTGGTGCGCGTCAGGTGCAGCGTCTGGTTGTTGTGGTTGAGGCAGATGCCGCCGCCGCTCTCGGCGAAGTTCTCGCTCACCTCGCTGTCGATCAGCGTCACCACGGGCGCGTCGTCGTCCTGGACGAAGATGCCGCCGCCGAAGCAGATGGCCCCCGTGCACGTGTTCGCCGTCACCACCGCATTGGTGAGGCTGAGCTTGCCGCTCCCGACGACGCGAATGCCGGCGCCGCCGTCGCGGACGGCCGTGAACGTCAGCTGGCCTCCCCGGACCGTGACCCGATCGAGCGTCAGATCGCCCGTGGAGCCGACGTCGATCAGCCGGAACTCCGGCCCGCCGCCACGCTCGACGATCGCACCGTTGCCCTGGATCGTGATCTTGGTCGTGACCACGGGGAGCGCGTTCGCCCCGTTGTTGGCGGCGGTGAAGGTGTACGTCGAGCCGGCGGCGAGGGCGATGTCGTCGTCCTCGCCGTTGCCGTTGGCGGTGTCGATCGCCGCGATCAGTGCGGCTTCGTCGCTGGCGGGGACGTTGATCGTCGCGGCACGGGCTGCGAGCGGGGTCGCGAGGAGCAGCAGGAGGGCCGCGAGCCGTGGGGCGAGCGTCATGCCTCCCAATGCGCCTGCAATCGGGAGTGGGTCAATCCCCGGAAATGGGCCGGTCTGCTGGACGACACTTCTAGCCATCCGGCTTGACGAGATGGCTGGTCCGGGGGTACCGGGCTGAGTCCGGCGGCCTACGCCAGGTCGCGGATCGCGGGCGCCAGGAGCGACGCGGTCGGGATCGCATTGGTGGGGTGCGCGATGGTGTCGCAGGTGACGACGCGTGCCGCGCCCGCGGCCAGCAGCGCCGCATGCGCGTCGCCTGCGAAGACGGCATGGACGCCGATGCAGACCGGGGGCCGCAGCCCGGCGGCGCGGAGGTGGCCCACGGTGGCGATCATCGTGTGCGCGGTGGAGATGATGTCGTCGATCAGCACCGGTGTCCGCTCGCGCCAGCGCGCGACGTCGGGAACCGAGACCTGCACGTCGCGATCGCCGTGCCGTACCTTGGTGAGCACGAGATGCGGTGCCGGGACCCCCGTGGCGACCGCCTCGACCCACTGCGCGCTCTCGCTGTCGGGGCCGACCAGCACCGGGGCGTCGACGTCGCGCGCGATCCAGCGTGCCACTGCCGGTGCCGCGCGCACCGCCACGGTGGGCACCTGATACACCTCCGCCAGATCGTGATGGCGGTGCAGGTGCGGGTCGACGGTGGCGAGCCAGTCGATCCACTGCGACAGCAGGCGACCGAACTGTCGCGACGCGATCGCCTCGCCGGCGCGGAAGCGCGCGTCCTGCCGCATGTAGGCCAGGTACGGCGCCACGAGCCCGATGCGGGCCGCGCCCAGCTCGCGCGCCGTCGCCGCGGTGAAGAGCAGCGGGACGGTGAGCGGATCGGGATCGCGCAGCGTGCACACCAGTGCGATCGACCGCCCGACGACGGAGGTGTCGATGCGCACGTAGCTCTCGCCGTCGGGAAAGCGTCGCACCTCGAGGGCGGCGACCTCGGCGTCGAGCTCGGCCGCCAGCGCCGCCGTCGCGGCCTCGCTGCCGGGCAGTGGCAGGAGCAGGAGCGACATCAGAACGCGGCCCAGAGCAGGAGGCGGCGGAACGGGTAGAAGTAGGGGCGATCGTCGGCGAGCTGCGGCAGGAGGCGCGCGCGGTAGCGATCGAGGAAGGCGTCGCACAACGCCGGCGCGAGACGACGCTGGTAGTCGGTCAGGAGCGTGCCCTTCGTCCACTCGACGACCTCGTCGCGCGAGGCCAGCTGGTGGCCGTAGACCTGCAGGCGGACGTGCTGTGCGCGTGCCCCGAGCCTGGCCAGGATGACGGCGTAGTCCTCGGGCTCGCGCACGGGGACGTGGCGCCGCCATCCGCCGAGGGCCTCACGGAACGGGGGCTCGGCGGCCACCTCGTGCGCGGCCGTGTGCGAGGGATGCATGAAGTTCGCCGGCATCTGGATGGCGAGCTGGCCGCCCGGTGCCAGCGCGTCGCGCAGGCGTCGGAGCAGGGCGGGGTGATTCGGGAGCCACTGCACGGCCGCATTGGAGAAGACGAGGTCCCACGACGCCGTGTCGGCGAAGGCGCCGATGTCTCCGGCGGCGAAGCGCAGGCCAGCGATCCCGGTGGGCTGCCGCGTGAGCATCTCCGGCGAGCTGTCGATGCCGAGGGTGTCGCGGGCACGAAGGTCGCCATGGAGGCGGGCCGTCAGCTCGCCGGTGCCGCAGCCCAGGTCGATCACCCGCATGTCCGGACGCGGTGTGATCAACGCGGCCAGATCCACGAACGGCTGCTGCCGCTCGGTGCGGAATCGATCGTACTGCGCCGGGCTCCACGGATCCGCTGCCATGTGCGGACTGCCCTAGCACTTTCGCGCGGGTGCATGGTAGGTTCCGCCCACGCCGTGGGAGAGATCATCGCGTTCGCCGAGCGGGTGCGCATGCGACGGCAGCGGGAGAATCAGCGCTGCCATGCGCGCTGCTGCGAGATCATCTCGGACTCGGTCCGCGCGGCGCGTGCGGCGTTGATCGCGGCGCCGCCGCACGAGGTCCCGGTGTGGATCTCGCGGGTGCGGAAACTGGAAGAGGTCGAGGCCTGGGTGGGAGGCATCGCGTGATCACCGTGCCCGCGATGCGGCTCCGGCAGTTCGGCGTCCACCTCTACCAGGCCATGCTCGGCGCGCGCGACGTCGACAAGCTGGTGCGGTTCGAGGTGCTGTCGTACGACGCCGGCGGGCCGCCGGCGAAGCCGCGCGGCAAGGGCAAGGGACGCGTCTCGCGCGTCAACTGGGAGCTGCTCGAGAAGCGCATCTCGGAGAGCGCCGAGGCGTATCAGCGTCCGGTCATCCGCAAGAAGATCGGCGAGCTGGTCGACTACTACACGCAGTGCGCCGACGCCGGGAACCTGCCGGCCATCGCGGGGGCCGTGCTGCTCGTCTCCGATCGCCGCCTCGAGTTCACGCCCACCAGCTCGCACCGCGTGCTCGGCGTTCTGCAGATTCCGTCCGAGGGTGGCGTGCTGCGCGCCCTCGACGGCCAACACCGCCTGCTCGCCCTGCACCAGATGCTCGGCGACGAGCGTGCCAGCGACGTGCAGGTGCCCGCCATCGTCTTCGACACGCTCGCCCCCGACCAGGTGGTGGAGCTGTTCGTCACCATCAATGCGAAGCACACGAAGCTGAACCCGTCGCACCTCATCAGCCTCTCGGGGCGGCGCCTCTACCCCGACAAGGCGCTGGCGGCCAGCCACGACATCATCCGCACGCTCAACGAGCACGCCGACTCGCCGCTCCACGGCGAGATCAAGCTGTTCGGCGTCGGGCGTGGTCGCGTCGCACAGGCGGCGCTGGCCGACGAGCTGAAGGGCATCTTCACCAACCTGCAGGCGCTCGGCGGCCCGCAGTCGGATCGCTTCCGGGAGGCGGCACCGCGGTTCTTCCTCAACTACTTCAAGCAGGTCGCGCGCGTCTTCCCGCGTGCATGGGCGGGCCGCAAGTACAGCATCAAGACGGCGACGGCGCTGCGCGCCTTCCTCGCCGTCGTGCCGGCCGTCCTCGCCGCCATCCGTGCCGCCGGCGACGACGTGCTCGACGCGCATGCGATCGGCCGCGCCATCGCCCCCTGGGGCACGCTCGTCGGCGACGAACGCTTCGAGACCGAGGGCGAGTGGCGCTCCAAGCTGGCCGGCGGCACGCGCGGCACGGTCGACGTCCTCGTCCGCGAGCTGCGCAGCGCGCTCGCCTCCTGAAGTCCCACCTCGAGCCTCCGTACAGCCCCATGCCCGACGAGACGCTGCTCTACGACCTCACCGATTCGCCGTTCTGCACCAAGGCGCGGATCTGCCTGCAGCTGAAGGGCATCCCGTTCCGGCGCGTCACGCTCACCGTGAGCCGGATGCGCGAGCTGCGCCGCCTGAGCGGGTTCGGCAAGGTGCCGGTCCTGGTGCAGGGCGGGCAGGTCGTGGCCGATTCGACGGCGATCGTGCGTCATCTCGAGACGCTGCAGCCGGATCCGCCGCTGCGCCCCGCCGATCCGGCGGCGCGTGCCTACTGCGACCTCATCGAGGACTGGGCCGACGAGTCGCTGTACCACGTCGTCGGGGCGTTCAAGTGGCTCAACCCGGCGAACCGCGCAGCGGCGCTGCACAACACCATGAGCGAGCTCGGCGGTGGACCGCTGGCGCCGCTCATCGGTCGCGTCGTGGCGTCTCGCATCGCGCGACGCTACCGCGCGCAGGGCTACGGGCCGGAGGCGCTCGGCCATTTCGAGGAGCGCATGCGCGACGGGCTCACGACGCTCGAAGGGCTGCTCGGCGAGCGCTCGTTGCTGCTCGGACGGTCCGTCACGGTCGCCGACGTGGCGGTGTTCGTGCAGCTCGCGTGGATGCGTGGCTACGTCGAGCGGCGGCTCCTCGACGACGCGCCGGCGGTGTCGGCATGGCTCGCGCGACTCGATGCCGTACCCGCGATCTCGGCCGCGCTCGGTTCTTGACCCCCCACAGGTCGCGTGCCAGAAGCGCCCGCATGTCCACGTTCGTCAGGGCCTGCGCTGCGTCCGAGATCGCACCCGGTACCGGGAAGACCGTCACGGTGGAGGGCAAGGAGCTCGCCCTCTTCAACATCGACGGCACCTTCCGCGCCATCGACAACGAGTGCCCGCACCGCGGCGGCCCGCTCGGCGAGGGCGACGTCGAGGGCTGCCTCGTCACGTGCCCCTGGCACGCATGGCAGTTCGACGTCACGACCGGCGAGAGCGTCACCGACGACATGAAGGTCGCGACCTACGAGACGAAGCTCGAGGGCGACACCGTGCTCGTCGCGATCTAGCGCGGCTTCGGCCGGCGGAAGTCGGGCTTGCGCTTCTCCATGAACGCGTTGCGTCCCTCTTTCGCCTCGTCGGTCTGGTAGTAGAGCTCGAGCGCCGAGAAGCCGAGCTCGGTGATGCCGCCGATGTGCTCGGTGTCGGCGTTGAAGGACTGCTTGGCGAGCTTCAGCGCCGTCGGGCTCTTCTCGAGCAGCTCGCGGCACCAGCGTTCGGTCTCCGCACGCAGCTCGGCCGCGGGCACGACGGCGTTGACGAGGCCCATGTCGAGCGCCTGCTGTGCCGTGTACTGGCGGCAGAGGTACCAGATCTCGCGCGCCTTCTTCTCGCCCACGAGCCGCGCCAGGTAGGCCGTGCCGAAGCCGGGGTCGACGGAGCCGACGCGCGGACCCACCTGACCGAACTTCGCGGTGTCGGCGGCGATCGAGAGATCGCACAGCACGTGCAGGACGTGCCCGCCGCCGATGGCGTAGCCGTTCACCATGGCGACGACCGGCTTCGGGATGGCGCGCATGATCCCATGCAGCCCGTGCATGTCGAGCCCGATGCCGCCGGCGCCGTCGTAGCCGCTCTCGGTGCGCTGGCTCTGGTCGCCGCCGGTGGAGAAGGCCCGCTCGCCGGCGCCGGTGAGCACGACGACGCCGACCTCGGGGTCGTGCCAGGCGGCGCGGAACGCGGCGATCATCTCGTCGACGGTCTGGGCGCGGAAGGCGTTCAGCACCTTCGGGCGGTCGATCACGATCCAGGCGATACCGTCCGTCGTCTCGTAGCGGATGTCTTCGTAGGCCATGCGCGCGTGTCCCGTGCGCCCGTGCCTCTTGTCAAGCCGGAGCGGCGGGGGCACGGTACCGCTCCATGATCGAGACGCCGCTGCACGCGCATCTGGCCGCCCACGGCGCCGTGCACGCCGACGATCGCGGCGTCGCGCTGCCGCGACACTTCGGCGATGCGGCCGCCGAGTATGCGGCGCTCGTCGGCGGTGCCGCCGTCGTCGACCTCGGCTTCCGGACGCTCGTGCGGGCCACCGGCGCGGACCGGGTCGGCTTCCTGCAGGGCATGCTCTCGAACGACGTGGTCGCGCTGACGACGGGGCAGGGGCGTCCGGCGCTGCTGCTCACGATCCAGGGTCGCGTCACCGCCGACGTCCGGGTCTGTGCCGAGGCCGACGCGCTCCTGCTCGACGTCGACGTGCGCGTGCGCGACGACTTCGTCGGCGCGCTCGACGCGCTCATCATCGCCGACGACGTCGAGCTGCAGGCGCCCGTGGTGCCGACGACACTGGTGGCCGTCGACGGCCCGCAAGCGGCGGCCCTCGTCGGCGCCGAGGACCTGGCGCCGTGGGCCCACCGCGAAGCCACCGTCGGCGGCGTGACGGTGCGCGTGCAGCGCGCCAGCGAGGTCCGCGGTGCGGGCGTCATCATGCACGTGCCCACGGCCGGCGTGGCGGCGGTGTGGGAGGCGCTCGTCGCCGCTGGCGCGCGGCCGTGCGGCATGGAGGCGCTGGAAGGACGGCGCGTCGAGGTCGGCGTCCCGCGCATCGGGCTCGACATGGGTGCCAAGACCCTCTCGCTCGAGCTGCCCGTCGACGACGCGGTCAGCACGCGCAAGGGCTGCTACCTCGGCCAGGAGGTCGTGGCGCGCGGTACGGCGCGCGGGCACGTGAACCGTCGCCTCTGCGCGCTGCTGCTCGCCGGGCCGGCGCCGGCCGCCGACGCCCCGCTGGTGCGTGACGGCAAGGAGGTGGGACACCTCACCACCGTCGCCTACGCCTACGGCGCGGGCTCGCTGGCGGCGCTCGGCTTCGTGCGGCGCGAGCACTGGGACGAGGGGACCGAGCTCGCCGTGCCGGGTGGTCATGCGGTCACCGTGGCGCGGGTCGCGAGCTGGCCCCTGGCGTGAGCGCCTGGGTGTTCGAGAACGCCTGCGTGCGACCGCTCGACGGCAGCCGGCCGCGCGCGTCGGCGATCGCCGTCGCCGAGGGGCGCGTGCTGGCCGTCGGCGACCTGCGCAGCGTGGGTCGTGCGGTCGGTTCGCGCGCCGAGCGCGTCGACTGCGGCGGCGCCACGGTGTTGCCCGGGCTGATCGACGCGCACCTGCATCTGCTCGCCCTGGCCGCGCGTCGTGCGCACGTCGACCTGAGTGGGTGCGCCAGTGTCGACGCGGTGCTGGCGGCGGTGGCGGCGTCGGCCACGAAGGACGGCGGCTGGATACGCGGCGAAGGTCTCGACGAGTCCCGGCTCGGCCGCCTGCCGACGCGGGCCGAGCTCGATCGTGTGGGCAGGGGATGTCCGGTGCGCCTGCGCCATCGCAGCCGGCACGCCTCGGTGCTGAACACGGTGGCGCTCGCCCGTCTCGGGGGCCTGCCCGACGTCGACGGGCTCGTGCACGGGCGCGAAGCCCAGGTGAGCCGTGCCGTCGGTCCCGTGTCCGACGACGTGCTCGCCGCGGGGCTCGCGGAGGTCGCCGTCGAGCTCGCGCAGCAGGGCATCACCACCGTCGCCGACGCGACCCCGCGTCGCGCCGGCGGCGTGGTGCCGTTGCGTCGTGCGATGGCGGACGGGACGTTCCGCCTGCGCGTCCACGCGATGCGCGCGTCCGCGGGACGTCGGTGGCCGGAGCACCCGCGCCTGCGGCCTGGGCCGGTGAAGATCCTCGTCGAAGAGGGCCCCGACGGGATGCGGCCGAGTCCGGTCTCGCTCGCCCGTCGCATCGCCGTGGCGGCGGCGACCGGCGCGCCGGTCGCCGTACACTGCGTCGGCAGTGCGACACTCGTCGCCGCCCTCGCGGCCTTCGCCGCGCTCCCGGCGGCGTATCGCCGGCAGCGCCATCGCCTCGAGCATCTGGCGGAGTGTCCGCCGCCGCTCGTGGCGCGCATCGCGCGCCTCGGGCTCACCGTCGTCACCAATCCGTCGTTCGTGCACACGCGGGGCGACGTCTACCGCCAGGAGACGGCGCGCGAGGCGTGGCCGTGGCTCTACCGCGCGCGCAGCCTGGTGGATGCGGGCATCGTCGTGGCGGCGGGGTCCGACGCGCCGGTCGCGCCGGTGAGCCCCTGGCTCGGTATCGCGACCGCGCGCCGTCGCCGCACGGCGAGCGGTGCCAGCCTCGGCCCCGCCGAGCGCCTCGATGCCGCCGGGGCGCTGGCGCTCTATACCCGCAACGCGGCCCATGCGCTCGGCGACGACACGCTCGGCCGCCTGCGGCCGGGCGGGCCCGCCGATCTCGTCGTCGTCGACACCGATCCGTTGCGCGCATCGCCGGCCGCGGTGGCGGCGACGGGCGTGCGCTGCACGATGGTCGGCGGCGCAATGGTGTGGGCGCGATGAGCGCGTTCGCCACCGTCGACTACGTGCGCCACGGCGCGGTCGCCGTCGTGACGCTCGATCGGCCGCGACGGTTGAACGCCTACGACGTCGCGATGCGCGACGACCTGTTCGCGGCGCTCGGCCTGGCGGATGCGGACCCCGAGGTGCGGGCCGTCGTGCTGCGCGGCCGTGGACCGGCGTTCTCGACCGGTGGCGACGTCATGGAGTTCGGCAGCGCGCCGTCGGCCATGGTGGCGCGGGCGGTGCGCTGGCAGCGCGACGTGTGGGGACGCCTGCTCTGCCTGCGCGCGGCGACCATCGCCGCCGTGCACGGCTACGCCGTCGGTGGCGGCTTCGAGATGGCGATGCTGTGCGACCTCTGCATCGCGGCCGACGACGTGCGCTTTGCGCTGCCCGAGACCGGACTCGGCATGATCCCGGGCGTGGGGGGGACGCAGACGCTGCCGCGCCGGGTTGGCGTCGGCCGTGCGCTCGAGCTGGTGCTGGCCGATCGCTGGATGCGGGCCCGCGAGGCGCTCGACGCCGGCGTCGTGCAGCGGGTCGTACCGCGCGCCCGGCTGCTGCCGACCGCGATGGGCCTGGCGCGGCGACTCGCGGCGCTCGATCCCGCGCTGGTGCAGGCCGCGCGCCGATGCGTGCGCGCCGCGCACGACGGGTCGCTCGAGGCGGGAATCGCCCTTGAGCGGCGGCTTGGCCTCGGGCTAGAACGCCCGCGATGAACACCGTGAGCTTCCTCACGATTCCCGCGGGGATCGTGCCCGAGCAGGAAGCGCTCGTCTTCGAGGACCAGCGCTTCACCTACGCCGACCTGCAGTCTCGCGTGCGCCGCCTGGCTGGTGCGCTGGCCCGTCTCGGCGTCGGCCGCGGTACGCGTGTCGCCGCGTTGCACACCAACACGCACCGCTACGTCGAGGCCTACTACGCCACCGCGATGCTGGGCGGGGTCTTCATCCCGGTGAACTATCGCGCCAAGCAGAACGAGCTCGAGCACATGCTGCGTGCCGGCAACGCCAGCGTCCTGCTCGTGGGGCAGCGCTACGTCGCGGGCGTCGAGGCGCTGCGTGCGTCGCTGCCCGAGCTGCGCACGATGATCGGCTTCGATGGCGCACACGGCGACATGCCGGCCTTCGAGGCGCTCGTCACCGCCGCGGCCGAGCACGAGGAGGAGGCCGACGTCGAGGACGAGGAGACCACCATCCTCATGTACACCAGCGGCACGACGTCGCTGCCGAAGGGCGTCATGCTCACGTACGGCGACTTCACCGCCTACGTCACCGCCAACGTCGAGCTCGCCGACGGCACGCCGCGCGGCGCGGCGCTGCTGTGCGCGCCGCTCTACCACATCGCCGGTGCCACCAACATGATGACGACGGTGTGGACGGGCCGCCGGCTGGTGGTGATGCCGCAGTTCGAGGCGGGGGCGTGGCTGGCGCTCGTCGAGCGCGAGCGCATCACGCACGGCTTCGTCGTGCCCACGATGATGAAGCACATCCTCGATCACCCCGACTTCGCGACGCGCGATCTGTCGAGCCTGGAAGTGCTGTCGTACGGCGGGGCGCCGATGCCGTTCCCCGTCATCCGTCGTGCCATCGAGCGCTTCCCGCGCACCGTGGGCTTCGTGAACGCGTTCGGGCAGACCGAGACCACGTCCACGCTCACGGTGCTCGGCCCGGACGATCATCGTCTCGAGGGCTCCGCCGAGGAGATCGAGCGGCGCACGCGGCGGCTTCGCTCCATCGGACGCCCGCTGCCCGACGTCGAGGTGCGCGTCGTCGACGACGAGGGCGGCGAGCTGCCCACGGGTGAGGTGGGCGAGATCCACGTGCGCACGCCGCGCGCCATGAAGGGCTACGCCGGCGCGAAGGATTCGCCGTTCACCGCCGAGGGGTGGTTGCCGACGCGCGACCTCGGCTGGATCGACGAGGACGGCTATCTCTACGTCGCCGGGCGCAAGGACGACATGATCATCCGCGGCGGCGAGAACATCGCCCCGGCCGAGGTCGAGGCGGTGGTCGGATCGCATCCCGCCGTCGAAGAGGTGGCAGTCGTCGGCGTGCCCGACGTCGAGTGGGGGCAGCGGGTGGCGGCGTTCGTCGTCCTGCGGCCCGAGACGTCGGCCACCGCCGACGAGATCGGCGAGTTCTGCCGCCAGCGGCTCGCCAGCTTCAAGAAGCCGGAGGTCATCCGCTTCCTGGCCGAGCTGCCGAAGAACCCCATGGGGAAGATCCTGCGTCGCGAGCTGCGTCTCGAGGTGCCGTGACGACACGGCGGCGCTCGGCGGTCGACGTCGCGATCGACGGGGGCGTCGCCTGGCTCACGCTCGGGCGCGACCGGCTCGATGCCGAGCTGTGCGCCGGCCTCGTCGAGGCGTGCGAGTCGATCGACGGCGACGACGCCGTGCACGTCGTCGTGGTGGCGGGGGCGGGGCGGGAGTTCTGTCGCGGTCTTCCGCGCGACGTGGCCTGGCCGCCCGAGCACTGGCCGGACGCGGTCGGTGCGCTCGCCCGATGCACGCGTCCGGTGATCGGGTGCGTGACGGGCGAGGTGCAGGGCTGGGGCGTGGCCCTGGCCCTCGCGTGCGACCTCCGTGTGGCCGCGAGCACCGCGGTGCTGCGACTGCCGGAGGCGTCCACCGGTCGGTTCGCGGGCGGCGGTGTGACCCAACGGCTCACCCGCATCGTCGGCCCGTCGCGCGCGCTCGATCTGCTCCTGCTCGGCACCCCCGTGCCGGCGCGGACGGCGCTCGCCTGGGGGCTGGCGTCGCGGGTCGTCGCGCCCGCGCGCGTGCAGGACACGGCCCGTGGTCTCGCGCGGGAGCTGGCGCTGCGAGGCCCGCTGGCCCTCCGTCTCGCGAAGGAGACGGTCGTGCGGGCGCTCGATCTGCCGCTCGACGACGGCGTCCGCCTCGAGCACGACCTGTACGTCCTGCTGCAGACGACGGCCGATCGATCCGAGGGCATTGCCGCGTTCCGCGAGCGGCGCGCGCCGCGGTTCACGGGGCGCTGACGGTCGTCGTGACGGCGTGCTCGGTTGCCCGGCCTCGCGGGATCCGGCTATAAGCGCGGCGGCCGGCGACCATGGCAGTCAAGGTCATTGCGGGACGCGCTCACGGTCGGCGGCTCCGGGTTCCCGGGGGTGGTCGAACACGACCCACCTCGGGATTGGTACGAGGCGCGCTCTTCAACATGCTCGAACATCGTGGATGGCTGGCGGAGGTTCGCATCGTCGACTGCTTCGCGGGAACCGGGGCCCTCGGGATCGAGGCGCTGTCACGGGGGGCGTCCGGTGCCATCTTCGTCGAGTCCTCGTCGGTGGTCGTGCGCACGTTGCGGCAGAACCTCGACGCGGCCGGCGTGGCGGACCGCGCCAGCGTGATGCCGATGGACGTCGGGCGCGCGCTGCGGGCGCTGGGTCGGGAGGGCGTCCGGGTCGACGGCGTGTTCGCCGATCCGCCGTATCACCAGGGGTGGGCGCAGCGGGTCGTCGACGCGGTCACGGCCAGCGAGGTCCTGGCCAGTCACGGTTGGATCGCGATCGAGCACGCGTCCGACGAGACCTGCGAGCCCCGCGGCGACCTCGTCGCCGTCGCCTCGCGACGACATGGGTCCACCACGCTGACGCTGCTGGCGCGCCCGGACGGTGCGGCGTGAAGCGCGTCGCGGTCTATCCCGGGTCGTTCGATCCGATCACCAACGGGCACGTCGACATCATCCGGCGCAGCCTGCAGGTGTTCGATCGCGTCATCGTCGGCGTCGCGTTCAATCCAAACAAGGATTCGGCCTGGTTCTCGCCGGAGGAGCGCGCCGGCATGATCCGGGAAACCTTTGCGGCAGAAGGCGATCGCGTCGTCGCCGACGCCTTCTCCGGTCTGCTCGTCGACTGGGCGGTCCGTAGCGGCGCCAACGTCATCATCCGCGGCCTGCGCGCCGTGGCCGACTTCGAATACGAGTTCCAGATGACCATGATGAACCGTCACCTGCAGCCACGCGTCGAAACCATCTTCATGATGACCGGCGAGTCGCACTTCTACACGAGCTCACGGCTGGTGAAGGAGGTCGCGAGCCTCGGCGGCGACGTCACCGGCCTCGTGCCCGATCAGGTCCTGCCGCGCCTCGTGGCGCAGGCGAAGAAGCGGCAGCCATGAGCCTGCACCTCGCGTCGCGGGTCCGAACCCTGAAGCCGTCGCCGACGTTGGCCATGGCGGCCGAGGCCGCAGCCATGCGCGCCGCCGGCACCGACGTCGTCGATCTGTCGGCGGGCGAGCCCGACTTCGACACGCCCGAGCACGTCAAGGCGGCCGCCCGCGAGGCGCTGGCACGGGGACAGACGAAGTACACCCCCGTCGGCGGCACCAACGAGCTGAAGGACGCCATCCGGGCGAAGATCCAGCGCGACAGCGGCCTCGCCTACGATCGCACCGAGGTGATGGCCAGCTGTGGTGGCAAGCACGCGCTCTACAACGCCTTCCAGGCGCTGTTCGAGGGCGGGGACGAGATCCTGCTGCCGTCGCCGTACTGGGTGAGCTACCCGGAGATGCTCGAGCTGGCGGGGGCCACGCCCCGCATCCTGCCGACCACCCCCAAGAGCGGATTCCGGATCACGGCCGAGGAGCTCGATGCCGCCTGCGGGCCGCGGACGGTCGGCTTCATCCTGAACAGCCCGAGCAATCCGACGGGCGCGGTGTACTCGTCCGACCAGCTGCGGGCGCTCGGCGAGGTGGCGGTCCGTCGCAACCTCATCGTCTTCAGCGACGACATCTACGAGCACATCGCCGACCATCACATCGAGCACATCGGCGCACTGGTGCCGGAGCTGCGTCCACGGCTCGTCATCCTGAACGCCGTGTCGAAGACCTACGCCATGACCGGCTGGCGCATCGGCTTCACGGCGGCGCCGGCGGAGCTCATCAGGGCCATGACGGCCCTGCAGAGTCAGAGCACGTCGAATCCCACGTCGATCGCCCAGGCGGGGGCCGTCGCGGCGTTGAACGGGCCGCTCGACGGCGTGCACGCGATGGCACGCGAGTTCCTGGCGCGCCGGGACATGGTGGTCGAGCAGCTGCGCAGCATCCCTGGCGTGGAGACCACGCTCCCGGAGGGCGCCTTCTACGTCTTCCCCGATTTCGGGTCGTACTTCGGCCGACAGGGGCCCGACGGTCCCATCACGTCCGCGCAGGACCTGGGCAGCTACTTCCTGCGTCACGCGAGCGTGGCCACGGTCCCCGGCGAGGGGTTCGGGGCGCCGCGCCACATCCGGCTGTCGTACGCCGCCAAGCGCGACGTGCTCGAGGAGGGCGTGCGGCGCATCCGCGATGCCCTCGCCCGTCTGCGCTGAGGGCCGATTCCGGGCAACAAAAAAGGCGATGGCTTTCGCCCTCGCCTTTCTTGGTCGAACAAGTCGGAGCGAAAAGCTCCTACTTGTGTAGACGACCCGAGAACATGCTCTCGGCCTTTTCGGCTGCTGCCTCGGCGCGCTGCGCTGCCGCCTCGACCCGGCTTGCCGCCGACTCGACGCGACGTGCAGCGTCTTCCGCCCGGCTCGCGGCCGACTCGGCGCGCTGAGCTGCCTTCTCGGCGTCCTTCTGGTAGCTGCAGCCCGACGTCATGGCGCCGAGCAGAACCACCATCGTGATGCCCGCGATCGACCGTGCTTTCATTCCCATCACCCTTCGTTTGTGCAGTGACGAACCGAAGCTCGGCCTACTTGTACATCCGCTTCGAGAAGAGCCGCTCGGCCTTCTCGGCCGCCGCCTCGGCGCGTCCGGCTGCTGCCTCGACCCGGCTGGCCGCCGCCTCGGCACGACGAGCCGCATCCTCGGCCCGCGTCGCCGCGGCCTCGGCGCGCTCCATTTCCTTCTTCGCCGAGCAGCCGACCGACATCGTGCTCAGCAGCACGAGGGCGCCAACGCCCGCAAGTGCCCGTACCTTCATCCCACTCACCTCCTGTGCCCCATCTTGGGGTTAGGCTGAATTCCGCGCGTCCGTTTGTGGCACAAACGCATTGTGCTGGCAACCAAGGCTGCGAACGATTCCCGCAAGCTAGCCAACGCCTTTCCCTGGTTTGGCCATGGTTTGCGGCTTTCGCAGTGTGACGAGCGAACGACCTCGCGTGGTGCGCGCTGCACTGTGTGTGCTGCGCGGATGCAACGTCTGGCCGCGCATGGCCCATGCGTAACGCGATTGCGAAAATAGGTGGTTGACTGAGAATATGTGAAGTGAATCCTCGCGTCGGTGTGGATTCCGTGTCCGTCCCACGCGACGGAGCGTCACGTTGACGGAAGAACACCCATTCGCGTAATATGCCTTTTCGCGGGATCACGGAGGCCGCCTCATGGTCGTGATGTTCAAAGTAGGGGAGAAGGTCGTCTATCCGGCGCATGGCGTCGGCGTGATCGAAGGCATCCAGACCAAGGTCGTCTCGGGATCGGAGCGCAAGTTCTATATGCTCCGGATCCTCGACAGCGACATGACGATCATGATTCCCACCGAGAACGTCAACGCCGTCGGGCTGCGGCGTATCATCGGCAAGGACATGGTCGCGAAGGTGTATCGCATCCTGCGTGACAAGAAGGTCGAGATCGACCAGCAGACCTGGAATCGTCGCTACCGGGAGTACACCGAGAAGATCAAGACCGGCAGTGTCCTCGAGATCGCCAAGGTGCTGCGCGATCTGTTCGTGCTCAAGGGTGACAAGGAGCTGTCCTTCGGCGAGCGGAAGATGCTCGACACCGCGCGCAATCTCCTCGTGAAAGAGCTCGCCATCGCGAAGTCGTTCAGCGAGGAGAAGATCATGGAAGAGCTCCGCACCATCTTCACCAACTGAATACGGTCCGCCCCGCGTGCCTAGCGGAGGAGAGGGGCCGGGAGCGTGTCTCCCGGCCCCTCGTGCGTTCTGGGCCCGGACACGCGTGCGTCAGATGCCTTCGGCCTGGAACAGATCGGTCGTGAGGTAGCGCTCGCCCGTGTCGCAGAAGATGGTGAGCACCTTCGCACCGCCGCCGAGACGTCGCGCGACGCGAATCGCCGCGGCGCAGTTCGCGCCCGACGAGATGCCGACCAGCAGGCCCTCGAAGCGCGCCAGCGCGCGCGTGTACTCGGTGGCTTCCTCGTCGGTGACCGCCACCACCTCGTCGTAGATGGCGGTGTCGAGGTTGTCCGGCACGAAGCCGGCGCCGATGCCCTGGATGCGGTGATATCCGGCCTCGCCGCCGGCGAGCACCGGCGACGCCGCCGGCTCCACGGCCGCGATCCACACGCCGGGGCGTTTGTCGCGCAACACTTCGCCCACACCCGTGATCGTCCCGCCCGTCCCGACGCCGGCGACGAAGCCGTTCACCTCCGGCAGTTGTGCGACGATCTCCGGTCCCGTCGTGCGCCGATGGACGTCGGGATTCGCGGGGTTCGTGAACTGCTGCGGCATGTACCAGTCGGGATGCTCGGCGAGCAGCTCCTCCGCGCGACGGATGGCGCCGTGCATGCCCTTCGTGTCGGGCGTGATCTCGAGCGTCGCGCCGTAGGCGACGAGCAGCGATCGACGCTCCTCGCTCATCGTGTCGGGCATCGTCAGGACGAGGCGGTACCCTTTGACGGCGGCCACGAGCGCGAGCCCGATGCCGGTGTTGCCGCTGGTCGGCTCGATGATCGTGCCGCCCGGTCGCAGCATGCCGTCCTGTTCGGCGCGCTCGATCATGGCGCGACAGATCCGATCCTTCACGCTGCCGCCCGGGTTGAGGCTTTCCAGCTTCGCCCATACCTCGGCACGTAGGCCCGCGAGCTGCGGGAGGCGCCCGAGTCGCACCACGGGTGTGTTGCCGATCAGGTCGAGCGCGGAGGCGGCGGCTTGTGAAGGCAGCGGCATGGATGGCGACGTCGCGGGTCTTCGACCATATACGCGGGGTGCGCGCAGGGTCAATTCGAAGCGTGGTCGTAGTGTTCCCCGGCGCGCTCGGCGATCTGCTCCTCGCGCTGCCGGCGTTCCGCATGGTGCGTGCACGGTATCCAGGCGCGCCGCTGACGCTCGTGGTGGCCGGTGCGTTGCGTCCGCTCGCGATACTCGCCGACGTCGCCGACACGGTGGAGAACCTCGACGCCGCCGACACGGTGCGCCTGTTCACCGACGGCGATCCGCCGCGCTGGCTGTCCGCTCGCCCGATGCTGCACTGCTGGATGGGCGTCGACGATCCCGCGTTCCGCGCCCGGCTCGCGGCATGGTCGGCGCGGGCCTCGTTCCACCGCGTCGAGCGGGGTCCGGCACCGCGGCATGCGGCGGCGGCGTATGCCCGCGCCGTCGGGATGCGCGCGACGCGGTCCACGCTGGCGGCGATGGGTCACCTCGCAGTGCCGAGCTCGGAACGGGCGCAGGCGATCGTCGAGCGGGCGCACCGCCCCGTGCTCGCCGTCCATCGTGGTGCCGGCGCGCTCGCCAAGCGGTGGGACGCCGCGGGCTTCGCGGACGTCGCACGCTGGTGGCGGTCGCGCGGCGGTACGGTGCTCGACGTGGTCGGTCCCGCCGACACGGACCTGACCCCGCTGCCCGAGGCGACACCCATCGTGGACTGGCCGCTCCCCGACCTGGCGGCGCTACTCGCGCAGATCGACGCCTACGTCGGCAACGACAGCGGCGTCGCTCACCTCGCCGGTGCCGTCGGTGCGCGCGGCGTCGTGCTGTTCCCGGTGACGCCGCCGCGTCGATGGCGACCGCCGAGTCGTCGTCTCCGCGTCGTGTCGGGAACGGTGCACGCCGGTCGCGTCGTACGCGCGCTCGAGCGTGCAACTCTCCTTGACAAGGAGGGACCCTGAGACTAGCGTCCGCGCATAACACAGTTTCCCCGGCTTTCCTCCCGACGCGCGACGGTAGAATACGCGCGCGTCGTCAACGTCCAACGTCGGGATCTGTGCTGCTTCTCCGGCCGACCCACCACGACGGATGTCGAGACTTCTCCTCTTCGTGCCGCCCGTCGCCGCCTCGCGGCCGACGGAGGACGGCACGTGTCGCCCCGCGAGGGGCACGTTGCCCGACGCGTGGCGCGCGGCGTTCTGCTGACGCCGGAACGCGCATGGGGCACACCGAAACCGTGGTCCCGCCAGCGGCGGCGACCAACAGCCCGCAGGGGACGATCATGGCCGACGACAGCGACGAGCCGCGCGGCTTCCGCGTGACCGACCGCCGGCGCTTCACGGAAGGCGCCGACGAAAGCCCCACCGATGCTCCCACCGAGGTCGAGGCCGAGCCGCAGGCGGACGAGGCGCCGCTCGATCCCGTCGCCCCGGATGCACCGGTCACCTTCTCCACGTTCATCCTCGGACTGAGTACGCAGGCGCTCTTCCATCTAGGCGAGATCGTCGACCCGACCACCGGCCGTGCCGAGCAGGATCTGCCGGCGGCGAAGCAGGTGATCGACATCCTCGGCATTCTCAGCGAGAAGACCAAGAACAATTTGCAGGAGGCCGAGCAATCGCTGCTCGACGCCATCCTCTACGATCTCCGCATGCGCTTCGTGGAGCTCGTCCGTCGCGCCAGCAAGGAGGGTGCATGAGCAGTGGGAGCAATCGTCGGGCGCTGGTCGCGACCGCGTTTTTCGGATTCGTCGTCGGCCTCGGCGTCAGCCTGCGCTACGACCTCTTCCCGGAGAGTCAGGCCCTCAACCTGTTCGGCAGCGAGGAGAGCAAGACCGTCCCGCCCGCGCCGCCGGTCACGATCCCCGATTTCGCCGACCTGTCGGAGCACATCTCTCCCTCCGTCGTGAACATCTCGAGCACGCAGGAAGTGAAGAGCCGCACGCCCTTCGGGCAGGGTGGCCCGAACGGCGGCGGGGGCGCCCCCGGAGCCCCGGGCGCGCCCGGCGGCGAGGAGGGCGATCCCTTCCAGGACTTCTACGGCCCGTTCGAGAAGTTCTTCGGCCAGCCGCGGCGTCCCTACAAGGCGAAGAGCCTCGGATCGGGCTTCGTGATCGATTCGAACGGCTTCATTTTGACGAACAACCACGTCGTCGAGAACGCCGACGAGATCATCGTGAAGCTGTCCAACGGCAAGGAGTTCAAGGCCAAGGTCGTCGGCCGCGACGCCAAGACCGACATCGCGCTCATCGAGATCAAGGGCGACGCGAAGGATCTGCCGGCCGTGCGTCTCGGTGATTCCAACAAGCTGCGCGTCGGTGAATGGGTCGTCGCCATCGGCAACCCGTTCGGTCTCGAGAACACGGTCACTGCGGGCATCGTCAGCGCCATCGGGCGGCACATCAATCAGGGCCCGTACGACAACTTCATCCAGACCGACGCCGCCATCAATCCCGGAAACTCCGGCGGTCCGCTCCTCAACACCAAAGGCGAAGTGGTCGGCATCAACACCGCCATCTTCAGCCGTGGCGGCGGCAACATCGGCATCGGCTTCGCCATCCCCATCGACCTCGCCACCGAGATCGTGCCGCAGCTGAAGGACAAGGGGCGCGTCACGCGTGGCTGGCTCGGCGTGATGATCCAGAAGGTCACGCCCGACATCGCCGAGTCGCTCGGTCTCGACGAGACGAAGGGCGCCCTGGTCGCCGACGTCGTCAAGGAAGGCCCGGCCGAGGCCGCCGGTCTGAAGCAGGGCGACGTCATCGTCGAGTACGACGGCAAGCCCGTGAGCGACTCCGCCGAGCTGCCGCTGCTGGTGGCGCGGACGCCGGTCGGCAAATCGGTGCCCGTGAAGGCCATCCGCGACAAGAAGGTCGAGTCGTTCACCGTCACCATCGCCGAGCTGAAGGACGAGGAAGATCCGACGCAGGCCGCCGGCGGCGAGAGCGAGGATCTGGGCCTCGCGATGCAGACCCTCACGCCCGATCTGGCCGAGAACCTCGGACTCGAGCGCACGCTGAAGGGCGTGGTCGTGACGCAGGTCGAGCCGGGTGGCCCCGCGGCCGAGGCCGGCATGCGGCGCGGCGACGTCATCCTCGAAGTGAACCGCGCGCCCGTGAAGGACGTGGCGGCCTACCGTAAGGCGCTCAAGGACGCGGGTGCGGGCAAGAGCGTGCTCTTCCTCGTGCGACGCGGCGACAACACGATCTTCCTCGCCATCAAGCCGGCGAGCTGAACGATGTGATCGTCCTCGGCGTCGAGAGCTCGTGTGACGATTCGGCGGCGGCCGTCCTTCGGGACGGCCGCCTCGTCGCATCCGTCGTCTCGTCGCAGGACGCCGTCCATGGCCCGTACGGCGGCGTCGTGCCGGAGCTGGCGTCCCGGCACCACGTCCGCAACATGCTCGCCGTCATCCACGGCGCGCTCGACCGCGCCGGCATCGGCCTCGACGACGTCGACGGCATCGCGGTGACGCGCGGCCCCGGCCTGATCGGCTCCATCCTGGTCGGGCTGGCGACGGCCAAGGGCATCGCGCTGCAGCGCGGGCTGCCGCTGGTCGGCGTCCATCATCTCGAAGGCCATCTGCTGGCCGCGAATCTCGATCGCCCCGTCGACGAGCCGGTGCCGTTCCCGTTCCTGGCGCTGATCGTGTCGGGCGGGCATTCGGGGCTCTACCTCGCCCGCGCACGTGGCGACTACGCCTGCCTCGGCACGACGCGCGACGACGCCGTCGGCGAGGCGTTCGACAAGGTGGCCAAGATGCTCGGCCTCGGCTATCCGGGCGGGCCCGCCATCCAGCGCGTCGCACGCGACGGAAACCCGTCGGCCATCCGCTTCCCGCGCGCCCGCCTGAAGCGCAGCCGCTTCGACCTGAGCTTCAGTGGCTTCAAGACCGCGGTCTGGCAGTACGTGCGCGACCAGCCGCCGACGCCCGAGCAGGTGCCCGACATCGCGGCCAGCGTGCAGGAGGCACTCGTCGACATGCTGGTCGACACGACGGCGGAGGCGCTGGACGCCACCGGCGTCGAACGCCTCGTCGTGTCCGGTGGCGTGTCCGCCAACGCGCGGCTGCGCGAGCGCATGAAGGCGCTCGGCGACACGCGCGGCGTCGAGGTCATCGTGCCACGCCCGGCGCTCTGCACCGACAATGCCGCCATGATCGCCATGGCCGGGTGGCCGCGTCTCGCCGCGGGTGACGACGACGGGCTCGGCATCGAGGCCGAAGCAGCGCTGCCGTTCGGCACGCCCTGGGTGCCCTGATGGGAGCGCGCCGCGAGGCGCGCGAGGCGCTCGCCGCGGCGGGGCTGCACCCGCGACGACGGTTCGGGCAGCACTTCCTCTGCGATCGGGGCGTCGTGCAGCGCATCGTCGATGCGGCCGCCGTCGGGCCGACGTCGACGGTGCTCGAGATCGGGCCCGGGCTCGGTGCCCTCACCGATACGCTCGCCGCGCGCGCGGGACGGCTCTACCTGGTCGAGATCGATCGCGCGCTCGCGGCGCGCCTGGTCGAGCGGCACGCCGCCACGCCGCACGTCACCGTGCTCGAAGGCGACGTCCTCGAGCTCGGGCTCGACGCGCTCGTGCCCGAGGACGACGTCACGGTCGTGGGCAACCTGCCGTACAACATCTCCACGCCGATCCTCTTCCGTCTGCTCGAGCTGCGCGCGCGCTTCCCGCGGGCGGTGGTCATGCTGCAGCGCGAGGTGGCGGTGCGGATGACGTCGCGACCCGGATCGAAGGACTGGGGTATCCTGGCCGTGATGCTGCAGACCTTCGCCGAGATCCGTGTCGCCTTCGGCGTCTCGCGCCGGAGCTTCCTGCCACCGCCCGCGGTCGAATCGGCCGTCGTGGTGGTGCACTGGCGGGCGGCGCCGCTCGCCGACATCGGGTCGGTCGACACCTATCGCGCGGTCGTGCGCGGCGCCTTCGGACAGCGGCGCAAGATGCTGCGCAACGCGCTCGCCGCCGAGGCCGAGGCACGGGGGGTCGACGTCGAGGCCGTCCTCGGCAGTGCAGGCATCGACCCGCGTGCGCGCGCGGAGACGCTCTCGCTCGACGACTTCGCGCGCCTGTCGCGCGCGATCGATCCGGGGTGAGTGGTGCCCGAGCTGCCCGAGGTCGAAACCATCGTGCGCGGGCTCGCGCCCGAGCTCACCACGCGCCGCATCGCGAGCGTGCTCGTGCGCGACGGCCGGCTGCGCACGCCGATCGCCACCGACTTCGCGACGACGCTCGCGGGCCGTCGCATCCAGACGCTGCGCCGTCACGGCAAGTTCATGCTGACGGAGCTCGACGACGGCCGCCTCTGGCTCGTGCATCTCGGCATGAGCGGCCGGCTGACGCTCGGCCCGTCGACGCGACCCGATCGCCCCCACGATCACGTCGTCGTCCGCCTCGACGACGATCGGCTCGTCACCTACAACGACCCGCGCCGCTTCGGTCGGCTCGCCGTCATCGATGCGACGGCGGTCGCGGCCGAGACGGTGGGCGGCGTCGACGCGCTGTCGGACGAGCTCACCGCGGTGCACCTGTTCGCCGTGTCGCGGCGCCGGCGCACGTCGGTGAAGGCGTTGCTGATGGACCAGCGTCTGGTGGCGGGACTCGGCAACATCTACGTCAGCGAGATCCTCTTCCGCGCCGGCATCCGACCGCGGCGCGCGGCGGGGCGCCTGCGCGCCGTCGACTGCGACGCGCTCCTGACCGCGACGCGGGCGGTGCTCGCGGACGCGATCGCCCGCGGCGGGTCGTCGATCTCCGACTACCGCGACGGCTTCGACGGCTTCGGCTCCTACCAGGACCACCACCAGGTCTACGGTCGCGCGGGCGAGCCGTGTCGCCGCTGCGGCGCACCGATCCGCGCCGTGGTCGTCACCGGCCGCTCGACCTTCTGGTGCGCGACCTGCCAGCGCTAGCGCTGACGCGTGTCGAGGAGCTGCTGGAGGCCGTCGCCGAGGAGTTGGAGCGCCAGGACGATGCCCACCAGGGCCAGGCCCGGGACGATGACGAGATGCGGGGCGACGAGCATGAACTGCCGGCCCTCGTCGAGCATGCTGCCCCACGACGGGAGTGGCGGCGGCGCGCCGAGGCCGAGGAACGAGAGGCTCGCCTCGGCGAGGATCGCGCTCGAGAGACCGAACGTCGCCTGCACGACGATCGCCGGTGCGGCCAGGGGGAGCAGATGGCGGCCGATGATGCGCGACGGTGTGGCGCCGAGCGCACGGGCCGCCTGCGTGAACTCGCGCTGGCGCAGCGCGGCCACCTGCGCGCGGGCGAGCCGCGCGTAGCCGGTCCATCCGAGCAGGCTGAGGGCCAGTACGACGTTCGGCAGGCTCGGGCCGAGGACGGCGGCGAGCGCGATGGCGAGCAGCAGGCCGGGGAACGCCAGCAGGACGTCGATCACGCGCGCGAGCGCCTCGTCGAGCCAGCCGCCGGCGAAGCCGGCCGCCGCGCCGAGCAGGACGCCGACCAGCAGCGAGATCGCCGTGATGGCGATCCCGGTGCCGAGCGAGATGCGGGCCCCGCGCAGCAGGCGTGCGAGGACGTCACGCCCGAGCGCGTCCTGTCCGAGCGGATGCGCGTGGTCGGGCGGGGCGAGACGCGCGTCGAGATCGGTGGTGTACGGGCTGGCCGACGTCACCAGCGGCGCCGCCGCGCCGAGCAGCGCCACCAGCAGGACGATGGCGCCGCCCACGGTGACGGCGCCGAGGCCGGCGCGTCTACGCGGCATCGCGCAGACGGGGGTCGAGGGCGGCCAGAACGACGTCGGTGAGGGCGTTGACGAGGACGTAGGTCGCGCCGATCACCAGCACGCATCCCTGCACGAGCGGATAGTCGCGCGCGCCGATGGCCTGGATCATGAGGCGCCCGAGCCCCGGCCAGGCGAAGATCGTCTCGGTGACGATCGCACCCGCCAGCAACGCGCCTGCCTGGATGCCGGCGACCGTGGTGACGGGGAGGAGTGCGTTGCGAAGCGCGTGCCGCACCACTACCCGCCACGGTGACGCGCCCTTCGCGCGCGCGGTGCGGACGTAGTCGCCGCGCAGCGCCTCGCGCATGCTGGCGCGCGTGAGACGCACCAGGATGCCCGCCATGCCGAGCGCCAGCGTGACCGCCGGCAGCACCAGATGCGCGACGCCGCCACGGCCCGACACCGGCAGCCACCCGAGCTGCATCGAGAAGACGAGGATCAGCAGCGGGCCCATCCAGACGCTCGGCACGCACACCCCGATCAGGCTGACGAGGCGCGCGGCGCGATCGACGAGCGTGCCCTCCAGCACCGCCGCGATGGTGCCGAGCGGAATGGCGAACGCCAGCGCGAGCATGAACGCCGCACCGGCGAGCTCGAGCGTCGCCGGCCAGCGCGCGCCGATCACGTCGGTCACCGGCGCGCGAAACGCGAGCGACCAGCCGAGATCGCCGCGGACGGCACGACCGAGGAAGCCCAGGAGCTGCTCGGGGAGGGGCCGGTCGAGGCCGAGGCTCTGGCGGAGCGCCGTGACGTCCGCCGGCGCGGCCGATTCGCCGAGCATGATCTCCACCGGATCGCCGGGGACGAGATGCAGGAACGCGAACACCAGCACGACGACGCCGAGCAGCGTCGGCAGCAGGAGCAGCAGGCGCCGGCGCATCACTCGACCCGCGCCGTCGCGAGGCCGAGCAGGTCGCCGCTCGGCTGCGGCTCGAAGTCGACGAGTCGCGTGCTCTCGATGACGACGCGATCCTCCCACCACAGTGGGATCATCGGCAGGTCGCGCGCCGCACGGCGCTGCACACGCGCGTAGATGCGCCGCCGGGTGTCGACGTCGAGCGCCCGCCGGCCCTGTTCCACCAGCCGATCCATCACCGTGCTCGCGTAATGGCCGCGGTTGTAGCCCGCGGGTGGCGTCATCGTCGAATGCAGCGTCAGGTAGAACAGGTCGGGATCGCCGACGCCCACCCACGCCATCGCCGCGATCTCGAAGCGTCCGGCGCGCACGTCGGCGTAGACGGTGCCCCACTCGTAGGTGCGCACGTCGAGCGCGATGCCGACGTCGGCGAGCTGTGCCTGCAGGGCCTCGGCGAGCCGGCGTCGCGCGGGCACGCTCGACGTCTTGTAGAGCAGGCGGAACCGTGGTGCCGGACCCGCGCCGTCGGGATCGCGGAAGCCGGCGCGGTCGAGCAGCCGTCGCGCGCGCGCCGGATCGTACGGCGTCGTCGGGACCGCGACGAAGGCCCAGTGCTCGGGCGCGAGCAGCCCGCTGGCGGGACGAGCCATGTCGCCGAGGACGGCACGCAGCAGGCGATCACGATCGAGCGCCAGCGCGATCGCTTCCCGGACGCGACGTTTCGCGAGCCGGGGATCGCGCAGGTTGAGCGCCAGGTAGGCGAAGCTGGTGCCGGGCTGTTGCCGGACCCGCAGGCCCGGGACGGCGCGCAACCATTCCAGCAGCTCGGGCTCCGGCGTGTCCTGGGCCAGCTGGACGCCGCCGCGACGCAGCTCGAGGAGACGGACGAGGGGGTCGGGCACGACCCGGAACTCGAGGGGGTCGATGGTCGCGGGCACGGGCCAGGCCGGGTTCGGAGCGAGGACGACGCGCTCGCCGCGGTCGACCCGCACGACACGGAACGGTCCGGCCCCCTCGCGGATCTCGCTCGGGTCGCGGGCACGGCCCGCGGGCACGACGCCGAGTCCCGTGGCATCGAGGAAGGGCGCGAACGGAGCCCGCAGCCGCATGACCACGGTGCCGTCGTCCGGTGCCGTCACGCTGGCGAGCATGTCGAGGCCGGCGCGCTTCGGCGAGCCGAGGGCCGGATCCATCACCGCCTCGTAGGTGGCGACGACGTCGCCGGCGCGCACCGGCGTGCCGTCGGCGAAGCGCAGGTCGGGGCGGAGCGTGAAGATCAGCGTGGTGGGGTCGGCGAACCGCCAGGACGAGGCCAGGGACGGGACGCGTCGCCCCGACGCATCGCTACGGGTGAGGCCCACGTGAACCAGGTCGCTGATCCGGCTGGCCGTGGCGTCGGTCGCGAACCGCGGGTCGACCGTCTGCGGCTCGGCGTCGAGCGCCACCACCAGCCCGTCGGGTGGGACCGGTGCGCCGTGGCAGCCGGCGAGCGCGCCGCAGAGCAGACTCTGCAGCGCAAATCGAGCGAAATGTTTGTTCTGTTTCCCGATCGGGCTCAACTAGCCGATCTTCCTCACATCGGGAAGCGAGCTCGCCGCGGCGGGCCATGCCTTCGCGACCGTGCGTCGCGCCATCTCGTTGATCGCCGGCAGGTTCCGATGCTCGCGGTACGACCCATAGCTATCGACCGTCACCTGGATGGAGGCGTGTCGCATCTGGCTCTGGGTGTATTCGGTCGGCGCGCAGGCCAGGAGCCGCGTTCCGTAGGTGTGCCGCAGCGAGTGGCACGAGTAGCGCCCGATGATCCCGGCGCGCTGCACGGACCACTGCATGAGGCGCGCGAAGTAGCTGTGGGAGAAGGGCTGCCGTCGCCTGCGGTTCTCGAAGACGTAGGTGGTGAGCGGCTCGCGCTCCCGACGCCGGCGCAGGATGTCGACCAGCTCGTCGGGAATGTCGATCGTCGCGGCCACGCCGCCCTTCGGATCTTTCATTCTCCCGCGCCCGCGCCACTGTCGCGCGACGAGCATCCGCTTGTCCTCCATGTCGATGTCCGTCCAGGCGACGCCGAGCGCTTCGCCGAGGCGCAGGCCGGTCAGCACGAGGAACGCCATCCACTCGAAGAAGCCCGGCCAGATGGATTCCGCGCAGCCGAGGAGCGCCTTGAGCTGGGGATTCTCCAGGGGGCGCCGCCGCGTCTTCTTGGCGGCGGGGAACAGGCGCTTGCCGGCCCCGCGCGCTGGGTTGGTCGGCAGCAGTTCGTGCTCGATGGCGTCCTCCAGGGCGATGCCGAGCACGCTCAAGTCGTTGCGCACGCTGCAGTGCCCGCGCGTCTTCAGCTCGCCGATGACGTATTGGCGGATTTCGAGCCGGCGCAGCGTTCGCACTTCGCGGTCACCGAGTGCCGGCAGGATGTGCAGGCGCATCGCCGTTTCGTAGGCGACGAACGTCTCGTATTCGACCCGGCCCCCGACCACTTCGTACCAGTGCTGCAGCACCCATTGCCTCAAGAGCATCGAGAACCTCCCGGCCTAGATTCCGATGTAGCTGGTGGGTCGGTGGGATATCCGGCGCTAGTTGGACTGCCAAGCGCATCCCGCACAGCAGATGCGCGGTTGGGGTCGCTTTCGGTCAGCCGCTGTCGCGGCCGGCACCGATCGCGGCTGAGCGGTCGCGGGGCGGGGCTGAACGGCCATCGTCCAGGTGTCACCGGGCACGGCCGGGCGGGAGGTGTGGGAGGGCGCAGCATCGAGGCTCCTTCGCGCGTCACCTCCCTGGCTCGGCGCCGTCGTTCGTGGCGCGCCACGAATAGCGAACGCCGTTGATCCCGGCAAGAGAGCATTTGCGCTACCTAAACGACTGTAGATAAAGCTCACAACACGAAACGAGGGTGGAGCGTGGCGGCCACGGATGGCGGCGCGGTGGAGACAATGAGCGTGCGGGCGAGCGCCACGAAGGTGCTCGTGCAGGTGCGAACGCACGCGAAGCGCGAGTGCCCGACGTGCGGGGGCTCGGGGCACACGTTCGACCGGAAGGTCAGCGGGCCGCTGCTGCGCACGTTCCGCCGCAGCTTGAAGGTGCGCGCGCATGCCGTCGCCACCGTGCTCGAGTGTGCGCCGGAGGCCGTGTTGGCGCTCGAGGCCGGCCGCGACGGGACGGCGCCCTACACCCGGATCGACGCCTACGTGGCGGCGGTGGTGGCGATCGCAACGGAAGCGGAGGAGGCGCCCCGTGGCTGACGCACGGGACGCCTACGTGCTCGGACTGCGCCGAGCCGCGGCATGCACCCGCCAGCGTATTGCGCGCCTACATCGCGGCGAGTGGCGCGCGACGAACCAGCTGAATGCGCTGGCGATCGACCTCGAGGCCATGGCCTCCGCGATCGAAGAAAGCGAGGCCCGCGATGCGTGAGGTGCTCGGTCAGCCAAGGCGATCCCCCCTCGCTGCGGCAGCTACGACATCCGAGCACCTCACGGAGCGCGTGCACCGAGGAGCCATCGGCATGGAGGCCGCACGTGGAGGTGCGGCAATCACTGAAACGGGGCAGGGGCCGGTGCACGCGCCCCGTCGACGCGTGATCGCCGTAGGGAAGAAAGTCACCG
>CAYOIZ010000001.1:130303-277497 GCA_964404165.1 uncultured Binatia bacterium (SeqCode) | reverse complement strand
TCGAAGGCGGTCGAGAGCCCGGTCTGCCCCTGCTTCAGGAGGAAGTGGAAGCGCGCGTTCGTGTCCTCGGCGGTGCCGAAGCCGGCGAACTGCCGCATGGTCCAGAGACGGGCGCGGTACATGCCGGGATGGACGCCGCGCGTGTACGGGAACTCACCGGGGAGGCCGATGCGGTCGCCGGCGCCGGCGGGCAGATCGTCGGCGGTGTAGAGCGGCTCGACCTGCATGTCGGAGACGGTCGAGAAGCGCACCGGGCGCTCGGGGGTCCTGGCGTAGCGGCGTTCGAGCCAGTCGCGCTTCGTCATCGCTCAGCGTCCCTTCCAGGCGGGCGGCCGCTTCTCGAGGAACGCCGTCAGCCCCTCGACGCGATCCTCGGTGCCGAAGGTGACACCGAAGGCCTCGACCTCGTAGCGCAGCCCCGATGCCAGCGCCGCCTCCGCCGACGCGCGCGTGGCGCGCTTCGCCTGCCGCAGCGCCACCGGGGCTCGGGACGCGAGCTCGGCGGCGAGCGTGGCGGCCTCGGCCGCGAGCTGATTGTCTGGCACCACGCGGTTGACCAGGCCGATGCGCAGCGCCTCGTCCGCGGGAACCATGCCTCCGAGGTATACGAGCTCCCGCGCACGTGCCAGCCCGGTGCGGAGCACCAGGCGCTGCGTACCCCCGAAGCCGGGAATGAGCCCGAGCGTGATCTCCGGGAGGCCGAGGCGCGCCTTCTGTGCGGCCACGATGAGGTCGCAGGCGAGGGCCAGCTCGAGCCCGCCTCCGAGCGCCACGCCGTTCACCGCGGCGACGACCGGCACGTCGAGCTCCTCGAGGCGGCCGAGCACCTCGTGGCCGAGCCGCGAGTAGGCATGCCCGTCTTCGCCCGACATCGCCGCCATGGCCGCGATGTCGGCCCCGGCGCAGAAGGCCTTCTCGCCGGCACCCGTGATCACCACGGCGCGGACGCCGTCGTCGCGGCGGATGTCGCGGATGGCGCGGGCGAGCTCGCGGAGGGTGGCGGCGTCGAGCGCGTTCAGCGCCTTCGGCCGGTTCAGGCGGATCGTGGCGACCGCACCGGCGCGCTCGAGGACCAGGTTGGCAAAGACGTCGTCTGCCATGTGACGGGGCGTCATACCGCGATCACCCGCGGTTTGCCACGCGAAACCGGCGGCCGTCAGTACAGCGGGACGCGGTCGAAGCGGTGGTGGGCCTGGATGAACCGCATGGTGCTGGTGATCGACCGCATGACCACCGACGTGGTGACGGCCCCGCCCTTCACGTACCGGACCCCCGCCAGGTAGTCCCCGGGGGTGACGCCGGTGGCGGCGAACATGACGGCACCCGACGCCAGCTGGTCGAGCGAGTACTTCTTCTGCATGTCGAAGATGCCGAGCGCCCGGCACTGCCCGGCCTCGAACTCGTTGCGCGGCTTGAGCCGTGCCTGCATCTCGCCACCGAGACACGTGAGCGCCGCGGCGGCGATGATGCCCTGGGGCGCCCGACCGACGCCGATCATCATGTCGACCCCCGCCTCGGGCTTCGTGGTGGCGAGCGCCGCCGACACGTCGCCGTCGCTGATGAGCTTGATGCGCGCGCCGGCGCGGCGGACCTCCTCGATGAGCTTCTCGTGCCGCGGCCGGTCGAGGATGACGACGGTAAGGTCCTCGACGTAGACGCCCTTCGCCTCGGCCAGTGCCTGCAGGTTCTGCGTCGGCGTGCGGTCGAGATCGATCACGCCGCGGCCTTCGGGCCCGCACGCGATCTTCTCCATGTAGGTGTCGGGCACGCGCAGCAGCGAGCCCGGATCCGCGATCGCGATGGCGGAGAGCGCGTTGTAGGAGCCGGTGGCGCAGATCGTGGCGCCCTCGATGGCGTCGAGCGCGACGTCGACCTGCGGGCCCTGTGCGGTGCCGACGCGCTCGCCGACGAACAGCATCGGGATGGCGTCTTCCGGGCCCTCGCCGATCACCACGGTGCCGTCGATGCCGATGGCGTCGAACGCCTTCCGCATGGCCTCGACCGCTGCCGTGTCGGCGCCGACGTCGTCGCCGCGACCCATGAGACGCGCCGACGCCAGCGCCGCCGCCTCGGTGACCCGGACGAGGTCCATCGCCAGGTTGCGTTCCATGGCGGCTCCTTACACCCGCAGGAGACGCTCGACGAGCGTGTGGCCTTCGGGAATGAAGATGCCCTGCTCGCGGGCGTCGCGCTCGTGGTAGCCGCGCTTCTGCCCGCGCGCCTTCTCCTCGTCGCGCGCGACGTAGACCACGAACGGCACCGGCTCGCCGGTGTAGCCACGCGTGGCACACGGGGTGGGATGATCGGGGGCGACCATCACGCGCCACTCGCCGCCGCGCTGCCGCAACCCCTCCAGCACCGGGCCGACGACGTGCTCGTCGAAGTGCTCGATGGCGGCGATCTTCTTCTGCGGATCGCCGGAGTGACCGCCCTCGGTGGCGGCCCCCACGTTGATCCAGACGAAGTCGCGGTCGTCGAGCGCTGCCAGCCCGCGCTCGGCCTTGCCGCGGAAATTGGTGTCGAGATCGCCGGTGGCGCCGGGGACGTCGAGCACGCGCAGCCCGGCCATCATGCCGAGGCCACGCACGTGGTCGAGCGCCGCCACGACGCTGCCCTCGATGCCGAAGCGCGAGCGCAGCGACGGCAGCGTGGTGCGCGTGCCCTGCCCCCAGAGCCAGATCGACGTGGGCGCGCGCTCGCCACGGGCGCGACGCGCCTCGCACACCGGGTGCGCCGCCAGGATGCCGCTCGCGCGCGACATCAGCGCCTGCAGGCGCTCGGCGCCGGGCCCCTCGGGCATGGCGGGTGCGATCGGCTTGTCCGCGATGGTGTGCGGCGGCGTCGTGCGCATGCCCTGCTCGCCGTTGCGCCACACCAGCAGATGGCGGTAGCCGACGCCGGGATAGAGCTCGATGCCGTCGCCGCCCAGCGCGCGGGCGAGGTCGGCCACGAGCAGGTGCGCCTCGCTGTTCGGGGGATGCCCTCCGGCGAAGTCGCGCATGATCTCGATGCCGTCGTCGAGCACCTCGCGGGTGACGAGGTTGCAGCGGAACGCGACGTCGGCGGGTCCGAGCGGAACCCCGAGGCTGACGGCCTCGACGGGCGCACAGCCGGTGCGATACCGCGCCGGATCGTAGCCGAGCAGCGCCATGCTGCCGGCCTCGCTCGCGGGCGTGACCCCCTGGGGGATCGTCCGGGTCAGGCCCAGGATGCCGCGGCTGGCCATCCGGTCCAGGTTCGGCGTGCGGGCCGCTTCGAGCGGCGTTTTTCCCCCCAGGTCGGCGATGGGCTCGTCACCCATGCCGTCCCCCTGCAACACCACACACTTCATCAACGGGGAACTCTAGCCCAGCTCGAGCACAGCGGCTAGCCGCGCGAGATCTGCCGGAATGGTGACCGTGGGCTCCGAGTTGGCGATGGCGGTGTCGGGATCCTTGAGACCGTGGCCCGTGAGCGTCAGCACCAGGACGTCACCCGGACGCAGCTGACCACGCGCCCCCATGCGCAGCGCCCCTGCGACGCTGATCGCCGATGCCGGCTCCGCGAAGACGCCCTCGGTGCGGGCGAGCAGCCGGTAGGCGGCGAGGATGTCCTCGTCCTCGACTGCCTCGATGGCCCCGCCCGACTCGTCGCGGGCCCCGATGGCCCCGTCCCAGCTCGCCGGGTTACCGATGCGGATGGCGGTGGCGATCGTGCGCGGCTCCTCGACGACGCGCCCATGCACCAGCGGAGCGGCGCCCGCGGCCTCGAAGCCCATCATCACCGGACGCGAGGTGGTGATGCCGTCGGCGTGGTACTCGCAGTAGCCGCGCCAGTACGCCGTGATGTTGCCGGCGTTGCCGACCGGCAGCAGGTGGTAGTCGGGCGCGCGCCCGAGCACGTCGCAGATCTCGAACGCTGCCGTCTTCTGGCCCTGGATGCGGTCGGGATTGACGGAGTTCACCAGCGCGAGCTGCGTCGGGTAGCGCTCCTTGATGTCACGCACCAGGGTGAGGGCGTGATCGAAGTTGCCCTCGATCTGGATGACGCGGGCGCCGTGCATCACCGCCTGCGACAGCTTGCCGAGCGCGATCTTGCCCTGCGGCACGACGACGTAGGCACGAATGCCGCCGCGCGCCGCGAACGCCGCCGCCGACGCCGAGGTGTTGCCCGTCGAGGCGCAGATGATGGCCTCGACGCCTTCCGCCAGGGCGCGCGTCACCGCCACGGTCATGCCGCGGTCCTTGAAGGAGCCGGTGGGATTCTGGCCCTCGCATTTGAGGTACACCTCGACGCCCGGCGCGATCACGGCCGCGAGACGATCGGCACGCACCAGCGGGGTGTTGCCCTCGCTGAGCGACACCACCCGATCGTCCGGCCCGACGGGCAGGCGCGCGCGGTAGTGATCGATGAGGCCGCGCCAGCCCTGATGCGTCGTCGTCATCCGAGCTGCTCCTCGATGCGGATCGAGACCGGGCGCCCGCGCACCGTCTCGAGGCCGTCGATCGCGCGCAGCGCCCGCGCCACGTTGCGCTCACGGGCGCGATGCGTGCGGATGACGATGGGCACCGTCGTTCCCGCCCGCCGGTCTCGTTGGATCACGGCAGCGATACTAATATCGAAGCGGCCCAGGATACCAGCAATCCGTGCCAGGACACCGGGCCGATCGAGCGCCATGCAGCGCAGATAGTACTCGCTCTCGAGATCGGCGAGGGGCTGCATGCGGACCTTCCGCAGCACGGCCTGCGGCACGCCCCAGGGCGGCACGCGCACCGTGCTGCCGACCGTGCGGTCGCGGACGGCGGCGATCAGATCGGCGATGACGGCGGTGGCGGTCGGCAGCGAGCCGGCGCCCTGTCCATAGTACATCGTCGGCCCCAGCGCCGCGCCGCGCACGAAGAGCGCGTTGAAGTTGCCGCCGACGTCGGCCAGCAGGTGGCCGTTCGGGATCATCGTCGGATGGACCCGCGCCTCGAGCGCCGTGCCGTGGTCCTTCGCGATCGCGAGCAGCTTGATGGTGTAGCCGAGCTCGCGGGCGAAGGCGATGTCGATGGCGTCGACGTGACGGATCCCCTCGGTGGGGATGTCGGCGAAGCGTGGCCGCACGCCGAAGGCGAGCGTCGTCAGCAGGGCGAGCTTGTGGGCGGAGTCGATGCCGTCGATGTCGGTGGAGGGGTTCGCCTCGGCGAGCCCCATCGTCTGCGCCTCGGCGAGGACGTCGTCGAACGGCCGGCCCTCGCGCGTCATCGTGGTGAGGATGTGGTTGCAGGTGCCGTTGACGATCCCGTGCACCGCCACCGTGCGATCGCCGGCGAGCCCTTCCTTCAACGTGCGCAGGATCGGGATACCGCCGCCGACGCTGGCCTCGAAGCCGAGGCGCACACAGCCCTTCTCGGCCGCCGCGACGATCTCCTCGCCGTGCACCGCCAGCAGCGCCTTGTTCGCCGTCACCACGTCCTTGCCCTGGCGGATGGCCTCGAGGACGAAGCGCCGCGCCGGCTCGTAGCCGCCGATCAGCTCGATGACGATGTCGATCGACGGATCGCCGATCATGCCCATCGCGTCCGTGGTGAGCATCGCCGGCTTCACCGTGACGCCGCGGTCGGTGGTGACGTCGAGATCGGCGATGGTGGTGATGTCGATCGGCCGCCCCGTACGCCGCGTGATCTCGGCACGATGCGACCGCAGCAGCTTGACGACGCCGGCGCCGATCGTCCCGAACCCGATCAGCCCGACCTTGACGGCCCGTGCAGTGGCCACGATCCCTCCGTCAACCCGTATGGGCGCTGGGAGCGCCGGCCAACGAGCCTCCGAGCGCTCGCTTGATGCCACGCACCGCCTGCCGCGTGCGGTGCTCGTTCTCGATCAGGGCGAACCGCACGAAGTTGTCGCCGTACTCCCCGAAGCCGATGCCCGGCGACACCGCCACCTTGGCCTCGCGCAGCAGCAGCTTCGCGAACTCGAGCGAGCCCAGCTTCTTCCACTCGTCCGGGATCTCCGCCCAGACGAACATGGTCGCCTTCGGTTTCGGCACGTTCCACCCGATGCGCTGCAGGCCCTCGCAGAGGACGTCGCGCCGCTCGCGGTAGACCTCGCGGATCTCGTCGACGTAGTGCTGCGGGCCGTTGAGCGCGTGCGTGGCGGCGATCTGCAGCGGCTGGAAGGTGCCGTAGTCGAGGTAGCTCTTGATGCGTGCCAGCGCGCCGATGATCTCGGCGTTGCCGACCGCGAAACCGATGCGCCAGCCCGGCATGTTGTAGCTCTTCGACAGCGTGAAGAACTCCACCCCGATGTCGCGCGCGCCCGGCACCTGCATGAACGACGGCGCCTGGTAGCCGTCGAAGCAGAGGTCGGCGTAGGCGAGGTCGTGCACCACGAGGCAGTCGTGCTCCTTGGCGAAGTCGACGATGGCGCGGAAGAAGTCGAGGTCGACGACCTCGGTGGTGGGATTGGCCGGGAAGTTCAGGATGAGGAGCTTCGGCTTCGGCCACGACGTGCGTACCGCCTCCTGCAGCGCCGCCAGGAAGTCGCCGCCGGGCATCAGCGGCACGGAACGCAGGTCGCCACCGGCGATGACCACCGAGTACTGGTGGATGGGATACGTCGGGCTGGGGCACATGACGACGTCGCCGGGGCCGAGCATGGCGAGGGCGAGATGCCCGATGCCCTCCTTCGAGCCGATGGTGACGATGGCCTCGCGGTCGGGATCGAGGTCGACGTCGAAGCGCCGCTTGTACCAGTCGCAGATGGCGACGCGCAGCTTGAAGATGCCGCGCGACACCGAGTAGCGATGGTTCTGCGGCTTCTGCGCCGACTCCACCAGGCTCTGCACGATGTGCGGCGGCGTCGGCCCGTCGGGGTTGCCCATCGACAGATCGATGATGTCCTCGCCGGCACGCCGCGCGGCCTGCTTCAGGTCGCCGATGACGTTGAAGACGTACGGCGGGAGTCGTTTGATGCGTGGGAATTCCATGCAGGGCGGCCACCCGACCGGCCGGTAGGCTTTGGGTTTCTAGGGGATCGCCCGCAGGGGGTCAAACCTCGCGGTTGTCAGCGCGGGCGGCGCTGCGCTAGGTCGGGCGCGGGCTTTCCGATGCGCGACACCGTCGCTCCGCTGGCCGTTCCCGACGAGGCGTTCCGCCGCGCGCTGGCGGCGGAGCGCCTCGCCAACGCGCTGCGCCTGAACGCGATCCGGTTCCTCGGCATGTGCGCCTTCGGCCCGCTCCTGGCCTTCCTCGACGTCGGCCTCGGGCTCCCCGGCTGGCACGGCAACCTGCCCGCGATCCTCCTCTACTGGGCCGCCGCCGCGGTGGCCTTCGTTCTCGGCCGCAATCTGCCGTCGGCGGCGCACCTCACCAGCTACGCCATCCCGTTCGTCGACATGCCGATGCTGTTCCTGGTGCAGCGCGCCTATCTGAACGATCCCTCCGACGCCGGGGTGGCGGGGTTCACGATCGCGATCTACGTCCTGATGATCCTCCTCGCCGGGCTGACCCTCGAGCGCTGGCAGGTGCTGCTCGCCGCCGCCGTCGGCGTCGTGCTCGGGACGCGCCTGCAGTACGAGAGCGGCGTCGACGCCGGCGCCATGACGGCGACGGTCCTGCTCCTCGGCGTCACCGCCACCGCCGTCGTCTACGCCAACCAGCGCGCGATCGCGCTCGTGGCGCACGTCAGCAGCGAGCAGCGGCGCCGCGAGCGCCTCGGTCGCTACTTCTCGCCACAGGTGGCCGCCGCCGTCGAAGCCATGCGCGACGAGGGCGAGGCGGGCCAGCACTGCACCGTGACGCTGCTGTTCAGCGACCTGCGTGACTTCACGTCGATGTCGGAGGGCCTCACCGCGCCCGAGGTGGTGGCACTGCTGAACGAGTGCCACGGCCGCATGGTCGAGGTCGTGTTCGCGCACGGCGGGACCCTCGACAAGTACATCGGCGACGGCGTCATGGCGTACTTCGGCGCCCCACTCCCGCAGGCGGATCACGCCGAGCGCGCGGTGCGCTGCGCCCTCGCCATGCAGACGGCCCTCGCCGAGCTGAACGAGACGCGCGCGGCGCGCGGTGCGCCGCGACTCCGCATGGGCATCGGCGTCCACACCGGCACGGTGGTCGTCGGCGACATCGGCTCGCCGCGACGCCGCGAGTACACCGCCATCGGCGACGCGGTGAACGTGGCCGCCCGCCTCGAGCAGCTGACGAAGGTGCACGGCACCCCGATCCTGGTCTCCGAAGAGACCCGCCGCCTGGTCGGCGACCTGTTCCGATTCGAGGCCGCGGCCCCCGCGCGCGTGCGCGGCAAGGCCGAGCCGGTCGTGAGCTACGCCCCCACCGTCCCTTGACTCGCCAGATCGCAGGCCGTTAATAGACTCCAGTCTATCGACATGCCTGCGTCCATCGACAGCGTCGCCGAGCCATCCCGTCGCGCCCGCAAGAAGGAGCGCACCCGGCGCGACCTCTACGAGGCGGCCGTCCGCCTTTTTCTGCGCGATGGCATCGCGGCCGTCACGATCGACGCCATCTGCGCCGAGGCCGACGTCGCCCGCGCCACGTTCTTCCTGCACTTCCCCACCAAGGACGCCGTCCTCGCCGAGTACGGTCGCCAGGTCACCGACGAGCTGGCGGTCCGCCTCGAGCGCGGCCGCTCGGCCACCGCCACGCTGCGCCACGCCCTCGAGTTCCTCGTCGAGCGCGCCATCGAGCATGCGCCGCTCATGCAGCCGATCCTGCACGCCATCCTGACCCGCCCGGCCGCCATCGCCGCACACGCCGAGCAGGGCCGCGATCTCGCCGCCATGCTGGCTGCCGTCGTCCGCGATGGCCAGACGGCTGGCGAGTTCCGTCGCGGGGTCGATCCCGCGCTCGTGGGCGCGATCGTCGTCAGCGCCTACTTCGGCGTCGTCGGCGAGTGGCTGCGCCGTCCCGACGAGATCGACCTGCGCACCGCCATCGCCCAGGCCCTCGACGTCATCCTGCGCGGCGTGAAGCCGCGCCCAGCCCGTGGAGGTTGAGATGCCCACCACCCGTCACGCCGTCGTCCTCGGCGGCAGCATGGCCGGCCTGTGCGCCGCCCGCGTCCTCGCGGATCACGCCGATCGCGTCACCGTCGTCGAGCGCGACGTCTTTCCCACCGACGTCGCCGATCGCGCCGGCGTGCCGCAGAGTCGCCATCCGCACGCGCTGCTGGTGCGGGGTCGCCGCGAGCTGGAGCGCTGGTTCCCCGGGTTCGATGCCGGAATGCTCGCCGGCGGCGCCCTCGAGCTCGACTTCCTGCGCGACTTCGCCGCCTACCGCGAGACCGGGTGGTGGACGCCCATGGACTCGGGCGTGCGCACCCTGTTCGCCAGCCGTGCGCTCATGGAGTCGGTGGTCCGCGATCTGCTCCGTACCCATCCGCGCGTGACGGTGCGCGATCGCACCGAGGCGCAGGGCCTCGTCGCCGACACCACGGGGACGGCCCCCCGCGTCACCGGCGTCCACGTCTCGTCGCGTGACGGCGGGGCCACCGAGACGCTCAGCGCCGATCTCGTCGTCGACGCCTCGGGCCGCTCGGCCCGCACGCCGGACTGGCTGCGTGCGCTCGGCGTCGAGCCGCCCGAGGAGACCGTCGTCGACGCACGCGCCGCCTACAGCACGCGCTGGTACCGCATGCCGGCCGAGCGGCCGAGCGACTGGTGGTGGCGGGGCATCTGGATCGATCCGAAGGAGCTGCCGCAGGAGCGCGCCGGCGTCCTCATGCCGATCGAGGGCGACCGCTGGATCGTCGCCCTGGGCGGGCTCGGCGGCAACTACCCGCCCACCGACGAGGCCGGCTTCGACGCCGCCCTGCGCGCGCTGCGCTCGCCGCTCATCGCCGACGTCGTCGCCCGTGCCGAGCCGATCTCGCCCGTCTACGGCAACCGCGAGATGGCGAACCGCTTCCGTCACTACGACCGCTGGACGTCTCGCGTCGACGGCTTCGTGGCGCTCGGCGACGCGGCCTGCAAGTTCAATCCGATCCACGGCCAGGGCATGACCAGCGCGGCGGTCTGTGCCGGCATCCTGCACGAGACGATCGCGCGCACCGGCCTCGCGTCGCCGGAGCTGCCGCGCGCCTTCTTCAAAGCCCAGGCGCGCTTCCTGCGCGACCCGTGGACGCTGGCGACCGGCGCCGACTTCCGTGTCCCGGGCACCACGGGGCCGCGCCCGCCCTTCACCGGGCTCGTCGCGCGCTACATGGACGCGATGATGCGCGCCATGACCGACGACGGCACGCTGCGCACGACGCTGGCCGAGGTGATCCACATGCTGCGGCCGGCGAGCGCGCTGTTCGCGCCTGGCGTCGTGGCGCGGGTGGCGCGGCATGCGTGGCGGACGCGCGGTGCGACCCCCCTCACCCCTGCGCACGACGTCGTCCGCGCCTGACGGCTCAGACGTGCGACCGGAGGTCGTCCGACGGCATCGGATACTCCATCTGCCGTGCGGTCGCCTCCGCGATGGCGCGCCCGTGCCGCTGCTCGACGATCCGCAGCGCCATGTCGATGCCCGCCGAGATCCCCGCCGACGTCAGGACGTTGCCGTCCTCGACGACGCGCAACGCGTCCTCGACCCGTACCGACGGGAACGACTCGCGCATCCACCCGAGCGACCGCCAGTGCGTAGTGGCGCGGCGTCCGTCGAGCAGGCCCGCCGCGCCGAGGAGCATCGCCCCGGTGCACACCGAGGCCAGGGTTCGCACCGTCGACGCCCGCTCGCGCAGCCACGCCAGCAGGCGCGCATCGTCGATGAGCCGTCGCGTTCCCCACCCGCCGGGGACGATCAACGTGTCGAGCGGCGGACAGTCCGCGAGCACGTGATTCGGGACCAGCGTGAGCCCGCCCGACGCCACCACGTGGCCCGGATCGAGCGCCACCAGGCGGACGTCGAACGGTGATGGATCCTCGCGTCGCCGCGACTCGTCGAGCCGCGTGACCGAGAGCACCTCGAACGGTCCGCAGACGTCGAGGACCTCGACGTCCGGGAACACCACGATGCCGACGATGGGACGTGTCATGACTCCTCCTCAGCTCGCCTGCCGGAGACGGAACCGATGACGATACGCCGTCGGCGAGACGTGGATGGTGCGCAGGAAGGCGCGCCGCATCGACTCGGCGGTCCCGAAGCCGCACGCGTCCGCGACCCCGTCGACGCCGTCCGCCGTCTCCTCGAGGCGGCGGCGCGCCGCCTCGACGCGGATGCGCTCGGCGAAGCGTGCCGGCGTGACGCCGACCTCACGCAGGAAGACGCGCGCGAAATTGCGCGGGCTCATCGCCACCCGCTGCGCCAGGGCCGGCACGGAGAGATCGGCCGCCGGATGATCGGTCATCCACGCCTGCAGATCACGCAACGGCTCGCGTGACGCCGTCTGCACGGCGAGCTGCGCGCTGAACTGCGACTGGCCACCGGGCCGGCGCAGGAACAGCACCAGCTGGCGGGCGACCTGCATCGCGACGTCGCGACCGTGGTCCTCCTCGACGAGAGCCAGCGCGAGATCCATGCCCGCCGTCACGCCGGCCGACGTGTAGACGTTGCCGTCCTGTACGAAGATCGGGTCGGGCTCGACGCGCACGCTCGGGTAGAGCTGCGCGAGCGTGGCGCAGTAGCCCCAATGGGTCGTGGCGCGCCGACCCTCGAGCAGGCCTGCGGCCGCGAGCACGAAGCTCCCGGTGCACACCGACCCGAGACGGCGGACGCGTGGGGCCATGCGACGCAGCCACGCGAGCAGCGCCGTGTCGCCCATCGCCTCGCGCGTGCCGAGCCCACCGGCGACGAGCAGGGTGTCGACGCCACCACGCACCTGTGACCAGGCGCGATCGGCGCCGAGCGTCAGGCCCGACTGGGTGCGCAGCGGGCCACGGCGTGCGGCCAGGACGTCGACCGCGTAGCACGGGACGTCGTTCCCGCGCTCCGCCGCCAGGAGGCGGGTCGTGGTCGCGAACACCTCGAGGGGTCCGACGACGTCGAGAATCTGCACCCCCGGATAGGCCACCACGGCGATGCGGCGGGGACGATGATCGCGCGACCACATGCCGTCACCTTTGCAGCCGGCGATTCCGGCTGCAAGGCCATGGGCCCCACGGATCCTGCCATCGTCAGCTCAGATGCCGCCGCAGGAACCCGACCGCGCGCGGCCAGGCATCGGCGGCCGCCGCGGGCCGATAGGCGTCCGGCCGCGCATCGTTGAAGAACGCGTGCCCGGCGTCGGCGTACCGCACGATCTCGGTGGGCTGCCCGGTCCCCGCGACGACGGTGCGCAACGCCTCGACGTCGGCGGTGGCGATGAGCCCGTCCTGGTCGCCGAAGAAGCCGAGGTAGGGACAGGAGAGCCCCGGCGCGAGCTCGATGGGATGCACCGGCCGATGCGTCGCGGTCTGGCCGTAGCGCAGCATGCCGTACCAGGACACGCAGGCCGACAGCCCCGGCACCGTGCACGCCGCCATGAGGGCGTACTGGCCGCCCATGCAGAAGCCCGTGATACCGACGCGACGTCCCGCCACTTCGGGTCGCGCCGCGACGAACGCGACCGCCGACGCCAGGTCGTCGAGGATGCGGCGATCGGGCAGCGCCTCGAGCCAGCGCGCCACCGCCGGCATGTCTGGCAGCTCGGGAACGCCCTCGCGACTGTAGAGGTCGATCACGAGCGTGACGAATCCCTCCGCGGCGAAGCGCGCAGCGACGTCGCGATAGTGCGGCGACACGCCACGCACGTCGGGGATCAGCACCAGTCCGGGATGCGGACCCGCACCGGCGGGCATCGCCGCGTGGCCACGGAGCGCGTCACCGTCGCGGCGCCAGGTGAGGTCGATCGTCATCGCGTCTCCTCCCATGCCAGATAGCGCACGCCGGGCAACGGCTCGGGATGGTGGAATTCCACCGCCGCCTGCTCGACCTCGAACCGCTCCGGCACGCTCCAGGTGGCGAACGGGTGCGGCCGCGTCTCGAGCGCGATCGAACACACGGCGACGTCGCTCTGCGCGACGTGCACGTCCCACCCGGCGGGATCGCGGTACACCCAGCCCGCGAGCGTCGCTGGATCGCAGCGCGCGACCGCCGTCAGCCGTCGGGTCGGCGACGCCGCGTGCACGCGCAGCACGCCCGGCCCGTCGGGGACGACGCGGCTGCGCAGCAGGTCCCACGGCGCATCCCATCCGCGCGCCCCGCGCCCGTCGTCGAGCCACGCGGTCGTGAGCCGCGGCCCGCGGTCGCGCCGCAGCCGGACCGCCGTCGCCTCGAGGCGCCCGGGACAGCACACCCAGAACAGCTCCTCCACGCGACGCGTGCCCCAGAGGTGCTTCGCCACGACGCGGGCGCCGCGCAGCTCGTCGCGCACGCCGTCGCGCTCGATCCAGCCGGTGACGGGTGCACCGTCCGCGAGGTGCTCGACGCGCGTCGGCGCCGGGAGGCGCGCGAGCCAGGCCGGGCCATGGGGCTGGGATGCCGCCGCGAACGACAGGTCCCACGACAGCGCGTCGACGCGACCACGCGCGCCGTGCGCGTCGAACCGGTTGTCACCGACGGCCGCCCACCCGTCCGACGATGGGACCGTCGGATGAAACGTCTTCCGCACCCACGGCGCCGCGTCACCGTCGAACGCCGCCGCCCACATCGTGGCCCGCGACGTCCCGCCGACCGGCGCCCACGTCGTGTACCGCAACCACCACGCCCGACGTCGCGCCGTCTCGAAGACGACGAGGAACCATATTTCGAAGAACCCCGCCTGGCCGCGCCACTGCGCGCCGGCGTTCACGACGTCGCGCCGAGGAGCTGCCGTGCCAGCGCCGACAGGTCGGCGACGCGCGGGCAGTCGACGTCGTGCCAGTCGTCGAACGGATCCAGCAGCACCGCGTGCAGCCCGACGCCGCGCGCGCCGACGACGTCGGCGGCCCACAGGTCGCCGACGTGCAACACACGATCGGGCGGGACGTCCGCGAGGCGCAGCGCCGCCTCGAAGATGCCGGGCGCCGGCTTCTCCACGCCGACGACGGCCGAGTCGACCACCCCGTCGAGCAGCGGGCGCAATCCGGCGTCGGTCAGGCCCTGCTCCACGGTGCCGTCGGAGTTGCTGACGACGACGAGCTGGAGCCCCGCGCCACGAAACGCCGCCAGCGCGGCCGGCACCCCGGGGAGCACGCGCGACCACAGGCGCTGCGTCGCGACCGTCGTCTTCACGGTCACGACGAGGCGATGCGCGAGCGCGTCGAGATCGCCGGGGACGCCGAGGTGGCCGAGGATGGTGCGGACGTAGAACGTGAAGGTGCCGCGCGACTCGCTGGTGACGCCCGCGTGCAGGAACGCCGACAGCGCCGGCCGCGACGCCGCCTCCGCCCGCTCGAACGCCGCCGGGGCGACCACGAGCCCTTCGCCCGCGAGCACCTCGCACACCAGCGTCGAGTCCATGGCGATGAGGGTGTTGCCCGCATCGAGGAACAGCGCGTCGATCTCGGAGCGTCGGGGGAGGATCACGGCATGGAGCCGTTACCGCACCCGCGGTGGGGTTGCCAGGGCGACGAGCGGCGTGCGAGGACGCCGCCATGTCGGACCTCCTCTACGACGTGCAGGACGGCGTGGCGACGATCACGCTCCATCGCCCCGATCGTCTCAACGCGATCAGCTTCCCCATGCTCGAGGCGCTCGGCCAGCGCCTCCTCGACGCCGATGCCGATGCGGAGGTCCGGGCGATCATCCTCACCGGCGCCGGGCGCGGCTTCTGCAGCGGTCTCGACCTGAAGGACGCGGCCGCCGGCCGCGGCATCGGCGGCGCGCTGTCGGGCGGGGGCGCCGCCCACTTCGGCACGCGCGAGCTGCCGACGGTGATCCTGCACCAGATCGACACCCCGGTGCTGTGCGCGCTGAACGGCGCCGCCGCCGGCTACGGCCTCGACCTGGCGCTCGGCTGCGACATGCGACTCATGAGCGACACGGCGATCCTCGTCCCCGGCTTCGCCAAGCGCGGCATCATTCCGGAGAGCGGCGGCACTTGGTACCTGCCGCGCCTGGTGGGATGGGCCAAGGCCTGCGAGATCGGCTTCATCGGCGACGACATCGGGGCCGAGCGCGCACTGTCGCTCGGTCTGGTCAACACGGTCGTGCCCGCCGCCGATCTCATGGCGGAGACGCGGCGCTGGGCCGACAAGATCGCCGCCAACGCGCCGCTCGGCATCCGCGCCATGAAGCGGCTCTACCGGCACGGGCTCGGCGAGGACTTCGAGGCCCATTCCCATCACGTCCTCATGCAGCTGATGCTGCTGTTCCGCTCACAGGACTTCCAGGAAGGGATGGGCGCGTTCATGGAGAAGCGCCCGGCGCGCTTCACGGGCCGGTGACGGCAGCCGAGCTCCAGGATCGCGACGCGGTGCGAGACGTCCTGCTGTCGTACGCGCGCGGCGTCGACGACCGCGACCTCGACCGCGTCGCCGCCTGCTTCACGCCCGACGCCGCCTACGACGGGGCGCTCGGCCAGGGCACGATCGACGCGGCCCTCGCCACGCTGCGCGGCGCCATGGCCCGCTACACCGCCACCGTGCATCGCATGGGCAACCAGGTCGTCGTCCTCGCCGGCGATCGCGCCCGGAGCGAGACCGACTGCCTCGCCGAGCACGTGCTCCCCGACGGCGCGCACGTCGTCGTCGCCGTCCGCTACCGCGACGACCTGGTCCGCCGCACCGACGGCTGGCGGATCGCGTCCCGCGCCGTGACCACTCTGTGGCGACGATACGAGGAGCCCGCCCATGTCTGATCGCAAGGTCGCGTTCATCACCGGCGCGAGCCGCGGCATCGGCCGTGGCTGCGCCCTCGAGCTGGCCCGTCGCGGCTTCGACCTGGTCCTCACGGCCCGTACGGTGACGGGAACGGAGCGTCTCGAGCACTCGTCGACGGTGCGCACGTCGTCGAGTGACCCCCTCCCCGGCAGCCTCACCGACACCGCCCGTGAGGTGGAGGCGCTCGGCGCCCGCACACTGGTCGTGAAGCTCGACCTGGCGGCGCGGGACGACTGGCCGGCCGCCGTCACGGCGGCGCTCGACCGGTTCGGCCGCCTCGACGTGCTCGTCAACAACGGGCGCTACGTCGGCCCGGGGCACATGGACGCGTTCGAGGACACGCCGATCGCGCTCATCGAACGGATGTTCCTCTGCAACGTCATCGCCCCGCTCGAGCTCATCAAGCTGTGCCTGCCGGCGTGGAAGCGCCAGGGCGGCGGCATCGTCATCAACGTCACGTCGAGCGCGGGACAGGTGGAGACGCCGGCACCCATCGGCCAGGGCGGCTGGGGCCTCGGCTACTCGCTGACGAAGGCGGCGTTCAGCCGCATGATCCCCGGGCTGGCGAAGGAGCTGCGCCCGCACGGCGTCGCCGTCATCGGCCTGATGCCGGGCTTCGTCGCGACGGAGCGCATGGCCATCGAGCTGGGCCAGTTCGGCTTCGACGCGTCGAAGGGCCTGCCGGTCGAGAACCCCGGTCGGGTGTGCGCCATGCTGGCGACGGCGACCGACCCGATGTTCTTCTCGGGACGCGATCTCGACGGCCCCACCTTCTACGCCGAGCACGCCCTGACGCGCTTCGCATAGCCGCCCCGGAATCGGTTGACCCACGCAGACCGACCGCCTAAACGACGGCCATGGCGGATCGCGTAGAGGCCGTGGGCTCCGGCGCAGAGGTGGCAGCTCCGGGGCTGGCCGGCCTGGTCGACAACTGGCGGCACATCCTGGCGCAGGGCAACCTCCCCAAGGGGCGCGCCATCGACGGCGTGTCGCGCTGGCTGCTCATCACGCGCGCCTGCGTGTTCTCGATGACGATCACGTCGGCGCTGATCGGCGGGCTCCTCGCCGCCGCCAGCGCGCCGGCCCCCGACTGGGGCCTCTTCTTCCTGGCCACGCTCGGCCTCGTGCTCGCCCACGCGGCGAACAACATGATCAACGACTACTTCGACACCCAGGGCGGCGTCGACACCACCGAGTACACGCGCGTGCTGTACGCGCCACATCCGTTGTTCTCGAACCTGATCAGCGAGTCGGGCCTGATCGCCAGCATCGCCTTCGTCAACCTGCTCGACCTGCTCATCCTGTTCGCCCTGTTCGACGCGCGGGGCTGGGGCGTGGTTGCGTTCGCCCTCGCCGGGCTGTTCATCAGCGTCTTCTACGTGGCGCCGCCCCTCAAGCTGAAGCACCACGGCCTCGGCGAGCCCGGCGTCTTCATCGTGTGGGGCCCGCTCATGATCGGCGGCGTCTACTTCGTCACCGCCGGCTTCGTGCCGTCGTGGCTGTGGATCGCCACCCTGCCCTACGCCATCAGCGTCACGACGGTGCTGATCGGCAAGCACGTCGACAAGTACGAGCAGGACGGCGCCCGCGGCATCAACACGCTGCCGGTCATCCTCGGCAAGCAGGCGTCGATCCGGCTGAACCAGGCGCTGATGATCGCCTTCTACCCGATCGTGCTGGCGCTGGTGCTCACGGGCAGCCTCGGCTGGGGCGTGCTGCTCGTGGTGTTCGCGCTCCCGCGACTCGTCACCGTCCTGAAGGCGTACAACGAGCCCAAGCCCGACGCGCCACCGCCGGGCTTTCGCATCTGGCCGCTGTGGTACGTGGCGCTCGCCTTCCACCACAACAAGCTGGCGGGTGGGCTCTTCGTCCTCGGGCTGATCGTGAATCTGGTGTTCGGCCTCGGCCACGCCTGACGGTCAGCGCCGCGGCATTCCCAGCACGCGCTGCGCGACGATGTTGCGCTGCACCTCGCTGGTGCCGCCGGCGATCGTCATCGAGCGGTCGTAGAGATACTGCCGCGCCCAGCGGCCGCCGAACGGCGCGTGCTCGTCGTGCATGAGCGTCGCGTACGGACCGAGGATCTCCATCGCCGTCTCCGAGAACTCCTGCACCAGGCTCGTGCCCATCAACTTCATCGCCGCCGACAGGTGCGGGTTCATGCGGTCGCGGAGGGCATCCGTGAGTGATCGCATGCCCGCGTAGCGCATGATGGCGCCCTTGATGGCGAGGTCGGCGATGCGCTGGCGGACGCGCGGATCGCGCTCCTTCTTCTGGCCGCGCGTGGTGGTGACGAGCCACTCGAGCGCCTGATCGGAGCGCACGCTGCCGGCAATGCCCGAGCGCTCGTTGACGAGCGCGCTCGACACCACCTCCCAGCCCTGGCCCTCCTTCCCGAGCAGGTTCGCGACCGGCACCTTCACGTCGGTCATGAAGACCTCGTTGAACTCGGAGCCGCCGTCGATCTGCCGGATGGGCCGGATCTCCACGCCCGGGCTGCGCATGTCCATCAGCAGCAGGGAGAGGCCGCCCCACTTCGATTCGTTCGAGGTGCGGACGAGGACGAAGTACCAGTCGGAGATGTGGGCCAGCGTGGTCCAGATCTTCTGCCCGTTGACGACGTAGTGGTCGCCGACGCGCTCGGCCTTCGTGGCGGCCGCCGCCATGTCCGATCCCGATGCGGGCTCGGAGTAGCCCGTGGCCCAGATCTCGTCGGCGGTGAGGATCTTCGGGATGAAGCGCTGCTTCTGCTCCTCGGTGCCGTAGCGCATGATCGCCGGGCCGACCCACCAGATGGCCATGGCGTTGACGACGCCCGGCGCCCGCACCCGCGCCAGCTCCTCGTTCAGGATGGCCTGCTCCATGGGCGAGAGCCCGGCACCGCCGTACTCGACCGGCCACGCCACCGCGAGGAGCTTCTCCGCGTGCAGCTTGCGCTGCCAGGCGCGCATCGCCTCGAGGTCGTCCGCGAGCGACCCGGGCGGCGGCACGTTGGCCTCGAGCCAGGTGCGCACGCGCGCGCGGAAGGCGTCCTCTTCGGGCGTGTACGACATGTCCATGGGCAGTGACCTCCGGGGGCGCACCATAAATCGACCCGACGTCCCGATGCCAGCGGCGTGCAGGCTGCCCAGATCGTGGGCGGCAGCCCGCTCGCCCGCGCGGCACGCCGCACGCGCCGGCGGCGCACGCACCGCCGGCGCGTGCGCGCGCCGCGGCATCGGCCTTGCTCTCGATCATGCAGGCGTCCGCGTTGGGCGGACCCCGAATGCAACCAGAGGAGGCGCCTCCGTGGCCATCACTCCACCGACGACGGACGAGCTCAACACCTACATCCGCGCCCGGCTCGCGCTGATCGGCATCGACATCTCCGTCCTGCCGGTCTCCGACAGCGCCGCGCCCGCGGACCAGACGCGCGTCCTGACCGCATGTCGCTCCATCCTGACGGGCACCGTTCCCACCATCAGCAACTACCTCCCCGACGTGCAGGAGAACCCGCCGGTCCTCTACCCCGCGCCGTTCACCGAGTGGGCGAGCGAGGACGGTGGACGCAAGAGCCTGCGCGATCGACGCAAGGAGCTCGGCTTCGGCTGAGTGTCCGGACGAAGGAGCTTTTCGTGAACGACGAGGACGAAACCACAGACCAGCCGCAGGACCGCCTGATCGATCGGCGATCCTTCCTGACCCGCATGAGCGCGCTCTCCGCTGCCGCCGGTGCCGTGACGGTGCTGCCCCCGATCGGCATCCGCCAGGCCATGGCCGCCGTCGGGCTCGGCAACGACGCCTACGCGCAGACGATCCGTCCCGAGGCGCTCGCCGATCCGACCGAGCTCACGATCTCGGAGGCGGCGACGCTCATCAAGAAGAAGCAGCTCTCCCCCGTGGAGCTCGTGCAGGCCTATCTCGACCGCATCTCGCTCTACGACGCCGACTACTACAAGGCGTTCAACACCGTGCGCGGCGAGGCCCTCGCCGAGGCCGCCATCGCCGCCAGCGCCCGCAACGTCGGACCGCTGCACGGCATCCCGCTCGCGATCAAGGACAACTACTACACCGCCGGCACGCTCACGACGGCGAACTCGTACATCTTCGAGGACTTCGTCCCCGACTTCGACGCCACCTGCGTCGCCCGGCTCAAAGCCGCGGGCGGCATCGTCCTCGGCAAGATGCAGATGGGACCGCTGGCCACGACGCGCGCGACGACACCCGACGGCATCGTCACCACGCGCAACGCCTGGACGCCGAACAACGCCAGCACCGATCCGGGCGGCTCGTCGAGCGGCTCCGCCACGGCGACGGCCGGCCGCCTGGCCACCTCGTCGATCGGCACGCAGACCGGCGGCTCGATCACCGCGCCGTCGAACGCGCAGGCGCTCACCGGCCTGAAGCCGACCGTCGGCCGCTCGCCGCTCTACGGCATCGTGCCCCTCACCTACACCCGCGACCATCCGGGACCGCTCGCGCGTGACGCCAAGGACGCCGCGATCATGACGCAGGTCATGGCCGGCCCCGATCCGAACGACCCGCGCACCCTCGGCCTGCCGCCGGTGCCCGATCTCGTGAAGGCGGCGACACCCGTCAAGAAGGGCGGCGCCTACGCGCTGCGCTGGCCGACGACCATCGGCGTCATCCCCGGCTACCTGAGCGGCACCTCGGCCTCCGCCGTGGCGCGGGCCGCCATGCTACAGACGTTCGCCTCGCTCGGCGCGACCATCGTCGACGTCACGCTGCCCCCCGACTGGGATCTCCTCACCGGCGGCTCGTTCAACAACGTGCGCCTGCCCGAACGCTCCGAGCCGTTCCTCGAGTTCCTGAAGCAGGACGTCCGTCTCTTCGGCGTCTCGCTCAACAGCTGGATGCAGGGCCTCTTCCTCGGCGGCGAGGACTACCTGAAAGGCCAGCGCGCCAAGTTCGTCCTGATGCAGCAGGTGCTCGACGACCTCTTCCAGCAGTGCGACGTCGTCGTGCAGACGGGCCCCGTGCCGTTCGACATCCTGGGACTGCCCGAGATCGCCTTCAACATCGGCTTCAGCACCAACAGCGCCGGCCTGCCGGTGCCGATCGGGGCCATCTTCGGCGGCATGCCGTTCGCCGAGGATCGCCTGCTCTCGCTGGTGGGGGCCTTCCAGGCCGTCACCGACTTCCACCTGAAGCGCCCGGCCGACCCGATCGTCGCGCTCGCCGCCCGCGGCATCGGCGGTGGCGATACCCTGCGTCTCACCGCGGAGGACGTCGAAGCCCTCTCCGAGTAGCGCGACGGCCCGAGCCCATGGGGCGCTGTCGTCCGGTTCGTGGATTGACAGCGCCCCATGGCACCGGCACCCTCGCGCGCACATGGCTCCCCCCGATCGGTTCCGCATCGGCCTGGTGCAGATGCGGTGCGTGGACGACGCCGCCGCGAACGTCGACACCGCGGTCGCCCGCGTGCGCGACGCGGCACGGCAGGGCGCGCAGATCGTCTGCCTGCCCGAGCTGTTCCGCACCCCGTACTTCTGCCAGCGCGAGGACGCGGCACTCTTCGATCTGGCCGAGCCCATCCCCGGTCCCACCACCGAGGCCCTGTCGGCGGTGGCACGCGACACCGGCGTCGCCGTGATCGCCTCGGTCTTCGAGCGCCGCGCCGCGGGCGTGTACCACAACACCGCGGTCGTGCTCGGCGCCGACGGCAAGGAAGCCGGTCGCTACCGGAAGATGCACATCCCGGACGACCCGCTCTACTACGAGAAGTTCTACTTCACGCCCGGCGACCTCGGCTTCGTCGCCGTCGATACGCACGTCGGCAAGATCGGCACGCTCGTCTGCTGGGACCAGTGGTATCCGGAGGGCGCGCGGCTGACGGCGCTCGCCGGCGCCGACGTGCTCTTCTATCCGACGGCCATCGGCTGGCACCCGGCGGAGAAGGCCGAGTACGGCACGGCGCAGCGGACGGCGTGGCAGGTCATGCAGCGTGCGCACGCGATCGCCAACGGCGTCTACGTCGCGGCGGTGAACCGCGTTGGCCACGAGGGCGCCGCGGACGGCGGCATCGAGTTCTGGGGGTCGTCGTTCGTGTCCGATCCGTTCGGCGTCGTGCTGGCGGAGGCGAACACCGACGACGAGGCGGTGCTGGTGGTCGAGTGCGACCGGCGCAAGCAGGAGGACATCCGCCGCAACTGGCCCTTCCTGCGCGACCGTCGCATCGACGCCTACGGCGACATCACGCAGCGCTTCCGCGATCGATGACGCCCGGCACGCCCGCGGCGGCGGGCTACCGCATGCCGGCCGAGTGGGAGCCGCACGCCGCCACCTGGCTGGCGTGGCCCCACGAGCGCTCCGACTGGCCCGGCCCCGGCAAGCTCGAGGCGGTCCGCTGGGTGTACGTCGAGTTCATCCGCCACGTCGCCACCGGCGAGCGCATCCGCCTGCTCGTCCCCGACGAGAAGCACGAGCGGCAGGCACGCTCGCTGCTGCAGCGGGGCGGCGTCCCCGCCGAGGCGGTCGACGTCTTCCGGATCCCCACCGACCGCTCGTGGACGCGCGACTTCTGCCCCATCTTCGTACGCGGCGACGGCGGCGCCGTGCGCCCCGTCCACTGGCGCTTCACCGGCTGGGCGAAGTACCCCGACCACAAGCGCGACGCCGCGGTGCCCGCCCGCATCGCCCGCCGCCTGCATCACGAGCCCTGGACCCCCGAGGTCACCATCGACGGCCGCACGCGGCGCGTGGTCCTCGAGGGCGGCTCGATCGACGTCAACGGGCGCGGGCTGCTGCTCACCACCGAGGAATGCCTCCTGAGCGGCGTGCAGGAGCGCAATCCCGGCATGCGGCGTGCCGACTACGAGCGCGTCCTCGCCGACCACCTCGGCATCCGCAAGGTGCTCTGGCTGGGTGACGGCATCGCCGGCGACGACACGCACGGCCACGTCGACGACCTGGCGCGCTTCGTCGACGCCCGCACGATCGTCGTCGCCGCCACCCGCGACACCACCGACGACAACTACGAGCGGCTCCGGGAGAACCGCGACCGCCTGCGCACCATGACCGACGCCGACGGCGAGCGGCTGCGCGTCGTCGAGCTGCCGATGCCGGCCCCGCTCTTCTTCGACGGCCAGCGCCTCCCCGCGAGCTACGCCAACTTCTACATCGCCAACGCGGCGGTGGTCGTCCCGACCTTCAACGACCCGAACGACCGCCGCGCCCTGCAGATCCTGGCCGACCTCTTCCCGAGCCGCCGCGTCGTCGGCATCCACGCCGTCGATCTCGTGCTGGGCCTCGGAACGTTGCACTGCATGACGCAGCAAGAACCCGCGTAGCCCATACGTACCCGTGTGCCGCGCCGGCTTCGCCGGCCGCGGCATGCAGGTCGCGCGGAAACGACCGTGCCACGCTCGCCACCGACCCGAGAATAGCTCGGGTCGGGATCTACGCCGGAGGCAGCGGGCCGATCACGATGGTGTACGCCTGCTCCGGGCTCATCGGGATGCCGACCCAGGCGATGTTCTCCTTCTTCTTCTCCTCGAAGTACGGCCGGTAGCCGCTGGCCGTCTTCACCTCGAGCCCGCTCGCCTCGAGCGCCTTCTGCGCCGTATCGGCGTAGGGCGGACCCTGCTCGTCGCCGATCAGCAGCATCAGTCCCGGCTTCAGCGTCATGCCGGTGAGCGTCTGGGTCGACGTCTCCCAGCCCGCCTCCTTGAAGACGGCCTCGAACTGCGCCTTCAGGTTCTGCGTCTCGGGATTGCCGGGGCCCACCGTGAACCAGACCTTCTTCTCGGCGCCGGCTTCGGCCTTGAGGATGTCGACCATCGCGGCCCGCTGCTCGGGCGTGAGCGTGCGCGCGTTCGGGGGCAACGTGGCGGGCGGGGCTGCCGCCGGCGCTGGTGCCGCGGGGGCGGCCGGCGCGGGTGCCGGGGCTGCGGCCTTCTCCGCATCGGAGCCGCCACAGGCGGCGAGGAGGGCCAGGAGGACGAGCGAGCGCGGGAACGTCATGCGGGCGTGTCTACTCGGCCGCCCGCCGGAGGTCCAGCCGCCGCGTCATCCCACGCGTGCCAGCTCGAGCCGGCCCTGCCAGCGGTGCCGCAGGACGGCCCGCACCAGCGCGCTCTCCGGACGCGACAGGTCCGGATCGTCGGCCAGCACGCGCTCCGCCTCGTCCCGCGCCGCGCGCAGCAGCTCGGTGTCGCGCACGAGGTTGGCCACCCGGAACGGCGGCAGCCCGGCCTGTCGCGTCCCCAGGAAGTCGCCGGCGCCGCGCAGCGCCAGATCGGCCTCGGCGATGCGGAAGCCGTCGGTCGAACGCTCGAGCACGAGCATGCGCTGGTACGACTCCCCCGGCATCCAGTCGGGCACCATCAGGAAGCAGTGCCCCGGCGCGGTGCCGCGGCCGACGCGGCCACGCAGCTGATGGAGCTGCGCCAGGCCGAAGCGCTCGGCATGCTCGATGACGATCGCCGTCGCGTTCGGAACATCGATCCCGACCTCGATGACGGTGGTCGACACCAGGACGTCGAACTCGCGCGCCTTGAAGCGCCGCATGACGGCGTCCTTCTCCTCGGACTTCATGCGGCCGTGGACGAGGTCGAGGCGCAGCCCCGCGAGCGGACCCGCTGCCAGCTCGTGCACCATGGTGGTGGCCGCGCGCAGCGTGGTCTTCTCCGATTCCTCCACCAGCGGATACACGACGTAGCCCTGATGCCCGGCCGCCACCTGCTGGCGCAGGCACGCCGCCATCTGGTCGCGTCGCGACTCGCGACAGAGCGTCGTCGCGATCGGCGTCCGCCCCGGCGGCAGCTCGTCGAGCGTCGAGACCGCGAGGTCGCCGTACAGCGTCAGCGCCAGCGTGCGCGGGATGGGGGTGGCGCTCATCACGAGGACGTCGAGGGCGCGCTCGGCACCCGCCTGCCGCTGCAGGGCCGCGCGCTGCATGACGCCGAAGCGGTGCTGCTCGTCGACGATGGCGAGCCCGAGCTTCGCGAACTCGACCGTGTCCTGGATGAGCGCGTGCGTGCCGATGGCGAGCCCCACGGTGCCGTCGGCGATGCCGGCGAGCGCCGCCCGCCGCGCGGCGCCCTTCACCGCACCGGTGAGCAGGACCGGCGACATCCCGAGCGGCGCCAGCAGCGGACGGATGGTCTCGCAGTGCTGTTCGGCCAGCAGCTCCGTCGGCGCCATCAGCGCCACCTGCCAGCCGGCCTCCATCACCACCAGCGCCGCCATCAGCGCCACCAGCGTCTTGCCGCTGCCGACGTCGCCCTGCAGGAGTCGCCGCATCGGGTGCGGCTGCGCCAGATCGGCAGTGATCTCCGCTACGGCCCGTTCCTGCGCCTTCGTCGGACGGAACGGCAGTCGCTCCCGCAGCATGGTGACGAGCCGACCCGGCGGCGTGAACGCCGTTCCGGGCTCCTGCCCCGCCGCCTCCCGACGCAACGCCAGCCCGAGTTGCAGGAAGAACAGCTCGTCGAAGATGAGCGACCGGTGCGCCAGCGAGCGCAGATCGGTGAGCGCCACCAGATCGGCGTTGGCCGGCGGCGTGTGCACGTGGCGGAGCGCGCGTGCCGGATCGAGCAGGCGCTGGCGCGCGGCCACGGCGGGCGGCAGCCCCGCCGGCACCCGATCGGCATGGGTCTCGACCGCCGTCTGTACGATGCGACGGAGCGCGCCGACGGGCATCGCCGTGGGCTTCTCGTACACCGGTACCACCGGCGGCATCGAGGCATCCAGCGACTCGTCCTCGCCGAGCGTGCTCACGTCCGGATGCACCATGCGGTTCGAGCCCACGTGCATCGGCGGATCGACCCGTCCATGGACGACCAGCCGCTGGCCGACGCTGAACCGGTTCGCGAAGTACGGCACCTGGTTGAACCAGACGAGCAGCAGCGTGGCGCCCCCGTCGCGCAGGATGACCTCCAGCACGCGACGTCCCTGCTTCCCCGCCACCGCCTGCCGCACCCCGGCGACGGTGCCGACGGCGGTGACGTCGTCGCCTGGGCGCAGCGCGGCGAGCGGCACGCGCGTGCGCCAGTCCTCGTAGCGGAACGGCAGGTGGTAGAGCACGTCCTCGACCGTCCGCAGGCCGAACCGCTGCAGCTCGGTCGCACGCTTCGGCCCGACGGAACGGATCGCCGACACCGAATCGCCGAGCCGCGCCAACCCGATGTCGACGTTGCCGGTGCTCGGTCGGTAGTCGGTCCAGGCCGCGGGGGACGGCGCGGACACCGGCGTCGGATCCGTCGCCGCGCGCAACGCCGGGAGCAGCGCGTGCGCCTGCCGCACCAGGTCACCGTGGCCCGCCGCATCCCCCGCGAGCCCGCGCAGGATGGCGTCGAGCGCATCCAGCGTCGGCACGACGCTGGCCGGTGCCGACGCCCGCGCCCGTTCGAGGCGCTCCGCCAGCGCGCGCAGCGGCAGACGTGTCTGGTCGAGCCGGCGGAAGTCGTCGGTGGCGAGGTACTCGAGCGGCGGAGCGAGCGCCTGCAGCAGCTCCGCCAGCGGCGCGCTGCCCGCCGCCATCAGCCCTGGCGCGTCCTCACGTAGTGCTCCTGCAGCGGCAGCACCGTGAACGGTCCCTGACGCATCAGCTCGATGCCCGCGGCGGCGGCCGCGGCCGCCGCGATGGTCGTGAAGTACGGCACGCGGCCCTCGAGCGCCGTACGACGGATGGGGAACGAGTCGCGGAAGGATTCGAGGCCCGACGGCGTGTTGATCACGAGCGCCACGTCGCCGCGCTTGAGCATGTCGACGACGTGCGGGCTCCCCTGCTTCACCTTGTTCACGGCCTCCACGGTGAGCCCTTCGCCACGGAGATGTCCCGCCGTGCCGTGCGTCGCGCTCAACCGGAACCCGACCGCCGCCAGCCGGCGCGCGATCGGCACCACGGCCGCGTACGCGGACTGCGGCACCGAGATGAAGACGCACCCCTCCGTCGGCAGCACCGTCCCTGCGGCGATCTGGGCCTTCGCGAACGCGGCGCCGAAGCTGGTGTCGATGCCCATGACCTCGCCCGTCGACTTCATCTCGGGGCCGAGCACGGTGTCGACACCCGGGAACTTGATGAAGGGGAACACCGCCTCCTTCACGTTGATGTGCGTCGGCACGATCTCCTGCGTGAAGCCCTGCGCCCGCAGCGTCGTTCCCACCATGCAGCGGGCGGCGATCTTGGCGAGCGGGACGCCGATGGCCTTCGAGACGAACGGCACCGTGCGGCTGGCGCGTGGATTCACCTCGAGCACGTAGACGACGCGGTCCTTCACGGCGAACTGCACGTTCATCAGCCCGACGACGCCCAGCTCGCGTGCCAGCGCGACGGTCTGCCGCCGGATGTCGCCCTGCACCTCGGCGTCGATCGAGTACGGCGGCAGCGAGCAGGCGCTGTCGCCCGAGTGCACGCCGGCGCGCTCGATGTGCTCCATGATGCCGCCGATGACGACGTCGGTGCCGTCGCTCACGGCGTCGACGTCGACCTCGATGGCGTCCTCGAGGAACTGGTCGATGAGCACCGGATGCTCGGGCGAGGCGCGGACCGCGTTGCGCATGTAGCGCGCCAGGCTGTCGCGGTCGTAGACGATCTCCATCGCCCGGCCGCCGAGCACGTAGGACGGGCGCACCAGGACCGGATAGCCGATCGCCTCGGCGACCCGCACCGCCTCGTCGGCCGAGCGCGCCACGCCGTTCGGCGGCCGCTTCAGGTCGAGCGCGCTCAGCACCTGCTCGAACCGCTCGCGGTCTTCCGCCCGGTCGATCGAGTCCGGCGACGTGCCGATGATGGGCACCCCGGCCTTCTCGAGCGCCACCGCGAGGCGGAGCGGCGTCTGGCCGCCGAACTGGACGATGACGCCGAACGGGTTCTCGCGCCGGATGAGCGCCAGCGCGTCCTCGAACGTCAGCGGCTCGAAGAAGAGCTTGTCGGAGGTGTCGTAGTCGGTGCTGACGGTCTCCGGGTTGCAGTTGACCATGATGGTCTCGAACCCGTCCTCGCGCAGCGCCAGCACGCTGTGCACGCAGCAGTAGTCGAACTCGATGCCCTGTCCGATGCGGTTCGGGCCGCCGCCGAGGATGACGATCTTCTTGCGGTCGGTGGGGAGGCCTTCGTCGCCGCCGGGCTCGTAGGTCGAGTAGAGGTAAGGCGTGAAGGCCTCGAACTCGGCGCCGCAGGTGTCCACGGTCTTGTAGACCGGCGCGATGCCGGCGGCCGCGCGCTTGTCGCGCACCGCCGCCTCGGTGGTGCCGAGGAGCACGCCGAGCCGCACGTCGGAGAACCCCATCTGCTTGAGCCCGCGCAGCCGCTCGGGAGAGATGGCGGCCAGCGGCACGCCGTCGAGCGCACGCTCCTCGGCGATGATCTCCTCGATGTGGCGCAGGAACCACGGATCGATGGCGCTCAGCGCCGCCACCCGCTCGACGGTCATGCCGCGACGGAACGCCTCGCCGAGATGCCACAGGCGATCGGCGTTCGGCACCCGGAGGCGACCCTCGAGCTCTTCCGTCGACGCGGCGGCACGCGGCTCGAAGCCGTGGCTGCCGATCTCGAGCGAGCGCATCGCCTTCTGCAGCGACTCCTTCATGGTGCGGCCGATGGCCATGGCCTCGCCCACGGACTTCATCTGCGGCCCGAGGACGTCGCTCGCCTGCGGGAACTTCTCGAACGTGAAGCGCGGGATCTTCGTGACCACGTAGTCGATGGTGGGCTCGAAGCACGCCGGCGTCTCGCGCGTGATGTCGTTGCGCAGCTCGTCGAGCGTGTAGCCGACCGCGAGCTTGGCGGCGATCTTCGCGATGGGGAACCCGGTGGCCTTCGACGCCAGCGCCGAGCTGCGCGACACGCGCGGGTTCATCTCGATGACGGTCTGCCGTCCCGTGCGCGGATCGACCGCGAACTGGATGTTCGAGCCGCCGGTATCGACGCCGATCGCCCGGATGATGGCGACCGAGGCGTCGCGCATCACCTGGTACTCCTTGTCGGTGAGCGTCTGCGCCGGCGCGACGGTGATCGAGTCGCCGGTGTGCGCGCCCATGGGGTCGAGGTTTTCGATCGAGCACACGATGACGACGTTGTCGTTGCCGTCGCGCATCACCTCGAGCTCGAACTCCTTCCAGCCCGCGATCGACTCCTCGATGAGGATCTCGCTGATCGGCGAGGCCTCGAGCCCCCAGCGTACGTTGGTCTCGAACTCCTCGTCGGTGGCGGCGAAGCTGCCCCCCGTGCCGCCGAGCGTGCGCGACGGCCGCAGGATGACGGGCAGGCCGATCTCGGCCTTCACCCGCTGTGCGTCCTCCATCGTGTGCGCGATGCCGCTGCGCGGCAGGTCGAGGCCGATGCTGCGGATGACGGCCTTGAACTGGTCGCGGTCCTCGGCGCGCTTGATGGCGTCGACCTTGGCGCCGATGAGCTCGACACCGTACTTCTCGAGCACCCCGGCCTCGGCCAGGTCGAGCGACAGGTTGAGACCGGTCTGGCCGCCGATCGTCGGCAGCAGCGCATCGGGCCGCTCCGCCGCGATGATGCGCTCCAGTACTTCGACCGTGAGCGGCTCGACGTAGGTGCGATCGGCGAACTCGGGGTCGGTCATGATGGTCGCCGGGTTCGAGTTCACCAGGACGACGCGGTAGCCCTCCTCCTTGAGCGCCTTGCACGCCTGGGTGCCCGAGTAGTCGAACTCGCAGGCCTGCCCGATGACGATGGGACCGGAGCCGATCAGGAGGATGGTGCGGAGGTCGGTGCGCTTCGGCATCGTGCGGTCAGTTCCCTTTCGCCTGCTGCATCAGATCGACGAAGCGGCGGAACAGATAGCGTGCGTCGTGGGGGCCAGGCGACGCCTCGGGGTGATACTGCACCGAGAAGGTGGGCTGGCCGCGCACCGCGAGGCCCTCGACCGTGCGGTCGTTCAGGTTGAGATGCGTCACGTCGGCGCGGTCCTTCAGTGAGTCCATGTCGACCGCGAAGCCGTGGTTCTGCGACGTGATCTCGACCTTGCCGGTGGTGAGGTCCTGCACCGGCTGGTTGCCGCCGTGGTGGCCGAACTTGAGCTTGTAGGTGCTGCCGCCGAGTGCCAGGCCGAGGATCTGGTGGCCGAGGCAGATGCCGAACACGGGCACCTTGCCGAGCAGCGCCGCGACGTTCTCGCGCGCACCCACCACCGCGTCGGGATCGCCGGGGCCGTTGGAGAGGAACACCCCGTCGGGACCGAGCTTCAGCACGTCGGCGGCCGGCGTGCCGGCCGGGACGACGCGCACCGCGCAGCCGACGCCGACCAGGTTGCGCAGGATGTTGTACTTGATGCCGTAGTCGTAGGCGACGACCTTGAGTGTCGGTCGCCCGAGCACGGCGGCGATCTCCTCGGCCATCAGATAGCCGCCGGGCTTCCACGGCCCCTGATCCCACCCGTAGGGCTCGGTGGTCGTCACCTTGGTGACGAGGTCCTGGCCCACCATGCTGGGTGCATCCTTGGCCTTCCGCACCAGCCGCTCCGGATCGAGGTCCGTGCTCGACAGCACCGCCTCCTGCGAGCCGTTGTCGCGCAGGTGGCGCACCAGTGCGCGCGTATCGATGCCCTCGATGCCGGGGATGCCGTGCTCCTCGAGGTACGCGCCGAGGCTCTGGTCCGCGCGCCAGCTCGACGGCACGTCGCGGTACTCGCGCACGATGAAGCCACGCACGAACGGCCGGCGCGCCTCGACGTCCTCGCGGTTCACCCCGGTGTTGCCGATCTCGGGGTACGTCATCGCCACCAGCTGGCCCTCGTACGACGGGTCGGTGAGGATCTCCTGGTAGCCCGTCATGCTGGTGTTGAAGACGAGCTCGCCCGACGCCTCGCCGACGGCGCCGAAGGCGCGGCCACGGAAGATGGTGCCGTCGGCGAGGGCGAGGATGGCGTCTCTTCCCGCCATCAGGAGGCCACCCGCAGCGTCGGCGTCCCCGCCTTGTCTTCGTGGACGACCCGTCCGCCCACCAGCACCGTCGTCACCCGACCCGTCATGTCCCATCCTTCGTACGGCATGTTGCGACTCTTCGAGCGGAACGCGCGTCCCGCAACCTTCCACCGCCGCTCGGCGTCGACGAGCGTCACGTCGGCGAGCGCCCCCGGCGCCAGGGTCCCCGCCGGCAGGCCGAGGAGCCGCGCCGGCCCGACGCTCATGCGCGCCACCAGCGTCGGCAGATCGAGCACGCCCTCGGCCACGAGCCGCAGCCCCAGGCCGAGCGCCGTCTCGAGCCCGACGATGCCGAACGCGGCGTGATCGAACTCGACGTCCTTCTCGTCGGGGTGGTGCGGGGCGTGATCGGTGGCGATGGCCTCGATGGTGCCGTCGGCCAGCCCGGCGCGCACGGCGGCGACGTCGGCCGCGCTGCGGAGCGGCGGCGCCATCTTCGCGTTCGTCTCGTACTCGCCCACCGCCTCGTCGGTGAGGAACAGGTGGTGCGGCGTCACTTCGGCGCTGACGGCGACGCCGCGCGCGCGCGCCGCACGGATGAGATCGATCGCCCCCGCCGTGCTCACGTGCGCCACGTGCACGTGGCCGCCGGTGAGCTCGGCCAGCGCGATGTCACGCGCGACCATGACGTCCTCCGCCGCCGCAGGCCGGCCGCGCAGCCCGAGCCGGAGCGCGGTCGTGCCCTCGTTCATGACGCCGTCGCAGCAGAGGTTGTCGTCCTCCTCGTGCGCGATGACCGGGAGGCCGAACATGCGCGTGTATTCCAGCGCGCGCCGCATGAGCCCGGCGTTCATCACCGGCCGCCCGTCGTCGGACACGGCGACGATGCCCGCGCGGTGCATCTCGCCGATCTCCGCCATGCGCTCGCCGGCGAGGCCGACCGACAGCGCCCCGATGGGATAGACCCGCGCCCCGCCCGCCATCTTGGCGCGGTCGAGGATGAACTGCGTGACGGCGCTGTTGTCGTTCACCGGGTTGGTGTTCGCCATGCACGCGATCGACGTGAACCCGCCCGCGAGCGCCGCGGCCACCCCGGTCGCCACGGTCTCTTTGTACTCCTGGCCCGGCTCGCGCAGGTGGACGTGGATGTCGACCAGGCCCGGCAGCACGAGCAGGCCGCTGGCGTCGATCACCTGCGCCTCGCCGTCCAGCGTGCCCGGGGCACCGACCGCCGCGATGCGATCGTCCTCGACGAGGACGTCGGCCAGCTGCACGGTCCCGGCGACGGGATCGACGACGGTGCCCCCCGCGATGCGCGTGCGCGTCGTCATGCCCGTGCCACTCCGCGCCCCCGCAGCGGCTCGCTCGGCGTCTCGAGGTCGTGGGCGGCGTCCTCCGCCTTGTGCCGCGCCACCAGCGTGTAGAGCAGCGCCATGCGGACGGCGAGCCCATTCGTCACCTGGTTCATGATCACCGAGTAGGGCCCGTCGGCGACCGCGCTCGAGATCTCGAGGCCGCGATTCAGCGGGCCGGGGTGCAGGATGATCACCTGGGGCTTCGCGAGCCGCACGATGTCCTCCGTGAGACAGAAGTACTGCGAGTACTCGTCGAGCGTCGGGAAGTAGTTGCTGCCCTGCCGCTCGCGCTGGATGCGCAGCATCATGATGACGTCGGCGTCACGCACGCCGTCGGCGAGCCGCGTGTGCAGCTCGACGCCGAGCTGCGCGAACTCGCGCGGCAGGAGCGTGGGCGGCCCGACCAGGCGGATGCGCGCGCCGAGCGTGCGTAGCGCGTGGACGTTGGAGCGTCCCACCCGGCTGTGCAGCAGATCGCCGACGATGGCCACCGTCTTGCCCGCGATGTCGCCGCGCTGCTCGCGGATGGTGAGGCAGTCGAGCAGCGCCTGCGTCGGATGCTCGTGGCAGCCGTCGCCGGCGTTGATGATGGGACAGGTCACGTGTCGCGCCAGGAAGGCGCAGGCGCCCGACGACGGATGCCGCACGACGATGGCGTCGGGCCGCATGGCTTCGAGGTTGCGCGCGGTGTCGGCGAGCGTCTCGCCCTTGCTGGCGCTCGAGCTCGAGGCGCTGATGTTGATGGTGTCGGCCGACAGTCGCTTGGCGGCGATCTCGAACGACGTCCGGGTGCGCGTGCTGGCCTCGTAGAAGAGGTTGATCACGGTCTTGCCGCGCAGCGCCGGCACCTTCTTGATGTCGCGTTCGGAGATCTCCTTGAACGAGGCCGCGGTGTCGAGGAGCGACGTGATCGCCTCGGCCGAGACGCCTTCGAGTCCGAGCAGGTGACGCTGTGTGAACGCCATGACCCCTCCCTCAGCTCTCGATCACGACTTCGTCCACCCCGTCGGCCTCGGCGAGACGCACCGAGACGCGCTCGTTGAACGCGGTGGGCAGGTTCTTGCCGACGTAGTCGGCGCGAATGGGCAGCTCGCGATGGCCGCGGTCGACCAGGACCGCGAGCTGGATCGACTGCGGGCGCCCGAAATCGACCAGCGCGTCCATGGCCGCCCGGATGGTGCGCCCGGTGAACAGGACGTCGTCCACCAGCAGGATGCGTCGTCCCTCGACGGGAAACCCGATGTCGGTGCCCTGCACCACCGGGTTCTGCAGACCGCGGTCGAGGTCGTCGCGGTAGAGCGTGATGTCGACGACGCCGCACGGCACCAGCGGACCGCCCTCGATCTCCTGTAGCGTGCGACGGAGGCGCTGTGCGATGTGGATGCCGCGTGACCGGATGCCGACCAACGCCAGCCCCTGCCCGCCCTTGCTGCGCTCGAGGATCTCGTGCGCGACCCGCACCAGCGCCCGCTGGATGGCCTGCGCATCCATCACGAGACGCTTCCCGTTGGCGCTCACCGCGGCTCCCGGGCGAAAAAAATGCCTCCGCGGCGACGCCGGGAGGCGATGCGTTCGTGGACTCGAAGAGCCGAACAGGACCGGGGCGTGGTCGAGAGCATCGATGGAACCCTTCCTGACCTCGCAGGGCCAAGTTAAAAGGTGCCGGACGTGGCGAAACTGTGTGTGTCTACGCGCCGTCCTGTAGCCTGTCAAGGCGGTTCGCCGAAAGGAGCTCCCGATGAGCGATCTGATCCTGCACCACTACGACACCTCTCCCTTCTCCGAGAAGGTCCGCAAGCTCCTCGCGCACAAGCGGCTGGCGTGGCGCGCGGTCGAGCAGCCCACCATCATGCCGAAGCCCGACCTGCTGCCGCTCACGGGCGGCTACCGGCGCATCCCGGTGCTGCAGATCGGCGCCGACGTCTACTGCGACACGCAGCTCATCGCCCGCGTCCTCGAAGCGCGCCATCCCGAGCCCACGATCTACCCCGGGGCCACCGAGGGCACCTGCCACGCGTGGAACCTGTGGGCCGATCGCCTGCTCTTCATCGCCTCGGTGCCGGTCCTGTTCGCCGAGATCGGCCAGTTCCTGCCGAAGGCGTTCATGGACGACCGCAGCAGGATGATGCCGGGACGCGACTTCAACGACGTCCCGAAGCAGGCACCACATGCGCGCGACCAGGTGCGCAGCCTGGTGGCCACCATCGAGACGCAGCTCGCCGACGGCCGCTCCTGGCTCCTCGGCCCCCGGTTCTCCCTCGCCGACGCCGCCTGCTGGCATCCGTTGTGGTTCCTCCGCATGGCGCCCGCCGCCATGGCGCTCCTCGGCCAGTTCCCGACCCTGCAGGGCTGGATGGATCGCGTCGACGCGCTCGGCGTGGGCGAGCGCATCGCCAGCACGCCGGCCGAGGCGCTCGCCGTCGCGCGCGACGCACAGCCGGCGGCACCGTCCGGGGTCGCGCCGAACGAACCGAATGGTCTCACCGCCGGCATGCAGGTCACCGTCACGCCCGACGACTACGGCTTCGATCCGGTCACCGGCGAGCTGGTGACGGCGACGGTGCACGAGGTGGCCGTGCGGCGCCGCGACCCGTCCCTCGGCGACGTCGTCGTGCACTTCCCGCGCATCGGATTCCGCGTGGCGGAAGGCTAGAGGAAGGGCGCCCAGAGGTACATGAAGCGCGGCGTGCTCGGCTGGAGTGCCCCCAGATCGACGGCGAGGAGATTCACCTGCGTCGCGCCGCCCGACGCCCTGGCCGCGATCGTCTCGGCAGCCTCACCGCGACGCGCGTAGCGAATGACCCGCGCCTCGGTCACGCCCGCGGTGCGCTTCGCGAGCTCGATCGCGTCGTGCACGGAGCCGATGTCGTCGACCAGGCCGAGCGACTGCGCCTGCGTGGCGTCGAAGATACGACCGTCGGTGATCTCCGGCAGGCGCGCGGTGTCGAGCCCCGGCCGCCCCGCCCGCACCACCGCGATGAAGCGCTCGTGCATGTGGTCGAGCACGCCCTGCACGATGCGACGCTCCTCGGGCGTCGCGGCGCGCAGCGGCGACAGCAGGTCCTTGTGCTCGCCGGCCTTGTACGTCTCGTTGCGCACGCCGATCTTCGCCATCAGCCCTTCGAGGTCGAGGCTCAGCAGGATGACGCCGATCGAGCCGGTCACAGTGGTGGGATGGGCCACGATGCGATCGGCCGCGCACGCGACGTAGTACCCACCCGACGCCGCCGTATCCCCCAGCGCCGCGATCACCGGCACCTGGCGCTCGCGCTTGAACCGCAGCAGCTGCATGTGGATGTCGTCGCTCGCGGTGACGCCGCCCCCTGGGCTGTTGACGCGCAGCACGACCGCCTTCACCCGATCGTCGTCCGACGCCTTCGCCAGCGCCGCCTCGACGCGGCCGACGGTGCTCTCCTCCTCGACCAGGCCGAAGGCCCGACTCGACGGCTCGTCGCTGATCGTACCGGTGACGTCGAGCAGCAGGATCTTCGCGCGGCCCTCGCCCTCGACCGTCGTCTCCTCGAGCGGCTTGCGGCCGCCGCCGAACATCCCGAACGGGCTGCCGACGACGAAGACGCAGCCCGACGTGGCGAGCGCGGCGCCGAGGACGACCAGCGCCGCGAGCCGCCTCACGCCTTGCCGCCGGCGCGCCCGCCGTGCGCCAGCTTCTTGAGATCGAGGATCTCGTCGACCTGCTCGGCGGGCATGACCTTCTCGTCGAGCAGCACCTGGCGAATGCCGACGTTGCGCTTCATCGCGAGCTTGAAGAGCTCGGCGGCGCGGTCGTAGCCGACGACGGGCGCGATGGCGGTGACGAGCTGTCCCGTCAGCTCGCCGTACTGGCGGCACTGCTCGACGTTGGCAGTGATGCCCACGACGCAGCGGCGCGCCAGCACACGGCTGGCGCCCGCGAGCGCCGCGATGGCCTCGAGGAGAGCATGGCCGATGATCGGCATCATGACGTTGAGATCGAGGTTGCCGCTGAGGCCCGCCACGGCGATCGTCTGGTCGTGGCCGATCACCATGGCGCACACCTGTGCCATCGCCTCGGGCATCACCGGGTTCACCTTGCCCGGCATGATGCTCGATCCGGGCTGCGTCGCCGGCAGCTCGATCTCGTTGAGCCCCGTGCGATTGCCCGACGTCAGCAGGCGCAGATCGTTCGACACCTTCAGCAGGCCCACCGACACCGTGCGCAGTGCACCCGACGTCTCGACCGCGGCATCGCGGTTCTGCATCGCCTCGAACAGGTTCGGCGCCTGCCGGAACGGCAGGCCCGTGACCCGCGCCAGATCGGCGGCGACCTTCTCGCCGAATCCGGGCGGCGCGTTGAGACCGGTGCCGGCGGCTGTGCCGCCGATGGGCAGCTCGGCGAGATGTGGCAGCGTCGCCCGCACGCGCTCGACGCCGTGCCGCGCGACGCTGGCGTAGCCCGAGAACTCCTGGCCGAGGGTTATCGGCACGGCGTCCTGCAGGTGCGTGCGTGCGGCCTTCACCACGTCGGCGAAGGCATCGGCGCGATCCTCGAAGGCGTCGGCCAGCTCCTCGAGCGCGGGCAGCAGCCGGTGCTCGACGTCGCCGTAGGACGCGACGTGGATGGCGGTGGGGAAGACGTCGTTCGTGCTCTGGCCCATGTTGACGTGGTCGTTCGGGTGCACGAGCGCCTTGTCGCCACGCTTGCCGCCGAGCAGCTCGACGGCGCGGTTCGCGATGACCTCGTTGGCGTTCATGTTCGTCGAGGTGCCGGAGCCGGTCTGGAAGACGTCGAGCACGAACTGGTCGTCGAGCGCCCCCTCGGCCACCTCGGTGGCGGCGCGGACGATGGCGTCGGCGACCTTCGCGTCGAGCAGGCCGAGCTCGGCATTCACGCGGGCGCAGGCGGCTTTGATGAGCCCGAGCGCGCGGATGAAGCTGCGGCCGAAGCGCAGGCCCGAGATGGGGAAATTCTCCAGGGCCCGTGCCGTCTGGGCGCCGTAGTAGGCGTTCTCCGGGACGATCATCTCGCCCATGCTGTCGCGCTCGATGCGGGTGTCCGACATGGTCGCGGTTCCCTATCACCTGTTTCGGGCAAGGCAAGACGCGCGGGGGGCCTGCGGTCGCTAGTGTCCCGGCTCCTTCGCCTGGCGTTCCTGGTCATGCTCGAGCTGGATGGTGACGTGGTCGATGTGGAACTTCTCGGCGCAGACCGCCGTCATGGCGTCGAGCAGCCGATCGTCGGACACCGCCTTGCTCACCAGCGCGTGCGCCGACAGCGCGTAACGACCGGTCGTGAGCGTCCAGACGTGCAGGTCGTGGACCGTCGCGACGCCCGGGACCTCCGTCAGCGCGCGCTGCAGCGCATCGACGTCGACGTGCGACGGCACCGCCTCCATGAGCACGTCGACCGACTCCCGCACCAACGTCCACGAGCTGAACAGGATGAGCACCGCGATCAGCACGCTCACCAGCGCGTCGACGGGGAACCAGCCCGTGGCGAGGATGACCACCGCCGCCAGGATCGCACCCACCGAGCCCAGCAGGTCCGACATGACGTGCAGGTACGCGCCGCGCATGTTGAGGCTGTGGCCCTGGTGCTCGTGCAGCCGCCACGCCACGACGACGTTCACGACGAGGCCGAGCACGGCGAGCCCGAGCATGCCGCCCGCCTCCACCGGCTGGGGATCGAACAGGCGCTGCCATGCTTCCATGGCGATGAACGCCACCACCAGCCAGAGGACGACGCCGTTCACGAGCGCCGCCAGGATCTCGGCGCGGTAGTAGCCGAACGTCTTGCGCTCGCTGGCGGGACGGCTGCCGATCCAGAGGGCGAACAGCGTCAGGGCCAGCGCACCGACGTCGGTGAGCATGTGGGCCGCGTCGCTGAGCAACGCCAGGCTGTTCGTCCACCAGCCACCGACGAACTCGGCCACGCAGAGCACGGAGCTGACGACCAGCCCGGATCGCACGGCGCCGCGCTCGCCCGCATGATCGCGCGCGTGCGCGTGGCCGTGATCGCCGCCCATCGAAGACTCAGTACGTGAGCAGCGAGTGGACCTCGACGTCCCCGAGACGCTTCCGCCCGGCGAGGAACCCGAGCTCGATCATGAACGCACAGCCCACCACGTCACCACCGCACTGCTTCACCAGCTGGATCGCGGCCGACGCGGTGCCGCCCGTCGCCAGCAGGTCGTCGATCAGCAGCACGCGACGGTGCTTGCCGAGGCCGTCGAGGTGGATCTCCAGCGTGTCGGTGCCGTACTCGAGATCGTAGGTGGCGCGATGCGTGCGGTACGGCAGCTTGCCGGGCTTGCGCACGACGGCGAGGCCGGTGCCGAGCGCGTACGCCGCTGCCGCACCGACGATGAACCCGCGCGACTCGACGCCGAGGACGAGATCGCAGCGGCCGCGGTACGGCTCCACCAGCGCGTCCACGGTGGCCCGGAACGCCGGACCGTCGGCCAAGAGCGGCGTGATGTCCTTGAAGACGATGCCGGGCTTCGGGAAGTCGGGGACGTCGCGGATGTACGGGTTCAGGTCGATCATGAGTCTCGCTCTCCCGGGCGCGGACCACTCGCCGTACTCCCCGGAATGGGGGGCAGGTAGAAGAGCGGGTTGCGCGCGATGTTGTCCTTGCGGATCTCGAAGTGGAGGTTCGGGCCCGACGTCTTGCCGGTTTCGCCCAGCAGCGCGATCACCTCGCCCTGGCGGACGAGGTCGCCGGCGCGCTTCTGGTTCTCCTTGTTGTGTGCGTACACGCTGGCGTAGCCCTCGTCGTGCTCGATGATGACGATGTTACCGTAGCCGCGAAGCTCGTCACTGTAGAGCACTCGGCCCGATCGGGCCGCCCGCACCGGAGTGCCTTCCGGGGCGCTCACGTCGATGCCGTCGTGGTGGCTGGCCCGCCGGGGCCCGAAGGTCGACGCCAGGGTGCCCGCCGCGACGGGCCAGACGAAGGGGGCCGGACCGGACGGCAGCTCCCGCGCCGTCGGCCGCTCGCCACGGGCCTGGCTCGGGGTGATGACGTCGACCGGCAGCTCGCGCGTGGCCGTCGGGATCTCGATCACCTGCCCCACCTCGATGCGGTCGGGATTGGTGATGCCATTGGCACGAGCGAGCTCGCGATGGGACACCCCGTACGCCTGGCCGATGCGATACAGGTTCTCCCCCGGCTTCACGCGATGCTTCAGGCCGGCCGAGCCGCAGGCCGCCGCCATCATCGCTCCCACCACCAGCACCCCAGCCCACCGCACGACCGCCGCCCCTCCCCTCGGCTAGGGTTCCTCCCAGCCGTACGTCCCGTGCAGCTTCACGAAACGGCACTCGCCCATGTACTCCTCGGCGAGCCCGTCCGGCCCGCGGCGCAATCGCACCAGCGTCTGCAGCTCCTCCTCGCCGATGGGGAGCACGAGGCACCCCTCGGGCGTGAGCTGCGAGATCAGCGGACGCGGAATCTGCGGCGCACCGGCGGTGACGACGATGGCGTCGTAGGGCGCGCCCGCTTCCCAGCCGAGGGTGCCGTCCCCCACCTCGATCGTGACGCGCTCCGCGAGCCCGGCCGCCTCGAGCGCGGCCTGTGCGCGCGTCGCCAGCTGCGGCAGGCGCTCGATGCTGACCACCTCGGCACCCATGGCCGCGAGCACCGCAGCCTGGTAGCCCGAGCCCGTCCCGACCTCGAGCACCTTCTGCCCCTCGCCGCGCAGCCCCAGCGTCTCGCTCATGAGCCCCACCATGTAGGGCTGCGAGATGGTCTGGTGGTTGCCGATGGGCAGCGGCTCGTCGTCGTAGGCGCGTTCGTGCAGCTCGGCCGGCACGAAGAGCTCGCGCGGCACGAGCCGCATGGCCGCGAGCACGCGCAGATCGGAGAGCCCGCGCTTCACGAGCTGCTCGCTCACCATGCGCTTGCGGGCGCGCTCGAAGTCGAAGTCGCTCACCACGCCTCTTCGAGTCGCTGCAGCGCCGCGAACGACGCGTAGTTGGTGAGATCGAGGTGGATGGGCGTCACCGAGATGCGGCCCTCGCGGCAGGCGGAGAAGTCGGTGCCCTCCTCCTCGACGAAGGCCAGCTCCTCACCGCCGATCCAGTAGTACTTGCGCCCGCGTGGATCGACCTTCTCGACGATGGCGTCGCCGTAGCGTCGCTTGCCCATGCGCGTGAGCGAGACGCCGGCGGGCGTCGCGCCGTCGACGAAGCGCGGCACGTTGACGTTCAGCAGCGTGTCGGGCGGCATCGGCTCGGCGAGCAGGCGTCCCACCAGACGACCGGCGAAGTCGGCGGCGATGCGGAAGTCGTACGGGCCACGGCCGATCTGCGAGAACGCGATCGACGGCACGCCGAGCAGCGTCCCTTCCATGGCGGCGCTCACGGTACCGGAGTAGGTGACGTCGTCTCCGAGGTTGGCGCCCTTGTTGATGCCCGACACGACGAGCGCGGGCCGCGTCTTCAGGATGGCGTTGATCGCCAGGTTCACGCAGTCGGTGGGCGTGCCGTCGACGGTGAAACGGTCGGGTGCAACCTCGTCGATGCGCAGCGGACGGTGCAGCGTGAGCGCATGGCTGACGGCGCTCTGCTCGCGGTCGGGCGCCACCACCACGACCCGTCCATGCGCGCTGACGGCGTCGGCCAGGGCCTGGAGGCCCTCCGACACGATGCCGTCATCGTTGCAGACCAGGATGAGCGGCGTCGGGTCCATGGGCCACGGCAAAGTGCCACCAAGGCGGCGACGCTGCAAGCTCAAACGCCGCCGCCTCGGGAGCACCGAGAGTCGGGGCGAGCCGATTTGAACGGCCGACCACTCGCACCCCAAGCGAGTGCGCTACCTGGCTGCGCCACGCCCCGATGACCCGCGTCTCTTAGGGGGTCCGTCCGCGGGGGTCAAGCGACAGAACGCTGACAGCGGCGGCATGCCGTCACCCGAGTGTCAATTTGGCGACTGTCAGCTACGCCTTCGACACCCTCATGGCGTCGGGAGCGAGCAAACACGTGCGCACCATGATGGCGCGCGGGTTGCAACCGCCATGTCACGTCGGAGGGACACATGGCGAAGATGGCGACCGAACAGGCTCAGGCGATCAATCAGGCACACGACCCAGCCCGCGACCCCGGACCCGGGCGTCGCGATCCCGAAATCCTGGCCGAGCTGTTCGCGCCGGAGATCATCCTCCCCGAGCAGGTGAGCCAGGGCTACCGCCGCGACAGCTACATCTCCGGCGAGAAGGCGCTGATGCTCGCGGTGCTCGAGGACGGCATCCGCTGCTTCCAGGAGCATCTCACCAATCCGCGCTCGAATCCGCGGCTCCTCTCGCAGCAGTCCGAGGCCTGGATCAAGGCCGTCGACTACGAGTGGCCCTTCTCGTTCAACAACGTCTGCGAGACGCTCGGCATCGACCCGGACGCCTTGCGGAGCTCCTTGCTGGGATGGAAGGCGAAGCGCATCGCCACCACCGAGAACGACGGCAAGCCGACGCCGACCGACAAGAAGGTCTACCGGCTGCACCTGCGTACCAAGCGCACGAGCGGAGTGCGGTAGTCCGACCCGCGCCATGCGCGGGTCGGGCGCGAGGGTGTTGCGGTCGTTCCCGCGCGACCTGGGTGTCGCGGCCGGCGAAGCCGGCGCTCCAGGGGAGGCACGCTCGAGCAGAAACTAGTCGGGCGTGCCGATGCGGAGCGGTGGGGGCTCGACGGCCGGGTCCCGCTCCAGCTGACGGCAGAGCTCGAGCAGCTCGACCCTGACTCTGGCCATCACGGCGCTGGCGTCCTGCGGGGGCGCCGACTCCTCTGGCTCGACGCCCTGGCGGAGGCGGCGCTTGGCGCCTTCGATGGTGTAGCGCTCGTCGTGCAGCAGGCGGCGGATCAGGAGCAGCATCTCGACGTCGCGGCGACGGTAGAGGCGGTGACGGGTCTCGGACTTCTCCGGCTTCAGGACCCGGAACTCCGTCTCCCAGTAGCGCAGGACGTAGGGCTTGACGCCCACCAGCCGCGCGACCTCGCCGATCTTGAAGTAGAGCTTGTCGGGGAGCTCGGGCGCGGGCGTCATTCGTCGTCGCCGGCGGCTGCCGCCGCGGGCGTGCCGTCGTTCATCGTCTTCTTGAGCACCTGGCTCGCCTTGAAGGTGAGCACGCGGCGGCCCGAGATGACGATCTCCTCGCCGGTCTGCGGGTTGCGGCCCTTGCGCGGGCGCTTCTCGTTGACGACGAAGTTGCCGAAGCCCGACACCTTCACCTTCTCGCCCTGTTCGAGCCGGCGCTTCACCACCTCGAAGATCGACTCGACGATCTCGGTGGCCTCCTTCTTGGAGAAGCCCACCTTCTCGTAGATGCGCTCGACGATGTCGGCTTTGGTCATCGTCATGGGGGTGCTCAGCTCCGCAGCTCGATGGCGTCAAAGGTGGCGGCGAGATGCGCGCGCACGCGCTGATGGGCGGCGTTCACTTCGTCGTCCGTAAGGGTGCGGTCCGCGGCGCGGTACGCGATGGTGTACCCCAAGCTCTTGCGGCCGGCTGCAATCGGGGCCCCCCGGTAGCAGTCGAAGAGGCTCGCGGTCTCGATCAGTGGATCGCCCAAATCCCGGATCTCCTGGAGGACGCTCTCGGCCAGGAAGACTTCGTCGACGACTACTGCGATGTCGCGGGAGACGGCGGGGAATCGAGGGAGTGGCCGCAACCCGACGCGGCGCGGACGATAGTGGGCGACCTCCGTGAAGTCAAGCTCGCACAGCCAAACTTCCCCTGGAAGATCGACTACCTGGGCCAGTCGTGGGTGCAGGGCCCCGGCGACGCCGACGGTCCGCCCGTCGACCACCACCGCGGCCGACTTGCCGGGGTGGAGGAAGGCCGCCTCCGGGCCCGGACGCCAGGCGACGACCTCGCCCGCGGCGCCGAGACCAGCCAGCAGGTTCTGGACGCAGCCCTTCAGGTCGAGGAAGTCGAGCGGCGGGCCGATCCGCTCCACGCCCCGCGCCGGCCAGGCCCCGCACAGCAGCAGGCTGATGGCCCGGGGCTCCCGCGGCTGCCCCCCGGCGTCCCGTCCATAGCCCTTGCCGATCTCGAAGGCGCCGACGAACGACGCCCCATGGGCGACGTTGAGTCGTGCCGCCCGCACCAGACCGCTCAGTGGCGAGCGACGGAGCTCGCCCATCTCGCTCGACATGGGGTTCGTGACCGCGACGGGCGCGAGCCCCGCCCCGACGAAGCCCGGGAACCGCTGGTTCGACTCGGTGTCGACGAAGGTCAGCGTCACCATCTCCGACAGCCCTTCGGCCACCAGGAGACGGCGAATGCGCCGCGCCGCCACCCGCGCCTCCCCGTCCTCGCCGGGGACGATGGGTGCGTCGGGCAGGCGCACCGGCACCGCATCGTAGCCCCCGATGCGCGCCAGCTCCTCGGCGACGTCGGCCTCGATGGCGAGGTCGCCGCGGTACGAGGGCGGCGTCAGGCGGAGGGCCCGGCCGTCGGCGGCGGCGGCGATTCCGAGGGCGCGCAGGCGACGCCCGATCTCGCTGCGCGACAGCGACATGCCGAGCATCGACATCGCGCGCTCGGGGCGGAAGGTGAAGGACACTGGCGCCACCGACGACGGATCGGGGAACGCCTCGACGATGCCGGGGGCCGCGCGCCCGCCCGCGAGGCGGACGATCAGCGCCGCCGCGGCGTCGATCGCGGCCGGGACCCGCTCGGGGTCGACACGACGCTCGAAGCGATACGCCGCCTGCGACGGCAGGCCGAGGCGACGGCTGGTGCGCCGCACCGTCGCCGGCTGGAAGAAGGCGCTCTCGAGCACGAGGTCGTGGGTGCCCTCCCCGACCTCGCTGTTCTGGCCGCCCATGACCCCGGCGAGCGCGATCGGCCGCTGGGCGTCGGCGATCACCAGGTCGTCGGCGACGAGCGCGCGCTCGACGCCGTCGAGCGTCGTCAGCGTCTCGCCGGCGCGCGCACGTCGCACCGTGATGGCGGCGCCGAGCACGTGCGTCAGGTCGAACGCGTGCAGCGGCTGGCCCTGCTCGAGCATGACGTAGTTCGTGGCGTCCACGACCGCGTTGATCGGCCGCATGCCCGCCCGTCGGAGCCGGAGCTGCAGCCACAAGGGCGACGGCCCGACCCGGATGCCGCGCACGACGCGCGCGCAGTAGCGCGGGCAGAGATCGGCGGCCTCGATGCGCACCGCGAGCTGCTCGGCCGCCGGTGTACCGATCTCCTTGAGCCGCGTCTTCGGCGGCCGCAGGCGCGACCCCTGCACCGCCGCCAGCTCGCGTGCGACGCCGAGCACCGACAGCCAGTCACCGCGGTTCGCCGTCACCTCGATCTCGACGACGGTGTCGTGCACGCCGGGGAGATCGCGGATCGGCGTGCCGGGCGCGGCATCGTCGGGCAGCAGGAGCACCCGGTCGTCGCCGTCGCCGAGGCCAAGCTCGGCTTCGGAGCACAGCACGCCCTCGGACGTGATGCCGCGGAGCTCCGCGGCCTCGATGCGACGTCCGCCCGGCAGCACCGCACCGGGGAGCGCCACCGGCACGCGCTGGCGGTCGGCGAGGTGCGGCGCAGCGGACACGATGCACCGCGGCTCCGCGTCGCCGACGTCGATGCGGCACACGCGCAGGCGATCGGCCTGCGGATGCTTCTCGACGGCGACGATGCGCCCGACGCGCACCAGCGGATCGACGTCGCCGACCCTCTCGACGCTCTCGACCTTGAGCCCGACCATGGTCATCTGCTCGACGAGCACCGCCGTGGGTTCGGTCCACGAGACGAGCTCCGCCAGCCAGCCGAGGGGAATCCGCATCAGAACTGCTCGAGGAAGCGCAGGTCGTTGTCGTAGAAGAGCCGCAGGTCGTCGAGCCCGTAGCGCAGCTGCGCGACGCGCTCGACCCCGAGGCCGAAGGCGAAGCCGCGCACCACCTCGGGATCGTAGCCGCCGGCGCGCAGCACGTTCGGGTGGATCATCCCGGCGCCGAGGATCTCGAGCCAGCCGGAGCCCTTGCAGACGCGGCACGACGCATCGGGCGCCGACGGCGCCCCCGGACAGCGCACGCACGAGACGTCGACCTCGGCGCTTGGCTCGGTGAACGGGAAGAAGCTCGAGCGGAAGCGCACCGCCGTGCTCTCGCCGAACAGCCGCTGCGCGAACTCGCGCAGCACGCCCTTCAGGTCGGCGAACGTCACGCGCTCGTCCACCATGAAGACCTCGATCTGCTGGAACATCGGCGAATGCGTCGGATCGAGCTCGTCGCGCCGGTAGACCGTGCCGGGCGCCACGATGCGCAGCGGCGGCGGCGTCGAGCGCATGACGCGGATCTGCACCGGCGACGTGTGCGTGCGCAGCAGAAGGCCGGGGCCGGCGTCGACGAAGAGCGTGTCCTGCGCGTCGCGGGCGGGATGGTCGGGCGGGAAGTTGAGCGCGCCGAAGTTGAGGTCGTCGCTCTCGATCTCCGGCCCGTCGGCGACGCGGAAGCCCATGGCGACGAAGATGTCGACGATGTCGTCCTCGGTCTGCCGGAGCGGGTGGACGTGCCCGCGGGGCCGTCGGCGGCCCGGGAGCGTGACGTCGAACCGGTCTTCCGCGAGCGTGCGGGCGAGCGCGGCCTCGCCGAGCGTGGCGCCCTTGGCGTCGAGGGCGGTGGTGATGGCCACCTTCACCTCGTTGGCGAGCGCACCCATCGCCGGACGCTCGGCCGCGTCGAGCTGACCCAGCCCGCGCAGGATGGCGTTCAGGGAGCCCTTGCGGCCGAGGTACTGGAGACGGATGGCCTCGACGGCCTCCTCGCTCGCGGCCGCGCCGATCTCGGCGACGGCCGCCTCGCGGAGCTGTGCGAGCTCCGCTTTCAACTACGCCGTCGCCGTAGCCGGGACGTGGGACTTGGCGAGCCCGACGAGCTCACCGAAAGCCTGCGGCTGGTCGAGCGCCAGCGCCGCCAGGATCTTGCGATCGACGGCGATGCCGGCCGCCTTCAGGCCCGCCATCAGCTTGCTGTACGACAGGCCGTGCGGCCGTACCGCGGCGTTGATGCGCACGATCCACAGGCTGCGGAACTCACGCTTCTTCACCTTGCGGTCGCGGTAGGCGTACGTGAGCCCGCGCTCGACGGTCTCCCGAGCCTGACGATAGGTTTTGCGTCGGCCGCCGACGTAACCCTTCGCCAGCTTCAACGTCTTCTTGTGGCGGCGGCGCGTCTTCGGGCCGCCCTTTGCGCGAGGCATCGCTTACACTCCTTCTCCGGCGCTCAGCCGTACGGCAGCAGGCGCTTGATGTTCTTCTCGTCGCCCTTGGCGACGAGCGTCGCCTTGCGGAGCTGCCGCTTCCGCTTGGTGGTCATGTGGCTGTTGATGTGTCGCAGGCCAGCGTGGCTGCGCTTGATCTTCCCGGTCCCGGTGATCTTGAACCGCTTCGCGGTGGCCCGGTTCGTCTTCATCTTGGGCATGACTGCACTCCTTCTCGTTACTTCCCGACCAGCATCATGGACATGCTGCGGCCCTCCATGCGGGGCTGCTGCTCGATCTGCGCGACGTCCTGCACCATGCCGGCGATGCGTTCGAGCATGGCTCGACCGAGCTCCGGATGGGTAATCGACCGCCCGCGGAAGAAGACCGTCACCTTGACGCGGTGGCCGTCGCCCAGGAAGTCGCGGATGTGGCCCACCTTGAAGTCGACGTCGTGCCCGCTGGTCTGCGAGCCGACCTTCACTTCCTTCAAGAGGCTGGCCGACCCCTTCTTGCGCGACTCCTGCGCCTTCTTCTTCTGGGCGTAGCGGAACTTGCCGTAGTCCATGATGCGGCACACCGGCGGATTCGCCGTGGGCGCCACCTCGACCAGGTCGAGCTCCTTCTGGTCCGCAACCCGCTGCGCGTCCATCGGCGTCATGACGCCGAGCTGCGCTCCGTCCGCGTCGATGACGCGGATCTCGCGGGCGCGGATCTGCTGGTTGATGCGGACTCGCTCTTCGATCTTCGCTATGGGACACCTCCGGGCATACGGGCGTCGGCCCGCACCTGGGCCACGAACGCTTCGAGCGCCATCGGATCACGGTTTTCGCCGCCGATGCGCGGCGCCACCGTACCGTCGGCGGCCTCGCGCTCGCCGACCACCGCCACGACGGGGATCTTCTCGAGCTGCGCCTCGCGGATCTTGTAGCCGAGCTTTTCGTTGCGAACGTCCACCTCGGCGCGAAGCCCCGCCTGCAGGCAGGTGTCGCGCACCTGCGCCGCCCACGCCTCGACCTTCTCGCTGACGGGCACGACGCGGAGCTGCACCGGCGCGAGCCAGAGCGGCAGCTTGCCGGCGGTGTGCTCGAGCAGGATCGCGATGAAGCGCTCGATGGAGCCGAGCACCGCGCGATGGATCATGACGGGCGTGGCGTCGGTGCCCTCGGGCGTGACGTACTCGAGCTTGAAGCGCTCCGGCATGGCGCAGTCGATCTGCACCGTGGCGAGCGTCCACGAGCGCTCGAGGACGTCGCGGAAGTCGAAGCCGATCTTCGGCCCGTAGAACGCCCCCTCGCCCGGGAGCGTCGTGACGGGGAACCCCGTCTTCTCGGCGGCACGCGCGAGGGCCTTCTCCGCCTCGTCCCACAGCTCGAGACGGCCGAGGTACTTCTCCGGGCGCGTCTGAATCGACACCTCGACGCGATCGAAGCCGAAGGCGTCGTACACCTCGCGCGTCATGGCGACGAAGGCGTCGAGCTCGGCCTCCATCTGCTCGTGCGTGCAGTAGATGTGGGCGTCGTCCTGGGCCATCGAGCGCACGCGGGTGAGACCGGCGAGCGTCCCCGACGGCTCGAAGCGATGCAGGCGGCTGAAGTCGGCGAAGCGGACCGGAAGATCGCGGTACGAGTGCTTGCTGGTGGCGAACAGGTAGCAGTGGCCCGGGCAGTTCATGGGCTTCACGCCGTACTCGTCATCGTCGGCGGCCATGAGGAACATGTCGTCGTGGAAGGCCTCGTAGTGCCCCGACGTCTTCCAGAGATCGGTCTTGTAGATGAGTGGCGTGATGACCTCGGTGTAGCCGTAGCGCCCGTAGAGGCTACGCATGTACTGCACCAGGGTGTTGTAGACCACCGCGCCCTTGGGGTGGAAGAAGGGGGATCCCGGGGCGATCGGGTGGATCGAGAAGAGGTCGAGCTGCTGGCCGAGGCGACGGTGATCGCGCGCCTTGGCCTCCTCGATGCGCCGCAGGTACGCGTCGAGGTCCTTCTGGGTGGCCCACGCCGTGCCGTAGATGCGCTGGAGCATCTCGTTGCGGGCGTCGCCGCGCCAGTAGGCGCCCGCGACGCTGGTGAGCTTGAAGGCGCCGATCTTGCCGGTGGACGGCACGTGCGGCCCACGGCACAGGTCGACGAACTCGCCCTGGCGGTAGAGCGACACCGTGGGCTCGGGGATGCCCTCGATGATCTCGACCTTGTAGTGCTCGCCCATGGCGCGGAAGCGGGCGACGGCCTCGTCGCGCGGCAGCTCCTCGCGGCTGACGGGCAGGTTCTCGGCGACGATGGCGCGCATCGTCTCCTCGATGCGGACCAGATCGTCGGGCGTGAACCCCTCGGGACGCTTGAAGTCGTAGTAGAAGCCGTTGTCGATGACCGGGCCGATGGTGATCTCGGTGCCGGGGAAGAGCCGCTGCACCGCCTGGCCCATCAGATGCGCACAGGAGTGGCGCAGCACCTCGAGGCCGTCGGGCGACTCGGGGGCGACGGTGGTCAGCCGGCAGTCCTCGGTGAGGGGGCGGCTCAGATCGACGACCTTCGACTCGCGACCCTCGACGCGCGCGGCAACGGCCTGCTTCAGCTGCTTCTTGCCGGAGCCGACACGCTCCGCGTGCACCCGGAGGGCGTCGGCGGCAGTCGTTCCCGAGGGCAGACGCTCTTCGGCGCCGTCCTCGAAGGTCACGGTGATCTCTGCCATCCGGCGCTACACGACAAATTCAAAAACGACGATGCGGGCGCGTTGGTGGTGACTAGGCACGGGCGGGATTGAACCGCCGACCTCTTCCGTGTCAGGGAAGCGCTCTAGCCACTGAGCTACGTGCCTGCGTAAGTGCTCGATAAGACGTGAGGGGTTACCAACCGAGCGCCGGCCTGTCAAGGCAATGCCGATCGCTTGTGGCCCGTCGGAACCGCCTGTAGAGTCCGCGCGTGTCGCGGGAACACCTGTTCGGCGCCTTCTTCCTCGCCGGCTACGTCTTCCTGCTCTACCAGCTCTATCTGTTCCTGGCGCCGTTCGCCGGACCGCTGGTGTGGGCAGCCATCCTGGCGCTCACGTTCTACCCCCTCACCACCCGGCTGACGCATGCCTTCCGGGGCAACCGCGGCCTCGCCGCGATGGTCCTGGTGATCGCGGTCACCACCATCGCCATCCTGCCCTCGATCCTCCTGGGGTCGATGCTGGTCCGGGAGGCCGGGCAGGCCTACACCCGCATCCAGGAGATGGTCGCGAGCGGCGAGCTCACCCAGTTCATCGCCAAGGTCCAGGATTCCAACGTCGGACGCCTCTTCCAGAAGCTGACGGCCCCGTTCGCCGGCAAGGTCGACCTCGACCCGATCAAGCTCATCCTGGCCGGCGCCGCCTACGTGTCGCAGCAGGTCGCCGCCCAGGGCGGTGCCGTCGCCCGCAACGTCCTCGTGACGATCGTGAACGGCGGCCTCATGGTCCTCGCCCTGTTCTTCTTCTTCCGCGACGGCGAGCGCATCGCGGGCCGTGTCCTCGAGTTGATCCCCATGGAGCGGGCCCACAAGGACGTCGTCTCGCGACGCCTCTACGACACCATGTCGGCCGTGGTGCAGAGCATGATCGTGGTGTCGGTGGCGCAGGGCCTCCTCGGCGGCTTCGCCTACTGGCTCATCGGCAACCTGCCCTTCGCGGTGTTCCTCGGTTTCCTGACCGGCGTGGCGTCGTTCATTCCGCCCGCGGGCTCGGCGTTCGTGTGGCTCCCGGCGTCGGCCTACCTCTGGTTCACCGACCACAGCGTGCGCGCCATCCTGCTGCTGATCTGGGGCGTCGTCGTCATCAGCGGCTCCGACAACGTCATCCGCACGATCCTGATCGGCGGGCGCGCCAAGATGCCGACGTTCCTCCTGCTGTTCGCCATCCTGGGCGGCCTCCAGGTGTACGGCTTCCTCGGCGTCTTCGTCGCACCGGTGATCGTCGCGGCGCTGCTGTCGTTCGTCGAGATCTACCGCACGCTCTACGGCACGGGCGCCCCGACGCTCGTCCTCGTCGAGGGCAACCGCGACGACCTCACCGGCTAGCGGCGCGCGAAGATTCCGCCGCGCAGCACCGCTTCGGCCTGGCTCGCGATCTCCCGCAGCACCTCGGCCGCCGGCTTGATCTCGTGGAAGCTGCCGACGCCCTGCCCCGCCGGCATGCAGGTGCGCGCGGGATCGGCCTCGGGATTCCAGTACGCCATCACCTGGCGCTGCGTGGAGATCATCAGCTGCTCGGGGAAGCGCTTCATCGTCGACGGGTCGGCCTCGTGCTCGAGGATGTACGGGTTGCGCAGCGACCGCAGCGGCTTGCCGGAGTAGCAACGGGTGCGGATGGTCTCGTCCTGCTGGGCGTGGATCAGCGCCTCGCGGTACTGCGTCGCCGCCGTGGCTTCCGGCGTCGCGATGAACCGCGTGCCGATGATCGCGCCCTGCGCACCGAGCGCGAGCGCCGCGACGACGCCGCGGCCGTCGACGATGCCCCCCGCCGCGACGACGGGGATCTTCACCGCGTCGACCACCTGCGGCACCAGCGCCAGCGTGCCGATCTCGCCGGTGTGCCCCCCCGCCTCGGTGCCCTGCGCCGCGACGACGTCGGCCCCCGCCGATTCGGCCCGCTTCGCATGCGCCACCTTGCCCGTCATCACCATGATGGTGATGCCGTGCCGCTTCATCTCGGCGACGTGCTTCTCGGGCACGGCGAGCCCGGCGACGAAGATGCGTATCTCCTCGTCATAGAGCACCGGCAGGTAGGGCTCGATCATCTCCGGAATGGGCGCCAGCAGATCGACGGCGAACGGCTTCGTCGTCAGCGCGCGCGTGCGGCGGATCTCGTCGCGCAACCCGTCGGGCGACAGGTTGGCGGCCCCCATGATGCCGAGGCCGCCCGCGTTCGACACCGCCGCCACCAGCGGCGCCATCGAGACGCCCCCCATGCCAGCCAGGAGGATCGGCACGTCGATGCCGAAGAGATCGCAGATGGGCGTACGGAGCGCGCGGTTTGACGACGAATCGTGCTGCATGGGATGGACTTTCGACCGCGCCGCTTTCCTCTGTCAAGGATGAGACCCGCATGACGACGCAGCCGGTGCTGGTGGGCGCCGGACAGATCACCGACCGTCCCGACGATCCGCGCCAGGGTCTCGAGCCGCTCGGGTTGATGGAGGCGGCGGCACGCGCCGCGCTCGCCGAGGCGGGCGTCGGCACCGCCGCGATCGACACCGTCGCCGTCGTCACCAACGTCTTCCACGACTACGGCGACACCGCGACCATGCTCGCGGCGCGCCTCGGCTGCGCGCCCGGGCGACGCCTCCTGACGACGTGGGGCGGGAACACGCCGCAGTCGCTGCTCGCGCACCTCTGCGACGAGATCGCGGCCGGACGCAGCGAGGTCGCGCTCCTCGCCGGTGGCGAAGCCGCGCACACGATGCGCGCGCTCGGTCGCGCCGGCATCACGCCCGACTGGACGCCCCGCTCCGAGACGTCGGCGGAACGCTGGGGCGATATGCGCGACGGCACCAGCGCGCTCGAGTCGCGGCACGGCGGCCGCGAGGCCTACGTCACCTTCGCGCTCATCGAGAACGCCTACCGCGCCGCGCGCGGCCTCTCGCTCGCCGCGGCCGACGCCGAGATGGGCGCATTCGCCGCGCGCTGCACCCGGGTGGCCGCCGCGAACCCGTACGCCTGGTTCCCCGAGGTCCGCGACGCGGCGACGCTCACGGCCGTCACGCCGACGAACCGGATGGTGGCGTTCCCCTACCCGAAGTACCTGAACGCGATCCTCGAGGTGAGCCAGGGCGGCGCGCTCCTCGTCGCCAGCGAGGCGGCGGCACGCCGTCTCGGCGTCGCGGACGACCGGTGGGTGTGGCCGTGGGGCGGCGTCGACGTCGCCGAGCACTGGTTCCTCACCGAACGCGATGCACTCCACGAGCTGCCCGGCATGCGTCGCGCCGCGGCGCTGCTGCTCGACGCGGTCGACGTGCCGCTCGAGCGCATCGCGCACCTCGACCTCTACAGCTGCTTCCCGATCGCGCCGCGCCTCGTGGCCACGATGCTCGGCATCGACCCGGCGACAGACCGCCCCTTGACGCTCGCCGGCGGCCTGCCCTGGTTCGGCGGTCCGGGGAACAACTACACCACGCATGCGATCGCGAGCGCGATGCAGCGCCTCCGCGCCGATCGCGACGGCCACGCGCTCGTCCACGCGCTGGGATGGAGTGCCACCAAGCACGCCCTCGGCGTCTACGGCGGCGCGCCGCCCCCGCGCGGCTGGCAGCGCGCCGGTGGGCCGTCGCTGCAGGCGTGGGTCGACGCTCAGCCCACCCCCACCGTCGCCGACGAGGCCGCGGGCCACGGCACACTCGAGACGTACACCGTGGTCCACGGGCGTGACGGCGCACCCGAGCGCGGCCTCTGCCTGGGACGGCTCGACGACCGTCGTCGGTTCGTCGCGCTGTTGCCGGCGGACCGCGGCGTGCTCGAATCGTTCGAGCGCGCAGAGGGCGTCGGGCGCACCGGACGTCTCCGATCGACCGACGGCCGCAACACCTTCGACCCGACATGATGGACCCCATCGCCCCCGCGGTTCTGGCCGCGATCCAGCGCGACACGCTCGCCCTCGGCTTCGGGCTCTCGTCGGACGCCCCGACGGGCGCGCTTCTGCGGGCGCTCGCCACGGCGAAGCCCGGCGGCCGCCTGCTCGAGCTCGGCACCGGCACCGGGCACGGCACCGCGTGGCTGCTCGACGGCATGGACGCCGGCGCGCGCCTCACCACCGTCGACGTCGAGCCCGCCACCGTCGACGTGGCCCGCCGGCACCTCGGACACGATGCCCGCGTCACGTTCCACGTCGGCGACGGCGTGGCGTTCCTGCAGGCCGCGGCCGGCCCCTGGGACCTGATCTTCGCCGACGCCTACCCCGGGAAGTACGACGGGCTCGAGCTCGCCCTGGATCGCCTCGCACCGGGCGGCCTCTACGTGGTCGACGATCTGCTCCCGAAGCCCGATTTCCCCGACGGGCTGGTCCTGGTGCCGCGGCTGATGGCCGCCCTCCAGGCCCGTCCCGAGCTCGTCCTGGCCCCCCTGGCGTGTGCCAGCGGTCTCCTCGTCGCAACCCGCAAGGCCATCGCGTAGCGTTGGGGACCCACGCCCCGGCCAGCTACGATGATCCCGATGGACGCCCCTCGCGCCTGGGAGCCCCCGGAGCCGGACGCCCGCCTGGCCGACCACTGGGACGCCTGCTGGGCGCTCAGCGAGCTCGGCTGTCACGCCATCCTCGCCCGCACCCGGTTCACGCTCGACGGCCCGCCCCACGCCGCCCGCGCCTGGCTCTGCGCGGCCGGCCTGTGGAGCAGCCATCCGCTCAACTTCCTGTCCGCCGCGTCGCAGCCACCGCTCTGCCTGCTGACCGTCAACGGCGTCGCGCTCGACATTCCGCAGCGCCTCCTGGTCCGCGGCGAGGCGTTCGAGATCGACCTCGCCAGCGAGCTCCGCGGCGGCATGAACGACCTCGTGCTCGAGGCCGCCTATCGCGACACGCCGACCGTCGTCGGCATGCCGCTCCCGGTGCAGGTGGGCGTCTTCTGCCAGGTCGACGTCGAGGTGCCGGGCCAGCCCCTCGCTCGCCTCGCCACCGGTCGGCGCGCCACGCTGCAACGGATCATGCCGACGCGGCCGTCGCTCGCGTCGTCGGCGTGGGAGATGCTGATCAAGCGGACGCCGGACGCGAAGTGGGAGCTCGCCGAGGCGTCCTTCGTGCACCCGCTCACCGCGTCGCCGCTGCTCCGCCTCCCGCGGCGCGGCGGACGCATCGAGCGCGAGGCCGATCGCCCGATGCCACGCGTGCGCCATCGCCGGTGCGAGCCGGTGCAGCGCCAGCCCATCGCCCCCCGCGGCGCGCTCGTCGTCGACTTCGGGGAGGAGCTGGTGGGCCACCTCGCCGTCCAGAGCCCGGCGCCCGTGAAGCTCACGGTGTCGCCCGGCGAGTCGGAGGCCGAGGCACGCGACCTCGACGAGCGCACCGAGAACCCGCTGCGCGCGGTGGAGCTCGCCACCGCCGGCACGTGGCGCGACGGTCGGCGGACGGCGCTGCGCTGGGTGCTCGTCCGCAACGACTCGCCGGAGCCGGCCGACGTGCTCGTGACGCTCGACGCCTTCGAGGCCGACGTCGCGCTCGCCGGCGAGTTCCGCTGCGCCGACCCGCTGCTCGACCGCGTCTACGACACCGCCCGTCGCACCGTGCTGCGGTGCACGCACGACTACGTCGAGGACGGTCCGAAGCGCGACCGCCTGCTCTGGCTCGGCGACCTCGCCGCCGTGGCCCCCGTGTTCGGCAAGACGATGGGCGATCTCGCGCCGCTCCGCCGGTCGCTGCTCCTCGCCGCCGGGACGCAGCTCCGCAACGGCGCCCTGCCCGGCGTGGGGCCGCATCCGAACGATCTCGTCGTCGCCGACTACGTGCCGCAGTTCGTGCTCGCGGTCGACCGCTACCTGGCCCTCTCCGGCGACCTCGAGACCGCAGCGCTCCTGTTTCCCGTGGTGCGGCGTGCGCTCGGATTCCTCGGCGAGCGCACGGGACCGAACGGCCTGGTCGGCCCCGAGGAGGAGACCGACTGGTGGCTGTTCCTCGACTGGGATCGCCGCGAGCCCTTCGGCTGCCCCGTCGAGAAGGAAGGCTACGTGACGGCGCTGTCGCTGCTGACGTCGGCGGCGCTGCAGGCCGGCGCGCGCATCGCCTCCGCCGTCGGCGCCGCGGCCGACGTCGCGCCGTGGAGCGAGCAGGCGACGCTGCTGCAGGAGCACGTCAGCGAGCGCTGCTTCGAGGAGACGCCGCGCGGCCTCGTCGTCGACTGGGTGCGCGGCGGCGAGATGAGCCGTCACGTCAGCCGGATGACCGTCGCGTGGGCGATCCTCACCGCCATCGGCACCGCGCCACAGCGGGCGACGCTGCTCGACGCCCTGTCGTCACCCGCAGGTCGTCTCGGCCCGACGACCACCGGCTATGGGCAGGGGCTGAACGTCGAGGCGCTCTTCCGTGGCGGGCGCACGCAGGCGGCCCTCGACCTGATCCGTCGCTACTGGGGCGGCATGCTCGACCGCGGTGCCACCACCTTCTGGGAGAGCTTCGATCCGGAGGAGTCGCGCGACACCGAGCTCGAGCTGTACGGCCGTCGCTACGGCGTGAGCCTGTGCCACGGCTGGTCGGGTGCGGTGGCCGGCTCGCTCGCGACGCACGTCCTCGGCGTCGAGCCGCTCGTCCCCGGCTACGCGCGCACGGCGATCGCGCCGCAGCTCGGCGACCTGGCGTGGGCCGAAGGCGTCGTCCCGACACCGCGTGGGCCCATCGCCGTCCGCTGCACGGAAACCACCGCGACGGTCACGCTCCCCGACGGCATCGACGCCGAGCTCACCTGGCGTGGTCAGGTCCGCGAGCTCGGACCGGGCGCGCACACGATCGAGTAGCTACACCCGTCCCCAGGCCAGCTGCGCCTGTGCCGGGACGCGCAGCACGTCACCCGAGCGGAAACGCTCCAGGCCGGCGGCGACGTCCGCCGCCGCGCGGGCGCGCTCCTCGGCCGACAGCCCGGCGACCAGCGGCGCCAGCGGTCCCGCCATGTCGGTCATCATGCCCCAGAACTCGCCGGCGTCGTGCGCCAGCTGCGAGAGGACGACGCGCTCCTGGTCGACGCTCTGGAACCCGGCCTGCACGAGGGCGCGTGCGAGCGCACCGTCGGCCGACAGATGGAACACACCGGGAACGTCCGGATCGGCGGGCGGCAGCGGTCGGATGCGACCGAGCGCCTCCAGCGGCACCGTGAACCAGGGGTTGGCCTCGGGCGGCGCCCAGGCCGACACCGCGATGCGTCCGCCCGGGACGAGCGCCGTCCGCAGCCGTGCCAGCACACCGGGCACGTCGTCGACGTAGATCAGGCTCCAGCGACCGATGACGGCGTCGAAGCTCTCCTCGACGAGCGGGATGGTGGCGACGTCGGCGACGCGGAACTCGACGTGCGCCAGCCCGAGCGCCGCCGCGCGTTCGCGCGCGATGTCGATCATGCCCTCCGCGAGGTCGATCCCGAGCACGCGGCCGTGCGGTCCGGTGAGGACGGCCACCTGCAGGGTCGGATCGCCGATGCCGCACCCGACGTCGAGCACCCGCTGCCCCGCCCCGATCTCCGCCGCCGTCGCCATGCGCAGCGCGAGCGGCCACGCGAACGACTGGAACAACGGCTCCCACCGCCGCCACCCCGAGGCCACGCCCTGCCACTCGTCACGAACCCGATCGTGTCCACCACTCATGTCGGTCGGCCGCCCGAGACTCAGTTCACCAGCCGCCCGAGCCGGTCCCAGCGCACCCACCGGTCGGGCCCGTCCCACGACCAGTAGATGACGAGCGCCTGGCCCTTGATGTCCTCGATCGGCACCGGTCCCCAGAAGCGCGAGTCGTAGCTCTGGTCGCGGTTGTCGCCCATGACGAAGACATGGCCCGCCGGCACCTCGAAGGGGCCGAAGTTGTCGCCCGTCGACGGCGCCACGTTGGCGCGACGCTCGTTAAACACCGCGTGCGGATCGTCCCAGGGCTTGCCGTCGATGAAGACCTCGCGGTTCCGCACCTCGACGGTCTGCCCCTCGACCGCGATCACCCGCTTGATGAAGTCCTTCGTGCGGTCCTTCGGCCAGATGAAGACGACGACGTCGCCCTGCTTCGGCTTGCGGATGCCCGGCAGCTGGCCGAGCGACATCTGCGTGAGCGGGATCTCGAGGCGCGGCCCGTAGATGAACTTGTTGACCAGGATGTGGTCGCCGATCTCGAGCGTCGGCAGCATCGAGCCGGACGGGATCTTGAACGCCTGCACGACGAAGGTGCGGATGACGAGGGCCAGCAGCAGGGCGACGCCGAGCGCCTCCGCGTACTCCCGGACCGTCGATTTGCGCTTGGCGACGGCGGGCGCCATCGCCGCGGGCACCTTCTGGCGCTGCGCCTCGGTTTCAGCCATGGCGGCGGAGCATAGACGAGGGTCTGGTCATTCGCCACCCTTCAGCACGGCGAGGAAGGCCTCCTGCGGGATCTCGACCCGTCCCACCTGCTTCATCCGTTTCTTGCCTTCCTTCTGGCGCTCGAGGAGCTTGCGCTTGCGGCTGATGTCACCGCCGTAGCACTTCGCGGTGACGTTCTTGCGCAGCGCCTTCACCGTCTCGCGCGCGATGATCTTGGCGCCGATGGCGGCCTGGATGACGATCTCGAACATCTGTCGCGGGATCAGCTCGCGCAACCGCTGGCAGTAGTCCCGGCCACGCGGATACGCGCCGTCGCGGTGGACGATGACGGAGAGCGCATCGACCGGATCGCCATTGATGAGCAGGTCGAGCTTCACCAGCTCGGAGGGCCGGAAGTCGAGGTACTCGTAGTCCATGGACGCGTAGCCCTTCGTCATGGACTTGAGCTTGTCGTAGAAGTCCATCACCACCTCGGCGAGCGGCAGCTCGTACATGAGCATGGCGCGCGTCTCCCCGAGATACTTGATCTCCTTCTGGATCCCGCGCCGCTCCTGGCAGAGGCCGAGGACGGCGCCCAGGAACTCCGTCGGCAGGTGCACCGTGGCGCGGATGTACGGCTCCTCGATGTGGTCGATCTGCAGCGACGGCGGCAGCTTCGCCGGGCTGTCGATGAGGAACGCCTCGCCGTCCGTGCGGACCACACGGTACGCCACCGTGGGCGCCGTGGTGATGAGCGCGAGATTGAACTCGCGCTCGAGCCGCTCCTGGATGATCTCCATGTGGAGCAGGCCGAGGAAGCCGCAGCGAAACCCGAACCCGAGCGCCAGCGACGTCTCCGGTTCGTACGAGAAGGCCGAGTCGTTGAGACGGAGCTTGTCGACCGCGTCGCGGAGGTCGTCGTAGTCGGCGGAGTCGGACGGGTAGAGCCCCGCGAAGACCATCGGCTTCACCGGCAGGAAGCCCGGCAGCGGTTCGGCGGCGGGACGGTCGGCGTCGGTGATGGTGTCGCCGATCTTGGTGTCGGCGACCTCCTTGATGGCCGCCGACAGCAGGCCAACCTCGCCGGGACCGAGCTCCGGCACCTCGACGGCGCGCGGGGACAGCACCGCGAGCCGCGTGATGAGGAACTCCTTCCCCACCGCGATGAGCCGGATGCGCTGGCCCTTGCGCAGGGTGCCGTCCATGACCCGGATCAGCGACACGGCGCCGTGGTACGGATCGAACCACGAGTCGAAGATGAGCGCGCGCGGCGGTGCCGCCGGATCGCCCGTCGGCGGCGGGATGTCGCGCACGATGGCTTCGAGGATGTCCTCGGTGCCGGTGCCGTCCTTCGCGCTGGCGAGGATGGCGCCCGAGGCGTCGAGCCCGATGGCGTCCTCGATCTCCTGCCGCACGCGGTCGGGCTCGGCGCTCGGCAGGTCGATCTTGTTCAGCACCGGCACGATGGCGTGGTCGTGCTCGAGCGCCAGGTAGACGTTGGCCATCGTCTGCGCCTGCACGCCCTGCGACGCGTCCACCACCAGGATGGCCCCTTCGCAGGCGGCCAGGCTGCGCGACACCTCGTACGTGAAGTCGACGTGGCCGGGCGTGTCGATCAGGTTCAGGACGTAGTCCTTGCCGTCGCGCGCCGTGTAGTTGAGCCGCACCGAGCGCGCCTTGATGGTGATGCCGCGCTCGCGCTCGAGGTCCATGTCGTCGAGGTACTGCGACGACATCTCGCGCTTCGAGACGGTGCCGGTTCGCTCGAGCAGACGGTCTGCGAGCGTCGACTTCCCGTGGTCGATGTGCGCGATGATGGAGAAGTTGCGGATGCGGGATGTGTCCAGCGTGGGGCCCCTGACGTGAGACTGTCGGCGACTCTACGGTGCGCCGACGGGGCTCCGCAAGCTGGCCCGCCGGATCAGCGGCCCGCGGCGGCCTTGGCGCGGAAGAACTCGACCGTGCGCCCGAGGCCCTCGCGCAGCGACACCTCCGGGCGCCAGCCGTACACCTCGGAGGCCCGGCGGATGTCGACGACGCTGCGACGCTGCTCGCCGCCCTTGGTGGGCCCGTGCGTGACCTCGGACTTGCTCCCGGCGGCCTCGAGCAGGTGCGCCGCGAGCTGGTTCACGTCGGTCTCGATGCCGGTACCGACGTTCACCGGACCGGTGGCATCCTTTTCCAGCGCCAGCAGGCTCATGCGCGCGACGTCGCCGACGAAGACGTAGTCGCGCGTCTGCTTGCCGTCGCCGTTCACGGTGACGGGCTCGCCGCGCAGCATCTTGCCGCTGAAGATGGCGACCACGCCGGCCTCACCGTGCGGGTCCTGGCGCGGGCCGTAGACGTTGGCGTAGCGGAACGCGACGAACGGCAGCTTGTACTCGGCGAAGAAGAAATGGCAGTAGAGTTCGCCCGACCGCTTGGAGACGCCGTACGGGCTCACCGGCCACGTCGGATGCGTCTCGGGCGCGGGGAACTGCTCCTGTTCGCCGTAGGCGGCGCCGCCCGACGAGACGAACAGCACCTTCTTGACGCCGGCCTTGCGGGCGGCGTCGAGCAGCCCGATGGTGCCGAGAATGTTGACGCGCGCGTCGAACGCCGGATCGGCGACCGACTTGCGGACGTCCATCTGCGCCGCGTGATGGTTCAGGACGTCGGGCTTCTCGTCCTGGATCAGCGTCAGCGTCTCGGGGTCGAGGATGTCGAGCTGGTGGAAGCGCGCCTTCGGGTTCAGGTTCTCGCGCTTCCCGCCGGACATGTTGTCGACGATGATGACGTCGTGCCCCGCGCCCACGTACGCGTCGACGACGTGCGAGCCGATGAAGCCCGCGCCGCCGGTGACGAGGACCTTCATACCTTGTCCCGGAAGTAGTCGATGGTGTGCTTCAGGCCTTCTTCGAGGCCGACCACCGGCTCCCAGCCGAGCAGCTTGCGGGCGCGCGTGATGTCGGGCTGCCGCACCTTGGGGTCGTCCTCCGGCAGGTCGCGGAAGACGATCTCGCTCTTGCTGTTGGTGAGCGCCTTGATGCGCTTCGCGAACTCGAGGATCGTCACCTCGAGCGGATTGCCGCAGTTGACCGGCAGACCGTAGTCGCTGCGCAGCAGGCGGGTGATGCCCTCGACCAGGTCGGAGACGAAGCAGAAGCTGCGCGTCTGCGAGCCGTCGCCGTACACCGTCATCGGCTGGCCGCGGAGCGCCTGCGCGATGAAGTTCGGCACCACGCGGCCGTCGTTCAGGCGCATGCGCGGGCCGTGGGTGTTGAAGATACGCACGATGCGCGTCTCGACGCCATGGTGGCGCTGGTAGGCCATGGTCATGGCCTCGGCGAAGCGCTTCGCCTCGTCGTACACGCCGCGCGGGCCGATGGGGTTCACGTTGCCCCAGTAGTCCTCGTTCTGCGGGTGCACCTGCGGGTCGCCGTAGGTCTCCGAGGTGGACGCCAGCAGGAGCCGGGCGCCCTTCTCCTTGGCGAGACCGAGCGCTTTGTGCGTGCCGAGCGAGCCCACCTTGAGCGTCTGGATCGGCAGCTCGAGGTAGTCGACGGGGCTCGCGGGCGACGCGAAGTGCAGGATGTAGTCGAGGGGACCCTTCACGAAGATGTAGTTCGTGACGTCCTGCTGGATGAAAGTGAAGCGCCGGTCGCTGAAGAGATGCGCGATGTTGTCGGGCGACCCCGTGAGGAAGTTGTCCATGCAGATGACTTCGTTCCCCTCGGACAGGAACCGCTCGCAGAGATGCGAGCCGATGAAGCCTGCGCCACCCGTGATCAGGACCCGCGCCATGCGGCCTCCTAGCGTTCCGGCCGCACCGGCGCTCGGCCGATGGGCAGATAGGTGAACCCGTGTTGCCGCATGACGTCGGGCTCGTAGAGATTCCGGCCGTCGAGGATCATCGGCGAGCGGAGCAGCTGCTTCATGCGCGCGAAGTCGGGCCGGCGGAACTCGTTCCACTCGGTGACGATGATGAGCGCATCGGCGCCTTCGAGCGCGTCGTAGTTGACGCGGTGGTACGTGACGCGATCGCCGAAGACGAGCTTCGCCTGCGTGAGCGCCTCGGGGTCGTGCACCGCGACCTGCGCGCCGCGAGCGAGCAGGCCCTCGATGACCTCGATCGACGGCGCCTCGCGCATGTCGTCGGTCTTCGGCTTGAAGGCGAGGCCCCAGATCGCGAAGCGCTTGCCCTCGAGCTTGTCGCCGAACTCGGCGACCACCTTCTGGACGAGCACGCGCTTCTGCGCGTCGTTCACCTCTTCCACCGCGGTGAGCAGCGGGAAGGACAGGCCGTACTCCTGCGCGGTGTGGATGGCCGCCTGCACGTCCTTCGGGAAGCAGGAGCCGCCGTAGCCGACGCCCGGGAACAGGAAGTGGTGGCCGATGCGGCGATCGTGACCGACGCCGCGGCGCACGAAGTCGACGTCGGCGCCGACGCGCTCGCAGAGGTTCGCGACCTCGTTCATGAACGAGATGCGCGTCGCGAGCAGCGCATTCGCCGCGTACTTCGTCATCTCGGCGCTGGCGTTGTCCATCTCGAGGATGGGCGCGCCGGTGCGCACGAAGGGATCGTACAGGTCGCGCATGGTGCGGAACGCCTCGGGCGAGGCCGCCCCGATGACGACGCGATCGGGCTTCATGAAGTCCTCGATCGCCGCCCCCTCCTTCATGAACTCCGGGTTGGAGACCACGTCGAAGGCGTGCTTGGCGATCGGCTCCATCTCGCGTCGGATCTTCTGGTGCGTGCCGACGGGGACGGTGCTCTTCGTGACGACGACGCGATAGCCGTCCATCGCCGTGGCGATGCCGCGCGACACCGCGAGCACCGCGCCGAGGTCGGCGGAGCCGTCCTCCTTCTCGGGCGTGCCCACCGCGACGAAGCAGACGAGGCTGCGGCGCACGGCATCGGTGAGATCCGTGCTGAACGTGAGCCGTCCCTCGGTGACGTTGCGACGGATCAGTTCTTCGAGCCCGGGCTCGTAGATGGGTACCTCGCCCCGGCGCAAGGCTTCCACCTTGGCGGCCACGTTGTCGACGCAGATGACGTCGTTGCCGCTCTCCGCGAAGCAGGTTCCGGCGACGAGCCCCACGTAGCCAGTCCCCACCACGCAGAGTTTCATATCCGTCGAGGATTAGCGGCCGACCTCCGGGATGTCAATTCGAGCGGACCCGCGTCAGTCGTGCACGTCGCGCACGCGATAGATCCGCTTGCCTTGCGACTCGTGGTACGTGCGCACCACCATCTCGCCGAGCAGTCCAATCGACACCAGTTGCACCCCGAGCACGGCCAGAACGATGGCCAGAAGGACCAGCGGACGCCCGGCCAGCGGCCGTCCGAGGATGATCCGCTCGAAGCCCAGCCACGCCATCAGCAGCAGGCCCGGCAGGGCCAGACCGAGGCCCATGGGCCCGAACAGCTGGATCGGTCGGGTCGCGAACCCCGACAGAAATTTGACGGTGAGCAGGTCGAGCAGGACGCGGATCGTGCGCGACAGGCCGTACTTCGATCGCCCCATGGTGCGCGGACGATGCGACACCGGCAGCTCGACCACGCGCGCCCCGAGATCGGCGGCGAGCGCCGGGATGAACCGGTGCAGCTCGCCGTAGAGCCGCAGCTCGTGGGCGTAGGTCGCGCGCATCACGCGCAGCGTGCAGCCGTAGTCGTGCAACGAGGTGCCGGTGACGAACGAGATGACCCGGTTGGCGATCTGCGACGGGACCCGACGCGACAGCCATGGGTCCTGTCGTTCGCGCCGCCAGCCGTTGACGACGTCGACCTCGCTGGTCAGCGCCGCGAGCAGGCGCGGAATGTCGTGCGGATCGTTCTGCATGTCCGCGTCCATCGTGACGATGAGATCGGCGCGCGCGTACTGGATGCCCGCCGCCATCGCCGCGGTCTGCCCGTAGTTGCGCGAAAGGCGCACGACGCGGAGCCGTGGCTCGCGGCCGCGCAGCGCCACCAGCCGCTCGTAGCTGCCGTCGCGGCTGCCGTCGTCGACGGCGACGATCTCCGCCGGCATCCCGAGCCCGTCGAGCACACCGCCCAGCTCGACCAGGAGCGGCTCGAGGCACGCGACCTCGTCGAAGACGGGCAGGACGACGGACAGCGCGGGGATCGTGGACGTCAAAACGCCGTCAATGCGACGAACTGCTTGTAGCGCTGCTCGACGTCGTCGCGGGTGAGCGTGCGCAGGCGGCGGCCCCCGAAATCCTCGACCACGAACGACGCGAGCACGCTGCCGTAGACGATCGCCTTGCGCAGCGTCGGCTCGGAGCGCTCACCCGCCTCGGCGAGATAGCCGAGCATGCCGCCGGCGAAGGTGTCGCCCGCACCGGTGGGATCGAACACCTCTTCGAGGGGATACGCGGGCACGGCGAACACCGAGTCCGGCGAGAACAGGATGGCGCCGTACTCCCCGCGCTTGATGAGGACGCTGCGCGCGCCGAGCCCGAGGATGTGGCGCGCGGCGCGCGAGACGTTGCGCTGACCCGAGAGCTGCCGCGCCTCCTCGTCGTTCACGACGAGGAGATCGATGCGCGACAGCAACGCCTCGAGCGGTGCGCGCGCCTCGTCGATCCAGTGGTTCATCGTGTCGAGCCCGACGAGCGACGGCGTGCCGAACTGATCGAGCACCGCCGCCTGCAGGCGCGGATCGATGTTGCCGAGGAAGACGAACGGCGCCTGGCGGATGGCGGCCGAGACGTTCGGCCGGAAGTCGGCGAACACGCCCAGGTCGAGGTGCAGCGTGTCGCGCAGGTTGACGTCCTCGTGGTAGCGGCCGTGCCAGCGGAACGTCGTGCCCGGGCGCTCTTCGAGGCCCGAGAGGTCGATGCCGCGCGACCCGAGGTAGTCGCGCGCCGACGCCGGGAAGTCCTTCCCGACCGGCGCCACCAGGTGCACGCGCGTGAAGAAGCTCGCCGCGACCGCGAAGTGCAGCGCCGAGCCGCCGAGCTCGTCGTCTGCACGGCCCGCGGGCGTCTCGAGCGTGTCGAAGGCCACGGAGCCGATGACGGCGATGGCGTCGCTCACAGGTACCTCCCGGCGATGGGCGCCAGGTCACGCTTCGTCTGCGCCGGGATGGCGGCGCGATCGGTGATGATGGCGTTCTCGAGCGCGCGCGGGCACGGACAGCCGGTGCGCGGCGGCAGCGACGGCGCCAGCATGGCGACGGTCTTCCGCGCGCCGTCGACGTTGGCGGCGATGACGCGCAGGATGTCGTCGATCTGCACGTCCTCGTGCCCTTCGCGCCAGCAGTCGTAGTCGGTGGCCAGGGCGAGCGTGGCGAAGCAGAGCTCGGCCTCGCGCGCGAGCTTGGCCTCCTGCAGGTTCGTCATGCCGATCACCTGCGCGCCCCAGCTGCGGTAGAGGTGCGACTCCGAGCGGGTCGAGAACGCCGGCCCCTCCATGCAGACGTAGGTGCCGCCCTCGTGCACGGTCGAGCCGGCCGCACGGGCGGCCGCCACCAGCGCACGCGAGAGCACCGGACAGAACGGATCGGCGAACTGGACGTGCGCCACGACGCCGCGGCCGAAGAACGTGCTCTCGGCCTGGCGCCCGCGCGTGCGATCGATGAACTGATCGGGCACGACGACGTGGCCGGGCGCGATCTCCTCGCGCAGGCTGCCGACGGCGCTGACCGCGAGCACGCAGTCGGCGCCGAGCGTCTTCATGCCGTAGAGATTCGCCCGATACGGCAGCTCCGACGGCAGCAGCCGATGCCCGCGACCGTGCCGCGGCAGGAAGACCAGCCGCGTCGCGCCGAGGTGGCCGACGACGAACTCGTCGGACGGATCGCCGAAGGGCGTCTCGACACGCTTGCGCTCGACGCGTTCGAGCCCGGGCAGATCGTAGAGACCACTGCCGCCGATGACACCGAGTGTGCGTTCCGCCACCGGCGCATCCTGCTGACAAAGCCCAGGGAGTGCAAGATTCGTTGGCATTGGCCGGAGCCGTCCCGCATTGATGGCGCCTCGCCGATGCCGCCCGCGCCACCATCCGCCGCGCTCGTCTGGGGCGCCCTCTCGATCGTGTACGTCGTCTGGGGCTCGACGTACCTCGCGATCCGCATCGCCATCGAGACGCTGCCGCCGTTCCTGATGGCGGGGACGCGTCACCTCTGCGCCGGCGTCCTGCTCTACGCGTGGTCGATCCGTCGCGGCGACGTCGAGGGTGATCGCCCCGGTCCCACCCAGTGGCGCGCGGCGGCGATCGTCGGCGCGGCCCTGCTCGTCGGCGGCAACGGCGGTGTGGTGTGGGCCGAGAAGTACGTCGCGTCGGGCGTCGCCGCGCTCATGGTGGCCACACTCCCGCTGTGGATGGCGGTGCTCGGACGCACGATCTGGAACGAGCCCCTCTCGCGCGTGACGTTGGTGGGCCTCGTCATCGGCCTCGGCGGGCTGGCGCTGCTGGTCGGTCCGGTCGAGGGTGGCGGCGTCGATCCGCTGGGCGCCCTCGCCTGCATGGGCGCCGCGCTCTCGTGGGCGGCCGGCTCCCTCTGGGCCCGCCGCGCCCCACTGCCGAAGCGCGCACTGGTGGCGACGTCGATGGAGATGCTCACCGGCGGCGCGTTCCTGCTCGTTGCGGGCGTGCTCACCGGTGAGCTGCGCGAGGTCGATCCCTCACGCTTCTCCACGAGCTCGCTCCTGGCCCTCGCCTACCTGACGGTCTTCGGCTCGCTGCTCGCGTTCAGCGCCTACATCTGGGTGCTGGGCAACGCACCGACGTCGCTGGTATCCACCTACGCCTACGTGAACCCGGTGGTCGCCGTCTTCCTCGGCTGGCTGCTCCTCGACGAGCCGATCACCGCCCGCATGGTCCTCGCCGGCGCCATCATCATCGCCGCCGTCGCGCTGATCGCCTCGTACGCCCCCAGGCAGCCGAAGCCGGCCGACGCCTAGGAGCCGGCGGCGATCAGCACGCGCTGCCGCTCGACCGCAGCCACGCGATGCATCCAGGCATCGCGATAGGCCGCGTCGTCGAACAACGCCAACAGCGCGTCGCGCGTCGGATACGCACCGATCGCAACGAGGTCCCAGTCCTCGTCCTCACCGATCAGCGTCGTCTCGAACGGGCCGCTCAGAAGGAAGCGCCCCCCCACCTTCTCGAGCGTCGGCCCGCTGACGGCCGCGTACCGCATCATCGCCTCGAAGCCGCTCACCGGGGTCCCTCCCGCGGCGTAGGCCGCCATCGGCCGCAGCTTGAAGAAGTTGATGAGGGTGACCGGGGATCCTCCCGGGCCGTCCAGGACACGTCGCCACTGCGCGGCGGTCGGCCCCGTACCCGCCCCGTACCACTGCATCAGCTCGGCGGCGCGCGCCGCCACGATCTGCTCGTCCATGGGAACCTCCTTCGATTGACAGCGGCCACTTCTGCCGTCAGATTTGACACGTGTCAAATCTGACGGCTCGCAGCACCCGAACCCGAGCGGACATTCTCGACGTCGCCTGGCGCGTGATCGCCGAGCGCGGCGCCCACGTCCCCATGAGCGAGATCGCCGACGCGGTCGGACTCACGCGGCAGGCCATCTACGTCCACTTCCGTTCCCGCGGGGGCCTGCTGGTGGCGCTGGTGCGACGGGCGGACGAGCGCGCCGACATCCACGCCCGCTTCCGCGACGCCCTCGCCACCACCGATCCCCGCCAACGGCTGGACGCCTTCCTCGGCGTATGGCTCGACTTCGTTCCGACGATCCATCCCGTCGCCAGCTCGCTGATGCGCGCCCGCCGCGACGACCCGGACGCTGCGCAGGCGTGGGCCGACCGCATGGACGCCCTCCGGCACGGGTTCGCGCTGCTGGCGAAGTCGCTGCGTCGGGACGGGGCCCTGGCGCCACAGTGGACGGCACCGGCGGCCGCCGACTTCCTGTGGGCCAGCTCGTCCGTCCAGGTCTGGGAGCTGCTCGCCGTCGACCGACGCTGGGGCCCCGCCAGGACCGCACGGACCCTCCGGCAGACGCTGGCGGCCGCCGTCCTCGCCTAGCTCAGCCCTGGATCAGGCTCACGCGCAGCGGCACGTCGACCACCAGCCGCTCCATCGGCTCGAGGATGTCGCCGTCGAGCATGATGTGCGTCGGCTTCGCGAACCGGATCACGAGCTGCTTGCCGATGCTGTCGTAGAGCAACGGCTCGCCGGTCGGGAACCCGCGATACACGCGCATCACACGACGGATGAGACGCCGCGCCGGGATGGGGCCACCCAGCACGTGGAAGTAACCGCGCTTCCGATTCGCGAGGTACGTCGGCTGGAACCCGAGCGCCATCTGCTCGACGGTCGACGCGAAGAAGAACGTGAACAGACGGAACGGCAGCGCCTCGTCGTCGCACTCGATGTCGCCCTCGATGGCCTGGAAGACGGCGCGCGAGATGTGCGTGCCGAGCATGGCCGACGCCATCAGCCGGCCGAGGAGCCGCGCCGCCTGCCACGGTCCCTGCTTCTCCATGGCGTAGTAGGCACGCAGGTAGTTCACCGCCGTGCCGAAGCTCAGCAGGAAGCCCACCTCGGTGCCGTTGACGCGGAGCACGTCGCGCTCGGTGGTGACGTGCGTGTGGCCGCGACGGTAGTCGCGCACGACGCGGGCCAGCACCTGCTCGGGGGTGCCACGACGACCGCCGGTGGCGTCGGCGATGTAGTTGATGGTGCCGGCACGCAGGGGGAGCAGGAGCGGCAGCGCCGTGTCGCCGTAGACGCGATGGAACGCCGTGAGCGTGCAGTGATCGCTGCCGTCGCCGCCGCAGATGGCGAGGATGTCGACCTGGCGATCGAGGAACTCGCGCGCGACGTCCTCCACCGCCTCGAGCGACGGCGTCACGCGCACGACGCCGAACGGTCCGAGGATCTCGGCCATCCGCTTCTCCCGCACTCCCGCGGCCTTCTTGTTGGCCTTGGCGTGAGGGTTGATGATGACGCCGATGCCCGGCACTAGGCGGCCGGCCGAGCCGCGGCCAACTGGCCGCATGCCGCCTGGATGTCCTGACCGCGACTCTCACGGATGGTCGCGTTGAGCCCGTGCTCGCGCAGGATGGTCTGAAAGCGGACGACACGGGCCCGCGGGCTCGGCCGGAAGGCGGCGCCGGGAAACGCGTTCCACGGAATCAGGTTCACCTTCACCCGCAGGCCGTGCAGCAGGCGGACCAGGGCGCGTGCATCGGCATCGGCATCGTTCTCCCCGTCGAGCATGACGTACTCGAAGGTGATGCGCTGGCGCCGTGCCAGCGGGACGTCGCGACAGGCGCGCATCAGCTCGGCCAGCGGATAGCGACGGTTCACCGGCACGAGCCGCTCGCGCTGGGCATCGGTGGGCGCGTGCAGCGACACCGCCAGCTGGACGCGGGTCTCCTCGATGAAGCGGGCGATCAGCGGCGCCAGGCCCACGGTCGACACCGTGATCCGGCGCGGCGAGATCGCGAGGCCCCACTCGGCGGTCATGATCTCGAGCGCCGCGGCGACGGCGTCGTAGTTGGCGAGCGGCTCGCCCATGCCCATCAGGACGACGTTGGTGAGCGCGCGCGGCGCCGCCACCGTCATGCCGGTGCGTACCTGGCCCACGATCTCCGCCGTCTCGAGGTTGCGGATCAGGCCGAGCTGCGCGGTGGCGCAGAAGCCGCACCCCATGCCGCAGCCGGCCTGGCTCGAGATGCACAGCGTGAGGCGGTCACGGGCGCCGCCGGCGCGGTCGATCTGCGGGATGAGCACGCTCTCGACGGCCGCGGTGCGACCCGCGCTGCCCTCGGCCGGCAGATGGAAGAGCAGCTTCTGCGTGCCGTCGCTGGCCTGGGCGACCGTGGTGGGCTCCAGCCGTCCGAGCGTGAAGGCCTCGGCTAGACGACCGCGGAGCCCGCGCGACAGGCTCGACATGTCCTCGAAGCGGGTCGCCGCCTTCCGATGCACCCACGCCAGGATCTGGCCGGCGCGGTAGCGCGGCTCCCCGACCTCGGCGCACCAGGCCTCCATCTCGGCCCGGGTGAGATTCTGCACGTCCCGCATTCGGCCGGCGATCTTAGCGACGCCGACCGGCGAGCGCCACGAGACCCGGAATGAACCTCCCGGGCACCCGCTGCGTATCACCCGGCAACCAAGGAGGAGCCCATGACCGACCGTCGCCCCTGCCCGTTCTGTGCCGAGGAGATCGCCGCCGAGGCCGCCCGCTGCCCGCATTGCCGCTCGCGGCTGCTGGCCGTCGATCCGTCCGCCTGGCATCGCGACCACCCCGAGCGCCGCATCGCCGGCGTGGCGTCGGCCGTCAGCCGGGCCATGGCCGTGCCGCTCAGCTGGACCCGCGTCGGTTTCGTCCTGCTCACCTTCTTCCACCTGCTGGGCCCGCTGCTCTATCTGGCGCTCTGGGTGATGATCCCGTACGCCCCGAAGGGTCAGCCGCCGTTCGAGCGCGGCCTCGACCTCGCCCGCAGCGAATGGGACCGCTTCCGGCACGGCGGCCCCGCGACGCGAGGTCCGGCCGCATGAACGTGCTAGACGACACCACGAGCGCGGATGGACGACGATCGTTCCGACGAAGCCCTGATGCGCCGGCTCGCCGAGGGCGACGCGCAGGCGCTGGAGCTCCTGTGCCGGCGGTGGGAGCAGCCGCTGCACCGCTTCCTCTACCGGCACATGGGAGGCCGCGACGTCGATGACCTCTACCAGGAAACCTGGCTGCGGGTGGTCCGCGCCGCGGGACGCTTCGATCCCGCGCGCCGATTCTCCACCTGGCTCTTACAGATCGCGCTCAACCTCTGCCGCGACTGGCACCGCCGTCCGCCGCCGGACGCCGTCGACCCCGCCACCATCACGCTCACCAGCCCGGCGCCCTCGGACGCCGGGATCGACGCACGCCGGCTCCTCGAAGCACTGCCGGAAGGCCAGCGCAGCGCCGTCCTCCTGCGCTACTACCACGACCTCGGCGAGGACGAGGTGGCGGCCATCCTCGACGTCCCACGCGGAACGGTGAAGAGCCGGCTCCATCACGCCATGAAGCGACTGGTGGCACTGGCCAAGGGCACCGCATGACGACCTGCGACGACCTGCTGACGCACGTGATGCTCCACGGCGACGTCCCGCCCGAGGGCGTGCGGCATCTGGCAACCTGCGCCGACTGCGGCGCCGCCCTGGCCGACGTCCGTCGCGTCACGCACGCGCTCGCCGCCGACGACGTGCCGGCACCGTCGCCGTCGCTCTCCGCCCGTGTGCGGATCGCCGCCGAGCCGCTGCTCGCCGCCCGCCGGCGTCGGGTCGACTGGCTGCGCATCGCTGCCGCCGTCGCCGCCGCGATCCTGCCGTTGCCGCTGATCCTCGCGATCGACTGGTGGGTCGTAACCCAGGCACACCAGCTGCTCTCCAGCGTCCTCCCCGACGCCGTGAGCCTGTTCCTGGTCGGCAACTACACAGCGCTCCTCGCCCTGCTCCTCACACTCACCTACGCGGCCGTGCCGCTGCTGGCCGGACGCCAGCTCCGACCGGCCCACGAGGACCCACATGCCTGACGCTCTCACCCAACGCTGTCCCTACTGCGCCGAGGAGATCCGCTCCGAAGCCGTCAAGTGCCGCTTCTGCGGCAGCATGCTCTCCGGCCACGCGCTCACCCGCACCTGGTTCCGCTCGCGCGACAACCGCAAGATCGCCGGCGTCTGTGCCGGGCTGGCGGAGGAGTTCGGTATCTCCGTCACCGTCGTGCGCCTGGCGTTCCTGCTCGGCACGCTCATCGGCGGCGGCATGGGCATCGTGATCTACCTGGTGCTCTGGGTCGTGATGCCGTACCGCACGCCCGAGCCCCTGCTGGCCGAGCAGCGCGCGCTCACGAGGCCACCGGGGGCGGGATGACGGGCCGCGGTCGCGCCGCCAGGCCGACCGCCGTCAGCATCAGGACGCCGCCCAGCAGCACCTGCGGTCCGACGTTCTCGCCGAGCACGGCGCCCTCCAGCACGGCCGCCGTGACGATGCTCGTCGCCGCGGCGAGGCTGCCCACCGTCGCCGACACCGTGCCGAGCCCGTGGTGGAGCAGCCACTGCCCGCCCGTCGACGTCAGCACGACGCCGAGCAACGCGAGGGCGAGCCGCAGCGTCATCGGCGGCATGCCCGCGAGCAGCGCCGGCGCCGTCACCGCGGCACCGACCGCCATGAACCACACCGTGATCAGCGACGCGCTCTCGGTGCGCCGGAGCGCGCTCGCGGTGGCGACCGCGCCACCCGCGAGCATCCCGCCCAGCAGTCCGAGCAGGCCGCCCACGAGGATCCCCTCGCGCAACGTCATCTCGCCGCTGATCGCGAGCGCGGCGCCGACCAGATTCAGCGCCAGCGCCATGGCGATCCGCCAGGTGAACACCTCGCCCATCAGCGTGACGGCGAAGAGGGCGGTCCACACCGGGTAGGTCGAGTGCAGCAGCGTCGCGAGGCCCGCCCCCGCCTGCTCGATCGCCGCGAAGTAGCAGATGATGGCGGCGGCGCCGAGCAGCGACCGCTGCAGCAGCCGTCCGACGCTGCCGGCTCGTGGCCACAACCCACGCGCCCGCGTCGCCGCCACCAGGACCAGGAGCGATCCGAAGAAGCGGACGAACGACACCGCGCCGACGGGCATCTCCTGCACGGCGGCGCGGACACACACCGCCATCGCTCCGAAGAGGAACGCGGCGAGGAAGAAGGCGGACAGGCGCGCTTACGGCGTGGCGGTCGCGCCCGGCAGCTCGTGCCCCGGGAAGAAGAACGCGATCTCGGCCCGTGCCGTCTCCGGCGCATCCGAGCCGTGGGACGCGTTCTGCTCGACGTCCGTCCCGAACTCGCCGCGGATGGTGCCCTTGGGTGCCTTGGTGGAATCGGTCGGCCCCATGAGATCACGCCAGCGCTTGATGGCGCCGTCGGCCTCGAGCACGCCCACGAACACCGGTCCGGACGTCATGAACTTCACCAGATCGGGGAAGAACTTGCGCTCGCTGTGGACGGCGTAGAAGCGCTGCGCCTCGCCGTCCGTGAGCTGCCGCACGCGGCCCGCGACGAGCGTGAAGCCGCCCTCCTGGATCATGGTGAGCACCTTGCCGAGGACGCCCTTGCGCATGGCATCGGGCTTGACGATGAAGAACGTGCGTTCGGTCACTGGAGCTTTCCTGCCTTTCGTAGAGCGTCCTGCATGGTGACGCCGAGCCGTGCCGGGCTGGCCGACATGGTGACGCCGGCCGCTTCGAGCGCGGCCATCTTTTCCTTCGCCGTGCCCTTGCCACCGGCGATGATCGCACCGGCGTGGCCCATGCGCTTGCCTTCGGGAGCGGTCTGACCGGCGATGAAGCTCACCACCGGCTTGGTGACGTGCTGCTTGATGAACGCCGCCGCCTCTTCCTCGGCCGAGCCGCCGATCTCGCCGATCATGATGACGGCGTCGGTGCCGGCGTCGTCCTGGAAGAGCCGGAGCGCATCGATGAAGCCGGTGCCGATGATCGGGTCGCCGCCGATGCCGATGCACGTCGACTGGCCGATGCCGAGCTGCGTGAGCTGGAAGACGGCCTCATAGGTGAGCGTGCCGCTGCGCGACACCACGCCGACGCGCCCCGGCTTGTGGATGTAGCCCGGCATGATGCCGATCTTGCACTCGCCCGGCGTGATGACGCCCGGGCAGTTGGGTCCGATGAGCCGGGTCTTCGTTCCCTCGAGCGCGCGCTTCACGCGCACCATGTCGATGACGGGCACGCCCTCGGTGATGCAGATGACGAGCGGGATGCCGGCGTCGGCCGCTTCGAGGATCGCGTCGGCGGCACCGGGCGGCGGCACGTAGATGACCGACGCGTTGGCACCCGTCGCGGCGACGGCAGCGGAGACGGTGTCGAAGATCGGAATGCCTTCGAAGTCGGTGCCGCCGCGACCGGGGGTGACGCCCGCCACCATCTGCGTGCCGTACTCTTTGCAGAGCCGCGTGTGCAGCTGCCCGGTGGCGCCGGTGATGCCCTGCGTGAGGACGCGCGTGCTCTTGCTGACGAGGACGCTCATGCCGCCCTCCCGACTGCCGCGACGGCCTTCTGCGCGCCGTCGAGCATGTCGACCGCATTGATGATGTCGAGCCCCGACTCGGCGAGGATCTTCTTGCCCTGCTCCACGTTGGTACCTTCCATGCGGACCACGAGCGGCACCTTGAGGCCGACCTCCTTCGCCGCCGCCACGACCCCTTCCGCGAGCACGTCGCAGCGCAGGATGCCGCCGAAGATGTTGATGAAGATCGCCTTCACCGCGGCGTCGGACAGGATGATCTTGAACGCCGCCTTCACCTTCTCGGTGTTGGCGCCGCCGCCGACGTCGAGGAAGTTGGCCGGCGCGCCGCCCGCGGCCTTCACCGAGTCCATGGTGGCCATCGCCAGACCGGCGCCGTTCACCATGCAGCCGATGCTGCCGTCGAGCGCGATGTAGGAGAGATCGTACTTCGCGGCCTCGATCTCGCGCGGGTCCTGCTCGTTCTGGTCGATGAGCGCCTTCAGGTCGGCGTGACGGAAGAGCGCGTTGTCGTCGAAGCCGAGCTTGGCGTCGAGCGCCATGACGTCGCCGTCCTTGGTGATGACGAGCGGGTTGATCTCGGCCAGCGAGCAGTCGTTCTCGACGAAGGCGCGTGCCAGGCCCTGCATGAAGGCCACGGCCTTGCCCATCTGCTCCTTCGCGAGCCCGAGCCCGAAGGCGACGCGCCGGGCCTGGTAGCCCGCGAGCCCGACGACGGGATCGAGCGTCTCCTTCATGATCTTCTCGGGCGTCTTGGCCGCGACCTCTTCGATCTCGACGCCGCCCTCCGTGGACGCCATCAGCGTCACGCGCCCGGTGGCGCGGTCGACGACCATGCCGACGTACAGCTCGCGCGCGATCTGGCAGCCCTGCTCGACCAGCAGCCGGCGCACGACGCGTCCCGCGGGACCGGTCTGGTGCGTGACGAGCGTCTTGCCGAGGATCTCAGTGGCGGCGGCGCGCGCGGCGCCCTCGTCCTTCACCACCTTGACGCCGCCGGCCTTGCCGCGACCACCGGCGTGGATCTGCGCCTTCACGACGCACGGGAAGCCCAGCTCGCGTGCCGCCGCCACCGCCTCGTCGACGGTGAAGCACGCCGTGCCCTTCGGAACCGACACGCCGTAGCGGCGCAGCAGCTCCTTGCCCTGGTGCTCGTGGATGTTCATGCCGACGCCAGGACCTTGTCGGTGGCCTCGACCAGCTCCTGCACGTGCGAGACGGAGACGTCGAGCGCCTTCTTCTCGTCGGCGGTAAGCGCGATCTCGAACACCTTCTCCACGCCGCCCGCGCCGATCTGCACCGGCACGCCGACGTAGAAGCCCTTCACGCCGTACTCGCCCTCGAGGAACGCCGCGCACGGCAGCACGGCCTTGCGGTCGAGCAGATACGCCTCGGCCATCAGCACGGCCGAGTGCGCCGGCGAGTAGAACGCGGAGCCGGTCTTGAGCAGTGCCACGACCTCGCCACCCGCACCGCGGACGCGCTTCTCGATGGCGTCGAGCCGATCGGCCTTCACCAGCGACGCCACCGGAATGCCGTTGACCGTGGTGTGGCTGCGGATCGGAACCATGTCGTCGCCGTGGCCGCCGAGCACCATGGCGTGCACGCTCTGCACCGAGACGCCGAGCTCCCACGCCAGGAAGGTGCGGTAGCGGCCCGAGTCGAGCACCCCGGCCATGCCGACGACCTGGTGCTTCGGGAAGCCGGTGACGCGCTTCATCAGGGTGACCATGGCGTCGAGCGGGTTCGACACCACGATGACGAACGCCTTGGGCGCGTGCTGCTTGATGTTCTCGGCGACGGTCTTGACGATCTTGGCGTTGATCCCGATCAGGTCGTCGCGGCTCATGCCCGGCTTGCGCGCCACGCCGGCGGTGACGATGCAGACGTCCGCGCCCGCGATGTCGGCGTAGTCGTTGGTGCCCTTGAGCACGCAGTCGAAGCCCTCGACGGGGCCGGCGGCGGCCAGGTCGAGCGCCTTGCCCTGCGGCAGCCCCTCGACCACGTCGAACAGGACCACGTCGCCGAGGCCCTTCAACGCGCAGAGGTGGGCCAGGGTCCCGCCGATCATGCCGGCGCCGATGAGTGCGATCTTCTTGCGAGCCATGCTGTGCAACTCCCCGAGGGTGTTTTCGGCGGGGGAGCCAGAGGCCCCGCTCCGGCCGGGCGTGAAGAGGCTTCACAAACAAGAAAACGCCCGGCGGTGCAAGCCGCGCCGGGCGTCTCCCCCTCGACTCACATGTGCGCGATGATGGCTTCGCCGAACCCGGAGCACGACACCAGCGACGCGCCCTCCATCAGACGATGGAAGTCGTAGGTGACCGTCTTGGCGCCGATCGCCCCTTCGACGCCCTTGATGATGAGGTCCGCCGCCTCGTCCCAGCCCATGTGGCGCAGCATCATCTCGCCCGAGAGGATCACCGAGCCCGGGTTCACCTTGTCGAGGTTGGCGTACTTCGGCGCGGTGCCGTGCGTCGCCTCGAAGATGGCATGGCCCGAGACGTAGTTGATGTTGCCGCCGGGCGCGATGCCGATGCCGCCGACCTGGGCGGCGAGCGCGTCGGAGAGATAGTCGCCGTTCAGGTTCAGGGTGGCGATGACGTCGAACTCCTTCGGACGGGTGAGGACCTGCTGCAACGTGATGTCGGCGATGGAGTCGCGCACCAGCAGCATCTTCTTCCACTTGCCGTCGCCGTGGGTGTTCCACAGCGCCAGCGCCGCCTCGACGTCCTTCTTCACCGCCGCCTGCTGGTCGGGCGTCATCATGTCGTAGCCGGGCTCGATCTCGCGCGCGTTCTCCTCGACGGAGATACCGGCCTTCGCCTCGCGATTGCCGAGGATCCAGCTCTCGCGCTCCGTGACGACCTGGCCGCGGAAGTCGCGCACCGCGAGCGCGTAGCCCCACTCTCGGAAGGCGCCCTCCGTGAACTTCATGATGTTGCCCTTGTGCACGAGGGTGACGCTGCGGCGCTTGTGCTTGAGGGCGTACTCGATGGCCGCGCGCACCAGCCGCTCGGTGCCGTCGCGCGACACGGGCTTGATGCCGATGCCGCTCGTCTCCGGGAAGCGGATCTTCTTGACGCCCATCTCGTTCCGCAGGAACGCGATGACCTTCTTCGCCTCGGGGCTCTCCGCCGCCCACTCGACGCCGGCGTAGATGTCCTCGGTGTTCTCGCGGAAGATCACCATGTCGACCGCCTCGGGCCGCTTCACCGGGCTCGGCACGCCAGTGAACCAGCGCACGGGCCGCAGGCAGACGTACAGGTCGAGCATCTGGCGCAGGGTCACGTTCAGCGAACGGATGCCGCCGCCGATCGGCGTCGTCAGCGGGCCCTTGATGCCGACCAGGAACTCCTTGAAGGCGGCGACGGTGTCGTCCGGGAGCCAGTTCTTGAAGCGGTTGAACGCCTTCTCACCGGCGTAGACCTCCATCCAGGCGATCTCGCGCTTGCCGTGGTAGGCCTTCGCGACCGCGGCGTCGAAGACCGTCTGGCTGGCTCGCCAGATGTCGGGGCCGGTGCCGTCGCCCTCGATGAACGGGACGATCGGACGATCGGGAACCTGGAGCTTGCCGCCGGCGATCGTGATGGGATCGCCGGGCGGAACGATGACGTCGGTGTACGCGGCCATGACCGGTGGTCAAATCGAAAAATCGCCGGTGGCGCAAGCCGCGCTCAGCCCGTGCCGGTGGCCGTGGGCGCGCTGTCGTGCGACGTGGCCTCGCCGCGGAGATGCAGCGTGAAGCGTCCGGCGACCTCCGGTGCGTTGTCGTCCGCCACCACCCGGCCGCCGTCGATCCACACCGCGCGCTGGCAGAGCGCCACCACCGTCGCCATCGCGTGCGACACCAGGATGAACGTCACGCCCTGACGCCGGAAGCGATTCATGCGCTCCATGCACTTCTGCTGGAAGCCCACGTCGCCGACGGACAGGACCTCGTCGAGCAGGAGTATCTCGGGCTCGACGTCGGTGGCGATGGCGAACCCGAGACGGGTGACCATGCCGGTCGAGTACGTGCGCAGGGGGGCGTCGATGAACTCCTCGACCTCGGCGAACTGCACGATGTCGTCGAAGCGCTTCTGCATGTAGCGACGCGGCTGCCCGAGGAGCGCGCCGTTCAGGAAGACGTTCTCGCGTCCCGACAGCTCGGGGTCGAAGCCCGCGCCCAGCTCGAGGAGCGGCACCAGCCGCCCGCGCGTCGTGACCGAGCCTTCCCGCGGCCGGAGGACGCGCGCGATGACCTTGAGCAGGGTCGTCTTCCCGGCGCCGTTGCGGCCGATGATGCCGACCGACTCGCCCTGCTTCACGGCCAGACTGACGTCCTCGAGGGCCCGGAACTCGCGCCACTCGACCTGCCCGCGCATCCAGCGGATGGCGAACTCCTTCAGCGTCGGGATGCGCTGATGCGGCACCGTGTACCGCACCGAGACGTTCCGGACGTCGAGTGCCAGCTCGTCGCTCACGGCGTCACACCAGGTAGGCGATGCGGTCGACCCGACGCTCGAAGACCCACCACCCGAAGACGAGCAGGGTGAGGCTCCAGGCCACCGACCGCGCGACGAGCGGGAACGGTGGCACGACGCCCTCGAAGATCGGCTGCCGGAAGCACTCCACGATGGCGTAGAGCGGGTTGGCGAGGATCGCCCAGCGGAACTGCTCCGGGACGACGTCGATCGGATAGACGATCGGGGTGAGATACATCCACGCCATCAGGAAGGCGCCGTAGATCTGCACGACGTCGTTGAACTCGATGCAGATGCCCGCGAGCAGGAACGAGATGCCGAGGGCGAACACCGTCGCGATGAGCACCGCGATCGGCACGAAGAAGAGCGAGAGATGGAACGGGTGGCCGACCACCACCATCAACGCGGCCAGCGGCACCAGCGACACGAGCAGGTTGACGAGTCCGGAGAGCACCGTGGCGATGATGAACACCGCCTTCGGCACGTACACCTTGCGAATGAGCGGCGCGTACCCCAGCAGGCAGGCCGTCGACCACGACGTCGTCTGCGAGATGAAGTTCCAGAGCACGTACGCCGACAGGAAGTAGATCGTGAAGTGCTCGATGGTGAACCGGAAGATGTTCGCGAAGACGATCGAGAACACGATCATCATCAGCAGCGGGTTGAGCATCGTCCAGAGGATGCCCAGCACCGATCGCTTGTAGCGCACCTTCAGGTCGCGCCCGACGAGGGTCCAGAGGAGGCTGCGGTAGCGATAGACCTCCCCGGCCGCCTGCGCCAAGCCGCTGTTCACGCGAAGGGGCGCTATCAGATGGCCCTGGGTGGGGCAACCGATTCGGCCCCGTCGTCGCTGCTCAGACGACGGAACGGCCGTTCCCGATCGGGTCGCCGATAGTCGTCCCGCGTGAGCATCCGCTCGAGCCACACGAGCAGCACGATGAAGAGATACCGGCTGCCCATCTCCTGCAGCTTCAGGCTCGATACGCCCACCTTCCGCTGTCGCCAGCTGATGGGTGTGACCTCGAACGAGTAGCCGCGCACGATCGCCTTGAGCGGCAGCTCGACCGTCAGATTGAAGTGGGGCGACACCAGCGGCCGGCAGCCCGCGATCACCTCGGCCCGGTATCCCTTGAAGGCGTTGGTGACGTCGTTGAAGCGCAGCCCGAACAGGACGTTCACGAACCAGTTCGCGACCCGGTTCACGACCAGCTTCGCACGCGGGTAGTCGACGACCTTGCCGCCGGCGACGAACCGCGACCCGAAGGCGCACTCCGCCCGGTCGCGCAGGATGTAGAAGTAGCGCACGAGGTCGTCCGGGCTGTCCGAGCCGTCCGCCATCATGATGACGACGGCGTCGCCCGTGAAGGCATCGAGCCCCCGCCGCACGGCGTGCCCGAACCCGTGCGGGGCGGGGTTCTGCACCAGGCGCACACCGTCGTCGTCGGCGTGGCGCGCCAGCACCTGGGCGGCGGTCTCGTCGGTGCTGCCGTCGTCGACGACGACGAGCTCGTACGTGATGCCCTCGGCGCGCAGGCGGGTGCGGATGCCGTCGAGCGTTGGCCCGACGTTGCCCGCCTCGTTGCGAGCGGGAATGACCACCGACAGCCGCACGCGAGTGGCGTAGTGGATCCGCTCCCCCCAATGCAACCGACGACGCCCGACGTTGCCCGTCCCGGCCGGAGTACGATAGACGAACCCGCGATGCGGGTACTGGTGACCGGCGGCGCGGGCTTCATCGGCTCGTTCCTCGTGGACCGACTGGTGGCGGCCGGCCACACGGTGCGGGTCCTCGACAGCCTCGACGCCCAGGTGCACCCCACCGGACGCCCGGCCTACCTCCACCCCGGCGCCGAGCTGCGGGTGGGCGACGTCCGCGACCGCGCGGCGTGCGTCGCGGCGACCGACGGCATGGATGCGGTGGTCCACGCCGCCGCCGCGGTCGGCGTCGGCCAGTCCCTCTACAAGGTCGAGCACTACGTCGACGTCAACGTGCGCGGCACGGCCACCCTCCTCGACGTCCTCGTCGCCCGCCCGAGCCAGCCGAAGCTCCTCGTCTTCACCTCGATGACCGGCTACGGCGAGGGCTGCTACCGCCGCAGCACCGACGGCGCGATCGTGCGCCCCGCCATCCGCTCGACGGACGACATCACGCGCCACGGCTGGGAGCCGGTCTGTCCCGACACCGGCGCCGCGCTGACGCCGGTGCCGACGCCCGAAGACGCCGCCCTGCTCGCCCGCAACGTCTACGCCCTCACCAAGCGGCACCAGGAGGAGCTCGCGCTCAGCCTCGGCGCGACGTACGGCTTCCCGGTCGTCTGCCTGCGGCTCTTCAACGTCTACGGTCCGCGCCAGGCGCTCACCAACCCCTACACCGGCGTGCTCGCCATCTTCCTGAGCCGCCTGCTCGCCGGCGAGCGCCCGGTGGTCTACGAGGACGGCGGCCAGACGCGCGACTTCATCTCCGTCCACGACGTCGTCGACACCGCGCTGTCCGCCCTCGAGTCGTCGCGCGCCGACGGCCGCATCCTGAACCTCGGCAGCGGCATCGCGCGGCCGATCGCCGCCATCGCGCGCGATCTCTGTCAGCTCGCGGGCCGCGACGACCTGGCCCCCGACGTCACCGGGCAGTTCCGCACCGGCGACGTCCGGCACTGCAGCGCCGACACCTCGCGCGCCCAGGCCGCGATCGGCTTCGCGCCGCGCGTCGACTGGGACGCCGGCCTCGCCGAGCTGCTCGCCTGGTGTCGCGAGAGCGCGCACTCGAACGAATTCACGCAGGCGCACGCCGAGCTGGCGTCGCACGGGCTGGTGAGCCAGCGCATCGGCGCGCCCGCCGGAGAGCGCCAGTGAAGCGCGTCCTCGTCACCGGCAGCAGCGGCCTCATCGGCTCCGAGGCGGCGGCGTTCTTCGACCATCGCGGCTGGCAGGTCCACGGCGTCGACAACAACATGCGCCGCGATTTCTTCGGTGCCGACGGCGACACCACGTGGAACCTCGAGCGCCTGCGCGGCATCACGACGCACTTCACCCACCACGGGCTCGACATCCGCGACCGCGCCGCGATGGCGACGATCGTCCGCGACGTCCGCCCCGACCTCGTGATCCATGCCGCCGCCCAGCCCTCGCACGACCTCGCCAAGGACCGTCCCTTCGACGACTTCGACGTCAACGCCGGCGGCACCCTGAACCTGCTCGAGGCCGTGCGGCACGGCTGTCCGGAGTCGCCCTTCATCTTCATGAGCACCAACAAGGTGTACGGCGACGCGCCCAACGAGGTGCCGCTGGTCGAGCGCGAGACGCGGTGGGACTACGCCGATCCCGCGATGGTCGACGGCATCGACGAGACCTGCCGCGTCGACGCCTGCCTGCACAGCCTGTTCGGCGCCAACAAGCTCGCGGCCGACGTCATGGTGCAGGAGTACGGCCGCTACTTCGGCATCCCCACCGTGTGCTTCCGCGGCGGCTGCCTCACGGGTCCGAACCACTCCAGCGCCGAGCTCCACGGCTTCCTCGCCTACCTGGCCCGCGCCACCCGCGAGGGTCGCCCGTACCGCATCTACGGCTACGGCGGGAAGCAGGTGCGCGACAACATCCACTCCTACGACGTCTGCACCGCGTTCCTCGCCTTCTACGAGCGGCCGCGCGTGGCGGCGGTCTACAACCTGGGCGGTGGTCGGGCGAACAGCGTGTCGATCCTCGAAGCCATCACCCGCTTCGAGGCCCTGATCGGGAAGTCGCTCGCGGTGGAGTACGTCGACACCAACCGCGTCGGCGACCACATCTGCTACATCAGCGACCTCGGCCGCCTGCAGGCCGACTATCCGGGCTGGTCGCTCACGAAGTCGCTCGACGACATCTTCCGCGAGCTGGCCGCCCCCTGACGCCGCGCCTCAGCGCGGCCCGAAGAACCACGCCACGGTCGTCAGCGTCTGCACGTCGACGGCGACGAGCACCGCCGCGAGCACCGCGATCGCCGGCCACGGCGCGACGCCGGTGCGGTGGAGGACCGTGGCGAGCCCGCCGGCCGCCAGATACGCGACGAACGGCAGCGCCGCGAACAGGTAGCGGCCCTGCGGCTGCGGGAACGTCATGTTGTAGACGATCACGCCGGCCAGGCAGAGGGCGACGAAGAGGCCCGCCACCAGCGTCCACGGATCGCGGAGGCGGAGCAGCACCCCGATCGCCACGACCACGCCGAGGGCGCCGTAGAACCAGTACACCCAGGGCGACAGCCATACGTTCATCCAGCCGAGGAGCCCCACGAACGACGCGCTGAACAGACGGGGGAAGAGGTCGCGGAAGTACGGATCGCCGAGGCTTCGCGGGGACACGAGCCACGGCATCGTCGCGCGCTCCATCGCATCCCCGAGCAGCTCGCCGTACAGCAGCTGACTGCGCACGAAGAGCCCGCCCGCGACCAGGAGGACGATCGCGAATGCGAGCGCCGCGCCGCGCACCACCGACCGCGGCGAGGCACGCCGCATCGCCACCAACGCCGCCAGCACCAGCGCGATCCCCGGACCGAGGAACAACGCCGTCTTCTTCACCAGCAGCGCCAGCCCGAGCGCGGCGCCGAGCCCCGCGTAGGGCCGCAGCCGTTCCGGCGACCGCACCACGCGCACGAGGGCATGCACCGTCACGGCGGCGAGGAAAATGATGAGATTGTCGGCCGTCACGTAGGACGATACGAATGCGAACTGTGGCAACGTCGCCGGCAGCAGGACCGCCAGGAACCGCGTCGCGGCATCGTCGGTCAGGAGCGCCACGGTGCGGGCCACCACGAGCAGGCTCGCGAGACCGAGACCGACGGACAGCAGCCGCAGGCCGTAGAACAGCGCACGATCGCGGTCGGTCGCGAACGGCGAGCCGTCGTGGATGAAGAAGGGCACCTCCACCCCGGCCGAGCCGCCGTGCCACGTGTGCGCAGGATTGACGCGGAGCTGGAACCGGAGCCCCTCGTCGCCCGCCACGGCGCGAATGACAGCGGCCATCAGCGCGTAGTGCAGGGGGCCCTGATGCCCCTGCCCGTCGACGCGTCGCGCGGGATCGAGCTGGTTCGGCAACTCGCCCCGCTCCGCGATGAAGAGCGCGTACCGGAGGTGCGCCGGCTCGTCGGGCGCCTCGAACGGGGGCACCGACACCGCCAGACCGAGCGCGAAACAGACGTACCAGAGGAGCGCGAGTCGCGTCGGAATGCGGCCTTCTACATGGCACCCGCGGGGCTCGCAACGCGCGCGCGGCGCGGCACCTTTCTGACGCTTCGACTGTCACGGATCGCACGCTCCGCGGCCCGCGTGGCGGCACCGGTGTTTCGTGCTGGCACCCCCGTTGCTTGAGTCCACACCGATGGTGATTCGCGCGCTCCTGATCATGCTGCTGCTCGCCGTCGGATCGGCGCACGCAGGCACCGTGAACGTGCCCGGCGACTATCCGACCATCCAAGCCGCCATCGACGCGGCGCCCGACGGCAGCACCGTCCAGGTGGCGGCGGGCACGTACCAGGAGCAGCTCACCTTCGCCGCCATCACCCGCAGTCTCGTGGTGCGCGGCAATCCCGACGACCCCGCCTCGGTGGTGGTCAATGGCGCCGTCGGTCCGCGATCGACGGTCCACGTCGTCGACACCGGCGCCAGCGTGGTCATCGAGGGCTTCACCTTCACCGGCGGCAAGGGGTTCGACGGCTACGGCGGTGGGCTCTTCTTCGCCAACTCGCAGGCCGTCGTGCGGCACGTCGTCCTCACCGGGAACCACGCCCCGCTCGACGGCGGCGGCGCCTTCATCCTGAGCGCCGGGGGGCTCTTCGAGGACGTCACCTTCCAGAACAACAGCGCCGGCCGCTTCGGCGGCGGCATCCTCGTGCTGGGGTCGAACGGCGTTCCCAGCACCACCGTCTTCGACCGCTGCCGGTTTCTCGACAACGAAGCCGGCACCGACGACCGCGGCAACGGCTGGGGCGGCGGCATGTACGTCAGCGACTCCTCGCCGACGTTCGTCGGCTGCCTGATCGAAGGCAACCTCTCGCGCTTCGCGGCGGGCGGCGTGTGCGTGCTCGGACACCGGAACGCGGCGCCGAGCCTCGCCACCTTCCGCGACACGCTGATCACCGACAACACCACCGAGCCGCACGACGCCAACGGTGAGGCGCAGGGCGGCGGCATGCACATCGAGAGCAACGTCGTCGCCACGCTCGAGCGCGTCGTCGTGCGCGGCAACCTCGCCAGCGCCGGCGGCGGCCTCAGCAACTACCAGGCGCGCTACGTCATCACCGACTCGGTCATCGAGGACAACCAGGGCATCGCCAACCCGAACAGCGGCTCCGGCGGCTACGGCGGCGGCATCTGGGCCTCCGCGGTCAACGTGCCGGGGAACCTCGGGCCGAGCGTCTACGTCACCCTGGTCCGCTCCGTGGTGCGGCGGAACGCCTCCACCCTGGCGGCGGGCATCCTGATCCAGGGCGACTTCTCCGGCCTCACCACGAACCGCGGCTACCTCGAGCTCACCGACAGCATCGTCGCCGGCAACCAGGCGTTCGAATCGGGCGGCGGCATCCTCGCCGACCGTGCGACCAGCGCCATCACGCGCAGCATGCTCCTGCAGAACCGCGCCCAGGGCACCAGCGGCTGGGGCGGCGCCTTCATGTCGATCGGCGGTTCCGACACGACGATCCTCGACTCCACCATCGCCGGCAACACCGTCCCGTACATCGGCGGCGGGCTCCTGATCGACCAGGGCGGCGTCCTCTCGGTGGACGGCTCGCGCTTCCTCGGCAACGCCGCCACCACCGCGACGCCGCTCGGTGGCAGCGCCATCGCGGTCACCGATCTGGTCGGCACCGGTGGGCCGGCGACCGGCCTCGTGCGCAACTCGCGCTTCGTCGGCAACGGCACGGGCCACGACATCTACGAGTCCACGTGCCTCGGCGGCGGCTTGAGCGCCATCGCCTACCACGACAACGTCTTCTACGACGGCGGCGGCATCTACACCCGCAACTGCGACGACGTCGCGAACACCGCGTCCGCCTTCAATGCGCTCGGCAGCGGCAAGGCGCAGGGCAACTCCATCGCCCGCACCGACGTGCTCCACTTCCTGGCGGCACCGGCGACGATCATCCCGGGCACCCAGAGCACGCTCGCGTGGACGGTCGCGAACGCCGACGGCATCACCATCGACGGTGGCGTCGGCCTGGTGGCCGACCCGCTCGGCTCGGCCGACGTCTCGCCACCGGTCACCAGCACCTACACGCTGACGACGGGATCGGGCGACGAGGCGTCGGTGCTCGTCACGGTCGCGTGCACCGCGATCGGCATCCCGATCCCGCGCAGCCCGAGCAACGGCAACACCAGCCAGAAGCCCAGCCGGGTGACGCTCTCGTGGTTCGCGGCGACCGGCGCCTCCGCGTACGACGTCTACCTCGACACCGTCGACGCCAGCACGCCGATCGCGACCGATCTGTCCACGACCGAGCTCGTGGTCGAGAACCTGCCCCCGAGCACCAGGCACCGCTGGCGGGTGGTGGCGAAGAGCCCTGCCTGCGACAGCCCGAGCGTGAGCCCCGTGTTCGACTTCACCACCTGCACGGACGACGCCTGCGCCTTCACCGACGACTTTGGCGACGGCGACGCCTCCAACTGGACGTCGTTCGGTCGGGGGTCGGCGACGGTCGTCGACGGCGCACTGCAGCTGGCGACGAAGGGCCGCTTCGCCGTGAGCCCGCCGCAGCCGGCGCGGACCGACGTCACGGTCGCGCTGACCCTGCACTTCCGCGCCGGCCGTCGGTCGGTGCGGGTCCTGTTCGCGTATCAGGACGGAAAGCATTTCCGCGAGCTGCTCATCACGGCGAAAGGGACCTGGAAGCTCCGGGAGCGGAACGGACGGAAACGGAAGACCTACGCCAGCGGCCGCCAGGTCGTCGACGCGACGGCGCCGCTCCCCGTGCGCCTGGTGATCGCCGGCGCGACCGCCACCGCGTTCTCCGGCGACACGACGGTGGTCACGGCCACGTATCCCGCCCCCGTCGCCGGGACCCTCTGGGTGCAGGCCCAGCGCGCGACCATCGCCATCGACGACGTCGTGATCCAGGCGCCGCCCGCATCCTGACGGGGGGTCAGGCCGGGCGCTCGGCGACCACCAGCATCTGCGCGCCGAGCAACCACTGCACCGGGCGCAGGCGCAGGAACGCCCGCACCAGCATCGGGTGCTGCGGCAGACGCCCCTTGGTGGTGTAGGGCAGGAAGCGCGCGCGGCACTCGACGACGCGGAATCCCGCGTGCGTCATCGCCTCGGCCATCCCCTTCTCCGAGAGCGGCAGGGTGTGGTCGAAGAAATCCCAGAACGCCCCGCCGATGATCCGGACGTTCGGTTGCACGACCACGAGCCGGCCCCCGGGCCGCAGCACCCGCAGCGTGCCGGCGAGGACCGCCAGCAGCTCCTCCGGCCCGCGCAGGTGCTCGAACACGTTGCTCGCGAAGGCCGTGTCCACCGATCCGGCGGCGACGCGCTCGGCGATACGCTCGATCGGCAGGGCCAGCACCTCGACGTCCGCCGCCGCAAAACGGGGGGTGTCCGGATTGAGGTCGACCGCGATCCGCCGTGACGCGCGCACGGTGTTGATGAGCTCGCAGTAGCCGGCTCCCAGGTCGAGGACCGTGGCGTTGGCCGGGACGTACCGGACGAAGAAGCCCTCGAACAGTATCCGCCACAGCGCCGCCTTTGCCGCGCGCTCCTGCTCGGAGAAGCGATCGGCGTAGAGCCGGCCGAGCGCCACCGCGGGCGGTGCCGATGGCGTGGTGGAGTCGGAGGGCATGCCCGCGGCTCGCTACCACGGATGGCGCGACCGACAAAAGCCGATTCGGCGCGATTGCCCGCCCTGCCCCCCTTCGGTATCGTCCCCGGCGCTCCATGCCTCGCGATCTGCGCCTCCTCTGGGTGACGCCGCATCTCCCCCGACGCGGCGTCGCCGCGGCGCGCGAGCGCTGGTGGGCACTGCTCGCACGCCTGGCGCGCCGTCATCGCATCACGCTCCTGTGCTTCGTCGACCCGGAAGACCGCGACGCGCCGGACGACGTCCTGCCCCCCGGGCTGGCGGCCGTGCATCGCGTCCCGAAGCGCCATTTCGCGCCCGACGATCCGCTCGCCATGCTGCCGCGCACCGTCGCCGGCGCCTTCGCCGACCCGATGCTGCGCGCCGCCATCGCCGACCGCCTCGCCGCCGAGCCGTTCGATCTGGTGCAGTACGAGTACACCGAGATGGGGCATCTGATGCCGCCCGCCGCCATCCCGACGCTGCTCACCGTGCACCAGGTGTCGTTCGCCGCCGAAGGGCCGCTCTGGCGCGCGCAGGGCCGGCCGTCGCGTCTCGGCCCCGTGCTGCTGCACCGCTATCTCCGCGAGCTCGACTTCGAGCTGCGCGCCATCGCGGCGGCGGACCACGTCGTCACCATGTCGGCCGAGGATGCCGCACGCCTGCGTCGCTTCCTGCCGCAGCTCGACGTCTCGGTCAGTCCCGTCGGCGTCGACACCACCTACTACGCTCCGACGCGAGCCGAGCCGACGTGCGATCTCCTCTTCGTCGGCAACTTCGGACACCCCCCGAACGCCGATGCGGTACGCTTCCTCGTCGACGACGTGCTGCCGCGACTCGGGCGCCCGGCGCTGCTGCGCGTGATCGGGCGCGACATGCCCTCCGCGATCCATGCCCTCGCTCGTCCCGGCATCGTCGACGTCGTCGGCCCCGTCGACGACGTGCGCCCGCACCTGGCCGCCGCCCGCATCGTCGCAGCCCCGGTACGCTTCGGCACCGGCATGCGTGGCAAGGTGCTCGAGGCGCTCGCCATGGGCCGACCGGTCGTCACCACCAGCGTCGGGGCCGAGGGCCTCGGCGCCGTCTCGGGCGAGCACCTGCTGGTCGCCGACGACGCGGGACGATTCGCCGCCGACTGCCGCCGCCTGCTCGACGACCCCGCGCTCGCCGAGCGCATCGGCGGCGCCGGCCGCACCCTCGCCTGCGCGCGCTTCGAGTGGGACCTGGTGGCCGACGCGCACGACGCCATCTACGAGCGCGCCCTGCACGCCCCGGTGCGCGGCGCTCGCCCCGTCGTCACCATGCCGCACGCGCCGCTGCGCGGCTGGCCCGGCATCGCCGCGGGCGCGGCGTTGCTGACGGCGCGTGGGCTCGCCTGGCATCTGCGCCGGAGACGGGCCGCCTGATGCGGGTGTCGGTCGTCATCTGCACGCACGATCGTGGCGCCGTCGTCGCCGACGCGATCGAGCCCGCCCTGGCGCAGGCGCGAGCCGCCGGCGGCGAGCTGGTGGTGGTCGACAACGCCTCCACCGACGACACGCCCGCCGTCCTCCAGACGCTGACGCGCCGTCTCGACGGGCCCCTGCGCATCGTCCACGAGGCGCGGCTCGGCCTGTCGGCCGCCCGCAATCGCGGCCTCGCCGAGGCGCGCGGCGCCGTCGTCGTCTATCTCGACGACGACGCCATCCCGCACCCCGGATGGCTCGACGCGCTGCTGGCCCCCTACGACGACGACACGGTGGCCTGCGTCGGCGGCCGCATCGTGCTGCGCTTCCCGGCGGCGCCGCCGCGCTGGCTGCATCCCGTCCTGTACGCGCAGCTGAGCGCGTTCGATCTCGGCGACGAGCCGCGCGAGGTGCGGTACGGGAAGGCGAACTACCCGTACGGCGCCAACATCTCGTTCCGCGCCGACCGCGCCCGCGCGCTCGGCGGCTTCTCCACCGCCGTCGGCCCGCGCGGCCGCCACCAGCTCGTCCACGACGAGACCGACCTCTGCTACCGCCTCGAGCACGCGGGCGGCGTGATCCGCTACGCGCCGACGGCCGTCGTCGACCACTGCGTGCTGCGCGAGCGACTGACGCCACAGTGGATGCTCGAGCGCGCGTGGACGGGCGGCCTGTCGGCGGCCGTGTTCATCCTGCGCAATCGCCGCCTCCTGCGCGCCCTGTGGCGCATCTGGTGGCTCTACGGCCGCGCCCTCGTCACGCTGCCGTATGCGCCGCGCGAGCCGATCGACCCCGACCGCTTCGCACGCGAGTGCCAGCGCCGCGAGGCGCTCGGTTACGTCGTCGGCCTGGTCCGCGCCGTGCCGCATCTGCGCGCGCTGAGGGCGGCATGATCCCGCGCGTCTCCATCATCATGCCGGTGTTCGACGCCGGCCCCGATCTGAAGCAAGCGCTGCGCAGCGTGGCCGGCCAGACGTTCCGCGACCACGAGCTGGTGCTGGTCGACGACGGCTCCACCGACAAGCTCACGACCATGATCCTCGACGAGTGGGCGCAGCGGCCCGGCGTCACCCTGCACCGCACCGCGAACCACGGCCCGGCCGCCGCCCGCAACCTCGCCGTCACGCACGCCCGCGCGCCCTACATCCTGCCGCTCGACGCCGACGACTGGCTCGATCCGGCGTTCCTCGAGAAGACCGTGCCCGTGCTCGACGCGGAGCCCGCAGTGGGCGTGGTACATACCTGGGTGGGACTGGTCGGCGCCCATCACGGCACGTGGAAGACCGGCCCCTTCGCGCTGCCCGATCTGCTGTCGCGCTGCACGCTGCACGTCACCTCGCTCTATCGCCGCGAGCTGTGGCAGCAGGCGGGTGGCTACGATGCGCGCTTCGTCGAGAGCGCCGAGGACTGGGATCTGTGGCTCGGCGCCCTCGAGCGTGGCTGGACGGGCCACTGCATTCCCGAAGTGCTCTGCTACTACCGCCGCAGCCCACGCAGCCGCGAGCGGCTCGCGCGCGCGCCCGGGGTGTGGCGACGGCTCGTCGGCGACCTCGTCACCAAGCACCGCGCCCTCTACGACGCCCACCTGCCCGAGGCCATGGCCGGGCTCTACGAGGACCATGCCCGCGTCAGCGGCTCGCTCGAGCGCATCTACGACCACCCCGTCGTCCGCGCGGCGGTCCGTCTGCGTGGTCTGATGAGGCGCGGTTGATGCCGCTGGTCAGCGTCGTCCTGGCGACGCACAACCAGGCGCGCTGGCTGCCCGAGACGCTCGCCAGCGTCCGCGCCCAGACCCTCGACGACTGGGAGCTGCTGGTGGCCGACGACGGCTCGACCGACGACACCGCGGCCGTCCTGGCCACCCTGGCCGGCGATCCCCGCCTGCACGTCCTGCCCGGTGAGCACCTCGAGCGGGCGGCGGCGCGTAACCGGGCGCTGGCTCGAGCGAAAGGACGCTACGTGGCGTTCCTCGACGGCGACGACTGCTGGCTCCCGGACAAGCTGGCACGGCAGATCGCCGCCCTCGACGCCGCGCCCGACGCCGCGTTCTGCTACACGATCGCGCGCTTCGTCGACGCCGACGGCGCCCCACTGCCCCACCGCAAGCCCGACGATCCGCCGAGCGGCCACATCTTCCCGCGCCTGGTGCGCGGCAACGTCGTCATCCTGGCGTCGGTGCTGGCACGGCGCGACCACGTCGCGCGCGCGGGGGGGTTCGACGCCACGCTGCCCGTCTTCGGCTGCGAGGACTGGGATCTGTGGCTGCGTCTCGCACGCCATGCACCCGTGGTGGCGATCGCCGACGAGCTCGTGCGCTACCGCCGTCATGCGGGCAACACCGGCTGGGAGCAGGTGCTGCGCAGCGGGCTCGCCGTCCTCGATCGCCTGTACGCCGATCCGGCCGTCGCGGACGAGGCGGGCCTGACCCACGCCGCCGCCCGCGCGCGCCACCTCTGGTACCACGCCACCATCGCCGCCGGTGGCGAGCGCAGCACGGCTCTGGCACTCGCGGCGTCGGCGCTGCGCGAGAGCCCCCGCACCGTGCTGAGCCGTCCCGCCCTCGGCACGCTCGCCGCCCTGCTCCTGCCGCGCCCGGCGCTGCGCACCCTCGGACGGCTGCCGGCGTGATCGGCCGGTTCGTATCGTGGCTGGCCGTGCTCCTGCCGGCGGCCGTCGTCACCGCGATCGCCCTTGCCTGGCCGGAGGTCCGCGAGCACGGCTGGTGCGAGGACGGCATGCACCGCCTGGCACTGCGCGCGGCGTTGTGGTGGTTCGACCGCCTCGTCCCCGTCGCGTTCGGCGTGGCGCTGGCCGGCGCGCTCATCCGTCGCGGCCGCCCGGTGTCGCACCGGGCGCTCACCGTGCTCGTGCTGGTCGGGCTCGGCCGCCTGCTCTGCCTGCAGCCCTCGCCCGCCGGACCGAACGTCCTCCTCATCTCGGTCGACACGCTGCGCGCCGACCATCTCGGCGCCTACGGCTACACGCTGCCGACGAGCCCCGTCGTCGACGGCCGTCTCGCCGCGCGCGGCGTCACCTTCGAGGACGTGCTGAGCCAGTCGCCGAAGACGACGCCGTCGCACATGACGATGCTGACGTCGCTCTATCCGTGCATGCACGGCGTCACCATGTGGGACGACACCGGCGCCGGTGCCGTGCTGAGCCCGCGCGCGCGCACGCTGGCCGAGGTGCTGCAGAACGCCGGGTGGCAGACGGCGGCGTTCACCGCCGATGGCCCGATGCACGCCTCGCGCGGCTTCGATCGCGGCTTCGACGTCCACCGCCACAACCAGCAGCTGCCGCGCGCGCTGCGCTGGCTCGACGCCCACGCCGGGCACGGCCGCTTCTTCATGTTCTTCCACACCTACGAGGTGCACGATCCCTACGCGCCGCCGCTCAAGCTGCTGCGCACGTTCGACGACTCGTACCAGGGTCCCGTGCTCGACGCCGTGCGCCGCATCCGCGGCGGCGTCGACGGTTGGGAGCAGGGCCACAAGCTCTTCTGGGACGCCGTCGATCGGACCGACCCCCGCACGGTCACGTTCGTGCAGCGGCTCTACGACGCCGGCATCCGCAACATGGACCAGGGCACGCTGACGCAGCTCCTCGACGCGCTCGATCGCCTCGGCGTCGCCGACGACACGCTGGTCGTGTTCACGTCCGACCACGGCGAGGCCTTCGGCGAGCACGGCGCCTTCCTGCACGACGACCTCTACTACGGCACGCTCCACGTCCCCTTCGTGCTGCGCTGGCCGGCCCACCTTCCCGCCGGGCGTCGCGTCCCGGGTCGCGCGCGCCTGCTCGACCTGATGCCCACGGTCCTCGACCTGGTGGGCGTGCCCGCCCCGCCGCAGACGCAGGGCGTGAGCCTCGCCCCGCTCGCACGCGGCGACGGCGGCACGCTGCCCGACGTGATTCCGAGCGAGCACGGTCCCGCGCTGGCGCCGGTGACGACGAGCCTGCGCAGCGCCGACCACACCCTGCTCCGCGTCGACGCCACCGAGACGCTCTTCGATCTCGCGACGGATCCGGCCGAACGCACCGACGTGCTCGCGGCGCAGCCCGCCGTCGGCAGCACGATGCGCGACAGCGTCGCCACCTGGCGCGCCGCGTGTGCGGCGCTGCATGCGCGCTACGGCCCGTCCGGACCGGACGTGGCGCCGGGACCGGAGACGGTGCGCCAGCTGCGCGCCCTGGGCTACATCGAATGAGGCGCGTCGCGGCACTCCTCCTGCTCGGCCTCCTCGCGGCGTGCGGGCGCACCGACTGCACGGCGCCGGCCGGGGCGCGGCCGAACGTCGTCCTCGTCACCATCGATACGTTGCGTGCCGATCACCTCGGCGCCTACGGCAACGCCACGGTGCGCACGCCGCACCTCGACCGGTTCGCGCGCGAGGGCGTGCTGTTCGAGCAGGCGTTCTCGCAGAGCCACATCACGGTGCCGTCGCACCTCGCCATCATGAGCTCGCTGCCCATCGTCGAGCACGGCGTGCCCGACAACCTGTCGCCGGTGGCGCGCCCCGTCGAGATGCTGCCCGCGTTCTTCCAACGCGCGGGCTATCGCACCGGCGGCTTCGTGAGCGCCACGCACCTCGGCCCGCGCCGGGCCGTCGGCGAGCTGATGGCGCCCCATCTCGAGACCTTCACCTTCCCCCGTCGCGCCTCGCAGCCGTTCCTCGCCGAGGAGACGAACGCCAACCTGTTCCCCTGGCTCCAGGATCACTGCCGCGAGCCCTTCTTCGCCTGGGTCCACTACTGGGACCCACACATGCCCTACACGCCACCGGCGCCGTACGACGCCGCCTACTACGACGACGACCCGTACGCGGAGCGCTTCACGTCGCTGGTGGGGGCGCGCCATCCGTGGTTCCACTACGAGCTCGGCGGCTTCCGCCATCACCTCGCGCGGCAGGCCGATGCCGTCCGCGCGCTCAAGCGCGATCTCGCGACGTCGACGAAAGGGGTGCGCCAGCTCGTGCTGTACCCCGTCGGCGCGCGCGGCCCGACGCCCGACGAGACGCGTTCCCTGCGCGAACGGCTGCGCTCGGTCGCGGACGCGGTCCGCCCGCAGGTGCCGATGCGCGCCGGGCTCGCCGACTGGCTCGAAGGGGTGCGCGACGCCCGCTTCCCGCTCGCCCGCTACGCCGCCGAGGTCACGTACACCGACACCCAGGTGGGCGCGCTGCGGGCCGAGCTCGATCGCCTCGGCATCGCCGACCGCACCATCGTCGTGCTCACGGCCGACCACGGCGAGCTGCTCGGCGAGCACGGCGTCTGGTTCGAGCACCTCGGGCTGCACGACCCGAGCGTCCACGTCCCGCTCATCGTCTGGGCGCCGGGGCGTCTCCCGGCCGCCCGCCGCACCGACGCCGCCACCGGGCTCGACGTCGCCCCCACCGTCCTGGCCCTGGCTGGCCTGCCCGCCGGCGGCGGCATGCGCGGGCGCGATCTCTTCGGCGCCGCGCCGCCGCCCGGCTCGATCGTGCTGGAGGCCATCCACGGCGACCAGCTCAGCATCCGCGACGGCAGCTGGAAACTCATCCGCACGTTGCGCGACGTCTCGTATGCGCCCGACTTCGAGCGCGAGGCCGGCACCGTCGAGCTCTACGACATGGCGGCCGACCCGAACGAGCGCGAGAACGTCGTCGCCGCCCATCCCGAGCGACGCCTGGCCCTCGAGCAGGGTCTCGACGTCTGGTTGACCGCACACCCGGCGGCCGGCGCCCGCGCCCCGGCCGCCAACGATCGGGCCGAAGACCTGCGCGCCCTGGGCTACGTCGAGTGAGACGACTCCTGCGCTGGGCGGTGCTTCCCGTCGTGCTGGTCGCGCTCGCCTCGTGGTGGGCACCGGGCGGCGAGCGCGTACCCGATCGGCTCGTCGTCGACGAGGTGGTGGCCGACGTCGGGCCACTGCTGGCGCCGACGCCACGTCGCGCCGACGTGCGCCCGAACAGCGAGATCGACGAGGGCGGCGGCACGCGGCACGCGCTGGTGACGCCACCGGGCACCGTGCTGCGCGCGCGCGTGCAGCTGCCGGCGGACGCCGTCCTCACGTTCGGCGTCGGCATCGAAGGCGAGCGCCGGCGGGACACCAGCGCCAGCGACGTGCGCTTCGCCGTCGCGATCGACGGCCGCGAGCTGTGGACGCGCACCGTGAACCCCGCCGCCACGCGCCGCGACCGGCGCTGGTTCGACGAGCGTGTGCCGCTCGGCAACCCGGCGCCGCGCGCGGCGGAGCTGATCTTCACGACGACGGCCGCGCAGCCGGACGCACCGTCCCCCGGCACCGCGGCGTGGAGCGCCGTCCGGCTGCTGCGCACGACGCGGCACGACCGTCAGGCGGTGGATGCGACGCACCCGAACGTGCTCGTGGTGCTGGTCGACACGCTGCGCGCCGACCGCCTCGGCGCCTACGGCGCGACGCCGAGCCCGAGCCCCGCCCTCGATCGACTCGCCGCCGAGGGACGCGTCTTCACCCAGTCGATCGCGCAGGCCCCGTGGACGCTGCCGTCCGTCGCGTCGATCCTCACCGGGGTGCATCCCCGCAGCCACGGCGTGCTCGGACGTCTCGCCGGCGAGCACGACGACGCCATCGAGGCGGCGTTCCTCGCCGACACCTTCCGCACGCTGCCCGAGCACGCCGCCGCCGCCGGCATCACCACCGTCGGCGTCAGCGCCAATCCGCTCATCGGCCGCGGCACCAACGTCGTGCAGGGCTTCGAGACGTTCGTCGAGTACGGCTGGGATCGGCCGCGCCGCAACTGGATGCCGGCCACCGACGTCAACGCGCGCTTCCTCGCCTGGGCCGACGCCAACCGCGATCGCCGCTTCCTCGCCTACCTGCAGTACATGGAGCCGCACGATCCCTACACGCCGGCCGCCGATGCCCCCGCGGCGCCGGTCGGCGTGCGACCGGTGGTCGCGCGCGGCGAGATCCACGACCTCGCCCGCAAGATCAACTGGGGTGCCGCGCCGCCGCTGCCCGAGGTCGAGGTCGCCCACCTGCGCCGCCTCTACGACGGCGAGGTGGCGCGGGTCGATCAGGCGTTCGCCGAGCTGCGCGCCGGCCTCGAAGCGGCGGGCCTGTGGGAGTCCACCATCGTCATCGTCACGGCCGACCACGGCGAGAGCTTCCAGGAGCACGGCCGGCTGACGCACGGCACGCACCTCTACGACGAGCTGCTGCGCGTCCCGCTCGTCATGGCCGGACCCGGCATCCCACCGGGTCGTGACGACCGCCTCGCGCAGGGCGTCGACGTGTATCCCACGGTGGCGCGACTGCTCGGCCTGCCTGCACCCGAGGGTGTCGCCGGACACGACCTCCTCGGCACCGAGCGCGCGGAGCACGTCTTCTCGGAGACGAGCATCGGCGTCGGCCCCGACGGGACGCGCACCGAGCTCGTGTCCCTGCGCACGCCGACATGGAAGCTCGTGCACGCACCCGACCACGCGTACTTCGAGCTCTACGACCTGCGACAGGACCCGACGGAGCACACCAATCTCTCCGCGCGCACGCCCGAGACGGCGACCCTCGCCGGCGCCCTCACGACGTGGCGCACCACGGCCCCTCAGCCGCCGGCCACAGCCGACGCCCCCGTGCTCACCGACAAGCTGCGCGCGCTGGGCTACGTCGAATGAGACAGCTGCTCGTCGCGGCGGTGGCGGCGATGGCTGCCGTGGCGTGGTTCCTCCGCCCCGCCCCGCCGGCGCTGCCGCCGACGCTGGTGGTGGAGGAGACCGTCACCCACCTCTCCGACTCGCTCGCGCCCGGCACGGTGCGAGCGCAGGACGCCGCCGCTCCGGTGCGCGCCGGTGAGCTCGAAGCCGGCGATCGCCTGCGCGAAGGCGGTGGCAGCCGCCAGAGCCTCGTCGCCCCACCCCCCGCCCGCCTCGGCTTCCGGCTCGACGTGCCCACCGACGCCGCGCTGCGCTTCGACGTCGGCATCGAGGGCGCGCACGAACGTGACGACGGCCGCAGCGGCGTCCGCTTCTGGATGACGGTCGACGGGCGCGAGGTGTGGACCCGCACCGTCAACCCTGCCGCCACGCGCCGCGATCGGCGCTGGTTCGACGAACGGGTCCCGCTCCCCGCCGGCACCGTCGACGTCGTCCTCGGCACCGATGCCGCCGAGCCGTCGCTGCCGCTCGCCGGGACGCCGGGCTGGGGGCACGTGCGTCTCGTGCGGGCCGTCACGCATCCGCGGCAGCCGGCGCGTGCCGGGGCTCCGAACGTCCTCGTGCTGCTCGTCGACACGCTGCGCGCCGATCGCGTCGGTGTCTTCGGCGCCGCACCGAACCGCACCCCTGTCCTCGACGCGCTCGCGCGCACCGGCCTCGTGTTCGAGCAGATGGTGGCCCAGTCGAGCTGGACGCTGCCGTCGGTGGCCACGCTCTTCACCGGCCTCCATCCCCGCAGCCACGGCGCACTCGGCAGCCCGGCGGGCGATCACGGCGCGCGCTGGGGTTTCCTCTCCGATCGGGTCACGACGTGGGCCGAGGCGGCGGCGCGCGCCGGCATCACCACCGTCGGCGTGTCGGCGAACCCGCTCGTCTCGCGCGGCACGAACCTGGCGCAGGGCTTCGAGACCTTCACCGAGCTCGGCTGGAGCGCCGAGGATCGCAACTGGCCCTCCGCCGCCGACGTCAACGCGCGCTTCCTCGACTGGCTCGCGGCCAATCGCGGGCATCGCTTCGTCGCCTACCTGCACTACATGGAGCCGCACGATCCCTACACCCCGCCCGCCGACCTGCGACCACCGGTCCCCGACGGCGTGCGACCGGCGATCGCTGCCGGACGCGTCAGCGAGCTCGCCGCGAAGATCGCCCGTGGCAAGGCGCCGCCGCTGCCGCCGGTGGAGGTGGCCTACCTGCGCGCGCTCTACGACGGCGAGGTCACAGCGTGGGACCGCGCCCTCGCCGGGCTGCTCGACGGGCTCGCCGACCTCGGCGTCCGCCAGGACACCGTCATCGTCGTCACCGCCGATCATGGCGAGGAGTTCCAGGAGCACGGCCGCCTGACGCACGCGACGCAGCTCTACGACGAGTCGCTGCGCGTGCCGCTCGTCATCGCGGGGCCGGGCGTGCCGGCGGCACGCATCATCGAGCCGGCGCAGGGCATCGACCTGTTCCCCACGCTGGCCCGACTCCTCCAGCTCCCGCCGCCGGACGGCCTGCCCGGCCACGACCTGCGGCAGCCCCTCGCGCGACGCGAGGTCGTGTCGGAGACGTCGAGCGCGATCGCGCCGGACGGCTCGCTCATGGACATGCTGGCGCTGCGCGCCCTCGGCTGGAAGCTCATCGACGCGCCACGCACGGACCGTCGCGAGCTCTACGATCTCGGCAGCGATCCGCGCGAGACGATGGACCGCGCTGCCGACGCGCCCGAGAACGCCCTGCTCTCGGAACGCCTGGCCGATTTCCTCGCCACCGCGCCGCCGCCGCCGCGGACCGACGGCGCCGATCCCGGTCTCACCGAGAAGCTCAAGACCCTCGGCTACGTCGAGTAGCGACGGCTACCAGCGGAACGGGCCGCGCACCTCGCGGCCGCGGTCGGCACCACGCACGGAGTAGTGGATCACCATCGACTTCCGCGTCGTGCCGGGACGGCCGATTGCTGCGCCACCGTGGATCAGCATGCCGTGCCAGAACAGCACCTGGCCCTTGCGGCCGAGGAACTCGTGACGCGGGTACTGCGCGCCGTACTCGTCGACCCAGCGCTGATATGCGTGCGCGGTGGCGTCGTCGACGGTGCGCAGGTTGCTCTGCGGATACTCGGTGAAGCCGGGGAAGAACGGCGCCCGATGCGAGCCGGGATGGAACACGAGCGGACCGGCGTGGGGCGCGATGTCCTCGCACGCGATCCACGCCCCCATCAGCCAGTTCTGCGGCCAGATGTGGAACACCGCCATGTCCTGGTGCAGGTCCTGCTGGCTGCCGGTCATGAAGTTGATCGCCGCGATGGGACGCGCGCGACGGCCGAAGAGGAGACTCGCCGTCCGTCGCAGCGCCGTGCCGCGGAAGATGCGGCGCGCGGCGTCGTTCACGTAGTGGAACCCGTGGATGCGCCAGTCGGACGCCTCACGCACCCGACGGCGGCGGGCGGGGTCCCACGTCAGCACCTCGGCATGCGGGACGGTCCGGAACGGACCGCCGCGCTCCTCGCGCAGGCTCAGCAGCTCGAGGTGGGGGATCGCCGCCGGCGCATCCCACAGGCCGTCGAGCGTGCCCACCATGGCGTCGATGTCGGCGGGATCGACGACGTCGTCGAGGACGACGTAGCCGTCACGGACCCACTTCGTCAGCAGGTCGGCGTGGGGTCCACGTTGCGCACGGGCGAGCGCGTCCGGTCGGTCGAACCACGGCAGGACGTTCGGCCGGCGCTCCCACGTCGGCCGGCCGCCGAAGAGCGCGCGGCGCACGCCGGGCTCGATGCGGGAACGCGCCTGCACGAGGCGGTTGCGGACGTGGAACAGCAACGACACGATCGGACCCCTACTTCTTCTCGCGCTTTTCGATCACGATGCGGCGCGCCTGCGTCGCCACCGCCTGCGGCACGTTGCGCGACTTGGCGAGCTGCTGCAGGTCACGCTCCCCGAGCGTGAACACCTGGCGCATCGCGATCGGGAGCGGTGTCTTCGGATTCGTCGCCAGGGCGAGACGCACCTGGTAGTTCTTCATCCACTCGCGCCGCGCCGCGATCTGCCGCAGCAGCTCGTCGTCGGCGCTGCGGTTGCGGCAGATGGCGATGACCTCGCTGTCGCCGATGCGGGGGTTCTGCAGCACGAAGCGCCGGATCATTTTGCTGGAGTCGCGGATCAGGATGTTGCGCGCATCCTTGTTGCCGCGCAGCGCGAGCTTGACCTTCTCCGACACGGTCATGTTCAGGATCTTCGAGAACAGGCTCTCGGGGTTTGCGGCGCCGGGGGGCCGCTCGTAGTCGCCGATCAGGTCGAACGGCACCAGGATGTCGTCCTCCTCGGCTTCCACCTGCTTGCGGATGCGCTCGTACTCGGCCTCGTCGAGATCCTCGTCCGTGTCAGCCATGCCGCTCCGCGCGCGCCGCCTGTGCCTCTTTGACGATGCGCTCGGCGAGATGCGGCGGCACCTCCTCGTAGTGCGCCAGCTCGAGGGAGAAGTCGCCACGGCCCTGGGTCATCGACCGGAGATCCGGCGCGTAGCGCAGCACCTCCGCCATGGGGACGTGGGCACGGATCACCTGCTGGCCCGTGCCCTTCGGCTCGGCGCCGAGCACCTTGCCGCGACGGCTGTTGAGGTCGCCGATGATGTCGCCCATGTGGTCGTCGGGCACGGTGACCGTAATCGTCATGATGGGCTCGAGCAGCACCGGCTTCGCGTCCTCGAAGGCCTTCTTGAAGCCGAGGTGCGCCGCGATCTTGAACGCCATCTCCGACGAATCGACGTCGTGGTACGACCCGAAGAAGAGCTTCACCTTCACGTCGACGATGGGATAGCCGGCGAGCAGCCCGCCCGGCAGCAGCTCGCGCACGCCCTTCTCCACCGCCGGGATGAACTGGCGCGGGATGACGCCGCCGACGATGGCGTCCTCGAACTCGAAGCCGCCGCCGCGGGGCAGCGGCGAGAGCTCGAGCGAGCAGTCGCCGTACTGGCCGTGGCCGCCGGTCTGCCGTTTGTGCTTGCCCTGCGCCTTGGCGACGCCCTTGATCGTCTCCTTGTAGGGCACCTTCGGCGCCTTCAGCTCGACCTCGACGCCGAACTTGCGCTTCAGCCGCTCGACGGCGACCTCGATGTGGAGCTGGCCGGCGCCCGAGATGACGAACTCGTGCGTCTGGTCGTCGCGGTGGACGCGCAGCGCGGTGTCCTCCTCCATGAGACGGTGCAGCCCCTGCATGACCTTCTCGTCGTCGGCCTTGCTCTTCGGCTGCAGCGCGAACGAGATGACGGCGGGCGTGTCGGGCAGTGGCGGGAAGAGCACCTGCTGCTTCTCGTCCGAGAGCGTGTCGCCGACGTGGGTGTCCTTGAGCTTCGCGAGCGCGACGATCTCGCCCGCCACCGCGGAGGCAACCTGCGACTGCTTCTTGCCCTCGAGCTTCAGCAGGTGCCCGAGGCGCTCCCTGGTCTCGCGGTAGGTGTTGACGACCGCCATGTCGCCGGTCGCGCGGCCGGACACGATGCGCAGCACGGTGAGCGTGCCCGCAAACGGATCGGCGATGGTCTTGAAGACGAACGCCGAGAACGGCGCCGACGGGTCGGCGCCGCGCTCCACGACCTCGCCGTTGCGCGGATCGTCTCCCACCCACGCCGGCAGGTCCTGCGGCGACGGCAGCAGGTCGACGATGGCGTCGAGCAGGGGCTGCAGGCCGATCGCCTTCCCGGCCGCGCCGCACAGGATCGGGAGGAACTTGCCGGCACGCGTCCCCTCGCGGAGGCCCGCCGCGAGCTCGGCCGGCGTCAGCTCGATGCCCTCGAGGTACTTCTCGAGCAGCGCGTCGTTGGCCTCGGCGATGGTCTCGACCAGGATCTCGCGCGCCGCACCCACCTCGTCGGCGAGATCGGCGGGCACCGCCTCCTCGCGGAGCTTCCCGGTGTCGCCGTCGTAGACCAGCGCCTTGCCGCTGAGGACGTCGACGACGCCGCGGAGCTTCGCCTCCTCGCCGATCGGAACCTGCAGGACGGCGGGTTTGGCGCCGAGGAGCTTCAGGTCGTCGAGCGCGTGGTCGACGCTGGCACGCTCGCGGTCGAGCCGCGTGACGAACGCGACGAGCGGCACGCCGCGCGCCTGGCACCACGCCCACACCTTCTCCGCCTCGACCTTGATCTCGCCGCCCGTGGGCCCGAGGACGAGGACCGCGCCGGTGGCGGCGATGAGACAGTTCGCCGTGTCGTGCAGGAACGCCGTGTAGCCGGGCGTGTCGATCAGCGTGATCTCGTGCTTGCGCCAGCCGACGTGGTGCAACGTGCCGGTGATGGTGCTCTTCCGCCGCTGCTCCTCCGCCTCGACGTCGAAGGCCGACGTGTTGTCGTCGGTGCGCCCGAGGCGAGTGGCGACGCCGCTGGCGAAGAGCAGCGCGTCGGCGACGGTCGTCTTTCCGGTGCCCCCCTGTCCCACGATCGCGACGTTGCGGAGTCTGGCAACCTCGTCAGATGGCATCGCGTCCTCCGTTCCTGGTGTAGATCAGGCGGAGGCCGTCGAGGGTGAGGAACTCGTCGACGGCCTCGATGGTGGTCGACTGCGAAGCGATCAGCTTGGCGAGCCCGCCGGTGCCGAGCACGCGGGCGTTGGGATCGTTCTCGGCGCGGATCTTGGCGACGAGCCCGTCGATGAGAGCGGTGTAGCCGTAGGTGACGCCGGACTGGATGGCGTGCACGGTGGTCTTGCCGACGACGCGCGGCGGCCACGCCAGCTCCACGCGCGGCAGCTTGGCGGTGCGACCGATGAGGGCGTCGAGCGAGATGCCGATGCCCGGCACGATGACACCGCCGGCGTACTCGCCCTTGGCGGTGACGACGTCGAACGTCGTGGCCGTGCCGAGGTCGACGACGATGGCCGGCCCGTGCAGCCGCTCGTAGGCCGCCACCGCGTTGCAGATGCGGTCGGCGCCGACCTCCTTCGGGTTGTCGTAGAGGATCGGGACGCCCGTGCGCACGCCCGGGCCGACGATGAGCGGCGTGTGGCCGAAGAACCGCCGCGAGATCTCGTCGACACGGTCGTTCATCGGGGGGACGACGCTCGACACCGCCACCCCGGTGACGTCGGGGCGCGCGTTGCCCCATTCGGTGAAGAGGCCGCGCAGGATGACGCCGTACTCGTCGACGGTGCGCGCCGGGTCGGTGCGCAGTCGCCAGTGCACCGCGAGACGCTCGCCCTCGTACAGGCCGACCAGGATGTGGGTGTTGTTGACGTTGAGGGCGAGCAGCATCGGCGTCAGGCCTCGTACCCGCCCGGCAGCGTCACCTCGCCGGCGACGATCCGTCGCACGAGGCCGCCGGGGCCTTCGAGGCGCAGCGCGCCGTCGTCGTCGAGGCCGAGCACACGGCCCGCCACCTCACCATCGGAAGCGGCCACCCGCACCTCCTTCCCGGTCAGCGATGAGCATGCCTCCCATTCGCCTCGCATCGCGGCGAACCCATCCGCGAGGAAGCGACCATAACGTGCCTCGAACGCGGCGAGCAACCCGGCGGCGAAGGCGGCGCGGTCGACGCGGTGCCCCGCGGCGAGGCGGAGCGACGTGGCCTTCGTGGCGAGGTCGTCGGGGAAGCCCTCGACGTTCACGTTGACGCCGATGCCGGCGACGACGTGGTGCACGCGATCCATCTCGGCCTCCATCTCGGTCAGTATGCCTGCCACTTTGCGCCCGTCGAGCAGGACGTCGTTCGGCCACTTGAGGCGCGGCGCCAGGCCGGTCGACGCCACCACGGCGTCCGCCACCGCCAGACCGGCGACGAGCGCGATCTGTGGCACGGCGGGCGGCGGGAGCGGGGGGCGCAGAACGATCGAGCAGTAGAGGTTGACCCCGGCGGGCGAGTGCCACGTGCGTCCAAGGCGTCCCCGGCCGCCGGTCTGCGCCTCGGCGATCACCGTCGTGCCTTCCTCGGCGCCGCTGCGTGCGAGCTCGCGGGCGAGGCGCTGCGTCGAATCGATCTCGGCACGCCACTCGATGCGCCGCCAGGCGCCGGTGAGGTGCGGACCGAGCTCCGTCGGGCTCAGACGATCGGGCATCGCCCCGAGCGTGTAGCCCGCGCTGCGCTGGCCGTCGATGACGTAGCCGGCGTCGCGCAGGCCGGCGATCTGCTTCCAGACGGCCGTCCGCGAGCAGCCGAGCCGGCGCGCGAGCTCCTCGCCGGAGAGCGGCGCCGACGCCGCCCGGAGCCACTCGAGGATGCGATCGCCCGCGGCCGCCATCCGCCCTACAGCGGCTCGAGCTTGAGGCTCAGGTCCACCGCCGGCGCCGAGTGCGTGAGCTGCCCCATCGCGACGTAGCGCACGCCGGTTCGAGCGACGGCCGGAAGATCGTCGATGCGGATGCCGCCCGACGCCTCGAGCGGCACACGCCCGTCGACCAGCCGCACCGCCGCCGTCATCTCGTCGATCGACATGTTGTCGAGCAGGATCAGGTCGGGCTCTGCCCCGACCGCCCGCTCCACCTCGGCCATCGTGCGCGCCTCGACCTCGAGCGGCAGCTCCGGGAACATCCGCCGCGCCGTCGCCACCGCGGCCGCGAAATCGCCGCCACCGAGGGCCAGGTGGTTGTCCTTCACCAGGACCGCATCGTCGAGGCCCATGCGATGATTCGTGCCACCGCCCGTGCGCACCGCGTACTTCGCCAGCACGCGCATGCCGGGCACCGTCTTGCGCGTGTCGCGGATGACGAGCCCGGTGCCGGCGACCTGCTCGACGCACGCCCGCGTCAGCGTCGCGATGCCGCACAGGTGCTGGATCAGGTTGAGCGCCAGCCGCTCTCCCGCGAGCAGCGTCCGTGCCGTCCCCTCGACGACGGCCACCACCTCGCCACGCCGCGCCCGTTGGCCCTCGGCCGCGATGCGTTCGCACGAGGCCCCGCCGACACGATCGAACACCCGCGCCAGCAGCGGTAGCCCGCAGACGACGAGCGGCTCCTTCACGAGCAGCCGGCCGCGCGCGCGCGCCGCCGCCGGCACCGTCGCCTCCGACGTCCGGTCGCCGAAGCCGACGTCCTCGGCCAACGCCAGGTCGAGCAGCGCCGTGACGTGCGGATGGTCGAAGACGTCGTCGTCCATGCGTCACCCGTCCTTCGGCGGCGCGGGCAGGAACGTCACGTCGCCCACCTCGAACATGCCGTCGGCGAGATCGGGCGTGGCTTCCAGTCGATGCTCGACGATGCGGGTCGAGGCCACCACGTCGTCCCAGACGCCGGGGAGCCGCGCGAGCGTGGCCGCATTCGCCTTCACGGTGATGGTGGCCACGCCGCGGCTCGGCGACACCTTCGCCTCCGACTTGCTCTTGTTGACGGCGGCCAGCGCGGCGACCGCGAGGGCGAAGCTCTCGGCGTCGGCCGGCGCCGCCACGTCGCGGAAGTCGGCAGGGCCCGGCCACGGTGCCCGGTGGATGCTCGGGCTCCCGGTCTCGTCGGCGAAGGCCCACGACCACACCTCGTCGGTGATGTACGGCAGCACCGGCGCGAACAGCCGCAGCAGCGTCGACAGCCCGAGCCGCAGCGCCGCGAGCGCAGAGCCACCACCGCCGTCACGTGCGCGCACCTTCGCGAGCTCGAGGTAGGTATCGGTGAAGTCGTGCCAGAAGAACGACTCGGTCTCGGCGAGCGCGTGCGCGTACTCGAACGCCTCGTAGGACTTCGTCACCTGCTCGACGAGCCGTGCGAGCCGCTGCACGAAGGCGCGATCGAGCTCGGCGTCGATGCCCGCCACCTCCCCGCCCTGTCCGAGCACGAACTTGCCGGCGTTGAAGAGCTTCGTCACCAGCCGCTTGCCGACGGCGAGCACCTTCTCGTCGAACGCGGTGTCGGTGCCGAGGCGTGCGCTCGCCGCCCAGTAGCGCACGCCGTCCGAGGTGTACTGGTCGAGCAATGCGACCGGCGTCACGACGTTGCCCTTGCTCTTCGACATCTTCTTGCGATCGGGGTCGAGGATCCACCCCGACACCACGACGTGCCGCCACGGCACCGCGTTCTCGTGCAGGAGCGCCTTCGCGATCGTGTAGAACGCCCACGTGCGGATGATCTCGTGGCTCTGCGGGCGGATGTCGGCGGGAAAGAGCTGGCGATGGCGGGCGGGGTCGAGCTCCCACCCCGAGCTGATCTGCGGCGTCAGCGAGCTCGTGAACCAGGTGTCGTAGACGTCGGTCTCGGCGGTGAAGCCGCCGGGCTGGTCGCGCTGCGCGTCCGTGAACCCGGGCGGCACGTCGACCGTGGGATCGACCGGCAGCGTCACGCGCTCGGCGACGATGGGATGCGCGTAGTCGGGGCTGCCGGCGGCGTCGAGCGGGTACCACACCGGGAACGCCGGACCGAAGTAGCGCTGGCGGCTGATGCACCAGTCGGCGTTCAGGTTCTCCGTCCAGTTGCGGTAGCGCAGCCGCATGAAGTCGGGGTGCCAGCGGATCTCGTCGCCCTTCTCGAGCAGCGCGTCCTTCTTGTCGAGGAGGCGCACGAACCACTGCCGGCTGGTGACGAACTCGAGCGGGCGATCGCCCTTCTCGTAGTACTTGACCGCGTGCTCGAGCGGCTTCGGCTCGCTGCGCAGCGGCGCCGTGCCGTCGCGCGCGGCGCTGTTCGCCGGATCGCGCAGCGCCTCCACGACCGCCACGCGCGCGCTGTGGACGGTCTTGCCCACCATCTGCGCGTACGCCGCGTTCGCCGCCGCTGGATCGCCGCTCTCCCAGCCGTCGGTGCCGAACTCCACCGGCACGAAGCGGCCGTTGCGCCCGATGATCTGGCGCAGCGCCAGCTTCTGCTCGCGCCACCAGCCGACGTCGGTGGCATCGCCGAAGGTGCACACCATCAGGATGCCGGTGCCCTTCTCGGGATCGGCGAGCTCGCTCGGGAAGATCGGCACCGGCACACGGAAGACGGGCGTGACGGCGCGCTTGCCGAAGAGCCCCTTGTACCGCTCGTCGTCGGGGTGCGCGGTGACGCCGACGCAGGCCGCCAGCAGCTCTGGGCGCGTCGTCGCGATGGTGAAGCCCTCGCTCTGCCCTTCCACCCCGAAGGCCACGTCGTGGAACGCGCCGCGCGTCGGCCGATCCTCGACCTCGGCCTGCGCCACCGCGGTCTGGAAGTCGACGTCCCACATCGTCGGCGCCTCGACGCTGTAGACGTGCCCCTTCTCCCACAGATCGCGGAAGCTCAGCTGCGCCAGGTGGCGGCAGCGCACGTCGATCGTCGAGTACTCGAGCGCCCAGTCGACCGACAGGCCGACGCGACGCCAGAGCGTCTTGAACGCCTCCTCGTCCTGCCGCGTGAGCTGCAGGCAGAGCTCGATGAAGTCCGGGCGCGACACCAGGCGCGGCGGCCCCTTCGTGTCGGCCGCCGGCTCGAGGCGGATGCCGCCCGGCACGCTCGGCGTCTTCGGATCGCAGCGCACGTGGAAGTGGTTCTGCACGCGACGCTCGGTGGGCAGCCCGTTGTCGTCCCAACCGATCGGATAGTAGACGTTGCGGCCCTGCATGCGCTGATAGCGGGCGATGACGTCGGTCTGCGTGTAGCTGAAGACGTGGCCCATGTGCAGCGAGCCCGACACGGTGGGGGGCGGCGTGTCGACGACGAAGGTCTCCTCGCGCGGCCGCTGCGCGTCCCAGGCGTAGACGGCCAGCCGGTCCCAGGTGGCATGCCAGCGCTGCTCGGCCTCCACGGCGTCGAAGTGTTTCGGGAGCGTGTTCGGGTCGATCGCGCGGACGGTGGGCATGACCGCAGGGAGATAGCAGAGCCGTCCGGTGGGTGAAACGCCCGTCAGAAGCGGGCGCGCACGCCGCCGTGGGCCAGGATCGGGGCGCCGATGGTGCTGAGCCCGTCCCCGCTGCGGCCGACGGGATAGACCCGATCGAAAGCGTTCTCGATACCCACGAACGCCTCCACCCGGGGTGAAAAGCGCCACCCCAGGAAGACGTCGACCACCGCGTAGCCGCCGAGCGACAGGGTGTTCCTGTCGTCCTCGTACTGCTGCCCGACGTACCGCACCTGGACCGAGGCGACCGGACCGGTCGCCGGTGCGTACGACGCCCGCACCACGGCCTGGATGCGGGGCACCTGCGCGACCCGCTTGCCGACGAGCCCCGGCGCGTTCGGGGCGCTCACGACCTCGGCGTCGCTCAGCAGCTGCCCGGCGCGCAGGCTCCATGCCGGCCACGGTCGCACCTCGACCTCGCTCTCGAGGCCGCGCACGCGGTTCGCGCCCAGGTTCTGCCGCTGCCGGCAGCGGCCGCCGGCGGGCACGAAGCCGCAGGGGGCGACGTCGCCCGGTCCGCTGCCGACGGTGACGTTCGCGATCGGATCGTCGACGACGGTCCAGAACGCGGTCAGGTGCGACTCGACGCGCTCCCCCACCCAGTCGGCGCCGACCTCGCCGCCACCGAGGCGCTCGGGACGCAACGCCGGGTTGGCCTCGGTGATGTCGTTGCGGACACGGAACGGGCGCACCAGCTCGTTGATCGTCGGCGCGCGCCAGCCACGATAGCCGGCGGCGCGCAGGTCGAGCGCCTCGGTGGCGCTCCAGCGCAATGCCAGCGTCGGATCGAAGACGACGTCGTCGCGCGACGGCAGCGTCTGGTCGTCGCGCGTCCCCGTCGGCAGCGCACGCTCGTCGCGGAAGCCGTCGACGCTGCGCCAGCCGTCGACGCGGCCGCCGAGCACCGCCTCGAACTGCTCGACGGGGCGCACGGCCCATTGCGCCCAGGCACCGGCGAACTGCTGCTCGGCGCCGATCTCGCGTCGCAGGCGGAAGCGTCCCTCCTGGAAACGGGCGTTCTCGTCGGTCTCGCCCGTGATCCAGCTGCCGTCGATGCCGCCACTCAGCCGGTGCCGGGGGCCGAACGCGCGCACCCACTGCGCCGACACGCCTGCGGCCGTCGCGGGCACGTCGAACTGATCGAGCGCCGGGCGCTCGCTGTCGCGGTCGGCGGCCTGGGTCGAGAAGCGCTGCGAGAAGCGCTGCACGCGGCCGTAGCCGAGGAGCGTCCAGTCGCTGCCGTCGGCGCTCCGCCAGCGCACGCCGGTGTCGACGTCGCCGGCGTCGGTGGCGTTGTCCGTGAGTGGTGTACCGTTGCCACGCTCCTCGGTGAAGCCGTTGGCGTGCAGGTGCAGCTGCAGGTCGTCACGCGGCCGGTACTCGATGCGTCCGTCGCCGACACCGCGGGCGGCGTCGGCCGGCACGTCGATGCGACCGCGCTGGTCGGCGCGCACCGTCGGATAGCCGCCGGTGGCGAGCCAGCTACCCCAGAGCCCCACCGCCACCGGCCCCTGCACGTCGGTGACGCGGCCGTCGGCGCGCACCGTGTCCTGGTTGCCTCCCTCCGCCGAGGCCACGCCGCCGCGACGCTCGGGTTTCGCGGTGATGATGTTGATGACGCCGCCCATGGCGTAGTTGCCCCACACGGTCGCCGACGGTCCGCGCACCACCTCGACGCGCTCGATCGACTCGAGCGGCACGCGGCTCCACGCCACCCAGCCGCCGAAGGGGTCGTTCAGCGGCACACCGTCCACGAGCACCAGCGTCCGACTGGCGCCGCTGCCGCCGAGCCCGCGCAGCGACACGCCCTGGGCCGTGGGATTGGCCACGAGGCTGCTGGCGCGACGGAACAGGTTGAAGCCGGGAATGCGGCGCAGGAGGTCGTCGGTGGTGAGTGCCGCGGTGCGCTCGATCTCGGCGCGCGTCAGCACCGTCACGCTCGCCGGCACCTCGTCGACGCGCTGGGGCACGCGATCGGCCGTCACCACCACCTCGTCGAGCGGCACGGGCTCGGCCCGCACGGCCACTGCGGCGAGGAGCAGGATCGTCGCGAGCCGCGCCACCTACGGATGCGCGGTGAGGAGATGGACGGCCAGATCGCGCCGCGCGCTCTCGGGCTGCTCGACCGCGGGCATCGGCGGGTTTGGCGCGGCAAGGAACGCCATCAGCGACTCGACGGTGTAGCGCGACCCGAGGTGCTCGAAACGCCTCGACACCATGCCGGGCTTCGCCTGCGCCGGATCGTGGCACGCTGCGCAGCCGAGATCATCCCACAGGACGGCTCCGCGCGCGGCACGCCGTGCTCGCTCCGCCGCGTCCATCCCGTGCAGCGGATCGCTGACCGCAGCCTTCGCTGTCGTCCCTCCGCTGGCCGCCGGCCCGGCCGCAACGCGGTAGATCGCACCCGCATAGTCGTCCGAGACGTAGATGCCGCCGTCCGGGCCCACGGCGACGTCGACGGGACGGCCGATGACGTTCTCGTCGAGCAGGAACCCGGTCAGGAAGTCGCGCTCCTCGATGCGGCCGTCGGGCTGCCAGTGCAGCGACACGACCTTGTAGCCGTCCTTCGTCGATCGGTTCCACGAGCCGTGCAGCGCCACCAGCGCGGCGCCACGATACGCTGCCGGTGCGGCGTCGCCGCGCACGAACGTGATGCCGAGCGGCGCGTTGTGGGGACGGAAGTCGTGCGCGGGCGGAATGGACGCGGCGATGCGCGCCTCCTGGCCCTTGCCGAAATCGGGATCGGGGACGCGGTCGCCGTTCGCCACCGGCCAGCCGTAGAAGCCGCCCGCGACGACGCGGTCGAGCTCGCAGGGCGGAAACCCGTCGCCGAGGAGGTCGCGGCCGTTGTCGGTGGCGTAGAGGTCGTTCGTCCCGGGCTGCCAGTCGAAGCCGACGGCGTTGCGGAGCCCCGTCGCGAACAGCTCCTCGCCTTTGCCGTCGAGGTCGAAGCGCAGGATGGCGGCGCGGCGGGGATCCTCCTCGAGGCAGACGTTGCAGCTCGAGCCGATCGAGACGTACAGCCGTCCGTCGGGCCCGACGCGTATCGTGCGCGTCCAGTGGTTCCCGCCCGACGGCAGCCCGGTGACGATGCGCTCGTATGCACCGGTCGTCGTCCGCGTCGCCGGATCGAACCGGATGCGACCGATGGCGTCGGTCTCGGCGACGTAGAGCCAGCCGTCGTGCAGCTCGATACCGTGCGGACGGTTCAGGCCCTCGATCACCACCTGCGTGCCGTCCGAGCGACCGTCGCCGTTCGCGTCGCGGGCGAGCAGGCTCACCCTGCCCTCGCGCGGCTGACTCACCAGCAGGTCGCCGGTCGCCGTGAAGCGGAGGAAGCGCGCGTTCGGCAGCTCGCTCGCCCACAACGACGCCGACAATCCCTCGGGTGCGCGCAGCCGGGATTCGAGCACGCTCGGGGTCGCCGCCTCGATGCCGCCTCCCCAGATGAGATTCGCGAGCGGCGCGTTCACCGCGTACTTGTCGGGCAGCCACGAGCAGCCGGCGACGAGGAGCGCCGCCGTCGCCACTTTTGCCATCGTCCGCATGCGGACGGTGTTAGCATGCCGGGACGCCTACACCGCCAACCCCCAGCGCTCGCGCGTGCGCCGCTCGATCGGCGCGAAGAGCGCGCGGTCGATCGTGACGCCCACGGTGACGATCACCAGCATCACCGCCATCACCTGGGCGGCGTCGTTCAGGTCACGGCCCGCCTGCAGGAGGTTGCCGAGGCTCAGCGTGTAGTAGAGGAGCTCGCCGGCCATGAGGGAGCGCCACGCGAACGACCAGCCCTGCTTGAGGCCGCTCAGGATGGCCGGCTGCGCCGCCGGCAGCAGCACCTGCGTGTAGAGCGAGATGCCGCGCGCCCCGAGGTTGCGCGCCGCGTGCAGGTAGAGCGGCGGCGTGTTCCGCACCCCCGCCTCGACGCCGAGCGTGATCGAGAACAGCGCGCCCATCACGACGACGAAGATGATCGCGCGCTCGTTGAGCCCGAACCAGAGGATGGCGAGCGGCAGCCAGCAGACGCTCGGTAGCGCCTGCAGCCCGAGCACCAGCGAGCCCACCGTCTCCTCGAGCACGCGCACCCGCCCGAGGAGGAGGCCGAGCACCAGGCCGATGACCACCGAGATGCCGTAGCCGAGCACGATCCGGTACAGGCTGACGACGACCCCCTTCACGAAGAGCCCGTTGCCGAGGCCGGCGATCAGCGCCTCCATCACGATCGTCGGGCCGGGGAAGAGATACTCGGGCCAGATGCCGAGGCGCGCCACCACCTCCCACAGCACCAGGAGCACCGAGTAGAAGGCGATGCGGGCCGGCCACGGGCCGTGCACGCTCGGGCTCATGCCGCCACCCCGGCGCGCAGCGTCGCCATCACCTCGCGGGTGCGCTCCAGGAGCGCCGAGTCCTCGAGCGTCCGTGGACGCGGCAGATCGATGGCGAACGAACCGATGATGCGGCCGGGCCGCGGCGAGAACACGAGCACGCGGTCGCCGAGGGCCACCGCCTCGCGCGTGTTGTGGGTCACGAAGAGGATGGTCTTCCGCGTCGACGCCCAGATCGCCTGCAGCTCGGCGTGCAGGCGGTCGCGCGTGATGGCGTCGAGCGCCCCGAACGGCTCGTCCATGAGCAGGATGGCCGGATCGATGGCGAGCGCCCGCGCCAGCGCGACCCGCTGGCGCATGCCCCCGGACAATTGGTGGACGTAGCTGCGCTCGAAGCCCGTGAGCCCCACCATCTCCAGCAGCCGCGCACTGACGAGCTCGCGATCGGGACGGCCGAGCCCCATCTGGCGCAGCCCGAACTCGACGTTGCGCTGCACATCGAGCCACGGGAACAGCGCCGATTCCTGGAACAGCAGCACGCGGTCGCTGCCCGGTCCGCGCACCCGCTGCCCCCCGGCCCGCACGGTGCCGTGCGTCGGCATGTCGAGCCCCGCGATCAGCGACAGCAGCGTCGACTTGCCGCACCCGCTCGGTCCGAGCAGGCACACGAACTCGCCCGGCGCCACGTCGAGATCGAATGGACGCAGCGCCTCCACCTCACCCTGACGGCCGACGTAGGTCTTCGTCACGCCCGTCAGCTGCAACGCCGGGGGCACGGCCGGCGACGGTGGACGCTCCGGTCGCGCCGCCACCGCCTCGATCTCCCATCCTGCTCCCGCGAAGCTCATCGGGCGGCCACCTTCTTCCCGCGCGGCCCGGCCAGCACCTCCTGCAGGGGCTGGAGCGCGTACAGGCCCGACAGGTCGGGCTTCACCGACCCGAGGAAGCCGAGGGCGAACGCATAGTCCGCCGACTTCTGGATCGTCGCCGGGAGCGGATCGGTGAGGATGTCGGTATTGCGGAAGGCGCTGTCGAGCACCGCGGGTGGCAGGCCCTTCGAGGTGATGCGCTCGATCTCGGCGTTGACGATCCTCTTGGCCCCGTCGGGGTCGTCGGCGATGAACTGCACGCTGTCGACGTGCGCCTGCAGCAGCGCCTTCACGAGCGCCGGATGCCTTTCGAGGAACTCGCGGCGCGCCACCACGACGGTCGTGGAGAACCTGCGGTCGGGCCACTCGTCGCGCTCGTCGATGAAGACCTTGCCGTTGCCCTCGATGAGGAGCCGCGATACCCACGGCTCGGCCATCCAGGCGCCGTCGATCCTGCCCTGCCGGAAGAGCGTGAAGATGTCGGCGGGCTGCGTCGGCAGGATGGTGACGTCGCCGCCCTTGTCGGCGGGCTTCAGCCCGTGCTGCTGCAGGTAGTAGCGCAGCGCCACGTCCTGGGTGCCGCCGAGCTGCGGCGTCGCGAACGTCTTGCCGGCGAGGTCGGCGGGCTTCGCGATGTCGGCCTCGGGGCGGACGACGAACATGGCACCGCCGCTGGAGGCGCCGGCGATCACGCGGAGCGCGTCGCCCTTGCTCTTCACGTAGCCGTTGATGGCCGGGCTCGGGCCGACGTAGCCGATGTCGACCTCGCCGGCGAACAACGCCTCGATCAGCGCGGGGCCGGCGGCGAACGTCTTCACGTCGAGCGTCGCCTGGCCACCGATCGCATCCCTGAACGTGTGGCGCGCGACGCCGACGAGCGCCGCCGCGTGGGTGAGATTCGGGAAGTACGCGAGCCGCACCTGCGGCACCACGTCGGCGGCACGCGAGGGCACGGCGGTGAGCAGCATGAGGGCCGCGGCGAGCGCGGCCGATCGGGTCGGGGTCGTGATCATCGAAGGGTCCTCCGGAACGTCGGGAAATGCAGGGAGACGAAAAAGGCCCGGCAGACGTGGTCTCCCGGGCCTTCGAGTCTCGACGTTCGGAGCCGACGACGATCAGTCGGCGAGGAGCGCGGCGCGACCGCAGACACGGGAGCATCCCCGGGCCTCGGTACAACAGCAGATGGTGCGCGCTGCGCTCACGGGCGCGATCTGACACGCGACGCGACGACGTGTCAACCCACTTTGCGCGTTTTCATGTTTCGTCTTGCCGAGTGCCATGCCCCCCGGGTACGAGCGACCATGCCCCGCGTCGCCGCCCTCCTCCTGCTCCTGCTGCTCATGGACACGGCCGGCGCCTGCCCCCCCGGCGGATGCTCGCTGCCCGGCGGGGTCGGCCCCGCCACCGACTGCTTCGTCGAGTACGACGGCCCGGTGCCGAGCGGCGCACGGCGCGTGCGCTGCACCGACGGCGACCCCACGTGCGACACCGACGGCGTGCCCAACGGCGCCTGCCGCTTCCTGCTCACCGCCTGCGCCAACGTCACCGATCCCGACCTGCCCCGCTGCACGCCGGGGCCGGTCACCAGCGTCCGCATCCGCAATCCCGACGCCGACCCGCAGCTCGCGGCCCTGCAGAGCGCGCTCACGGCACGCCTCGACGACGGCGCGTCCTGCACCGAGCCCGTGCCGCTCTACGTCGCCCTCGAGAACCGCAAGCGCTACCGCCGCGTCACCCGGCGCCTGCGCTCCGTCGCCACCACAGCCACCGGCCGGCGCGACGTCGACGGTATCCGCTTCGTCTGCGAGCCGTCGCGCGACCTGCGACGTCCCGGTGCCGGCTTCGCACGCGCCCGCGTCGTCACGCAGGCGTCCGAGCTCATCGGTGGACCGATGGCGCGCGGGCGCCTCGGCGACATGCTGCTCGTCAACGATCGGCTGCAGGCGATCATCCAGCAGCCGGGTCGCGCCATGTTCGGCATCGGCACCTACGGCGGCACCATCATCGACGCCGACGTCCAACGCCCCACGGGCGAGGAGCGCGACAACTTCGAGGAGCTGGTTCCCGCCATCAACATCGAGAACACCGCCCACTTCACCGACGTGCGGATCCTCCACGACGGCGCCGACGGCGCGCCCGCCGTGGTCCGCGCCACCGGCCCCGACGATCTCCTCGACTTCATCAACGCCAGCTCGGTGGTGGCCGGCGCCGGCTTCACGTTCCCGCCCATCGCCGACGACCGCGATCTCCCCGTCGACGTCCAGACCGACTACACCCTGGCGCCGGGCGAGGACGCCATCCGCATGGACACCACGGTGACGAACATCGGCGACGCGCCGCTGTCGATCTTCCTCGGCGAAACCATCAACGGCTCCGGCGAGGTCGAGCTGTTCCAGCCCGCCTACGGCTTCGGTCAGCCGCTCGTGACGACGGGCTGCCCGCCGTCGACCTGGCAGGCGTGCGCCGCCGGCCAGTGCGACCCCTGCAACCTGCTCGCGTACACCGGCGAAGGCGGTGCCACCGGCGTGTCGTACGGGCACGTCCACGGCGAGAACGGCAGCACCAGTTTCAGCGTGAGCGGCGTCACGATCCAGCTCTACGGCAACCAGGTGCTCCTGGTGCTGATCGGCGCGGCGACGCCGAACTACCATCTCGCGGCGGCCGGCAGCCCGGGCGACGCCGTCACCGTGACGAGCTGGTTCGTCGTCGGCGACGGCAGCGTCACCGACGTCACCGACGCGCGCAACCGCCTGCAGGGCGTACCCACCGGCACGCTCGACGGCACCGTGACGTCGGACGGCGCGCCGGTGCCGCTCGCCGACGTGGCGGTCGTCGGCACGCCGATCCCCGGCGGCACCAGCACCAACGTCGTGACGCACGCACGCACCGATGCCGCGGGACGCTACCGCGCGACGCTCGCGCCCGGCACCTACACCGTCCGCGCCAACAAGGACGGCCACCCGATCGCCACACCCGACGGCGCCACCGTCACGATCGCCGCGTCGGCCGCCGTGACGCAGGACTTCACGCTGCCCACGACCGGTACGCTCCGCGTCACCGTCACCGACGCGGCGGGCGCGCCGCAGCCGGGGCGCGTCTGGGTCGTCGGCTTCGACCCCAGCCCCGATCCCGGCAGTGCGCAGGACGTCTTCGGCGTCATCGACAATCTGACCGGCGTCTTCGGCGAGATCCGCGAGGACGGCCTGCCGTTCGGGCTGGCGGCCGTCGCGGTCGCCGATCGTCACGGCGACACCGGCGTCCTCGATCTCGAGCCCGGCACCTATCAGGTGGTGGTGTCGCGCGGCTCGCGCTGGTCGGCGTACCACGAGACCGTCACCGTCACGGCAGGGGCCACGACGACCGTCGCGGCACGCATCGTCCGCGCGATCGACACGCCCGGCTTCGTCACCACCGAGTTCCACATCCACGCGCTCGCCAGCCCCGACTCCGAGGTGTCGATCCCCGACCGCATCGCGACGCAGCTCGCCGAGGGCATCGACTTCTTCACACCCTCCGAGCACGACATCCGCGTCGACTTCGCACCGCACGTGGCGGCGCTCGGCGTCACCGACCTCGTCGCGACGGCACCCAGCGCCGAGATCACGACGTTCGACTACGGGCACTTCAACAGCTGGCCCGTCACCGTCGATCCGACGCAGCTGAACGGCGGCTCCGTCGACTGGGGACGCGCGAACGTGGCACCGGGCCGCGATTTCCCGGCCTACGACAGCTTCAGCCTCACGCCCGGTGAGATCTTCGCCGCCGCCAAGGCCGATCCGCGACCCAACCTGGTGCAGATCAACCACATCGACAGCTTCTTCAACACCGGCGGCCTCGACATCGACACCGCCGAGAACGGCACCGGACCGCCACAGTCGCACACGCCGCCGGCGACGCGCCGGCTCGATCCGGCGGTGGCGAACTTCTTCGACGCCAACTTCGATTCGCTCGAGGTGTGGAACGGCAGCCAGTCGGCGTTCCTCGGCCAGAATCTCGGCGACTGGTTCAACCTGCTGAACCAGGGCATCCTGCGCACCGCCGTCGCCAACTCCGATTCGCACGAGCGCCGCACCAACGGCGGCAGCGTGCGCAGCTACGTCGCGTCGGCCGTCACCGATCCCGCCCTGCTCTGGACCGAGGCCGACACGCTCGCCGCCAACGTCACCGCGGGACGCGCCATCGGCACGAACGCACCGTTCCTGTCGATCACCGCGCGCGCACCGGCGACGGACGCCATCGCCGGTCTCGGGCTCGACCACCCGACCATCGTCGCGACCCCCGACGGCGACGCCGAGGTGACGGTGACGGTGCGGAGCCCGCTCTGGGCGGAGTTCGATCGCATCGAGCTCTACGTCAACGCACCCACCGAGCCATGGGACCACGACGGCAACCCCGTCACGCGCGATCGCTACCGCGTCACGCCACAGTACGTGCAGCACGCCGGCATCGACTTCGTGCGCACCATGGTGGTCGACGATCCGTCGATTCCCGGCGCGGCGCACTACGAGGCGACGGCGGTGTTTCCGCTCGAGAGCCTCACCGAGGACACGTGGGTGGTCGCCATGACGGCGGGCACCGCCGGCGTCTCGCGCCCACTCTTCCCCGTGCAGCCGTTCGGCATCCCCGCCGCCGGCAACGACACGTTGGCCGCCCTCACCGACGGCAACCTCGGCGAAGGCGGCGAGCTCGCCCTCGCCTTCACGAACGCGCTCTACGTCGACGTCCCGCCTGTCGGCTGGACGGCACCGGGAATCCGCCTGACCACGCCGCCCTGACCCCGTTGACACGCTGCGAGTGATCACTCACAGAGTGATCACATGACGTTCCGAGTCGAGGAGCTCGCCAGCGCAGCCGGTGTCTCGATCGACACGCTGCGCTTCTACCAGGCCCAACGCCTCCTCCCGCCACCCCAGCGCGTCGGTCGCCACGCGGTCTACTCGGACGAGCACCTGGCACGGCTGCGTCGCATCAAGAAGCTGCAGGCCGACGGCGTCCCGCTGGCGGTCATCCGTCGGCTGCTCTCCCCCACGCGCCGCAGCGACGCCGCCCTCTCGAAGGCGCTCGGCGAGGAGCAGTGCGAGCCCGTGCTGACGCGCAGCGAGCTCGCCGCGCAGGCCGGCGTGCCCGAGGCGCTGATCAAGGCGGTCGAGAACGCCGGCATCGTCGAGCCCGAGCGCGTCGGCACCACGGTGCGCTACGCCGCCGTCGACGTCGAGCTGGCGAGGAACGCGCTGGCGCTCCTGAACGAGGGCCTGCCGCTCACCGACCTGCTGGCCCTCGCCATCCACCAGGCCGACAGCGTGCGCGAGGTCGTCGACCGCGCCATCGAGATGTTCGACCAGCACATCCGCCGTGGCCGCGACGGCACCGAGCGCGATCCCACCGAGGTGGTCGAGACGTTCAAGCGCCTGCTGCCGGCGGTGACGGCGCTGGTCGCGCACCACTTCCATCGCACCCTGGTGACGCGCGCGCTGGCGCGCCTCGAACGCCTCGGCGACGAGGACGGCCTGAAGCACGCGCTGGAAGCGACGGCCAGCGGGCGGCTGGACGTCACATGGCGCTAGGCGCCCTCCCCGGGCCCGCCGAGAAGGCCGCCGTCGTGCGCGCGATGTTCGACCGCATCGCGCCGCACTACGACCGCCTGAACGGGGTGATGACGTGGCGGCTCGATCGGCGCTGGCGGCGGGCGGCGATCGCCGCCGCCGACCTCGGCCCCGGCACGGTGGCGGTCGACGTCGCCTGCGGCACCGGCGACCTGGCGGCACTCGCGGCGGGCACCGGTGCCCGCGTCGTCGGCGTCGACTTCGCGGCCGGCATGCTCGCCGGTGCGCGACGTCGCGGCGTGGATGCGCAGCTGGCGCGTGCCGACGCCACCGCGCTGCCGATCGCCACCGCCAGCGTCGACGCGGTCACCTGCGGCTTCGCGCTGCGCAACTTCGTCGCCATCCCGCCCATGCTGGCCGAGGCGGCGCGGGTGCTCCGACCCGGCGGACGGCTCGTGCTGCTCGAGGTGGCGACGCCGTCGAGCCGGCTCGTGCGCTTCGGGCACCGGCTCTACTTCGATCGGATCGTGCCACGCATCGGAGCGTGGCTCGCCGACGAGGCGGCCTACGCCTACCTGCCGCAGTCGGTCGCCTACCTGCCCGATCCCCCGGCCCTGCGCACCATGGTAATGCGCGCCGGGTTCCGCGACGTCACCCGGCGCACGCTCGGCCTCGGCGCCGTACAGCTGCTGCGGGCGCGCCGCACCGAGGCACCATGAGCCACGCGCTGGCGCTTCCCCGCGCGGCGACGACGCTGGCGACGGCCTCGATCGCGCTGCCCGACGACACCGACGCCCTGTCACTGCTCGGCGCCGTCCCGTCGACGGAGCGGTTCTTCTGGGAGCGGCGCGACGCGGGCATCGCGATCGCCGGCGTCGGCGAGGCATGGTCGATCCGCGCTGGCGGCGACGACCGCTTCCGCCGCGTCGCCGATGCGGTGGCGACGCTGCCACCCGACGTGCTCGCCGTGGGGGGCTTTTCCTTCGCGGCGGAGGCGCCCCGCACCGGACCCTGGCGCGAGTTCCCGTCCACGCACTGGATCGTGCCGCGCCTCGCCGTCGTGCGTCGCCACGGCCGCGTGCGCCTGGTCGCCGCAGGATGCGACGATCTGGAGACGCTGCTCGCACGCACCGCCCCGCTGCTCACGCGGCCAACACCGGTCCTGCGCGCACCAAACCGCTATCAGGCCATCGTCCGCCGCGACGCGCCCACGTGGCGCCGGCAGGTCGAGCGCACGCTCGCCGCGATCGCGGATGGACGGCTCGCCAAGCTCGTGCTCGCGCGCACCGCGGACGTGCGCGCCGACCGGCCCTTCGACGCGCTCCGCGTCGTGCGCCGCCTGCGCGCGTCCTACCCGGGCTGCGCCGTGTTCGCCGTGCGTCGCGGCGGCTCGACGTTCGTCGGCGCCAGCCCGGAACGCCTGGTCGCCGTCGACGGCGATCGGCTCGAGACGGCGGCGCTCGCCGGCACCACCGCCCGCGGCGGTGGACCGTCGGCGGATCGCACCCTCGCCGACGCGCTGCTCGCGAGCCCGAAGGAACGCGCCGAGCACGCGCACGTCGTCGACGACCTGCGCGCACGGCTGCAGCCGCTCTGCCACGACGTCCGCGTCGCCGACGCGCCGGCGGTTCTCGTCACCGAGACCGTGCAGCACCTGCTCACCCCGGTCAGCGGGCGCCTGCGTCCCGGCGTGGGTGTGCTCGACGCCGTCGCCGCCTTGCATCCGACGCCCGCCATCTGCGGCGCACCACGTGCGGCGGCGCTCGCGGCGCTGCGACGACACGAGCGGCTCGCGCGCGGCTGGTACGGCGGCGGCGTGGGCTGGGTCGGTGCCGACGGCGGCGAGATCTCGGTCGCGCTCCGCGCCGGGCTGCTGCGCGGTCGGCTGGCGACGCTCTACGCCGGCGCCGGCATCGTCGCCGGCTCACGCTGGGAGGCCGAGCTCGAGGAGACGCGCCTCAAGCTGCGGCCGCTGCTGGGCGCGCTGCTGGAGCTGTGATGGAGGCGCCGAATCGCACCTACGTGGGGCCCGCGCTGCTCGTCGACGAGCTCGTGCGTGCCGGCGTCCGCCACGCCTGCATCACGCCCGGCAGCCGCTCGACGCCGCTGGCGCTGACGCTCGCGGCCCATCCCGCGCTGCGCGCCTGGTCGCACGTCGACGAGCGCTCGGCCGGGTTCTTCGCGCTCGGCCTCGCCAAGGCCACGCGTTCGCCCGTCGTGCTCGCGTGTACCTCCGGCACCGCCGCTGCCAACTTCCTTCCCGCCGTCGTCGAGGCTTGGCACGCGCGCGTGCCGCTCGTCGTCCTCACCGCCGACCGCCCGCCGGAGCTGCGCGAGTGCGGCGCGGGCCAGACCATCGACCAGATGCACCTCTTCGGCTCGCACGTGCGCTGGTTCGTCGACGTCGGCACGCCCGAGCCGACGGCGGCGTGGATGCGCTGGGCACGCACCCTCGCGTGTCGCGCGGTGGCCACGGCGGTCGGTCCGCCCGCAGGCCCCGTCCATCTCAACTGCGCCTTCCGCGAGCCGCTCGTGCCGGACGCGACCGAGCCGACGACGCTCGTGCCCGCGCGCAACGGCTCGCCATGGGTGCAGGTGCCGGCCGCGGACACCACGCCAGACGTCACCGCCATCACGCCCCTGCTGCGATCCGCGCGCCGTCCCCTCATCGTGTGCGGATTGCTCGACGATCCCGACCCCGGGTTGCCGAATGCCGTCGCCGCGCTCGCGCGGGCGATCGGCGCCCCCGTCCTCGCCGAGCCGGCCTCGAACCTGCGACGTCACCCACTCGACGACGTCCTCGTCGACGCCTACGACGCCGTCCTGCGGCACGCGGGATTCGCGACCGGGCACCGCCCCGACGTCGTCCTGCGGCTCGGGGCGACGCCGACGTCGAAGGTCCTGGCGGGATGGCTGGCGCAGCTCGACGATGTGCCACAGGTGGTGATCGCGGCGGAGGGCACGTGGCCCGATCCCGCCGGCGTGGCTGCGCACGTCCTGCGCGGCACGCCGCTCGCCGCCTGCGCGCGGCTCGCACGCAGCGTCGACGACGTCGAGCCCGATCCGCGCTGGCTCGCACGCTGGCGCCGCGCCGCCCGCAGTGCCCGGAGCGCGCTCGCCACCGCCGTCGCCACCGACGGCGAGCCCTTCGAGGCCCACGCCATCGCCGCGCTCGCCGCCGCGCTGCCCACCGACGCCACGCTCTACGTCGGCAACAGCCTCGCCGTCCGCGACCTCGATTGGTTCTGGCCGGCGCACGCCCCCGTCGTGCGCGTCCTCGCCAATCGCGGCGCGAACGGCATCGACGGCTTCGTGTCGAGCGTGCTCGGCGCCGCCGCCGCGAGCCCCACGCCCACGGTCGGCCTGTGCGGCGACCTGTCCCTCTACCACGACCTGAACGGTCTCCTCGCGGTCCGTCGGCACGGCGTGCGCGCCGTGCTGCTCGTGGTCGACAACGACGGCGGCGGCATCTTCGATCACCTGCCCGTCGCCCGCGAGGGCGCGTCCTTCGAGGAGTTCTTCGCCACCCCGCACGGCCTCGACTTCCGGCCCACGGTGGAGATGTACGGCGCCGGCTTCGAGCGCGTGACCCGCGTCGCCGACCTGAGCGGCGCGCTCGACCGCGCGCTGGCCGCACCGCGGACCACGGTGGTGCTCCTCCAGGTCGATCGCGCGCACAGCGTCGCTGCGCATGCACGCGCCTGGCGTGACGCCGAGCGTGCCGTGGGGGAGCACGCATGACGCTCGAGGCCGAGGCGACGGGCGTCGGCCCCGCGCTGGTCCTGCTGCACGGCTTCACCGGCAACCGTGGTACGTGGGAGCCGCTGCGTCGCACCCTGGCCTCGCGCTGGCGTGTCATCGCCGTCGACCTGCCGGGTCACGGCGGGTCGCCGCTTCCGGACGGTGGCTTGCTGGCACTCTCCGACGATCTCGTCGCGGTGCTCGACCGCTTCGGCGTCCGTCGCGCACACTGGCTCGGCTACTCGCTCGGCGCGCGTGCCGCGCTGCACGTCGCACTCGTGCACCCGAGCCGGGTCGAGCGCCTCGTCCTCGAGAGCACCTCGGCCGGCATCGCGGACGCGACGACACGCGCCGCGCGCGCCGAGGCCGACGCCGCACTGGCCGACGCCATCACGCGCGACGGCGTGGCCGCCTTCGCCGAACGCTGGGTCGCGCAGCCGCTGTTCGCGACCCAGTGTCGCCTGCCGTCCGCCATCCGCGACCGTGAGCACGCGATCCGTTGCGCCAACACCGCGACCGGACTCGCCGCCGCATTGCGCGCTTTCGGCCCCGGCACGCAGACGTCGCTGTGGCATCGTCTCGGCGAGATCCGCGTGCCGACGCTGCTCGTCGCCGGCGAGCACGACGCCCCCTACCGTGCCCACGCCGACGCCATGGCCGCGCGCCTGCCCGACGTCACGGTCGCGGTCGTGGCCGACGCCGGCCACGCCGTGCACCTCGAGAACCCGACCCGCTTCACCGCCACCGTCGCCGCCTTCCTGTCGGCGCCATAGGAGACCACGCCCATGCCCACCACCTGGACCGCCGCCCGTGCCTACGAAGACATCCGCTACGAGCGCGCCGACGGCATCGCGAAGATCACCATCAACCGGCCCGAGGTGCGCAACGCCTTCCGGCCACGCACCCTCGTCGAGCTGCAGGACGCCTTCACCGCGGCGCGCGAGGACGCCTCCGTCGGCGTCATCATCCTCACCGGCGAGGGCCCCGACGCGTTCTGTTCCGGCGGCGATCAGCGCGTCCGCGGCCAGGCGGGCTACGTCGACGACGCCGGCGTCCCGCGTCTCAACGTCCTCGACCTGCAGCGCCAGATCCGCACGCTGCCGAAGCCGGTGATCGCGATGGTCGCGGGCTTCGCCATCGGCGGCGGCCACGTGCTGCACGTCGTCTGCGACCTCACCATCGCCGCCGACAACGCCGTCTTCGGACAGACCGGCCCGCGCGTCGGCAGCTTCGACGGCGGCTACGGCGCGACCTACCTGGCGCGCATCATCGGCCACAAGAAGGCGCGCGAGATCTGGTACCTCTGCCGTCGCTACGACGCGCAGGAGGCGCTGGCGATGGGCCTCGTCAACAAGGTCGTGCCCCTCGATCGCCTCGAGGACGAGACCGTCGCCTGGTGCCGTGACATCCTGCAGAACAGCCCGCTCGCCATCCGCTGCCTCAAGTCGGCGTTCAACGCCGACACCGACGGGCTGGCAGGCATCCAGGAGCTCGCCGGCAACGCGACGCTGCTCTACTACATGTCGGAGGAAGCGCAGGAGGGACGGAACGCGTTCCTCGAGAAGCGCGCACCCGACTTCGGTCGCTTCCCGCGCCTGCCGTGAACGCCTGGCTGCTCGCGACACGCCCGCGCACGTTGCCGGCGGCGGTGGTCCCCGTCATCGTCGGCACGGCCGTGGCCGCCCGTGCGGGGCATGCACGGCTCGGCATCGCGCTCACGGCGCTCGCGGCGGCGCTGCTGCTCCAGATCGGGACGAACCTGATCAACGACTGGGGCGACTTCCGTCGCGGTGCCGACGGGCCCGATCGCCTGGGCCCGACGCGCGCCACGCAGGCGGGACTGCTGTCGCCCGGCCAGGTCGCGGCGGCGGGTGCATGCGCGTTCGCGATCGCGGCGGTGCTGGGCCTGCTCCTGGCGGCCCAGGCCGGATGGCCCATCGTCGTCGTCGGTCTCGCCGCCATCGCCGCAGGCGTCGCGTATACGGCGGGCCCCTACCCACTCGCCTATCACGGGCTCGGCGAGCTCTTCGTGTTCGTGTTCTTCGGCCCCGTCGCCGTCTGCGGGACGGAGCTCGTGCAGACGGGCGGCGTGAGCCCGCTGGCGGTGGCGGCATCGATTCCGGTCGGCTGTCTCGCGACCGCGATCCTGCTCGTCAACAACGTGCGCGACGTCGACGGCGATCGCGTCGCCGCGAAGCGCACCCTCGCCGTCCGCTTCGGACGACCGGCGGGCCGCGCCCTCTACGCCACCATGCTCGGTGCGGCATTCCTCGCCCCCGCGGGACTGGCGCTCCTCGCCGCGCCGGCGGCGCTCGTCACCTGGCTCTGCGCCCCGCTCGTCCGCACGCCCTTGCGCGCCGTGCTGCATCACACCGACGGCCCGACGCTGAACACGGCGCTCGGCGACACCGCGCGCCTCCATCTCGCCTTCGGAATGCTGCTCGCAGGGGGGATCGCGTGGTGAGCATCCGCTCCGTCGACGTCGTGCCGTGGGCCATTCCGCTGCGGGAGCCGCTGGTGACGGGGCGCGGGATCATCCGCGAGCGGCGCGGATTCCTCGTCGTCGTGGAGGACCGTGCGGGTCGGCGCGGCGTCGGGGAAGCATCGCCGCATCCGGCGGCACCGGAGGCGGCACTCGCAGCGACACGCTCGGCACTCGGCACCGTGGCGTCGTCTCTGTGCGGCGCGGAGGCAGCGACGTTGCTCGGCATGGCCCTCACCGACGACCTCCCGGCTGCGTGCGGTCTCGACATGGCGCTCCACGACCTCGTCGCGCGATCCCGTGGCTGCCCGGTGAGCGCGCTGCTCGGGGGCGCGTGCCGTGTCCGGATTCCGGCGAGCGCCCTCGGCCTCGGGACGGCGACGGGATTCACCTGCGCGAAGGTGAAGGTCGGACCCGACCCGCGCGACGCCGTCGCACGCGTCGTTGCCGCACGCGAGGCGTTCCCCGCGCTGTCCCTCCGCGTCGACGCCAACGGCTGTTGGGACGTGGCGACCGCCTGTCGTGTCGCGCGCGCGCTCCGTCGGCACGACGTCGAATGGCTCGAGCAGCCGATCGCACCCGGCGACGTCGCGGGCCTCGCACGCGTCCGGACCGCAGGCGTCGCGATCGCGGCCGACGAGTCGGTCACCGGTGTCGCCGCCGTCGACGCCCTCGCCGATGCGGTCGATGCGGTCGTGATCAAGCTCGTGCAGGTGGGTGGGCTCGCAGCGGCGCTCCGTACCGCCGAGCGTGCGGCGCATCACGGGCTCGCCGTGGCCGTCACCACCAGCATCGACACGTCGCTCGCGACGTCGGCGGCGCTGCACCTGGCCGCAATCGTTCCCGCGCCACTGCGCGCCTGTGGTGTCGCCACGGCCGGGCTGCTGGCGGGCGAACTCGTCCGTGAGCGCGTCGCCGATGGCCCGTGGATGTCGCCACCGCCCGGACCTGGGCTGGGCGTCACCATCGAGCCCGCACGGCTCGCCCGCTGGCGCGTCCGAGACGCCGCATGATCCTTCCCGACTGGCTCCGCTGTCAGGCTGCCGTACGGCCCGACCACCCGGCGGTGATCACGCCGTCGGCGACGACGACGTTCGCGGAGCTCGATCGCCGGGTCGCTTTCGTCGCACGCCGCCTGCGCGCGACCGGCGTGCGTCGCGTCGGATCGCTCCTGCCGAACGGCCTGGCGCTGGTCGAGCTCATCCACGCGGCCCCGCGTGCTGGGGTCGCGCTGGTGCTGATGGACCCACGGTCGACCGACGCCGAGACGCGTGGGCAGGCGGCTGCGGCCGGCGTCGAGCTGCTGCTACGCACGGAGCTCGACGGCCCCCTGGCGCCCCCATGGGAGCCCACCGTCGACCTCGACGCAGCACACACCGTCGTCTTCACGTCGGGGACCTCCGGCGGTGCCAAGCCCGTCGCCCTCACCGCGGGCAACCATCTGTGGAGCGCGGTGGGCAGTGCCGCGCGGCTCGGTGCGCACCACGACGATCGCTGGCTCGCGTGTCTGCCGCTCTGGCACGTCGGCGGGCTCGCCATCGTGCTGCGTGCGGTCATCCATGGTGCGACGGCCGTCGTGCAGTCGGGGTTCGACGTCGATGCGGTGACGCGCGCGCTCGTCGAGCAGCGCGTGACGATGCTGTCGCTGGTGCCGACGGCGCTCGGTCGTCTCCTCGACGTCCGCCCACCGCCGTCACTGCGTTGCGCGCTCATCGGTGGGGCGGCCGCGAGCCCCGCGCTGCTCGCACGTGCGCACGCGAACGGCTGGCCCGTGGCACCGACCTACGGGTGCACCGAGGCGGCGTCGCAGATCGCCACGGCGATGCCGGGCACGACCGACGGCGTAGGGCATCCCCTCTTCCCGACCCACGTGCGCATCGTGCGTCCCGACGGCAGCGCCGCTGCACCCGACGAGGACGGCGCGATCGAGGTCCAGGGCCCCACCGTCACGCCCGGCTACCTCATGCCCGACGGCACCGTGCGCGATCCCACCGTCGACGGCTGGTTCCGCACCGGCGACCTCGGCCGCCGCGACGTCGGCGGGGCGCTGCACGTCCTCGGGCGGCGCGACGACGTCATCGTCACGGGCGGCGAGAACGTCGCGCCGGCGGAGGTGGAGGCGGTGCTGGCGAGCCTGCCCGACGTCGCGGAGGTGGCGGTCGCCGGCGTCGCGGACGAGGCGTGGGGACAGGCCGTCGCGGCATGGGTCGTGCCACGCGCCGGCACCCGGCCCTCACTCGACGCGATGCGCACGGCGGCACGCGCCGCGCTCGCGCCGCACAAGCTGCCGCGACGCCTCTTCGTCGTCGATGCGTTGCCCCGCACGGCGGCCGGCAAGGTGCGTCGCACGGCGCTGCGCGTTCCGCACGGCGAGTGACGCACGGGCTCAGGTCGGCGCGCGATCGCGCCGATACTGAGACACGCCCATGACGACGATCGCCGCCGGCATGACCCTGATCCGCGACGCGGGCTCGCTGCTCGAGCGCAGCGCCCGCACGCTGACGTCGCCCGCGAACCAGGACCTCGCCGGTGCGGTGACCGACGTCGTCACCGCGCGGCTCATGTTCGCGAGCGGCACGCTGCTGCTGCGCGAGAGCGACGAGCAGGCCCGCCGCCTGATCGACATCTTCGCCTAGCCGCGCCAGGCGCTCCACGCGAGCACGCACCAGCCCAGGATGAAGCACACGCCGCCGAGCGGCGTGATCGCGCCGAGCCACCGTACGTCCGTGACACTGAGCGCGTAGAGGCTGCCCGAGAAGAGGACGGTGCCGGCGAGGAAGAGCCACGCCGCCGCCGGGCTCGTGTCCTCGTAGACCGCGAGGAGCATACCCAGTGCGTGGTACATCTGGTACCGCGCGCCGGTCTCGAAGATCGCGAGCATCTCCGGCGTGAGCCGTCCCTTGAGCCCATGGGCACCGAACGCCCCCGCCGCCACGGCCAGCCCCGCCGACAACGCGCCCAACACGAAGAGCAGTCGATCCATGGCGGCACCTTTTAGCAACTTTTCACCTTGCGTCGCAGCGCTCGGGCGCAGTACGAGGGCCGTGTCATGCGCGCCCTTCTCGTCTCGACGCTCGTCCTGGGCGCGCTGGGTGCCAGCGCATGGGCCCAGCTCGATCCCTCCATCGACCCCTTCCTCTGCTACAAGGCCCGCCCCACGAAGGGCACGGCGCGGTTTCCGGGCGCCGCGGGCCTGGCGCTCGGGGATCGCTTCCAGGTGTGGACCGCCGACGCCACCAAGCCCCGTCACCTCTGCACCCCGGCCGACGCCAACGACGAGGGCGTGCTCGACGACCTGACGCAGCTCACGAGCTATCGGGTGCACACGCCGCCCGGGGTCGCGGAGCACGTGCCGCAGTCGCGCCTGCACGTCACGAACGCGCTCGGCACCCTCACCGTCGACACGCTGCGCGAGGCCTACCTGATGGTGCCGGCCAACGCCGACCCCGACGTCGATCCCGACGCGCCGGCGACCGACGACCACGACGTCGACACCTACACCTGCTACGACGTTCGTCAGACCCGCGGCACACCGCGGCTGCCGCGCGGGCTGACCGTCACCGTCGCCGACCAGTTCACGCCGGACGAGCCCCGCGAGTACGACGTCCGTCGCGCGCGCCAGCTGTGCGTGCCGACGCAGGTCGCGCAGGAGGGCATCAAGCATCCCACCGAGGGGCTCATGTGCTACCGCGTGCGCCGCGCGCGCACGTCGCCGAAGCCGGATGCGGCACGCGGCCTGCACCTGCGCGATGCGCTCGGGGCGCAGACCGTCGACACCGTGCGCGAGGACGTGCTGTGCCTGCCGTCGATCGTCGACGACGATCTCTGCAACGGCTCGACCGCGTTCTGCACGCGGCGCTACGACCAGGTGTCGTACGCCACCACGCACAACGCCATGAACAACGCCGACGAGGCCTGGCTGCTGCCGAACCAGCAGCACGGCATCACGCGGCAGCTCGACGACGGCATCCGCGCGCTGATGCTCGACACCTACTACTTCGAGGGCGAGACGCAGATGTGCCACGCCTACTGCGAGCTCGGCCACGAGCGCCTCGCCGACGGCCTCGCCAAGATCAAGCGCTTCCTCGACCGCCGCCCGAACGACATCGTCTCGATCATCTTCGAGGCCTACATCGACGAGGAGGACGTGGAAGCGGCCTTCGACGAGGCCGGCCTGCTCGACTCCCTGCACGAGCAGCCCGTCGACCAACCGTGGCCGACGCTGCGCGAGCTGATCGACGCCGGCACGCGGCTCGTGGTGTTCACCGACGAGCGCGGCGACCTGCCGTGGCATCACTACGTCTGGGACTACGCCTCGGAGACGCCCTTCTCGTTCGCCAACCCGTCGCAGCTGAGCTGCGTGCCGAACCGGGGCAACCCGAACAACTCGCTGTTCATCCTGAACCACTTCCTCACGGTGGTGGGCGGGAGCGCCGCCCTGGCCGAGCAGGTCAATCACGACCCGCTGTTCCTCAACCGGGCGCTCCAGTGTCAGGCGGAGCGCAACCGGCTGCCGAACTTCGTCACGGTGGATTTCTACGACATCGGCGACGTGTTCCCGGTGGTCGACGCCCTGAACGGTCCCTGAAGGAAGCGGGTCGCACGGGTCCGGGGCCTCGGCTATAGCTCGAAGGCGATGCCCCGTTCCGTCCTCCGGGTCGCCGCGTGACCATCGCCGGCCACGTCATCTTCCGTCGCTTCTGGACGACCCTCGCCTTCGGCGGCGCGGTGGGCGAGTGGGTGCTCTGGTGCTGGTTCTTCGGCACCCCGGCGTCGCCCGTGGCGCACGTGCTGTGTCTCTCGGGGCTGTTCGCGGCGAACCGGCTCGCGGCGGAGGCGTTCGACCGCGAGACGCATCGGGCGCCGTTGGTGAGCCCGGTCGGCGGCGTCGTCCTCGGGCTCGGGTTCATGGCGTTCGGTGGCGCGGTGGCGCTGGGCCTCGCGGCGGCGGGATGGCTCGTCGCCGACATGCTGATCGCGTTTCCGGCCGAGGCCGGCGCGTTGGTGGGGCCGGCGGGCGCGCATCTCGGACCCGGGTTCGAGCTGGTGGCGCCGTTCGTCGTCGCCGCGGCGGCGGGGACGGTCGGATACGGGTATCTCGTCGGGCACGGTCGGCTGCGCGTGACGTATCTCGACGTGCCGATCGAGGGGTTGGCGTCGCAGCTCGACGGGCTGCGGCTGGTGCACATCAGCGATCTGCACCTCGGTCCCCTCGCCCACCGCGCGTCGTTGCGTCACGCGTTCGATCGCGTCGCCGCGCTCGAGCCCCACGTGGTCTGCCTCACGGGAGACATCGTCGACTCGCCGAAGGCCGACCTCGACCACTGGGGGCCGGAGATGGCTCGGCTCACGGCACGCTACGGTGTGTTCGCGATCCTCGGGAACCACGATCGCGTCGCGGGCGCGGATGCGGTGGCGGGGATGATCGCGCGCCACACGTCGTGGGAGCTGCTGCGCGATCGGGTTGCGTCGGTGGCGATCGACGGGACGCGGCTGCACGTGATCGGGCTCGAGGATCGGCTCGTGCCGGAGGCGGACCGCGTGTTGCCACCGTTGCTGGCACAGGTCCCGGCCGGCGAGGCGTGCATTCTGCTCGTGCACCAGCCCGGGGCGTTCCACGTCACGTCGTCGTCAGGCATTCCGCTGACGCTCGCGGGACACACGCACGGCGGTCAGGTGGCGGCGCCGGGCATCCCGAAGCTCAACCCGGCACGGCTCCTGATGACGCGGTACGATGCCGGGACGTTCGAGCGCGACGGGGCGGTGCTGCACGTGAACCGCGGGCTCGGGGTGAGCGGGCAGCGCATCCGCGTCGGGGTGCCGCGCGAGATCACCGTCGTCACGCTGCGGGCCCGCGCCGCAGCGAAAGCCGCCTGAGCGTTGACACCCCCGGGGGCCGCTGTTACCTAGGCCGTCCCACGCGCGAAAGTGGCGGAACTGGCAGACGCGCAGGATTCAGGATCCTGTGGGCTAAACACCCGTGGGGGTTCAAGTCCCCCCTTTCGCATTCAGTAACTGGGCGTTGTCCAACGAGACGCCTCAGCCCCGCGTGCGACCCCGTCCGGCTCCCCAGCGCGCCCGTCGTGCCCTGGCGCTGGGCCAGGACCACGGGTATCGAATCGGCTTCGATCTCGGGTACCCTCGGCCGCCGAGGGGTCATGGAACGCTCGGACATCCGGCGCCGCGAGGCGTATGCGGCCGAAGCACAGCGGCTGAGCCACACGGGCAGCTTCGGCTGGAAGATCGCGACCGGCGAGATCGTCTGGTCGGACGAGACCTTTCGCATCTTTCAATACGACCCGTCGCTGACGCCCACGCTGGAGCTCGTCGTCCAGCGGTGCCACCCCGACGACGTCGCGCACGTCCGACGAGCCATCGAACGGGCCGCGCTGGGCGGCGACGTATTCGACCTGGAGCACCGCCTGCTGATGCCCGACGGCAGCGTCCGTCACCTGCACGTCGTCGGGAGCGCGTTCCGCGACGATGCCGGCGCGCTCGAGTACGTCGGCGCCGTGATGGACGTCAGCGAGCAGCATCGCGCCAACGCGGCGCTGCAGACGGCGAACGAGGAGCTCTCGCGCACCGAGGATCATCTGCGTCTCGTCATCGACACGATCCCCAGCATGGTCTGGAGCGCGCGGCCGGACGGCATCCTGGATTTCCACAGCGCATCCTGGGACGCGTACCACGGACACTCGCTCGACGAGCTGCAGAGCGGCGACGGCGTCGGGTGGCTTTCGATCCTCCATCCCGACGAGCTCGCCAACGGGGATATCTGGGCGAACGCCGTCGCGACCGGCGGGCCCTACGAGATCGAGCTGCGCATCAAGGGCCGCCTCACCGGCGAGTATCGCTGGTTCCTGAGTCGCGCGGTCCCGTTGCGCAATTCGCACGGCGAGATCGTCAAATGGTACGGCACGGTCACCGACATCGAGGACCGCAAGCGGGCCGAGATGCTGCTCGCCGGCGAGAAGCGCGTGCTGGAGATGATCGCGCGTGGCGACGCGCTCGCGCCGGTGCTCGAGGCCCTGTGCCGGCTCGTCGAGGACCTCGCGAGCGGGGCGCTGGCCTCGATCCTCCTGTACGACGCGAAGACCGCCACCCTGCACCACGGCGCCGCGCCGAGCCTGCCCGCGGCCTACTCACAGGCGATCGACGGCGCGTCCATCGGTCCGACCGCCGGGTCGTGCGGCACCGCGGCGTACCGCGCGGAACCGGTGATCGTGGACGACATCGCCACGGATCCGCTCCGGGCCGACTACCGCCACCTGGCCCTGGCGCACGACCTGCGCGCGTGCTGGTCGACGCCGATCCTCTCACCGCACGGGACGGTGCTCGGCACGTTCGCGATCTACCATCGCACGCCACGCGCGCCGGCGCCGCCGGCGCAGAAGGTCGTCGCCCAGGTGACCCACCTCGCCAGCATCGCCCTCGAACGCGACCGTGCCGAGGCGGCGCTGCGCGAGCAGGCGAGCCTGCTCGACCTGACCCACGACAGCATCTTCGTGCGGGATCGCAACGACGTCATCACCTACTGGAACCGCGGCGCCGAGGCGCTCTACGGCTGGACGCGGGAGCAGGCCGTCGGCCGCGTCTCGCACGAGCTCATGCGAACGGTCTTCCCCGCCTCCATCGACGACGTCCACGCGACGCTGATTGCCACCGGACGCTGGGAGGGCGAGCTCCTCCATACGAAGGCCGACCACAGCCGCGTCGTGGTCGCGAGCCGCTGGTCGCTGCAGCGGGATGCGCGCGGCGAGCCGATCGCGACCCTCGAGATCGACAACGACGTCACCGAGCACAAGCGCGCCGAGGAGGCGCTGCGGAACGCCGAGGCGGAGCTCGCGCGTGTGGCGCGCGTGTCGACGCTCGGCGAGGTGACGGCGTCGTTGGCGCACGAGGTGAACCAACCGCTCGCCGCGATCGTCAACAACGCCAACGCCTGCCTCGGCCTGCTGCCGGACGATCGCCCGGAGCTCGACGAGATGCGCGACGCGCTCGGCGAGATCGTCAGCGAGGGCGAGCGGGCCGCCGCCGTCATCCAGCGCGTCCGCGCGCTCGCGACGAAGACGCCGTCGGAGAAGGTGCCGCTGCGCCTCCAGGACGTCGTGGACGAGGTCGTCGGGCTCGCCGGCACGGAGGCGTCGTCACGCCGCGTGCGGATCCACAACGAGGTCGGCCGGGACCTCCCGCCGGTGGTCGGCGATCGCGTCCAGCTCCAGCAGGTCCTCCTGAACCTCGTGGTCAACGGCATGGACGCGATGGGCTCCGTGCAGGAGGAGGCGCGCGTCCTCGTGATCGGCGGACGTCGCGACCTCCAGCAGGGACGGCCGGCCGCGACGATCATCGTCCGCGACCACGGCACCGGCCTCGAGTCCGCGCAGGTGGCGCGCCTCTTCGACGCCTTCTACACCACCAAGCCGCACGGCATGGGGATGGGGCTCGCGATCAGTCGCTCGATCATCGAGAGCCACGGCGGACGCCTGTGGGTCGAGCCGCATCCCGGATCGGGTACGACGTTCGCCTTCAGCGTCCCGACCGCGTCACCGAACGTCGACGACCGCCGCTGACGCACGTCATGAGGCGTGTGGCGGGCCGACGGCGAATCCGGCGGACGAGAGATCCTGCGCCCGAACGCGCTCGACGATCGCCGGCTCGTCGGGGCGCGCCGTGAACGTCGCGCAGCGGCGCGGCGCGAGGCGAGCGATCGCCGGCCGCGATTGGATGCGATCTTCGAGCGAGGTGAGGCGCGGAAAGCGCGCGCGGAGGGCGTCTTCCCGCGCACGGCCGAGGAGGTATCGCACCACCTCGACCGACTCACCGACGAAGAAATCGGCCATCGTCGGCTTGTCTCCGACGAGCCAGCCGGCGTCCGGCGAGCACGCCTCCTGCGCGCCGAGCTTCTCGAGCATCCGCCCGAGCAGACCCGGATACGCGCGCCCGAGGTCGGCCCCCGGATACATGAGATCAGCCCAGATGAGCTCGCCCGCCCTCAGCAGGACCTCGATGTAGCAATTCGATGTGATCGCCTCGATGCTCGCCGCCTTCGCGTCGTCCAGCCCGTCGTAGTGACCGAGGCGCCGCCCGAGGAAGGTCGCGATCGGCAGGGTCTCTGCCACGAGTGCCCCGCCGAAGGTGAGCGTGGGCAGGCCGCCGAAGGGCCCCCCGAAGGCAGGATCGCTCTTGCGCTTCGACCATTCCGCAACCGACGCGCGCACGTCCTCGAATGGAACCTCCGCGTCGGCGAGCGCATGACGAAGCGGCTGAGCGCGGCCTAGACACCCGAAATAACGCAGGATGACGTCGTGCATGCGGTGGGCCCTTAGCACCGCCGGCGGCGCGTTCGAAGGGGGCTTCGCCCACAGCAGACCGACGCCCGCCTCACCGCGGCTGATACAGCTGGATCAGGTTGCCGCAGGTGTCGGAGAAGACGGCGATGGAGACGGCGCCCGCCGCCGTCGGCGCCTGCGTGAACGCCACGCCCCGCGCACGCAGGCGGGCGAACTCGGCGTCGAGATCGTCGACCTCGAAGGCCGTCGCCGGGATGCTCTGCTCGAAGAGCGCCTGCTGGAAGGCCTTGCCCGCCGGATTGGCGTTCGGCTCCAGGACGAGCTCGAGATCGTCGGGGCCATCCGGCGAGACGACCGTGATCCATCGATACTCGCCGACGGGGATGTCGTGCTTCATCCGGAAGCCGAGCACGTCGGTGTAGAACGCCAGGGCCCGGCGCTGATCCTCGACCATGATGCTCACCAGCTTGATCCGCATTGCCCGTCCCGTAGCACGGGGCCGCGGGTCATGCTTCTCGAGAATTGCGCAGCGCGAGCGGCGGCAGGCGGCGCATGAGATCGAGGCAACCTGGCACGAGCGCGCGTGGCAACGTGCCGGGGACCTGCACCATCGTCCGCACCCGGTGGCGGTAGCCGGAGGGCGTCTCCCCCGTCCGGCGTGCGAAGAGGCTGCTGAAGCTCCCGAGGCTCGAGAACCCCACCTCAATGCAGACGTCGGTGACGGGCCGATCCGCGGCAAGGAGATGCTTCGCCCGCTCCACGCGGGCGACGATGCGCAGCTGATGGGGCGTCAGGCCGAAGACGGCGTCGAACGCGCGGATGAGCCGGAACGGCGACATGCCGAGATGCGCCGCGAGCGCACCGACGGCCGGGCCGTTGCCGTCCAGGTCGCACAGGATGGCCCGCGCGCGGCACAGGCGGCGGAACGTGTCGGGCGCGAGCACCATGACGAAGCGGCGCCCAGGACTGCACGACGTGCCGGTGGCCTTCAAGTCGCGGCCCGCCGCAGACGCGGCCAGGCGGGCCGTCACGCGGGGGTCAGCCGGGGTGTACGTGGTGGCGGATGCGACGGCGCCGAGCGAGCGCGCGATCCGCGAGCTCGGATGGGACGCGGGATTTCGCATCATCCCGTAACCCCCGCCCTCACCTCGGCCAGACCGTCACCTTCCCGCTCGCGACCGGCAGCACCGTTCGTCCGCCCACGCCGCAACCGGCGACGTCCGGGGCGATCCGCAGCGCCAGCGCGTGTGACGGGAACACGTGCGCCCGATCCATCACCGTCACCACGTCGCCGCGCACGTCGAAGTCGCCGTCGTTGACGGTAGCGACACCGATCGGCCGCCCCTGCGCATCGAGCCAGCGCACCCGCCCGCGAATCGTCGCCGGCCCAGTCGGAGCGGTGAGCTCCGCGCACGACGATCCCGCGAGCGTGACGTCGAGCTGGGCAACGGCGCGCGCGATCGGCAGCGACGCCCGGAAGCGCTGCGCCCCGTTCACCCCGCCGACGCAGTTCGCCAGCTCGAGTTGCACGCGGCCACGCGCCTGCGATCCACTGGCCACAGCCGTCGGCCCCGCCCGGAACGTGAACGATCCCGTCGCGTCGCACGTGATGGTGCCGCGGATCGGCCGCGGCATGGTGGCACGATCGCAGCCGCTCGTCTGGAAGCTCCACGCCGTCGGCGTCACGGGTCGCTGGCGGGAGTCGACCAGCGTCTCGGTGGTCTCCACCTCGTACCAGCGGCACGGCGCGAGATCGCCCGCGGGCTGGAAGGCGACGACGTGCTCGCCCGCTTCGGGGTTGTACGGGACGATGCGCGGATACCCACCGGCCGGCGCGACGAGATCCCCGGTCTCGAGGTCACGCAGGCGCAGCGCGTCGACGGGGAGCTGGCTCGGGATGGAGCCCTGCCCCGCCTGGGCATGGTACGGCAGCGCGCGCGACAGCGCCGCCGCGATGCGCGTCAGGCCACCACGGTTGCCCGGGTTCGACCCCGGCGAATAGCCGCCCGTCCATCCGGTGGCGGGCACGTTCACCTGCCCGTCGAACGGCGCCGTCACCGCGACGCGCGTCGGCGGGACGTCGCCGAGCAGGTCGCCCCAGATCGACTCGTAGTACCCGGCGATTGCGTCCGCGGCGAAGTCGATGCCGCCGGGGGCGTCGATCACGTGGGCCGACGTCCACGGCATCGCGCGTTCCAGCGCATCGGCGTGACTGGACGCCCACGTCGTCTCGACGCCGCGCTCGACGTCGAGGAAATTCTCGCCGACGGGCAACGCCGCGGTGGCGATGTCGGCCCGGCCGATCGCGGCGAACGCGGCGCCGATCTTGGCGGCATCCGGGAGCACCGGCGTCGGGCCGGTCGGGCGCGCGTGGCGCGCGATCGCGACGATGTCGAGCTGCACCTCGAGACCGCCGGGTCCGACGAAGGCGGCGATGTCGGCGGGCAGGTACGACTCGTCGAAGCCGGGGCCGTTCGGCTCGAAGAGCCAGTCCCACACCTCGTCGCCCATTCCGTGCGCGGCCGCGCCCATCAGATGCGCGATCTCGGCCGCACAGGGCCCGTAGGGGTCGGTGAGCGGTGCGCAGCCCGGGTCGTTGCGGATCTCCGCCGCGTAGGCGTCGATGAAGCGCTGCCAGTGCGCCTCCTCGCCGTAGTCGCCCCCCGGCGTGCCGAGCGAACGCGTCCAGTACCCACCGTCGGGAAACTCGGCGCCGGCGCGCACCTGATCGCGATGCGCGTCGAGCAGATCACGCAGCGCCGCCGGCTGCACGCGGGGGATGGCTTCGAGACCCATCCACGCATGCGTCACGATGCCCGCGGCGTGCGCCGCCGGCACAGCGACGGCGAAGGCCCCGAGCAGCGCGATCAACGTCCTGGAGCACCATCCCGTCATCGAGGGTCCAACCATGGCCCCCAGGATCACCACATCCCGCGACGGCGGTCCATTGAAATCCCCTCAGGACGGGGCGCGGGGAACCCCTCCCACGTTTGCGCCCTGGCGCTGCCGGCACGCGGCGTATCGCCGCTCCACGCTCTCCGCAAACCAGGCCGTCGTGCGCGTACGCGACATCTTCGGCGATGCCAACGTCACGTCGGGCACCCGCGCGTACGGTGCCGCCGTACCCGCCTTACGTTCCCAGGCCTCGCGCACGGTGCGCCATACGTCGGTCTCCTCGAACTCGAGCGTCTTCTCCTGCCGGAAGTCGCGACGGACATCGCGTTCGTCCAGCCCGTGCGACGCGCCGAAGGCGAGCGCCACCTTCAGCGTCTGCGAGTCCGCGTCGTCGTCGTAGTCGAGCAGGTCGCCGTCGAGCGCGAGCGGCGTCCCGACGAGCTGCGCGAGCTGCTCCTGGAAGGCCGCATTGCGCGACGCGTACACGCCCGCGTTGTAGTCGGCGAAGCGGTAGACGATGTCGTCGTACCCCGCGCCGTACCCGATCAGGCGCACAGTGCCGAAGCGGACGCCGCCCGCCCTCGTGTAGAGCAGCTCGCGCGTGTCGGCGTCACCCAACCCGGAGAGCCGGCGCGCGAACGCGACCTGCACCTGCATCGCGCCGGCCGTCGTCACCGGATTCAGGTCGTCGATGCCCACCAACGACGTGACGGCGGCCGGGAGCCTCGCCGAGATCGTCTCGCGAAACAGCCGGTCGAGGTCTCGCTCGGTACGCAGCGTGCGAATGCGGGCCCGAATCGCGGGGTCCAGGATGGCGTTCAGGGTCGGCGTCGCCAACCCACCGAGCGGCGCGAGCTTGTCCTGGAGCGCCTTCATGACGATCTGCGGCAGGTTCGGCACCACGGGATCGGCCTGATACCCCGACTCCTGCTCGATGACCGCGATGACCGCGCACGCGCGCTCCGCCGTCGGCTCCCTGTTCGTCATCCGGATGGCGACGGCGATGTCTCGTGCCCATCCCTCGCGGTCGACCGCCTTCGGCCCGACGAGCTCGGCGACGCCGTGGTCGTCGAGGCCGGGGACGATCGGCACCTGCGGGCGGTGCGCGCACGACGCCAGCGCGCACCCCAGGAGGACGGCCAACGCCGGTCGAGCTCGCACGCGCACGACTCCTGATACCGCGCCGCGCGGCGCGTGTCTGGAGCCGAAGGTCGCAGAACCGCCCCGCGTTCCAGCAGGCCGTCCGGATCCGCGACCGACGGCGCGACGCAGCGCGCCAACGGCTGCGGCCGCGCGCGCCGACATGCCGTAGCGTCCGAGCCTGCACCGTCCTTCCCCCCGACCCCGCCCCGGCGCGGCGACACCGGGCCCCGCGTCCAGTCGCGTGGACAGCCGTCCAGCCCAGCGGACCATCGCGAAGGGGCCAGTCTTCTCTAGCTACATCCCTTGCATGGCGCGGGCGGCATAGCGTATGCAACTCACCTTGAGATGCCTGCTGGCAGCACTATACCGATGAGACTGTTCTACGTCTCACTAGATCTAGTGTGGTGCGCCGTTCGTGGCCCGCCCACCCGCCTGCGACACGAGGCGTGCCGTCCACAACCCCGAAACCGTGAAGGAGTGTTCATGCTCACCATCTCTCGTCGTTCACATCGCCGTATCCACACTCTGCGACTGCTACTCGGCGGCCTCGCCCTGGGCGCGGTCCTGGCGATCCCGTCCCAGGGGCATGCGCAGGGAAGCTGCGGCATCTTCGCCAGCGGCGCCGTCATCAGCAACGGCGTCGTCCAGCTGGGCGTCAACTGTCAGGGTCACCTCAACTTCCCGTTCAGCCCCGATCCGCTGGGGATCGGGTTCATGGGGCTGCGCTACGTGCCCACCGGCGCCGCGTCCACCGAGCCAGGGTGTCAGTGTGAAGGTTGGGGCGTCGCCGACAGCGTCACCCTGGCCGAGGGCGCGGCCAACCGCAGCCGCGAGGGCGTCGTCAACATCACGGTCCTGAATTTCGCGTCCACGGCGACCACGGCCGTCTCGACCGTTCGGGTCGGCACCACCTTCGAGGTGACCCACGACTACCGCCCCTCGGCCCTGACGCCGAATCTCTACGACGTCCTCGTGACCATCAAGAACATCAGCGCCAGCCCGGTCAGCCTGCTCTATCGGCGCGTCATGGACTGGGACGTGTACCCCACGCCGTTCAGCGAGTTCGTCACCATCGTGAACGGCTCGGCCACCGACCTCTTCCGCACCGACACCAACGGCTTCAATGACGGGAATCCGCTGTCGTTCTCGAGCTACCAGCCCGGACCGGTCACCGACGCCGGCCCCGCGGACCACGGGGCGAGCTTCGACTTCGACTTCGGCGTCCTCGCTCCCGGACAGACGATCAACTTCAAGACGTTCTATGGCGCCACCGGCACCGAGGCCGATGCGCTCACCGCGCTCACGACGGTTGCGGCCGAAGCGTACTCGCTCGGACAGGCGAACGTCCCCAACGGCCCGAGCCTGGGCATCCCGAATACCTTCATCTTCGGCTTCGCCGGCATCGGCGGCACGCCGGTGTTCTGCGGCAACAATCAGGTCGATCCGGGCGAGCAGTGCGACGATGGCAACGCCGTCGACGGCGACGGGTGCGACACCAACTGCCGGACCACCGGCTGTGGCAACGACATCCAGACCGCCGGCGAGGACTGCGACGGCCTCGACGACGATGCGTGTCCGGGTGAGTGCAGCGCCACCTGCCGTTGCGGCGAGTGCCTGACGAACGCGGACTGCAACGACAACAATCCCTGCACCGACGACGCCTGCTCGAGCGCCGGGGGCGCGTTCGCCTGCGAGAACACCAACAACACGGCACCGTGCAGCGACGGCAACTCCTGCACGATGGGCGACGTGTGCGATGGCGGCTCGTGTCAGCCCGGCACACCGATCGTGTGTGACGACGCCAATCCCTGCACCACGGACACCTGTGGCGCCATGGGCTGCGAGTCGGTGCCGAACGGCATCTGTGCTCCGAACTGCGGCAACCTGTCGCTGGATCCGGGCGAGACCTGCGATCCGCCAAACCTGGCGCTGAATCCCCTGACCGGAGAGCCCATCTGCCGGCTCAACTGCACGTCCTGCGGCGATGGCACCACCCAGGCCGGCAACGGCGAGACCTGCGACGATGGCAATACCGTGTCCGGCTGCGATCCGGCCCGCCCGCTCCGCGAGTTGGACGGGTGCCTCAACAACTGCACGGTGCCGATCTGCAACGACCCGGCACGGATCAAGTTCGGACCGGTCCATGACCAGCTGAAGCTCCACGCGCAGCTGATCGCGCCCCTCACGAAGACCGTCGGGTTCGGCACACAGCCGTTCGTGCTGCAGCTCAGCCGGTCGGGACAGACCATTTTCGAGAAGACCATTCCCGCCGGCGCCCTCCAGACGGCCGGTCGGGGCTTCAAGTACAAGAACGTCGGGGCACGCGCCGCGTCGGGCGTCGAACGCCTCGCGGTCAAGCGCACCTCGACGGGCTACAAGCTCACCCTGATCGCGTACGGCAACCTGCGCGGTGCAGGGCCCGACATGATGCTGCATGTCCTCTCCGGCAGCGAGGAGTGGACGTTCCGCGGACTGTGGGAGAAGAAGCCCTACGGTTGGTACCTGAGCGGCGACACCGTTCTGCAGTAGCCCACCACGGCGGCGAGCCCGGGGTCCCACCACGGACCCCGGGCTCCGGCCGGTTTCACGCCATCCGCGACCGGCGCCTCGGCCTCCCTGCCCTACAGCGTGGGGACGATCTCCCCCGCGATGCGGGCGATCGACTCCGCCCCCACGGCGTCGGCGAAGCCGAGCGCGCCCGGGACGACGTAGCAATAGTCGAGTCCGATCGCCGCCAGCGCCTGCATGCGCCGGCGCACGCGATCGGCCGATCCGACGACGGCGAACCAGTCGAGGAACTCGTCGGGCAGGCCCTGCGCGTGCGCCGCCGCCCCGGCCCCGTGGCCGGCCATGTCGTAGTGCGCGCGCAGGTATTCGGCTGCCTTCGCGAGCGGTGTCGGCAGCGAACGGATGTCCCGTCCGCGGAACGCCGAGAAGCGCGCCCACAGTGCCGCGGTTCCGCGCACCGCCGCGCGCGCGACCGCGTCGTCGTCGTTGAGGACGGCGTTGATCCACGCACCGAACCGGATCTCGGACGGATCGCGTCCGACCTGCCTCGCGTGTGCCCTCGCATGGGCGATGAAACCGGCGATGTGGTCTGGATCCGCCCCGACGGCGAACGAGATGCGATCGGCGAATCTGGCCGCGATCTCCGTCACGCGAGGCCCGGACGGCACCAGCTCGAGGGGCACCGCGGGGAGGCCGGGCATGAACCCGAGCCATTCGACGCGACCCCCCACCGCGCCGCGCGGGACGACGCCTCCGCGGAGGTACGTCCGGAGCTGCTCGATCTTCTGCGCGAACTCCGGCAGACGTTCGGGCGCTCTGCCGAGGTAGTGGGCCGAGGCGTCGCCACGCCCGACGGCCAGGACGCTGCGTCCTCCCGACAGCACCTGCAGGGTGAGGGCGGCATTGGCGGTCACGGAGACGTCGCGGCTCAACGTGTTCGTGACGCCCGGCCCGAGCATGACCTTCGCCGTTTCGGACGCGGCGAACCCGAGCGCGGTCCAGACGTCGGGGGCGGCACCCTGGTTGTCCGTGAACAGCACCGTGTCGTAACCGAGCGCCTCGAGGTGGGCCGCGACACCGTTCAGCAAGGGGCCCGTGACCGTTCCAACCTTCATGAGATGTCCTCCAGAGCTGCATGCGCCGGTGCCGAGCGGTGCCGGCGGACGCTACGTTCAATTTCCAGACGCACCCTGGCGCTGGCTACATCTTGAATCAAGACTTAGGGTGGATGCATGCGATTCGAAGGGCTGGCGGAACAGAGCTGTTCGATCTCGCGGTCGCTCGCGCTGTTGGGCGACCGCTGGACCCTCGCGATCGTGAAGCAGGCCTTCGCGCGCACCCGCCGCTTCGAGGAGTTCCTCTCGGCGCTCGGCATCTCGCGAGCCCTGCTGTCGGATCGCCTCAACCGGCTGGTCGCGGCGGGTGCCCTCGAACGGCTGCCCTATGCGAGCAACCGCGTGCGACACGAGTATCGCCTCACCGACGCCGGCATGGCGCTGTACCCGATCCTCCAGGCACTGCGCGCCTGGGGTGACGAACACCTGGCGCCGCACGGCGCACCCCTCCTCTATCGTCACCGGGACTGCAGCGGGCACGCCACCGTGAGCGTCACGTGCTCCGAGTGTCACGAGCCGCTGTCCGCCCGGGACGTCGAGGTCCACCCGGGGCCAGGGCTCGTCCCCAATGCCGGCAGAACGACGGTGACCTCACCCCGCCGCGGACGCGCGAGCAGCCCGAAACGGGGCTGACGCTACCAGACGACCCGGCAGAGCCGGAACGTCCCCGACAGTCCCTTGAGCTCGACCTCGCCGGCGTCCTCGAAGACGAGATCGCCGGCGCTGTCGGTGAGCTCTCGCAGCGTCGACGAGACGAGTATCTCGCCGCCTCGCGCCGTCGCCGCGATCCGCGCCGCGACGATGACGGCCTTCCCGGCGATGTCCGCGCTGACCTTGATCGGCTCACCGACATGCAGTCCGATCCGCACCCGCACCGGTGGATGCCCCTGCCGCTCGAAGCTCGCCGCCAGGGCACGCTGAATGCCGATCGCACACTGCAGCCCGCGACGCGCGCTGGAGAACACCACGAGGAACCCGTCGCCGGTCGATTTGATCTCCGTGCCCTTCTGGAGCGCGACGTGGTGGCGAACGATGACGTTGTGGGCGTCCAGGATCGCGTGTGCGCGAAGATCGCCCAGCTCGTCGAAGAGCGCGCTGGAGCGTTCGATGTCCGAGAACAGGATCGTGAGGGTGCCGTCGGGCGCGGTGTGCGCAGCCAGATCGGCTTGCTCGGCGACGGCGGCCGCTGCGATGGCCTCGATCGAGTCCGCGCCACCCTGCGTCGGAGCGCCGGCCGCCGGTGGTTCGCCCACCCGCGCCAACAGCGCACGTGCGCGCAGCTCGAGGGGCATCATGCCGAGCGACGTCGCCGTCGCGAGTGATTCGCGCAGGAGACCAATGGCCCGTTCGCGATCCCCCGGCCGGTTCCGTTTGACGGCGATGCGTGCGGACTCGAACTGCGTCCGGGCGACCGACGGCCGGGCACCGATGCGCTCGTTGAACCGCAGCGCCGCTTCGAGGTGCGCCTGCGCCTCGTCCAACCGGCCGAGCAGTCCCGCCAACGAGCCGAGATACAGTGCCGCCGCGCCGCGGGCCACATCGCCCCAGCCGGTCGTGATGTTGCGATCGGCATAGGGCCGTAGGAGCTCGTACAGGATCGCTGCGTGCCGGGCGTCGCGGAGGACGAGGCAGACGATCGACAGGCACCGCATGTTCTCGAGCCAGTTCCAGTCGCGCGGGACCGCCGCACACGCGTCCTGTGCCAGCCGTTCCAGTTGCGCGGCCGCTTCCACGCGGTCCCCGGACACGGCCTGCACCAATGCCATGATCACCTGGGACTGGATCGCCAACGCCGGAGACTGCGCGATCGCGGTCTGCGCCGCCAGGGCGATCTGCACCGGCTCGAGTCGCCCCTGCTCCTCCGCCAGTGCCGCCGACAGTGCCTGCGCACAGGCGAGGAGCGCCAGGTCCTGGCGCCGCTGCGCATGCCGCAACAGCTCCTGCGCCTGGCGGTGGGCCTGATCGAAGTCGCCACGCAGGAGCGCCAGGGCGGCGTGGAAGCGCTCCACGATCCCGAACTGCTCGCCCGTCTGCCGCGCCAACGCCTCGTAGGCCCGCATCTCCGCGGCGACACCCGGCATGTCGCCCATCTCGAGGAGGGCCGTGAATCGCATCTCGTGCGCCCGCAGCGCGCGTTGATGGTCGCCGATCGACTCCGCCAGCGACGCGATCTCGGTGGCCGAGGCCAAGCGCCCCTCGACGTTCTCCGGACCCCAGCGGATCTGGCATCGCATCCAGAGGGCGGAGACCAGCGCGCGCGGATCGTCCAACCGCTGCGCCATCGCGACCGCCTCGTCGGACAGCGTCGCTCCGACCTCCCGCTCACCGCCCCAGTGCCGCTCGCTCGCGAGGCTGGCCAACAGTGTCGCCCGCACGGCACTGTCCCCCTCACCGACCGCCGCCAGCGCCTCCTCGAGCAGCGCCACCAATGCGCGATCGAGCGTGAAGAACGTGCCGAACCACGCGCTGACGTGGAACGCGCACCGTGCGAGCAGGCTGGACCGGCCGAGCCGACGTGCGATGTCGGCGGCCTGCTCGAAGGCGTGCCGCGCCTCGTCCAGGCTGCCGCCGCGCGCCTGCGCCTCCCCCATGGCGAGCAACGTCTGACAGCGCTGCACGTCGTCGGGCTCCGGGACGGCCTCCAGCGCGCGCAACGCCATGCCATAGAGCCGTGCCGCCTCTGCGAACGCGAGCTGGTTGGCGGCGCTCTCGGCACCGCGTCGCGCGTAATCGAGCGCCTTCGCCGGGCCGCCGATCGCCAGCGCCTCGAAACAGTGATGCGCGAGCTGCGCCAGATGGGGCGTGAGATGTGCGGCGTGGACGCGCTCCATGGCGCACGCGACCTGCTGATGGATCTTCGCACGCCGCGTCCTGCCCAGATCGACGCGCAGGACCTCGACGATGATCGCATGCGTGAACCGATAGCGGTCCGCGGGCCCGTCCACCTCGAGCACGATCGCATTCGCCACGGCCTCGGCGAGGGCGTCGACCACCTGATCGCGCCCGACGCCGGCGGCCTCGCGGAGCAACGTCAGGTCGAATTCCCGGCCGATGACGGCCGCGTAGGTCAAGAGGGATCGCGTCGTCTCGGCGAGCGGGCGGAGCCGCCGGCGAATGGCCGTCCGGATCGAGTCGGGGATCGTGAACGCCACGACCGGACGCGCGCTGACGGGATCCCGATCGGCGTTGATCAGGCGGACGATCTCGTCGAGGAAGAAGGGATTGCCGTCCGTCGTCTTCTGCAGGGTGGAGACCATGTCGTGGTCGACCGGGACCTTGCACAGCCGGCGGACGAAATCGGCGACCTCGTCGAGGCTCAGACCACGCAACGGTATGGTCGTGCCTTCGCGCCCGATCTCCGCCAGCAGCGTCGCGTGCGCGTCGGACTGCCTGACCTCGACCTCCCGGTAGGTGCCGACGATCAGCATGCGGGTCTGCTTCAGCTCCCGCGCGACGAAACGCAGCAGGGCCAGGGAGTCGTCATCCGCCGCATGCAGATCGTCGAGCACGAGCATCAGCGGGGTCTGCACCGCCAACCACTTGAGGAGGGTGCTCACCGCATCGAAGAGACGAAAGCGCTCGGGTCCAGGCCCCCGCGCCGCGTCGCCCGGCGACAGCTCCGCCCCGGACTCGCGAACGGAGTCGGTCCCCGGAAGCGTCGACCGCAGCTCGGGGACCACCTGCGCGATGTACGCCAGGCCGTGCCGGACCTCCGCCGACACCTCGTCGGGCGAGACGGCGCCGCCGAGGCTGCCGCGAATCACCTGGATCCACGGCCAGAAGGCCGGTGCGCCACCACCTTCCCAACAACGTCCCCAGAGCACGCGCCCCCCACGCGCGGTGGCGTCGAGCGCCGTCTCTTCCGCCAGCCGGGTCTTCCCGATGCCGGGCTCGCCGGCGAGCATCACCAACCGACCACGTCCGGCCAGCATGTCGAGGACCGCGTCCCGCAGCGTGGCGGTTTCACGGAGGCGCCCGACCGGGCCGCTCGTGGAGGCGACCGCGTGCTCGCCTCCGACGTGGCCCTGCTGCTCGCCGTCGGACCGGGTCATCGCCTGCGCGGCGTCGGGGCCTTGCGGGTCGCGGGCTGTCGCGACCGTGCGGACTGGGAGCCCTGCGGCGTGGCATGCGCCGCATGGAAGAGATGGTACGGAAGCAGCGCCGCCAGACGCAGGGTGTTCAACGTGGCGCGCTGGACCTCCTGCTCCAACACGACGACGGGACCGCTCGGCGCGACGGGCTCCGGCTCGAAATCCGACGCGAGCTGCTGCACCTGGATCAGGCGCGCGCTGTCGGCGAGCATCTTCTCGGCCCACGCCACGATCTCGGACCACAGCAGCGCTTCCGAGGCGGGTCCGGGGATCGGGAGGCCAGCGGGTGGAGCCGGCTCGCCCCCGTAGAGCTGGACGATGGCCCTCTGTACCCCGGACTGCACCGTCCCCCAGTCGACGACGAGTCGCAGCAGGTCGGCCTCGTCGACCGCCCCCTGCAGCGGGCTCGCTTCCGCGGGTTCCCCACCAAGATGGGCCACGAAGATCGCCACGTGGTCCGCGATCGCCGCGAAGAGCTCCGCGGCGCGCGTCTGCGATGCCGCGACGTCCTGGTACGGACACTCGGGCGGGCTGAACGGCACCCCTTCGAACGTCTCGTCGAACTCGTGGACCAGGGCACGTCGATTCAGGATCTCGCACAGGATCTGGTTGTCCGCGGCGAGACGCTCCAGCCCGTTGACGATCATCTTCAATACGATCTCGTTCGCCATGGGTCCTCCTTCGGGCACGAGCTCGGCGGCTCAGGCGAGGTGCGAGGTGCGAGACCAGGCCACGGCGACTGTGTAGCACAGGCCCACGGACTGCCACACCGCGGCCTGCGGCTTGGAACGTACGCGGCCTGTCTTGCTGCGACATCGTGCTAGGGGCGTCGTATGCTTGCTTGCCACGGAGGACGGAGCCCCGGCCCGGTGGTGGCGACGGCCCAGCCGTTCGGATGCCGGCGGCCCGTCGTGCACCGCCCGCTGGCTCCAGCCGGCCATCCGGTGCACCCTGCTCCACCATGCGAACCCGCGACCTGCTCGCCCTCCGCAACACGGGGCACCCCGGCATCAACGCGCTCTTCGCCAAGGCGCACTCCGCCGACTGGGACTTCGAGAACGACGTCGACTGGACGGTCCCCGTCGACAAGGACGATCCACTCATCGCGCATGGCTGGACGGCCTACGGACAGACACCAACCTTCCAGCAGCTGCCCGAGGCCGCGAAGGCGCACGCGACGCGACGAGCCCTGGGCCGCATGCTCAACATCCTGCAGGTCGGCGAGAGCGTCGCACAGAACGTCTGCGCCCGGCTGGTCCTCGTGCTCCGCGAAGAGGACTATCGCAACCACGCCGCCGCCCAGGCCATGGACGAGGCGCGTCACCACCTCGCCTACCGGCGCTTCCTCGATCGCATGGATGAGCGGGTCGAGGACATCGACGCCGGCACCGAGATGATGTTCGACGGCCTCCTCACGATGGAGGACCCGCTCCAGCTGATCGCCACCGAGCAGTTCTTCCTCGAGAGCTTCGCGATGGGGATCTTCGAGTCGATGCGCGAGAACGCCACCCACCCCCTGCTGCGCCGGATCGTCGAGCTCATCACGCGTGACGAGAGCCGGCACATGGGCTTCGGCGTCCTCTACATCGCCGAATGGATGCAGCAGCAGCCGGAGGAGCGTCGCGTCGCCTTCGCCGGACGCTGGATGGGGCAGATCCTCGGCTCGATCCTCGACCGTCCCGGCCCGATCATGCTGGCCCGCGTCGTGCGGCGCCTTCGCGAGGCCGGGCTCGCCGACGCCGAGACGCTCGGCCCGCGCATGCTGCACGAGCAGGAGGAGATCAATCGGGCCGACCTCGCCGCCGCGGCGTCGGGCGCGAAGGTCCCCCACCTGCTCAAGAGCGCGCGTCGCGCCGGTCTGCTCGCACCCGACATCGTCGAGGCGCTCGGACTGTCGACCCACCCCCTGATCCGCGGCGCGTTGGGTGAGGCCGTCGAGGCGTGACGTCGAGCCTCACCTGACCTTCATGAGTCCGCCGGGCACCTCCTGACGTGATGCGGCCCGGTTGCCGTGCAGCTCCCGGACCAGCCCGTTTGGCATCGCACCCGGCGTCGGCGGCGGCGGTGCCACCATGTCGGCACCTGACGCTCCCTGGGCAGCACCGACGCGGCGCCGACGCGATCACACGCCGTGCTGCATGGGTGGCACGCCGCCTGCGGCCACATCGACACGCGACGACCGCCGTCGCCACGCATGACACCCCCGCCTGCCACCGCCGAGTCGACATCCGCGCCCCCCGGCCCACCGTCCCTCGGGCAGCGGGTCGCCGACGTTCCCGTCGTGCGGATCGGTGATCGGGGCCCGGCGACGCCGCGAGACCTGCTCGCGATCGAGGAGCCGCTCGAGATTCGCGTCGGCCACGGGCCGCGCGATGCGCGCCGCCGCCACAGCCTCACCGTGACCATGCGCACCCCCGGCAACGACGTCGAGCTCGCCGTCGGGTTCCTGCTCGCCGAGGGCATCGTGCACGGCCTCGCCGACATCGCCGGCGCGGAGCATTGTGGACCGCCCGCCGGTCCGCGCGGCGTTCGCAACCTCGTGCGCGTGGACCTGGCGCCGGGCGTACCGCTCGATGTGACGCGCCTGCAGCGGAGCTTCGTCACCACGTCCAGCTGCGGCCTGTGCGGCAAGGCACGCTCGACCCGCTACCGCAGGTACCGCGCCTTCCCCTCGCCGACCGCTTCACCGTGACTGCGGACGTGATCCATGCGCTTCCCGCGACGCTGCGCCGCTCCCAGGCGGTGTTCGAGCGCAGGGGCGGCCTGCATGCCGCCGCGTTGTTCGATCGCGACGGCGTCCTGCTCGACGTCCGCGAGGACGTCGGACGTCACAACGCCCCCGACAAGCTGATCGGATCACGCGTCCTGGTCGACGCCGTCCCGCTGTCGGACACGTTGATCCTCGTCAGTGGGCGTGCCGGCTACGAGTTGGTGCCGAAGGCCGTCGCCGCCGGCGCGCCCATGCTGGCCGCCGTCGGCGCCCCATCGAGCCTGGCGCGGGACCTCGCGCACGAGGCCGGCATGACGCTGCTCGGCTTCGTGCGCG
>CAYOIZ010000001.1:0-130203 GCA_964404165.1 uncultured Binatia bacterium (SeqCode) | reverse complement strand
CTGGCGCGGGACCTCGCGCACGAGGCCGGCATGACGCTGCTCGGCTTCGTGCGCGACGATCGGTTCAACATCTACGCCGGCGCGCGGCGCGTCCGACGTCCCGGCGGCCGCATGGGCCCCGGCTGACGGTGACCGTTCGGCGCCGCTCAGTCGGGCGTGCAGCCGTTGCCGGTCTGGAGATCGCTGCAGAAGCGGGCGTAGTCACCGAACACGGTGCACGAATTGACCAGCGCACCCTTCGCAGCTCGCTTGCACCCCTGCTTCACGATGCCCCGGAACTGGGCACACGCTTCCTTCACGCAGCGGGCGATCTGCTGTCGGCACGGGTTCTTCTTGCAGTCCGGCGCGACGTGGAACCTGGCCGCCTGAGCCGAGGAAAGGGTCGAGGCGACGACGAGAGCAGCAACCAGAAGTTTCATCGTGGCGGGCTGAGTATCCAAGATCTCGTACCTGGGCAAGCGAACCATTCGCCGACAGGGTGGCCCGCCGCTCGGCGAACGAGCTCCAGCAGGAGGATCGGAGGTGTGGCGCGCGGGGCTCATCCCCACGCGCCACCAACTACCTCTCCGATCAGTTCCCGTGCTGCGACTTCAGCATCGCCATCTTCTTCTCGAGCTCGGCCTTGAGGGCCTCGAGGTTGAAGCTGGCGCCCTTCTGCATGGGCGGGAATTCGAGGAACGTCTGCGCGTACGACGCGATCTCCTGGTTCACGAAGACGAAGCGCCAGAACTCGTAGACGAACCAGTTGTAGAACGCGAGGGAGCCGCCGATACCGGTACGCTCGAACGGATCCAGGCGGAGGTTGCAGATGATCGGCCAGTCGACCTTGACGGTTCCACCGAGCCAGCCGCCCGGCTGGTCGATGAAGCGGTACTTGTAGTCGTCGATCCGTACGGCGCCGAGCGTCGTCTCGGCGAAGTAGAAGACCTCGTGCCGCTTCGTCGCCCCCTTGCCGGTGAGGACGTCGGTCTGGTCGTAGCCGTCGAGATGGACCTTGTAGGTGGTCCCGCCGATCGCCTTGCCCTTCTTGAACTCGTCGGCGATGTTCGCGTTGCCGGCGAGGGAGACGAAGGTCGGGAACCAGTCGAGGCCGGAGAACATGCCGTTCTCGATCTTGCCCGCGGGGATCTTGCCCGGCCATCGGACCATCGCCGGGACGCGGAAGCCACCCTCCATTACGGTGCCCTTGCCACCCGCGAACGGGGTCTGGCCGCCGTCGGGCCAGGTGAAGTTCTCGGCGCCGTTGTCCGTGCTGAACGCGACGATGGTGTTGTCGTCGAGCCCGGACTCCTTGAGCTTCGCCAACACGGCGCCGACGATGTCGTCGAGCTGCGCCATGCCGGCCTCCTGGATGGACCAGCCGTTCTCGGCGTTGCGCATGTTCTGGTACTTCTCGGAGAGATGCGTGACGACGTGCATGCGCGTCGGGTTCAGCCACACGAAGAACGGCTTGTTGTCCTTCTTCGCCTGGTCGATGAACGCGAGCGTGCGCGCGAGGATCTCGTCGTCGACCGTCTCCATGCGCTTCGGATCGAGCGGGCCCTCGTCCTTGATCGTCTGCTTGCCGATCTTGCCCCAGCGCGGCTGATCGGTCGTGTCGTCCTTGGTGGTCGCGTGGCACGTCACCATGTTACGCGGACCGACCTTGTCCTTCAGGTTCTGCGGGTAGTTCCGGTGATCCGGATCCTCCATCGCATCGAGGTGGTACAGGTACCCGAAGAACTCGTCGAAGCCGTGGACACAGGGCAGGAACTGGTTCAGGTCGCCGAGGTGGTTCTTGCCGAACTGGCCCGTGGCGTACCCCATCGAGCCGAGAACGGTCGCGATGGTCGGCGCCTCCGCGGGCATGCCGATCGGCGATCCGGCCTGGCCGACCGTCGTCATGCCCGTGCGGATCGGCAGCTCGCCGGTGATGAAGTTCGCTCGACCCGCGGTGCAGCTGGCCTCCGCGTAATAGTCGGTGAACCGCATGCCCTCGGCGGCGATGCGGTCGAGGTTCGGCGTGCGCGTCGCCATGATGCCCTGGTTGTAGGCCCCGATGTTGAACCACCCGATGTCGTCACCCATGATGAAGACGATGTTCGGCTTGTCCGCCGCCATGGCGGCCGTCGACAGGCCGACGCCCATCAGGACTGCTACTGCCCATTTCCGCATTGTGCCCTCTCCTTCCGCGCCCTCAGCGCGGATCCGTCTGGCCGAGACGTAGTCGTTCGACCCAAGTGAGATCTCGCGTCTCGCCGACGCGGGCGAAGCGCAGTGCCGGCGGCGCGGCCGACGTTTCCATGATCGCGAGCAAGCGCGCGTACTCCGGCGACCGTACGTGCGCTTCGAGCTGCGCTTCCTCGCTCCACAGCTCGACGTAGACGGCGCCGCCATGATCGCCGAATTCCTCGAACACGCCGCCACCGACGCACCCCGCACGCGGGCGCGTGGAGTCCCAGAATGCGCGCAGCAGGCGCAGCGTGTCCGCTTCGTGCGCTCTGGGCAGTGTGATCTCGAGGACGGCAGCGATCATGGTGAACGGATCCACCTCTGCAACGACCTCGCCACCCGGGACGGCCCGCCACGCCGACGTCCGACGCGCCTCCCCCCGGCATACCGGGCGTCTCCCCCGGCATGACGGGGGGAGGGGGCGCCGCAGCAGGCAGGCTCAGGACGGCCGGCGGATGCCGAGCTTCACCATGCGGGTCTCGAGCGTCGACGGCGGCAGGCCGAGCACCTTCGCCGCACCATCGTCGCCACGCACCCGCCACCCCGCGCTCTCGAGCACGCGCAGGATGTGGTGTCGCTCCAGGTCCTCGAGCGTCGAGCCGACGGCCGCCGACGGCGCGCGACGCCGCGGCAGCTCGATCACGAGCGTGCCGTCGTCGCTCAGGATGATCGCCCGCTCGACGACGTTCCGCAGCTCGCGCACGTTGCCGGGCCAGGGATAGCGCTGTAACGCGACCAGGCTGGCCTCGTCGATGGCGTCGATCCGCTTGCCCATCTTCCGTCCGACCTCGTCCACGATCGCCCACACCAGCGCCAGGATGTCCTCGCGTCGCTCGCGCAGCGGTGGGACGACGACCGGGAACACGGCGAGCCGGAAGTACAGGTCGGAGCGGAAGCGTCCCTCGCTGACCTCCTGCTCGAGATCACGGTTCGTGGCCGCGATGATCCGGACGTCGACGTGTACCGTGCGCGGACTGCCGAGCCGCTCGAACTCGCCGCTCTGGAGCACACGGAGCAACTTCGCCTGCAGCTCGAGCGGCAGCTCGCAGACCTCGTCCAGGAAGAGCGTCGAGCTGTCGGCCAGCTCGAAGCGGCCGATCTGTCGCGTCAGGGCGCCCGTGTATGCCCCCTTCTCCCGTCCGAACAGCTCCGCCTCGACCAGCGTCGGCGGCAACGCCGCGCAGTTGAGCTTCACCATCGTGCGCTCGGCGCGGGCGCTGCGCGCATGGATGGCCTCGGCGACGAGCTCCTTGCCGACGCCGGTCTCACCCAGGATCAGGACGGGCGCGTCGGTCGGCGCCACCCGGTCGACCAACGTCAGGACCCGTTGGATGGAGGCCGCCTGGCCGACGATGCGCACCGCGCCGGCCACGCTCCGCGCCTGCTCGCGGAGGTAGCTGTTCTCGCGCTCCAGACGGACCTGCAGCTCCTGGATGCGTGCGAGCGCGGCCCGTAACGCCTGATCCCCACGCCGGCGTGCCAGCACGCCGGCCACCATGTGCGCGACCGAGCGGAGCCGATCGAGGACCATCGGCTCCCAGCTGCGATGCGACCGCATCGTTCCGAACGCCAGCGCGCCGATGGTCTCGCCACCGGCGACGAGAGGCATCGTGGCATTCGACTTCGGCCCGACCCGCTGCACCAGTGCCCGGTCGACCACCGCCGTCTCGGGCAGATCGTCGGTGTCCGAGAACACGATGGGCGCGCCGCTCATGATCTGCTCGAAGCACCAGGGCAGCTGCGCGCGTCCCCAGACGGTCGGAAAGGGCGCCTGCCCCGGCACCGCCCACGAGTGCGTCACGACCAGATCGTCGCCGGAGCGCTGGAACAAGGTGCTTCGATCGAGACCCAGCGCCTCGACGATCCGGTGCAGGCAGTCCTCGATGGCCGCATCCACCCGCTCGGGCTCGACATCGATCAGGCCGGCCGCAAGATCGATGACGAGCGACTCGAAGCGGAGGCTGTCCTCGACATCCATGCGCCCCTGCGCCGAAGCGTCCAACCTGGTGGTCACCCCGGCGCTTGGAGCACATGCCACCCCGCGCCGGCAAGGCACCTAGCTGAAGGCAGGACGCGGGGACTCGGGCGAATCGGGGATGGACATTCGGCCTCGGACGCTCAGGCTGAAGGTCATGACGACGCTCGAACGGTCCTCTGCTGGCACGGAACGGTCACTCGACCGGCCCGTCATGACTTTCGATCTCCCGGCGATCCTCGTCGATCTGAAGCGGGAGCCCACCTGGCGCACCGCACGACGGAACGCCATCACGCTGCTCAAGCAGCCGGGCTTGCGTATAGTGCTCGTGGCGTTGCAAGACGAGGCCGATGTCGCCCCCCACCAGACCGACAGCCCCATCACCATCCAGGCGCTCGAGGGTCGGCTGGCGGTTCGCATCGGGGGCGACGAGCTCGTCCTCGGGGCCGGGCAGCTCCTCACCCTCCATCCCGGACTGGAGCACGCGCTGCGGGCGCAGAGCGAGGCGGCGTTTCTGCTGACCCTCGCGAACGAAGCGGCGCACCCGGCTGAGACCGGATCGTGACCGAGGCGCACGCCACGCCGGGTGAGGGGATGTACTACGTCGTCGACACCGCCAAGCCCTTCGCCCAGGCATGCACGGACCTGGAATCATCCGTGACACGCCACGCCTTCGGGGTTCTGCACGTCCACGACCTGGGCGCCACGCTTCGCGCCAAAGGCATCTCGTTCGAGGAGCAGTGCAAGGTCTTCGAAGTCTGCAATCCTGCGCAGGCGGCACGGGTGCTCTCCACGGACATGCGCCTCAACATGGCCCTGCCCTGTCGGATATCCGTCTTCACCGATAAGGGACGAACCCGCATCGGCCTCATCAGGCCGCTCGGCATGCTCTCGTCGTTGTCGCGCGATGCCGCGTTGCTTCGCGTCGCCCAGGAGGTCGAGAACGTCACGATCGCGATGGTCGACGAGGCGAGCTGAGGCATGCCGCGCGGACACTACGAGCGACATCGCACGCAACGGATCGGTTGGCTGCGTGCCGCGGTCCTCGGCGCCAACGACGGCATCGTGTCGACGGCGAGCCTCGTCGTCGGTGTGGCCGCCGCACACGCGCCCCGCGGCAACGTCCTGGTGGCCGGCGTCGCGGGCCTGGTCGCCGGCGCCATGTCGATGGCCGCCGGCGAGTACGTCTCGGTCAGCTCGCAAGCCGACACCGAAGCGGCCGATCTCGGTCGCGAGCGCCGGGAGCTCGCGACCGACACCGTGGCCGAGCACGCGGAGCTGGCCGCGATCTACGTCGCGCGTGGCCTCGACCCGGCCCTCGCGCGACAGGTCGCCGACCGCCTGATGGAGCACGACGCGCTCACGTCACACGCCCGCGACGAGCTCGGCATCTCCGACACCCTGAGCGCGCGACCGATCCAGGCCGCGCTCGCGTCGGCGGCCACCTTTGCCGTCGGAGCCGCGATGCCCCTGGTCGTTGCGCTGTTGGCACCCGAGCCCACCCTGGTTCCCGCGGTGTCGGGCGCGTCGCTCGTGTGTCTCGCCGCGCTCGGCGTCCTGGCCGGCCGCGCCGGCGGAGCACCCGTCCTCAAGTCCGCCCTGCGCGTCACGTTCTGGGGGGCACTCGCGATGGGCCTGACCGCGGGTGTGGGCGCGCTGTTCGGAACGACCGTCGGCTGACGTGCCGCACGCGCGGCCGGCGTTCTTCGTCGATTGACGGCCCACGCTGGCGTGTGGGTACAAACCGCGTATGCGATTCGCCGCCTCCCACCTGCTGGCGCTCCTCGTCCTCCTCTCCGCACCGGTATCCTACGCGGCGGATACGCTCACGGTCGTCACCCGGAACGGTCCGGTGCGGGGCACCACGACCGGCGCGGTCCATCGCTTCCTCGGCATCCCGTACGCCGCGCCCCCCATCGGCAGCCTGCGGTTTCGCGCCCCGCAACCGGTCGCACCCTGGACGGAGCCCCGCGACGCCACCCGCCCCGGCTCCGCCTGCACGCAGGTGCTCCCCGTCGTGAATCTGCCCGTCGGCGGCGAGGACTGCCTCTATCTCAACGTCTTCACGCCCGATCCGCTCCCGCGGAAGCGCCTCCCCGTGATGGTCTGGATCCACGGCGGCGGGTTCACCGTGGGCGCCGCCACCGACAACGATCCCACGCCACTCGTCGCGCGCACCGGCGTCATCGTCGTGACCGTCAACTATCGCCTCGGGCCGTTCGGCTTCCTCGGACACGCCGCGCTCACCGCGGAAGATCCGAACGGGGCCACCGGCAACGCGGGCATTCAGGATCAGCAGGCCGCACTGCGGTGGGTGAAGGCCAACATCGCGAGCTTCGGCGGCGACCCGAAACGCATCACGATCTTTGGCGAGTCGGCCGGAGGTGTGAGCGTCTGCGCGCACCTCCTGTCCCCCGCGTCCCGCGGTCTCTTCCGACGTGCGATCGTCCAGAGTGGTCCCTGCGACACGCTGACGGCTCCGGCAGTCGCCCAGGCACAGGGCGAGCGCTTCGCCGAACGCCTCGGGTGCGCCGCGGCGCCCGACGTCCTCGCCTGTCTCCGCGCGCAGACGTCGACCGACGTCCAGGCGGCGTTGCCGGCCGATCCGCGGTTCATCTTCGACTTCTCGGTCTCGTGGTTCCCGGTCGGCGACGGCGTCGTCCTGCCCGCCGATCCCCTCGATGCGCTCCGTCGCGGCCGATTCAACAAGGTCCCCGTCATCGCCGGCGTCACCCGTGACGAGGGCCGGCTGTTCGTCGGCATGGCGTACAACTCGATCGGCGCCCCCATTGCCCCCGACGCCTGGGCCACCACCGTCGACGACTACTTCGGTCCGACGATCGGCGCGCAGGTCCGGGCGCAGTACCCGCTGGAGGACTACCCGGACCCGGGCGCCGCCTTCGGCCAGGCACTCGGCGATGCCATCATCGCCTGCTCGACGATTCGCTCGGCGCAGGCGCTGATGCGGCACGTCCCGGGCTACCTGTACGAGTTCTCGCACGCGCCGAATCCGTTCGTCCTGCCGCTTCCCGGCATCGAACTCGGCGCCTTCCACTCCGCAGAGCTACCGTACGTCTTCGCCGGACCCGTGCAGTCGAGTGGGCCCATCACGTTCACGCCGGCGGAGGAGGAGCTGGTCGACCTCGTGACGAAAGCCTGGACACGCTTCGCGGCACAGGGGAGCCCCGGCGGTGGCTGGCCGCGCCATAGTGCGAAGGGCCGCAAGCATCGCATCCTGGACACGCCCGCCGGCATCGGCCGGCACCTCGGCGCGGAGGCATGCGACTTCTGGGAGCGGATCGGCTGGAAGCCGGGAGCGTGACGTCCGATCACCCCGCGCCGACGACGATGTTGGCCTCGCGGTAGAAGAGCAGCACGAGCGCCACCAGCAGCATCGCGACGCCCGACGCCGTCCCCGCCAGGCGACCCGCCGGTCCCGGCAGCCGCAGCTCGAGCCAGCGCCCCGCCGCGAGCAGCACCGCGAAGACCCCCATGGCGACGTGCGTGACCTGCACGAGGTAGCTGCTCTTGCCCTCGAACGCGACGTGGGCGTGGGTCAGCAGCAGGATGCCGCCGGCGGCGGCCAGTGCCGGGAACAGGCGCGCGAGCCGCCCGGGATGGCGCCCGGCGCGGGCGCGCCATTCGAGCAGGCCGAGCCCCAACGCGAGCAGCGCGGCGATCCGATGCTGCAGCCCTTCGGCGTCGCCCGACCACGGCGCCACGTCACCATAGGGCCAGGTGCCGTCGCTGGCACTGGCGCGCAGGAAGACGAACAGGGCCAAGCCGACGAGCCCGAGCGGCCAGTGCCGCGCCCATTGCGCGCGTCCGCCCTGCCCGATCAGCGCGACGATGCTCATCGCGAGCAGGAACACGCCCGCGACGTTGTGGCTGAAGTTCGACCACGAATACGCCGTGGGCGTGCGCTCGTTGCCGACGACCGCGAGCGGATCGGCGGTCTGCTCGCGCTTGCGCGCCACGGACGGCGTGCTGAGCGTCGGCCACTTCGGACGGAACACCTCCACCAGCTCCGCCGGGGTGGCGTGCGTCTCGGGCGTATCCACCGCCGGCGGCTGCGACGCGAGCGCCGCGGCGGTGAAGAGCAGCGTCACGAGGAGCAGGCCCTCCGCTTCGATCAGCGCCGGCACGGTGCCGCGTACGTCGAGGCCTGCCCGTCGTGCGGCCCGGAAGTTGCGTGCGCCCAGCGCCAGCGCGACGCCCATCAGCCCGACCTTCGCCAGCACGAGCGAGCCGTAGCCGCTGCCGAGGAGTCCCCCCCACGTGCCGACGTAGGTCCACACCAGCGGCGTCGACGCGACGACGAGCAGCACGACCGCGGCGATCGCCACCTTGGCGAATCGCGTCACCGCCTCGGGCCACATCGCGGCGGCACGTGTGTCGTGGCGAGCGAGCCGTCCGAGCGCCACCAGCTGCATCAGGCCACCCACCCACACGATGCCGGCCGCCTGGTGCACCACGGTGAGCAACATCAGCGGGGCACGATGCTCGAGCCGGCCGGCCGCATGCACGAGCATCGCCCCACCGGCCAGCAGCAGGACGTCGGCCGTGGCGAGCACCACCCAGCGCGCGATCGCATCGGGCGCCGCGCGCAGCCACGCCCCGATCCCCGCCACCACGAGCGCCAGGACGACCCGCGTGATGCCGCCCTCGAACTGCAGCGTCTGCGTGAAGGCGGCGAAGGCATCGGGCCCGACGTAGGCCGTGAGCACGACGGTCTTCAGGCCGAGCAGCGTCGCCTGGCAGACCGCGAGCGCCAACGCCGCGACGACGACGAGGCCGGCGGCGCGGCGGGTCGCCGGGTCGTCCGCCGGACGGCGCCAGGCGCGCAGGACGACCAGCCCCCACGGCACCGCACCGACCACGACGGCGAGCGCGAGCAGCAGGGTCCCGCGCAGCAAGCCATCGCTGAAATCGGCGAGCGCGAGCACGCCGTCACTCGGCGGGTGTCGCCGTGAAGCGCAGCACGTTCTCGGTGACGTGCCCGTCGACGGCGAAGATCTTGTAGTGCAGCCCGTAGGCGCCGGGCTCGAGCGGCGGCACCGTCACCACCACGCGTCCCGGCTCGGGCGCGGGGTCCAACGGTAGCGCGCGCTCGTGGCGGTCCGCGTCGACCAGCTTCACCTGCGACAGCCCGGTCTCGATCGCCGAGTTGAACCGCAGCGTGACGGTGGTCTCGGCCCCGGCGCGGATCGTGTTTCGCTCGAGCGAGGTCCCGGTCAGCACCGCGTGCGCGAACGCGCTCGAGGCCGTCACCGCCAGGAGGATACCCGCGAGGAATCGCATGCGCCGGGACGCGTATGCCGGAGGCGTCCGGGATGCAACCGCCGCGCGAATCGTGCTACGGCATCGCCGGTGACCGCCACCACCAAGTCCTGGGACAGCCGTCTCGCCAACGCCCTGATCCGTCCCCTGCGTGACACCCCGATCACGCCGAACCACGTCACCACGGTCGGGCTGCTCACGGGCCTCACTGCGGCCGCGGCGTTCGCGCTGGGCGGCGGCTGGGCGCATGTGGGCGCGCTCCTCTTCGTCCTGTCGGCGCTCCTCGATCACGCCGACGGCGAACTGGCACGCATGACGGGCAAGACCTCGCCGCTCGGCCACGTCTACGACCGCATCGCCGACCTGGTCGTGAAGGTCTCGGTCTTCGCCGGCATGGGGTTCGGCCTGCGCCACGGGCCGCTCGGTGGCTGGGCGGGTGTGCTCGGGCTCCTCGCCGGCACGTCGTTCGTCACGATCTTCCTGCTGCGCTCCGAGCTGGCCCGACGCCTCGGCCGCTCGGCGCTCGATCAGCCCGCCGCCGGCCCGTTCGAGATCGAGGACATCCTGTACCTGATCGCACCCGTCACCTGGCTCGGCGGCCTGCAGCTGTTCGTCACCGCCGCGTCCGTCGGCGCGCCGCTGTTCGCCGTCTGGACGGCCACCCGCCTGGTAGGCTCGCGGGCCGTCGTCGCCGACACCCAGCCGTCCCCGCGTCCATGAACGTCCTGCTCGTCACCACCGACCAGCACAAGGCGACGACGCTCGGCTCCTTCGGTGACCGCCTCGGCGCCACGCCCGCGCTCGACCGTCTGGCAGCCGCGGGCACACGCTTCGCGCAGTGCCGCACGCAGAACCCGTTCTGCCAGCCGGCGCGCGCGACCATCCTCACCGGGACCTATCCCAGCACCCACGGCGTCATCCGCAACGGCATGGACCTGCCGCTCGACGCCGTGCGCGATTCCGTCGCAACCCGCCTCGCCGACGCGGGTTTCGCGACGGCGCTCTTCGGCAAGGCCCACTTCGCGTCCTACTGGCCCGATTTGCCGAGCGGTCGCGTCGAGTCGGTGGTCGACTCCGCGTCGCTGCCGGACGACTGGACCGGGCCGTACTTCGGCTTCCAGCACGTCGAGCTGGTGAGCGACGTCCACAACATCCGCATCGCGCCCGAGATGGGCCGCTGGAACTGGGGCTTCGGCCCGCCGCCCATGGGGCACCACTACGCGCGGCATCTCTTCCGGGACGGCCACGCGCGCGGCGTCGAGCGGCTGCGCCGCATGCAGCCGGAGGCGGCGGGCCAGTCGTGGGACCACACGCAGACGTGGAAGAGCGCGCTCGACGACGAGGACCATCCCACCACCTGGATCGCCGACCGCGCCATCGACTGGATCGAACGCGTCGAGCAGCCCTTCTTCGCCTGGGTGAGCTTCGCCGACCCGCATCACCCGTTCGATCCGCCGCATCCGTGGTGCGATCGCTACGATCCGGCCGACATGCGCCAGGTGCTCCCCGCCGTCCATCCGGGCGACCTCGACGGCAAGCCCATGTTCCAGCAGCTGTGGTCGCAGGGATTCCGCGGCACGCCGCTCGAATGGGTGAATCCGGGCTGGGCGACGCTGACCGAGGCCGAGCGTCTCGCGCTCCTCGCCGCGTATTACGGCATGGTGGCGCATCTCGACCACAACGTCGGCCGCGTCCTCGACGCGGTCGCAGCGCGCGGGCTCGCGGACGACACGCTGGTCGTCTTCACGGCCGATCACGGCGACTTCCTCGGCGAGCATCAGCTCATGCTGAAGGGTCCCATCCACTACGAAGCGCTGGTCCGCGTCCCGCTGCTGGTGCGCGGCACGGGCTTCGCGCCGGGCACGGTGGTCACCGACCCCGTCGGCACCGTCGACCTCGTGCCGACGATCCTGCACGCCTGCGGCGTGCCGATTCCGGACACAGTCGAGGGCCATCGGCTCCTCGACGGGCCGCGCGAGTGGGCGCTCACCGAAGACGACATCCTGCGTGGCGCGATGGCGTTCCGCACGCTCACGACGCGCTCGCACCGTCTCACCCGCAGCGTGCACGACCCCGAGGGGGGCGAGCTCTACGACCTGCGCGAGGACCCGGGCGAGCTCGTGAACCGCTGGGCCGACCCCGCCTGCGCCGGCGTCCGTCGCGACCTGCTGGCGCTGCTCGACGACGTCATGCGCCACGACCTCGCGCGCGAGCTGCCGCTCGTGTGCCAGGCCGGGTGAAAGCGACCCAAGACCATGTCTTGGGTCGGGAGGACGCGAGCATGTGGCGCCACGTCACGTGCGACCACCATGGTGCGGCCGGCGAAGCCGGCGCACCACACTGCTCCGATCGCCTGACGCCGACTCGCCGAGTACGCACCGCAGCGGTTCTGTGGGGCCGGACCCCATGCGGGCTTCCCCTGTCGCGCCGGCTTCGCCGGCGGCGACATGCCGGTCGCGCGGGACGCGCCGCGCCACGCTCGCGTCTTCTTCGACCCAAGACATGGTCTTGGGTCGGGCTCCTAGAGCGCGAACCGTTCGGCGTAGGCGCGGTAGCGGGCGCGCTCGACGTCGACGTCGAGCCCGAAGTCGCCGAGCGTGTAGTCGTGGTGCCCGTTCTTGTCCTTGGGATTGGCGGCGAGGAAGCGGCGCATGCGTTCCTCCGCGGCATCCGTGAACGGCATGTCGTAGTGCGCGTACAGCCGGCGGACGGTCCCGATCGGATCGCGCACGAGCTCGGCGTAGCCCACGTCGAGGAACTGCTCGGGACGTCCGCAGCCGGCGTCGCGGTCGCGCAGAGCCTTGTAGATGCCGCGCGCCCAGCGCTCCGTCATCTCGGCACCGACGGCGCGCGGATCGACCTCGTCGCTGAACGTGCGGCGCAACCCGGTCGTCAGGCTGGCCAGCGACGCCGCCACCTCGATCGGGTCGCGATGTGTGAACACCACGCCCGCGTCCGGGTACGTCGCGAACAGCGCCGGCAATCCGAAGATGTGGGCCGGGGCCTTCAGCACCCAGCGCTCGCCGCGGCCGCGCCACTGCAGGTGCTGGAGAAAGCGACGGTGCCAGTCGTAGCACGCCAGCAGATCGTGCGACTCGAGCCACGTCTGGTACGACGGGACGTGGTGCGAGGTCTGGAACTGGTAGCTCAGGAAGGAGTGGCTCGTGATGATGAGACACTCCTCCGGCAGCTTCGCCCCGATGGCGTGCATGCGCCGGATGTCGGGATTCAGCCGATGGAACCAGCGCAGCTGGCGGGCGGCGAGATCGATGCGCTGCTGCACGCGATGGCGCGTACGCTCGGGCGGCGACGGGAAGACGCTCTCCCAGTGGAGCGGTGCCCGATTCGCGGGATCCTGCGCCAGCAGGCCGTGCAGCAACGTCGTGCCCGTGCGCGGCAGGCCGGTGACGAACAGCGGGCGGCGCACCGGCTCGGCGGCGATGTCGGGATGCCGGCGGCGGTCGTCGACCAGCTGCAGGCGGCTCGTGAGCAGGCGCACCAGGTCCTGACGCGCGGCGATGCGGCCGAGCAGGCTGAGGCCCGCCTCGTGCTCGAACGAATCGACGACGCGGGTGAACGCCTCCCGGAAGCCGTCCTCGTCGAAGTCGTCGAGCCGCGCCTTGCGACGGGCCTCGTCGATGAGCGAGGGCGCCTCGAGCCGGACCAGCGACACCCCGGTCCGCTCGATCACGCGGCCGCTCTTGTTGAGCACCCGGGTGAGTGACCCCAGCGGCGACATCGACGAGCTCATCGGTCCTCCTTGACGACGCCCGCGCTGGTGGCGCGCCGGCGATACAGTGTCCAGTCGACCTGCCAGGCGACGAGGCCGGGCAGACCCAGGGTGATCTCGCGCACCCGCTTCGTGAGCGACAGCGCCAACGCGGTGTCGGGCGCGATGCCGAGGGTGGCACCGAGGAGCAGCAGTCCCCCCTCCTGCACGCCGAGCGCCGCCGGCACGGCGAACGCCGCGCCGCGGATCGCCTGCGCGAGGCTCTCGAGGATCGTCGCCGAGAGCAGGTCGACGGGGTGGCCGAGCAGGCGCAGCGCGAGCCACACCTCGCCCACGCCGACCGCCCAGCTCAGCAGATGCCAGGCCGCGGCCGTCCCCAGGCGGCCCCGATCGCGATAGAGCGTGGCGACCGCGGCATCGAGCGCGGCGGCATCGGCGACGAACGCCCCCGGCCGCACACCGCGCCGCATGCCGGCGATCGCACGGACGATCCGCGTGAAGAGCCCCATCCGTTGCGCCATGACGAAGCCGGCCAGGGCCAGGATCGAGAGCCCGAGCCCGATCGCCGCCGTCGGCGCCACGGTCCGTCCGCCGACGTGGACGACGAGCAGGAGCAGCCCGGTGATCGTGAAGACGATCTGCGTCAGCATCACGAGGGTGACATCGACGACGACGCTCGCACCCGCGACCACACCCGATACGCCGCGACGGAGCAGCACCCGTGCCTTGGCGATGTTGCCACCGACCTGCATCGCCGGCAGGAGCGTGTTGACCGACTCACCCACCCAGCGCGCGAACAGCATGGTACCCACCCGCGGTCGCGGCGTCGCGACGAGGAGCGTTCGCCACCCCAGCGCGTCGGCCACCATCGGCGCCAGATGGAACAGCGCGACGCCGAGCAACCCCCACCCGCCGACCGCGAGCGCGGCCAGCACCTCGCCGACGCCCTGGTGGACGAGCAGCGCCGTGAACAACGCGACACCGACGGCGAACCCCGGGTAGACGATCCGCCGCATCCCGGCGATCATCGCCGGGGCGGCATCGTCCGTCAGCGATCCGGGTGCGTCGTGCGCGGAGACACGGGCGTCGCTCATCACCGACGCGACGTCCATCCGGTACGTGCTCGCCCGAGCACGGCCGGCCGACCCGGCATGTCCGGGTCCCCCGATTTCACGATGCACACAGGCTCGACCCCTCGTATACGCCGGGCGGATTCGCCCGCGTGGCCCATGTTCAGCAAAACGATCCTGGCCTGCTACACCATGCAGGCGGTGAGTCCAAACGAGCCGGAGCCCAGACCCGGGGGCCTGGGCTCCACGGTTCGTTCTACTCCTTGATCTTCATGTCGACGCCGGCGCCGCCGAGGGCGAACTTGATGCCCTGCGTGGTGGCGACCATCTCGACGGTCACACCGGCCTGGTTCTTCATGATGCTGACGCTGCCGCCGCCCGCGACCGTCGCGCCGGCGGCCACCGCCGTGTAGTTGCCGTTGAAGTCCGCGATATTCTTGAGATTGTAGACCTTGCCCGAGGCCTCGATCGTGGTGGCGCCGACGTCGCCGACCGACAGGCCCTTCACGTCGACGGGGTAGTCCTTGCCCTTGAAGCTGAGGGTGCCCTTGCCCCAGCTCAGGCCGATGCCGGCCGCGATCGAGCCTCCCTCGAGCTTCAGCGTCGCATCCGGGGCCTTCTTCTCCTCCGCATGCGCCACGCTGAGCGCCACACCCAGTGCGGCTACCGCCATCAGTCCCATGAATCGTCGCATCGCTACTCTCCTTGTTCGGTTGGTCGTTGCGTTGCGGCCCCACCCCCACGACCATTCGTGCAGGGCCTGTCTCCGGCTGCACTCGCTACGAGCGGCCCCGGATACACCAGCGGGCATCGCCGCTCTTGCCATTACCCGCCATGCGGCGACGGGTCAGCGTGCGGTCTTCGCCGGTCCCGCCGTGGTCTCGCCCATGATGCGGGCGAGCTGCGCCACCGCCACGTTGTAGTTGCGGACCGCTTCGAAGTAGTCGGCCGACACCCGGCCGTAGAGCCCGAGGCCCTGCAGGATGTCGGCCGGCTCGCCCACGCCCAGATCGAAATTCGTCACCGAGAACGTGAGGATCGCTCGGCCGGCCTTGCGTCCCTCCGCCAGGCCGTCGATCTGCTCGCGGCTGTAGGCGACGCGACGATAGGCGTCGCGCAGCTCGAGCGGCAATCCCGTGCGAGCGCTCCGCTGCTCGCTCTCCACCGTGATCAGCTCGGCCCGCTTGATGCCGACCTCGGCCGCGATCATGTGGAAGCTGAGCTTCCAGCCCACCGTGAGCGCCCCACCCGGCCCGCGCAGATAGTTGAAGCTGTCGATCACGAACGGGTTCGTCTGCCGCCGTCGATCGGGGGCGTAGCCGTATTCGAAGCCACCCTTCAGGAAGACCTGCGGGTAGAAGTCCGCCTGCGCGCGCTTGACCTCCTCCTCCTTCGCGGTGACCCCCGCCGTGACCTGCTTCCAACTCGGGTTGCGATCGAAGAGCGTGGCCTCGTACTCCTCGAGCGGCGCCACCGTCGTCACGATCGGCTCGAGGCGACGATCTTCGAGGTCGATGGGGGCGTCGGGCGGCATGCCCATCAGGCGCTTCAGCGCCTCGAGCGCCGTCACCTCGCTCGCGCGCAGCCGCGGCAGCTCCTTCGCCGCCTCCGCGGCGCTGACGCGCAGGTTCAGGATGTCGAGCTCGGTGATCTTCGCGTCGCCGTCGTCGCGCCGCTCGCGGGCCGACTCGAGGGCCTTGCCGAAGGCCTCGTGCGTCTCCTCGAGCACCCCCTCGATCGCGCGCGCCAGGAGCACGCCGTAGTACAGGGTCTTCGTCTGCTCGACGACCTCGGCCGCGGTGCGATCGCTCGCCGCCGCCTGCGCCGCGACCCCGGCGGTCGCAGCATTGATGGCGGCGGTGATCCGTCCCGCGGTCCAGATCGGCTGTACGAAGCCGAGCTCCACGCGCGTCGACGGCCCGAGATCGTCGGTATCGACGACGTGCTCGCTGGGCAGGTCGCTGTCGAGCTTGCCCTGCGCGCCGAGCACCGGCGCGAGCGAGGTCGAGAAGCCGACTTCGGGCAGGAAGCGGGCGCGCTTCGCCTTCTCGAGCTCGCCCTCGCGCACGGCGAGCTGGGCGTGTGCCGTCGCCAGGTCGGGGGCGGCCGTGAGCGCCCGCGCGACGCATTCCTCGACACCGAGACGCTCGATCCGCCCCGGATGCTCCGCCGATGCGACTCCGACGAGCAGCGCGATCGCCACCGCTGCCAAGCCAACCGACCAAGTCATGCGTCTCCCCCCTGCGTGCCGCGCCACTCAGCGCGCGCTGTGCCGCATCCGGAACAACGCGAGGCCGAGGGCCGTGAGGCCAATCCCATTGACGAGGAGCACGGTCGTCGTCAATGGCAGCGCCTCGAGCCCCCGATCGCGCAGCATCAGGTCGTTCATCCCCTGCATGGCCCAGGTGGTGAACACGACCGACGAGATCTTCTGCATCCAGAGCGGTGTCACCCACGGCGGCCACCACAGCCCGCCGAGGCACGAGAACCCGAGCACGAAGGCGAGCCCGATCGGCAGGGTCTGCTCGCGGGTGCCGGCGAGCCCCGCCGCCAGCATGCCCAGACCCACGACGGGCAGGATGATGGCCGCGACGAGGAGCACGAGCGCCAGGGGCGACGGGCCGAGCGAGAGCCCGAACGCGAAGTGCCCGAACACGAGCAGCGCGAGCAGCTGCACCACACCGACGGCGAACCGCACCAGCAGCTTGCCGACGACCTTCCAGGTGAACCCGCCGGGGGCGATCAACAGGCGTGGCAGCGTCCCCCACACGCGCTCGTCGTGCAGGCCCATGGAGGTACCGAAGATGACCGCGAGCAGCGTGAACATGAGCGAGTAGCCCGGCACCGTCTGCTCGAAGGCGCTCAGCGCGTAGCGGTTGCCCGTGAGGCTGATCTCCTTCAGCGACAGGCGGTCCTCCGCCAGCGGGTCGGCGAGCGCCGCCGCCCGTTTGTCCATCAGGAGCAGCATGACCTTCACCTGCTCCAGATCGGTGCTGCGGGCGGGGTCCGTGAGGAGCAGGATCTCCGTGGTCTTCCCCTGCAGGTAGCCCTTGCTCAGGTGCTCCGGGAAGACGATGGCGGCGGCGGCCTTGTTCTGGTCGCGGACCAGCTCCTCGGCCTCCGCGCGCGTCACCCGCACGACGTCGGCGTGCTCCGCCAGCAGCTTGATGAACGTGCTCGCCACCGGCCCCTGGTCCTCGTCGACCACCGGGACGCGCATCTTGATGTCGTCCTTATTGCGGTGGAGCGCCTCGGCGATGACCGTGATCATCAGGAGGGGCACGATCAACGAGATGAAGAGCGCGCCGCGATCGCGGCGCACCATGAGCAGATCCTTCAGGAAGAGCGCCAGCATGCCGTCAGAGCGTGCTCTTCTCGGGTGCGGTCATCTTCTTGCGCAGCCGGTCCATGAGCGATTCGAACGACTCCTTCGCGAGAGCGGCGTCGAACTGGGAGCGGAAGTTGTCGCCCAGGCTCGCGTCCTCGACCAGGATGTCGGTGGCGCGCCACCCGTCGGACGACTTGCGCATCCGATAGTTCACCGCGAAGCGATCCTTCGGGGTCACGATCTCCGTGCCGACGGTGGCCTCGTCCCCCGTGACGGTTTCCTCGCCGTAACCGAAGTCGGGCGCGTCGAACAGCAGCAGCCGCTGCACGTAGGTGCGGACGAAGAGGTCGCGGAAGAGGTCGAGGAACGCCCGCACCTGCGCCGGCGACCGGCCGTCGAGGTGCTTCCCCATCGCCTTGCGTCCCATGGCGTCGGTGTCGAGGAAGCCGCGCAACAGGTCGTTCAGCGCCTTCACCTTCTGCTTCTGCTCGCCCGGCCCGACGACGATGTCGTGGCTCGTCGAGAGGATCTCCTTGGTGCGGGCCATGGGGCCGAGCATGGCCGCGCCGGCCGGTGCCGCGAGCATCGTGCCCAGCACCAGGGCGGTGAGGAAGGTGCGCATCAGTCCCGCAGGTCCTTTCCGGTGAGCTCGATGAAGACGTTCTCGAGGGTGATGGGCGTCACCTTGGTGGTGACGATCTGCTGCTCGAGCAGCGGCGGCGTACCGCACAGCGCCGCCAGGACGCGCTGGGCACGCGACGTGAACAGCCGCAGGTCGTTGCCGGCGAGCTCGGCGCGCAGCACGCCGTCGAGCCGCTCGACCGCGTGGAGGTCGGTGAGCGGCTGTGCCAGCTTGAGCTCGATCACCTCGTTGGCGTGCGAGCGCGCCAGCAGCTCCGGCAACGTGCCGAGCGCCACCAGCCGGCCCTCGTCCATGATGGCGATGCGATCGCAGAGATCCTCGGCTTCTTCGAGGTAGTGCGTCGTGTACACGATGGTCATGCCGCGCGACCGCAACGTGCGGACGGCGTCGAAGATGTGCGCGCGCGACTGCGGATCGACGCCGGCCGTGGGTTCGTCGAGCAGCAGCAGCCGCGGCCCGCTCACCAGCGCGCAGCCCAGGTTGAGCCGCCGGCGCATGCCGCCCGAGTACGTCCCCACCCGGTCGTCCTTGCGCGCCGTCAGCGCGACCAGCTCGAGCGCCTCGTCGACGCGATGGCGGCGCTCGGCACGCGGCACGCCGTAGAGACGCGCCACGAAGTAGAGGTTCTCCTCGCCGGTGAGCGACGGGTAGAGGGCCTCTTCCTGCGGAGCCACGTTGAGCAGACGGCGCGCCGCGTTCACGCGGCTGTTGACCGAGATGCCGAAGATGGAGATGTCGCCGCTCGTCGGTCGGATGCGGGTCGACACCATGGAGATGGTCGTCGTCTTGCCGGCGCCGTTCGGGCCGAGCAGACCGAAGATCTCCCCCTCGCCGATCTCCAGCGATATGCCCTGTACGGCCTCGCGCCCGTTGAAGCTGCGGCGGAGGTCCCTTATGACCACGGCAGACATCGCGACCAAGCCTGCCTCAGTGCCCCAGATGATCGCGTGGAGCAAGCCGCACCGATCCAGCACTGACGTAGAGGAGCCCCATCATGACGATCCAGCCGAAGTCGCTCCTCGCCGGAGCCCTTGCGCTCGCCATCACGGGCAGCCTCGGGCTCGGATGTGCCTCGAAGCGGGATGCGGCGGCCATCGCCGAGCCGGGTGACCGCTCCCCCGCCGCCGTGCCGGCATCATGACGTCGGAGGACATGCGGTGAGACGACGTCGCCGCAGCTGGCTGCTGCTGGTGCTGGGGCTCGCGGCGATGGGTCTGGCGCTGTGGACCTTCGTCACGCCGCCGCGGCCGCCGGTGCCGCGCCTCACGTTCACCGGCGGACCGCTCGTCACCACGCGCGCGCTGGTGGCCCGCACGATCGCCGACGCGGTGACGTCGCGCGGCGACCAGGCGACGGTAGTCGAAACCGAAACCACCGAGGACGCGCTGGCGAAGGTCGACGCCGGGCAGATCGACTTCGCGCTCGTGTCGGAGGCCTACCGCGTCGGCGGCCATCCCCATCTCCGCGAGGTGACGCCGCTGTACGTCGAGGCGCTCCATCTGCTGGTGCGGGGCGAGCTCGCGGCCAAGGTGGACGACAGCCTGGCGGCGCTCCGCGGCCGCACGATCGACCTCGGTCCACAGGGCTCCACCAGCGAGGCGCTCTCGACCGCCGTGCTGGCCTTTGCCGGCGTCGTAGCCAAGGACAACGCGACCAGGACCCGCGGCTTCGTGGTGGACGATCTCCAGGTCGACGCGCTCGAGGCGCTCATCAAGGCAAAGAACCCCACGGCGTTCCCCGACGCGATCCTGCACCTGGGCACCGTGCCGTCGAAGATCGCGCTGCAGCTGATCCGCGGCTTCGACTACCAGCTCGTGCCCCTGCCCTTCGCCGACGCCTTTCGCCTGAACGCGCTCATCTCGGGCGACCCGCCGGAGGGCGGCACCACGGGCATCGAGCGCCAGCACATCGTCGATACGGTCATCCCCGCGTTCACCTACCAGACCGAGCCCGCCATTCCCGCCGATCCCCTGCACACCATCGGGGCGCGGCTGACGCTGATCGCGAACGACCGCGTCTCGCCCGAGGCCGTCGAGCTGGTGCTCGAGACGGTGTTCAGCGCGCAGGTCTCCCGCGTCGCACACCCGCCGCTCGATCGCAGCCTGCTGGCGCTGCCCGGCCCTCTGATGCGCCACGAGGGCACCCTCGAGTTCCAGCGCCGCGACCAGCCCTACATCACGCAGGACACCGTCGACGCGCTCAGCAACTCCTTCAGCGTGATCGGCGCCATCGCCGGCGGCCTCCTCTTCCTGTGGCAGTGGTGGCGCCAGCGACGCCAGGCCGAGCGCGACGAACGCTTCGGCGGCTACCTCGTCCGCCTCGCCGAGATCGAGCGTCGCATGACGGGGCTCGAGCTCGCGGCGACGCTCGAGCTCGAGCCCCTCGTCGACCTGCAACGCGAGGTGCTCACCCTCAAGGGCGATGCGCTGGACGGCTTCGCCAGCGGCGAGCTCGGCAACCAGGCCGCGCTGTCGTCGCTGCTGATGCCGCTCAACGCCACCCGCGACCACATCGGCGACCTGATCCTCCACGTACGCGACACCATCGAGGACCAGGCCCAGGCCGAAGGCGTGTCCGCGACCGAGCTGTGGACCGACGCCATCGATCAGCCCGAGAAGCCCGACCCCGCCGAATGACGCCATCCCGCCTTGCCGGGTCTTCCGGTGGAAGGCTATAAGCGCCGGGCTTTCCGGGCACCCATCGATGTTCTTCCACGCACGACTCGGCGCGCTCATCGAGGCCACCAGCGGCCGGCGATGGAACCCGGCGGACACCGCCCGCGAGGTCGACCGCCGCGTCCGCCGCTATGCGCGCCACGGCCTCACCCGCGGCGACCGCGTCTTCCTGCACTTCGGCAACCGCCTCGAGTTCTTCGCCGAGCTGCTGGCGGTGTGGCGCCTCGGGGGCTGCGTCGTGCCGATCGACGCCCGCCTGACGCCGTTCGAGCTCGAGACGCTGATCGAGGCGGCGGCACCCCGCTGCTGCGTGACCGACGACGGCACCGCGCCCGAGGTCGTGCGCGCGCTCGCTGCCACCGGCGTCGCCGTCCTCGAGACCCTCGACGCCGGCGACGACGACGCACCGCTGCCGCGAGGCCAGAGCCGGCTCGACGACGACGCCCTCATCCTCTTCACCTCGGGGTCGACCGGGAACCCGAAGGGCGTCGTGCACACGCACCGCTCGCTGCTGGCGCGCTGGACCACGCTGCAACAGTCGCTCGGGCTCGACGTCTTCGCCCGCACCCTGTGCGTGCTGCCGACGCACTTCGGGCACGGCCTCATCTGCAACTGCCTCTATCCGTGGCTCGCCGGCCAGGACCTCTACATCACGCCGCCGTTCCGCCCCGACCTCATCATGCGGCTCGGCACCGTGCTCGACGAGCACCGCATCACCTTCATGTCGTCGGTGCCGTCGGTCTGGCGCGTCGCGCTCAAGATGGCCCGCGCCCCGCAGGGTGGCAGCCTGCGCCGCGTCCACGTCGGCTCGGCGCCGCTGTCGGCGTCGCTGTGGGAGGACATCCGGCGCTGGACCGGCACGCCCGACGTGCTGAACGCCTACGGCATCACCGAGACCGGCAGCTGGGTCGCCGGCACCACCGGGGGGCCGATCACGCCCGCCGACGGGCTCGTCGGCGAGGGCTGGGGTGCGGTGATCCAGGTGCGCACCACCGCCGACACGACGGTGCCGTTCGGGCCCGACACCGAATGCCCCGTGGGTGAGGCGGGCTACGTCTGGCTCAAGACGCCGGCCCTCATGAAGGGCTACTTCGACCGCGACGACCTCACGGCGCAGGTCGTCGCCGACGGCTGGTTCATGACCGGCGACATCGGCCTGCTCGACGATCGCGGCCGTCTCTGCCTGCGCGGCCGCGAACGCGACGAGATCAACAAGGGCGGCCTCAAGATCTACCCGAGCGACGTCGACGCCGTCGTCGAGCGGTTCGACCGCGCCAGCGACGTCTGCGCCTTCGCGCTCGACGATCCGGCGTACGGACAGAACGTCGGCATCGCCGTCGTCCTCACCGACCGCGAAGACGGCACCGTGCGCGCCCTGCACCAGTGGATGAAGCGGCACCTCGCCGAGCACAAGATGCCGGTGCGCTGGTACCTCGTCGACGAGATCCCCCGCACCTCGCGCGGCAAGGTGAACCGTGATGCCGTCAAACAGGCCTGCGACGCGCTGACACCCCTCGACGTCGCGCGCCTCGCCGCGCCGGCGCGCTGAGCCGCACCCGATGGATCGCGCCCGCCGCCTCGAGCACCTGCACGCCTTCCTGCGCACCATCCAGCGGCCGGACCGTCCGCTCGAGGGCGTCGGCGAGGACGAGAGCCTGGTGGCGTCCGGGCTCATCGATTCGCTGGCACTCCTGCAGATCGTCGCCTACCTGGAGGAGACCTACCGGATCGACTTCTCCGCGCGCGGCGTCGAGCCGGAGGAGCTGCGCTCCATGCGGAGCATCCTCGATCTCATCGAGCGCGACGCCCGGTGAGCCGGTGACGGCGTCCGGGACGCTCCGCCGCCTGGCCCAGCTCCACGAGGACGAGGCGGTGGTGGCGTGGTGGGCGGCACGCACGCGGTGGCTCTCGACGCGGCTCGATGCGCCGCGCCGGCGCGTCCTGCTGTCGATCGCGGGCATCGTGGCCGCGACGATGGCCGTGGTGAAGGCGCAGCCGCGCGATGCGAGCGCGCCCTGGCTGTCGGCGCCGCTGGCGCTCGCGATCGTCCTCGGCCTGCTCTGGGCAACCTATCGCGCCGCGGTCGGCTTCGCGTCGTTGCCGCCGGCGGTGCGGCGGCGACCGCAGATCGCGCTCCACGCGATCTTCTGGGGCCTCCTCGTCGTGGTGTGGGCGGTGCCGTCGTCGGCCGTCCTCGTCGCCGTCGGCACGATCCTGCCGTTCATCCTCTGGCGCTGCGGCTACCTCCTCAAGACCGGGCAGCGCGGCAAGGCCGCGGGCACGCGGTTCGTCGATCACCTCTTCTATCTGCATCCGACCTGGGGCGATTCGAACGTCCCGATCGGCAAGGGGTTCGACTATCTGACGCGACACGAGGCGCAGACCCCGGACGCGTTCGCGCGGGCGCAGCTCGCGGGCCTGAAGCTCATCGTCCTTGCCCTCGTGTGGTCGGCCGTGGAGTGGCTGATGGCGGGGCTCGTCTACGGCGAAGCGCGCCATCCGCTCGCCCGCCTGCTCGGGGGACACGTCATGCACGTGCCGCACCTGGAGACCCTGCTCGAGCGTCGCGAGACACCCGTCCCGATGCTGGTGGCCTGGGGCAGCCTCTACGTCGAGCTCTTCCGCGAGGTGCTGAAGCACGCGTCCCACGGCCACCTGACGGTCGGCGCGTTGCGGCTCTTCGGTTTCAACGTCTTCCGCAACACCTACAAGCCGCTGCTGGCGGAATCGATCGTCGAGTTCTGGAACCGGTACTACTACTACTTCAAGGAGCTGCTGGTCGATTTCTTCTTCTTCCCGACCTTCGTGCGCCACTTCCGCACGTCGCCGCGGCTGCGCATGATCGCCGCGACGTTCGCCGCCGCGTTCGTCGGCAACATGTACTACCACGCCCTCAACCAGGACGGGCTCGTGCTGCACGGCGACGTCGCCGCCGCGTGGCGGGCGCTCCGCCCGCGCCTGCTCTACTGCCTGCTCCTGGCCGTCGGCATCTCCGTGTCGATGCTGCGCGAGCAGCGCCGCCGGGGGACCGCCACGGTGCCGCGCGACGGCCTCGCCCGGGGACTCCGCATCGCCGGGGTCTGGACCTTCTTCGCCGTCATCCATATCTGGAGCATCGGGGCGAACGCGTCGTTCACCCATCGCACGCGATTCTTCTTCATGTTGCTGGGACTCGCGTAGGAAGGAGCCCATGAGCGCACCGGCCGGCCGTCGCCTCCGTGACCACATCGCCCGCGGGCGAATCCTCCCCTTCATCGGCATCTACGACGTGTTCTCCGCCGCGATGGCGGCGCGTCACTACGACGCCCTCTTCGTCAGCGGCTTCGGCTTCGGCGCGAGCCACTACGGCCTCCCCGACATCGGCTTCATCGCCTGGTCGGACATCGTCGCGTTCGTGCAGCGGGTGCGCACCGTGCTGCCCGACCACCACATCCTGGTCGACATCGACGACGGCTACTGCGATCCCGAGGTGGCCTGCCACGTCGTCTCGCTCCTCGAAGCCGCGGGGGCCTCCGGCGTCGTCCTGGAGGACCAGAAGCGCCCGCGCCAGTGCGGCCACTTCGACGGCAAGCAGATCATGGAGCTCGACGAGTACACGGCCAAGCTCCGTCGCGTGCTCGCCACCCGCCGCGACATGGTCGTGATCGCACGCACCGACGCCGCCGACCCCGACGAGGTCGTGCGCCGCACACAGGCGTTCGCCGACGCCGGCGCCGACGCGGTGCTGGCCGACGGCCTCAAAGACCTGACCGTCGTGTCCGAGATCCGGCGGCACGTGCGCGTCCCCGTCGCCTTCAACCAGATCGCCGGCGGCAAGTCGCCGCCCTGCACGCTGGCCCAGCTGACGGCGCTCGGCGTCTCGCTCGTGATCTACAGCACGCCGTGCCTGTTCGCCGCCCAGGCCGCGATGGACGACGCGCTGGCGGCGTTGAAGGCGGACGACGGCCTCCTCCCAGCCGGCGGGGTCGGCGTGCCCGAATGCACGCGCGTGCTGAGCGAGAATCTGGCCCGACGCGCGGAGCGCTGACTCAGCGCGCCGCGACCGCGGGACGCACCGGCGCCCCGCCCACCGGAAATATCCGCTTCTCGCGCGTCAGGCGGTCGGTGGTCTCGAACAGCGCGAGGTACTCGCCCATGAGACGGGTCGTGACCTCGGGATGTGCGGCCGAGACGTCGCGCGACACGATCTCGCCGGCGTTGAAGGCGAGGACGTCGGTCTCGCGCTTGCGTGGCGTGTAGCGCATCGCGAACGCGTCGGTGATGTAGAGGCTGTTGTTGTAGTTGCTGCTGATCAGGCCGGCGGAGCCCACGCGTGGCTCGAGCAGACTCGAGCCCATGCCGCCGTAGCGGTGCTCGCCGTCGAGCAGGCTCAGGATCGTCGGCAGGATGTCGACGTGGCTCGCCGGCACGTCGCGGGACGCGGTGAACTGGTCGCGGCGCTGGACCAGGGCGGTGTTGTAGACGATGAGCGGCACCCGGATGCGCTCGATGAGCCCGTCGCCGAAGGTGATGCTGGTGTGGTCGCCGACGATCACGAGGAGCGTGCGGTCGAAGTCGGGGAGCTCGCGTCGCAGCCGCTCGACGAACTGGCGGATGCAGTCGTCGGCATAACGGAAGGTGAGCGGCGGACCCTTGAACGGCGCGGTGGTTCCCGGCGGAACCTCCCAGGGCGAGTGACTGGTGGAGGTGGCGATGTGCGCGGTGAAGGCGCCGGGGGTGGCGATCAGGATGTCGGCGGCCTCGGTGAGGAACGGGCCGTCGAAGATGCCGAGACTCCCCGACTGCGCGGCGGCGTCCGGTCCGAGGCGCGCCGCCATCTCGTCGAAACCGAGCGCGTCGTAGCCCTGGTTCCCCATGAAGCTGCGGAAGTCGGCGATCCGCTGGCGGAACCCGGCCATGAACCAGTGGTGGTACCCGTTCGCGCCGAGCACGTTGGACAGCGTCCCGTAGTGCCCGTTCACCTCGTGCGGGAAGAAGCGCGACACCCCCTCGCTGACGGCGTAGGTGCGGTGCAGGCTGGTCGCGATCGAGAACGTCGAGCCGTCGGTCGCGGAGAAGCTCTGGTAGACGTTCGGAAAGTACAGCCCCTGCTCGGAGAGCGAGTGCAGGTAGGGCGTGAGGTAGCCGTCGGACATCTTGCGCTCGAGCACGTTGGTGCCGAGGCCCTCGACCTGGAGCAGGATGACGTTGCGGATGCCGAGCCCGCCGTCGCCCCGGACCGTGCGCAGCAGCGGATACTGCGGGTCCTGCGGCGTCAGACCGAGGAGCGACTCCGTGTCGCGCTGTGCCTGGACCCGATCCAGGCGATAGCGGTGACGGCCCGACCCTCCGAACGCCTCGGGCGCGTAGCGCAGGAGATCGTACACCGGATTCACGACGGCCTGGTTCAGCAGGTACCCGTCGAACTGTGCGTAGTGCTTGCTGGCGGTGGCGGCGATCCGGAAGTGGCCGAACCAACCGGCCTTCTGGTCGGCGACCGGCTCCAGGTTGAGCACGACCATGACCAGCACCACCCCGAGGACGCCGAGCAGGGCGCGCGGCTCGCGCCAGAGATCGCGCCGGTGGCCGGCGAACGCGCGTCCATGACGGCGGGCGAGCGCGAACCCCAGCAGGCACAGGACCGCCCAGGCCATCGGCAGAAACGGATGCAGCGAGAAGAAGGGCACCACCGAGGCCCAGGCCTCCGCCGGCTGCCCCGCGGTGGCGAGCAGGTTCTCCCAGAGATGCTGATTGCGCTCCTGGAAGAAGAGCAGATTGGTGCCCATCCCGAACAGGTTGAAGCCCGTGACGAACCAGAGGCCGCCGAGGATCGCGCGATAGCGCAGATGCCGGGTGAGGAGGGACACGACCAGCAGGACGATGATCTCGCACGCGAGCAGCGCGGCATCGAGCCGCAGCCCGCTCGCCAACACGGGCCCGACGTCGACCCGCGCGGCGGGATCCGCGAACGCCAGCAGGAACAGCAGGCGATAGGCCGCGAACATCGCCACGTTGGCCGCGACGATCTGCAGGCATTTGACCGTGAACCGGGTGGTGGTCGGCACGTGGGTATCCTGTGGGACCGGCGCTTATAGGCACCGTCCCGTGGGGAAGTAAACGTGGCCCGGCGCCGTCGTGGCACCGATTTCCTTTCCGTCGGTGCCGCGGTGTAGATGTCGGGCGTGGCGCTGCCGTACCCTTTGCTGTGTACCGCCCTCGGTGTGGCTGCGGGGGCCGTCCCTGCCCTCGTCCACGGCCCCATCCATCAGAAGTTCGACGTGCTCTACATCAACGGCGCCGTCGCGGTGTGGGCCTGGTACGTCGCGCGCAGCCTGATCGGCTTCCTGGTCGGCATCACGTCCTGGCCGTCGTCCTGGTGGCTCCGCGGCCCGCTCTGCGGCGCCGTCATGATCGTGCCGCTGTGCTTCGTCTCGCTCGCGACGCCGGGCTGCGGACCGCCCTGTGCCGCCGTGAACTTCACCTCGGCGGTCTCGGTGGGATTGGTCACCGCCGGCCTGGCGTACGCGATCACCGGTCGTCATCACCGCTGATGTCCGGCTCCGGTCCGACCCGCCACAGCGAACGGCGGCAGGCGACCGTCGTCTACGCCGACATCTCCGGCTTCACCGCCCTCTCGGAGCGTCTCGACCCGGAGGACGTCACGGCCGTGATGAACCAGGTCTTCGAGATCCTCGAGGCCATCGTCATGGCGCACGGCGGCACCGTCAACAAGTACATCGGCGACTGCGTGATGGCGGTGTTCGGGCTGACGCCCGTCGAGCGCAACGCGCCGCACGAAGCCGTGCAGGCGGCGATCGAGATGCGCGACGCCATCCACCACTTCAGCCCGGACACCGGGCCGAGGGCGGACTCCACGCTCGACATCCACATCGGCGTCAACACCGGACCGGTCATCACCGGCGAGATCGGCGGCGCCTTCCGGCGCGAGTTCGCCGTCATGGGCGAGACGGTGGCCCTCGCCGCGAAGCTCGAGGACGTGTCCGCGAACGGGCAGATCGCGGTCGGGCCGCTCACCCATGCGGCGACGCAGGACGCCTTCAACTATCGCGCCATGCCCCCCATCGCCGCGACCGACGGGGCCACGCCGGTACCGGTCTACGCCCTGCTCTCGGCGAAGCCCCGCGCCGGCCGCGTCAAACGCAACAGCGAACGCCGCCAGGCCTCGGTCCTGTTCGCCGACATCGCCGGGTTCGACGCCCTGTCGGCGCATCGGTCGCCGCACGAGCTGACCCAGCTGCTGAATCGCTGCTTCGCGCTGCTGGAGTCGATCGTCCGCAACTACGGCGGCGTCGTCGACAAGTACATCGGCGAGTGCCTGATGGCGCTCTTCGGCGTTCCGAACGCGATCGAGAACGCGCCCCAACAGGCCATCAACGCCGCCATCGAGATCCGGAACCGCCTCCAGGACTTCACGCGCGACGAGGCGCTGCCGGTGCCGCTCCAGGTGCACATGGGCGTCAACACCGGCCTCGTCATCGCCGGCGAGATCGGTGGCCGCGTCAAGCGCGACTTCACCGTCATGGGGGACACCGTCAATCTCGCGTCGCGCCTGAAGGACGCGGCCGCGCACGGCGTGATCAACGTCGGCCCGGAGACCTTTCGCTACACGCAGGCCACGTTCGAGTTCCATCCGCCACGTGCCGTGACCCTGCAGGGGAAGGCGCAACCCGTCCCCGTCCACGAGCTCGCGTCGGTGCGCCAGCACATGCACCGCACCACGATGGCGGCGGCCGACCGCATGATCTCCTCGCCACTGGTCGGGCGCGAGCGCGAGGTGGCGGTGCTGCAGGGCTGTCTCGCCCGCACGCTCGCGGGCGACGGCGGCATCGTCAGCGTGATCGGCGAGGCCGGGCTCGGCAAATCCCGCCTCATGGCCGAGGTGCTCGCCTTCGAGCCGCTGCGCGACGCCGTCGTCCTCGAAGGCCGCTCGACGGCCATCGGCCAGACCCGCAGCTTCCACCCCTTCATCGATCTCCTGCAGGACTGGGCGGCCATCGGCGACGACGACGGTGAGCAGGAGTCGTTCGGCAAGCTCGCCGACGCGATCACCACGCTGCTCCCGGACGACGCCCCGGACGTGCTCCCCTTCGTGGCGACGCTGATGGGCATGCGCCTCCAGGGGACGCACGCGGAACGCGTCTACGGCATCGACGGCGAGGCGCTCGAGAAACTGATCGTCAAGAGCGTCCGCACCCTGTTCCAGCGCCTCGCCGAGACCCGCCCGCTGGTGCTGGTCTTCGAGGACCTGCACTGGGCCGACACCTCGTCGATCAACCTGCTCGAGGTCCTCCTGCGGCTCGTGATCGACCATCCGGTGCTCTTCATCAACGTGTTCCGTCCCGACTACGAGGACACCGCGGAGCGCGTCATGCGCACCGCCCTCGAGGCGCACGCCACCAACCACACCGCCGTGCGCATCGAGCCGCTCGACGCACGACAGGCCAGCCGCCTGGTGCAGAACCTCCTCAAGATCGACGACCTCCCCATCGCCACCCGCGACCTCATCACCCGCAAGGCCGAGGGCAACCCGTTCTACCTGGAGGAGGTGGTGCGCTCGCTGATCGACCAGGGGGCCGTGGTGTCCGACGGGCGCCGCTTCCGCGTCACCGCCAAGATCGACAGCGTCGTCATCCCGGGCACGATCCAGGAAGTGATCATGGCCCGCATCGACCGCCTCGACGAGCCCACGCGGCACCTGCTGCAGGTGGCGGCGGTGATCGGCCGGAACTTCTACTACCGGATCATCGCCGCCGTCATGCGGCGCTGGGGCGAGAGCGACGTCACCCTCGCCGACGAGCTCACGGTGCTGCAGGACAAGCAGCTGCTGCTCCAGCGTGGCGGAACGTTCGGCGTGGCCGTCGGCGATCGCAGCACGACGCAGGAGCTGGAGTACGTCTTCAAGCACGCGCTCGCGCAGGAGACCGTCTACGACTCGATCCTCCAGAAGACCCGCCGCGAGTTCCACCAACTGGTGGCCGACTCGATCGAGGCGACGTTCGCCGAGCGCCTGTCCGAGTTCTACGGCATGCTCGCCTTCCACTACAGCCGCGCCGACAACCTCGAGAAGGCGGAGGAGTTCCTCTTCAAGGCCGGCGACGAAGCGGCGCGCTCCGCCGCGTCGAGCGAGGCGCTCCACTTCTTCCGTGAGGCGTCCCGCATCTACTTCATGATCCACGGCGACGGCGGCGACCCGGCGAAGAAGGCACAGCTCGAGAAGAACATCGCCTACGCCCTCCTCAACACCGGCCACCTGAGCGAATCGGTCGGGCACTTCGACCACGCGCTCGAGTTCACGGGCTTCCGCCTCCCCCAGGGGACGGTGCCACGCTACACGCGGTTCGCCCGCGACATGGCCGCCGTCCTCTACAGTCTCTACGTCCCACGCCGCGCGCGCGCGAAGCCGCCGGTCGCCGAGGCCGAGCGGAACATGTTCGAGATCATGTTCCGCCGCTTTCGCGCCCTCACCACCAGCGATCCGCAGCGGATGTTCGTCGACAACATCGGCGCCATCCGCCAGATGAACCACCGCGACCCGCGCACGATCGACACCGCCTGCCTCACCTACGTGATGGGCGGCGCCGCCTTCGCCTACTCGGGCACGTCGTTCGCCATCAGCCGGCGCTTTCTGCAGCGCGCCCAGGAGCTCATCCGTCCCGGCGAGGTCAGCGACGAGCTCGGCTGCGGCTTCTTCCGCTTCGTCATCAATTTCCTCGAGGGCGCCTGGGCCGAGGAGCCGGGGCTCGCGCCGGCGCTCCTCGACAACGGTCTCAAGTACGGCATCCTCTGGGACGTCAACTCGTACCTCGGCCTCGAGAGCGATCGGCAGCTCCGCCAGGGCCACTTCGCCGCCGCCCGCGAACGCCTCCAGCAGCTGGCCGACATGAGCGAGCAGTACGGCTACCAGTTCGCGCAGGCCAACCACGACGGCATGCGGGCGATCCTCCTGCTCGAGGAGCGCACGCTCGACGAGGCCCTCGAGGCGGCCGAGCGCTACTACGCCGGGCGCGAGGAGGCGGCCCTGCGCGTCCTCGCCCTCGGCACCAAGGCGAAGGTGCAGAGCCTTCGCGGCGACCACGTCGAGGCGGGGGTCACGCTCGACCGCGTCACCGACATCGTCGGGTATGCCGGCCTGATCCCCCCCTGGCACCTGAGCGCCTTCACGGTGGCGCAGCTCCGCCACGACCTCGACACGCTCGAGCGCGCCACCGCCACCGGCCACGGAGCCAACGTCGACCTCCGCGCCCGCCTGAAGGCCGATGCGCGGCAGGCCCTCCGGATCGCGCGAGTGGTGGCGCCGGCGCGCACGGAGACGTGGCGGCTCGTCGGACGCCTGCACTGGCTCCTCGGACGCCCGCGCAAGGCGGTGACCTGGTGGACCCGGACCCTGCAGGAAGGGGAACGCCTGCAGGCGACGCCCGAGATCGCCCGCACCTGCGCCGAGATGGGCGGGCGGGTCAGCCTGGGCCGTTCCTCGGCCGTCGATCCGATCCCCTATCTCGAGCGGGCGCAGCAGCTGTTCGCGGAGGCCGGCCTGGCCTGGGATCAGGCGCAGCTCGCGGCCGCGCTCGCGCCGGGCGCCGACGCTACGACGTTGAGCCGCCTCTGAGCGCCAGCGCGGCGATGGTGGCGAGCACGCAGCACCACGCCAGCAGGTCCCCCACCCGCTCGTAGATCGTCGTCACCTGCATCGGCACCACGCGCCCGTCGATCGTGGTCGCCGTGAACAGCGGCGCGCGGGCGGTGACGCGGCCGAACGGATCGATGATCACCGACACGCCGGTGGTGGTGGCGCGCACCACCCACAGCCGGTTCTCGACCGCGCGCAGCGCCACCATCGCCAGATGCTGATCGGAGCCGGCGCTCTCGCCGAACCAGCCGTCGTTCGAGAGGTTCACCAACAGCGACGCGCCCGCCGTCGTCTGGCGTCGCACGACGTCCGGAAAGATCGCCTCGAAGCAGATCAGCGTGGCCACGTCGCCGAACCGCGTGTGCAGCAGCGCCGGCTCGTCGGCCGCGGTGAAGAAGCGGACGCGTTCGAACCGGCGGCGGAGCAGCTCGATCGTCCGCAGCGGGAAGTACTCGGCGAAGGGCAGCAGATGCACCTTGTCGTAGTGACCCGCGATCCGGCCGTCGGGCGTCATCAGGAAGGCGGAGTTGAAGAAGCGCGCCGGACGACCCTCGGTGCGCGGGCCGCCGACGATGAGATCGGCACCCTGCGCCTGCAGGACCTCCCCGATCATCGCGGCGTACAGGGGCTCGGCGTCGAGGAAGAAGGTGACGGCGCTCTCCGGCCACACGATCAGGCGGGGATGCGTCCTGCGGGCGCCCTCGATCGTCAGGCGGAGATACTGCCCGAGGCCCTCGGCGTAGAGCTCCTCCCGCCACTGCGATCCGAGGTCGACGTTGCCCTGCACGACCATCACGGGAACCTCCGGTGCGGTCGGGAGCGACATCCGGAGCCGCACCGTGCCGTAGCCCCACACCAGGGCGACCACGACGATGGCCGCCACCACCGGGCGCAGGCGGTCGGCCGACGACGCCGTCCGCTGCCACAGCGCCTCGGCGACGAACGCGTTCGTCAGCGCCACGACGAACGACAGGCCGTACACGCCGCCGACGTCGGCGAGCTGGATCAGCGCCACGTGCGGAACGAGCGCGTAGCCCAACAGCAACCACGGGTGTCCCGTCAGCAGGTGGGCGCGCGCGAGCTCGCAGGTGACGTAGAGAGCCGCCGTCACCCAGGGGCGCGTCCACGGGCCCCATCGGCCGCACAGCCGCACGTAGGCTGTGCCGAACACGGCGAAGTACGAGCCCATGAACACGACGGCGACGCCGAGCGCGAACAGGAAGCCGAACCAGAACGGTTGCTCCCAGTAGAACGACAGCGCGCCCGGCACCCAGTAGCCGATCCCGGAGAGCGTCGCGGTTCCCCACAGCAGCCCGGCGAGCGCCGCCCGCCCCGGCGTGAGGCCGCGCAGGGCGAGCAGCAGCGGCACCAGCGCGACCCACGCCACCGCCGACAGGTTCCAGGGTGGGAACGCGAGGCAGTAGGCCCCGGCCGAGAGCAGCAGCGCGACGATCCGCCACATCACGCGCGCTCCACGTCGAAGTGCCGCGCGACCGCGAGCGCGCTCTCGACGCCGTCCTCGTGGAAGCCGTAGCCCCAGTACGCGCCGCAGAAGTAGGTCCGCGCGACACCGCTGATCGCCTCGCGCCGTGCCTGCGCCGCCACCGCCGCACGGGTGTAGACCGGGTGGTGATACACGAAGCGCCGCAGCACCCGCGCCGGATCGATGGCGGCGGTGGCGTTGAGCGTCACGCACACCGGCACCGACGCGGACAGCCGCTGCAGGCGGCGCATGTCGTAGGTCACCGCGACCCGATCCGTCGGACGCCCGAGATGCACGTTCCAGCTCGACCAGGCACGCCGCGCGCGCGGCAGCAGCGAGACGTCCGTGTGCAGCACCGCCTCGTTCTCCTGCTCGGCGAACGCCGACAGCACCTCGCGCTCGCGCGGCGTCGGATCCTCCAGCAGCCCCAGCGCCTGGCTGCCGTGCGTCGCCATCACCACGGCGTCGAACCGCCCGGTGCCGCCGTCGCTCCGCACGTCGACCCATCCGTCGCCGCGGCGCACGCCCCGGACGGCACAGCCGAGCCGCACGCGCGCATGCAGCCGGGCCAGCAGCGCCTCGACGTAGCGCGCGGCGCCGCCGGTGACGGTCCGCCACTGCGGCTGCCCGCTCGTGCGCAGCAGGCCGTGGTGCTCGAAGAACCGCACGACCCAGGACGCCGGCATGGCGACCACGTCCGCGGGGCGCGCCGACCAGATCGCCGCGGCCATCGGGACGAGATACCAGTCGCGCAGCTCGCGCGAGTAGCCGTGCGCCGTCAGGCACTCGTCGACGGTCGCGGTGTCCCCCGACCGTGCCAGCGCCCCAGCCGCGCGATTGAACCGCAGGACGTCGCGCAGCAGACGATGGAACGCCGGGCGCACCAGGTTGCCGGGTTGCGCGAGCAGCGCCCCGAGTGACCGGCCGCCGTACTCGAGGCCGCTCTCGGTGCAGCGGACGCTGAAGCTCATCTCGCTCGGTTGGGTCGCGATGCCGAGCTCGTCGAGCAGCCGGGCGAAGTGCGGATAGGTCCCCGCATCGTAGACGACGAACCCCGTGTCGACGGCATGGGTCGCCCCGTCCACCTCCACGCGGACGGTGTTCGTGTGACCGCCCGCCCACGCGTTGGCCTCGAAGAGCGTGACCTCGTGCGCGCGCGCCAGCAGCCGCGTGACGACGAGGCCGGCGATGCCGGCACCGACGACGGCGACCTTCACGACGGCACGCTCGGCGGCGACGCGACATGACTCGACACTCCGAATTCCTCATACCGGACCGCTGCGGATATCTCGATCGAATCCCGATCCCCGACGGCGCTCACCGGCTCCCACCGCGTCGTGCATCCCGACGAGGCCACGCCGACGCCGTCATCCGACGAGCGTTGCGACGTCGAGGATCGGACGCGTCGAGCCCCGCACGCGCGCCAGGAGCAGCGCCCCCTCCATCGCGGCGACGAGGAGCTGCGCCCTCCGCAGCGCGTCCCGTCGCGTCGTCCCGTCGCGGACGAGCACCCGGGCGACGACGTCGATCCAGCCGTCGATCGCCCGCCGTCCGGCGGCGGTGATGGCGGGCGACTGCGGTGCCGTCTCGAGCAACGTCGTGGCGATCGGGCAGCCGGAGCGGAACGCCGACTCGCGCATCCATCCCGCCATCACCCGGCACCACGCGCGCACGAAGTCCCGCGGCGCGCGATGGCGCGTCGCGAGCCCCTCCAGCATGTCGCGGATCATCCCCGCCGCCATGTCGACGGCGGCCTCGCCGACCGCGTCCTTGCCGGCCGGAAAGTAGTGGTAGAGCGATCCCTTCGGGGCCCCGCTGTCGGCGAGGATCTGCTGCAGGCCCGTCGACGCGTAGCCCTGACGGCGGAACAGCCGCATCGCGGTCCGGACCAGGCTCTCCTTGTGCTTCGCCACGTTCGCCACGTCACGCCCCCTTGTGATTATGACGCTCGGTCTATATGGTCCGACGCGCGATGACGAGCATCACGATCGACGACGGGATCGCCAGCATCAAGATCGACGACGGCAAGGTGAACGCCCTGTCCACGAGCCTGCTCGCCGCGATCGGCGCCGCCCTCGACGAGGCCGGGGCGGCGGGTGCCGTGGTCGTCCTGCGCGGGCGGCCGGGCATGTTCTCGGCCGGCTTCGATCTCGGCACGTTCAAACGCGGCTTCGAGCCCACCGTCGAGATGCTGCGGGCCGGTGCCGCGGTGATCGATCGCCTGCTCTCGTTCCCGCGTCCGGTGCTCACGGTCTGTGCGGGCCACGCCTACCCGATGGGGGCCTTCCTGATGCTCGCCGCCGACGTGCGGTTCGCCGCCGCGGGGCCGTGGCGCATCGGCATGAACGAGGTCGCCATCGGCCTCACGCTGCCACACTTCGCGATCGAGCTCGCCCGCCACCGCCTGACGCCGCCCGGCTTCGCGCGCATCACCACCGCCCCCATGTTCGGCCCCGAGGAGGCCATGCGCCTCGGCTATCTCGACCGGGTCGTCGACGCCGCGGAGCTCGACGGTGCCGTCCGGGAGGAAGCCGCGCGGCTCCGGCAACTCGACATGCCGAGCTACGAAGGCACGAAGGCGCGCGTCAACGAGCGCGTGCGGACGGCGATCCGCACGGCCGTCGACGCCGAGCTCGGCCCGGCGGCCACGGGCGTCCCCTGACGCGTCAGTGGAAGCTCGCGCGCAGGTCGCGCAGGAACTGATCGAAGGCGTCGATCCGGATCATGCCCAGGCGCGGAAACTCGACGTCGACGATGACGTAGACCGCCGCCGCCATGGCGCTGACGAAGCCGAGCACGTGCAGCCAGCTCCGCGACGCGGAGCCGGCCATCCCGTAGCCCGCGAGCAGCGCGCTGGCGAGTGCGAGCGCGAAGAGCATTCCGAACATGACCGGCGGCGGATGCATGCGGGAGGACGCCGTCCGCGTCGTCGTGATGTCGATCATCGCGTTCAGTGCCGGGAGGAGGAGCATGGTCGCCGGGCCGTCACCCGCGGCGCGGCACGCCGCCACCGCGCTCGTCCAGATGGCCTGCTGCATCGCCACCGAGCGCGCCAGCTCGGCCTCGGCGGCGGCGATGTCGGGCAGCAGGCGATACGTCTCGAGCCGGGAATCGAGATAGGCCCGGAACTGTTCGCGGAGTGGCTCCTGCGCGCTCGCGGGCAACAGATCGAGGCGCAACCATGCGGTCCCGATGGCGTTGGTCTCGTCGACGATCATCTCCCGCCGGGCGTCGAACCGCGCCGCTGCACCCGAGAAGCTGAACGCGAGCAGCAGGCCGAGCAACCCGAAGACCGCCCCGTCGACGGCCGCGATGCCGACCGTCGCCCCCTTGAGATCACGCACCCGGCGCCGATGACCGATCCGCCAGCCGAGTTCCAGGCAGAGCAGCATCCCGACGAACAGCGCCAGCGAGAACGACCACGCCACGATCGTCGCGTCCCACCCCTGCCCCGACACGAAGAGGTCCATCGACGCATCGGATGCCGGAATGGGCCGCGTGCGGCAAACCCAGCGCCACATGGCGGGCGTCCGGTACGGCACCCGGCGGCGCCCGACCGTCCGCGCCGTGCGCCACGACGCGGCGGCTGGCGCCAGCGCACCGGCACTGCTAGCCCGACCGCATGAAGCTGCACTGGCACCCCTTCTCCATCTTCCCGCGCCGCGTCCAGATCGCGCTCCGCGAGAAGGGCGTGCCGTACAGCGAAGCGCTCGTCGACCTGCCCGGTGGCGCACATCGCGCGGCGGCGTTCCGTCGCCTCAATCCCTTCGGCCAGGTCCCGGTGATCGAGGACGGCGACCTCGTGCTGTCGGAATCGATCGCCATCCTCGAGTACCTCGAGGAGCGGCATCCGACGCCGCCGCTGCTGCCGGCCGATCCGGTGGGCCGCGCCCTCGCACGCCAGCTCATGCTGTGGAGCGGCGACTATCTGGCCCCGGCGTGGAAGGCGTGGATGGCCGTGCATTTCGTCCCCGGCACCCGCGCCGACGATCCCGCCGTCGCACAGGGACGCACCGACGTCGCCGCGCATCTCGACGTCCTCGCCGAGCGTCTCGCCGGACACGACTGGCTGGTCGGCGACTACTCCCTCGCCGACGTCTGCTACGCCCCGTTCGTCACGACGTTCCCGATGGTCGGTCTCGGCGATCTGCTCGCCGACCGCCCGGCCGTCCGCGCCTGGGTCGAGCGGCTGAACGCGCGTCCCCCGGTCCGCGACACCGCACCCGCCGCCCCCGGTTGACCCTCCGGCACCGCCGCGCTACGGCCACCGCCAACCAACATCAACGCGGACGACGAGGTACGGCATGGCGACGGTAGGAGTCATCGGGGCGGGCGCCTGGGGCACGGCGCTGGCGAGTCACGCGGCGCGACTGGGTCACACCGTGACGCTGTGGGCGCTGGAGGCCGACGTGGTCGCCGACGTCAACGAGCGCCATCGCAACACCCTCTTCCTCCCCGAGCTCGACCTGCCGCCGACGCTGCGGGCCTCGAGCGATCTCGCCACCGTCGTGCGCGACGCCGAGCTCGTCGTCCTGGTGCCCCCGTCGCAGTTCCTGCGTTCCGTCGCGACGCGCCTCGTCGGCATGGTGCCACCCGGCGCCCGCCTCGTCGTCGCCACCAAGGGCATCGAGGAGGGGTCGTTGAAGCTGCTCTCCGAGGTGCTGGCCGAGGTCCTGCCCGAGGTGACGCCGGATCGCCTCGCCTTCCTCTCCGGCCCGAGCTTCGCCAAGGAGGTCGCGCAGGGGAAGCCGACCGACGTCGCCGTCGCCAGCACCGACATGATCGCCGCCCGCCCGGTCCAGCTCCTGCTGCACGCGCCGCACTTCCGCGTCTATGCGAGCGCCGATCCCATCGGCGTGCAGGTGGGCGGCGCCGTGAAGAACGTGCTCGCGGTCGCGACCGGCGCCTGCGACGGCCTCGGCTTCGGCCACAACGCGCGCGCGGCGCTCATCACCCGCGGGCTCGCCGAGATCACGCGCCTCGGGGTCGCGCTCGGTGCCGATCCGCTCACCTTCCTCGGCATGGCCGGCGTCGGGGACCTCGTGCTCACCTGCACCGGCGACCTCTCGCGCAACCGCACCCTCGGCATGCAGGTGGCCGCCGGCGCCGACCCGCAGGCCTACCTGGCGGCGCGGCGCTCCGTCGCCGAGGGCTTCTTCACGGCCGCCGCGGCCTACGATCTGTCCCGCAAGCTCGGCATCGAGATGCCGATCTCCACCGAAGTCTACCACGTGCTGCACCAGGGGCGTCCGCTCGGCGACGCGGTCCGTCGCCTCCTCGAGCGCGAGTCGAACGACGAGTTGTACGGCATCCGCCAGGGCGCAGCCTGACGGCGTGGCATGCTCGGGCTCTACGGCCAGCACGCCCGGACGTACCTCGTCACCGGCCTGGTTCTCACGTTCGACGCCCTGTTCGCCGTCTACGTGCTGATGATCGGCGTGCACGTCTACGGCGCCGTCCGCGGCATCCAGCCGATGACGGAGACGCTCGAGATCGCGTTCTGGGCCGCCCTACTCCTGGCCAACACACTCTGCTATCCGGGTCCGCTCGCGTCGTAACCACCCACTCCGTCACACCCAAGCCTCCGGGCACGGCCCGGAAGAAGGAAGACCCCCGATGAGGACATCCCGAGGAGCCGTCCTGGCCGTCACCACCATGCTGGCCCTGGCCGCGTGCGCCAAGCAGCCCCCGCCGCCGCCGGCGCCCACCGTCGAGACGACGACGACCGAGGGCAACGGCAAGATCGAGCAGACCAGCATCGTCACCGTGACCGCCACCGTCACCGCCATCGACCAGAAGACGCGCAAGGTGACGCTGCTCGGCCCCGATGGGGACAGCCTGCAGATCACGGTCGGACCCGAGGTCCGCAACCTGGCGCAGGTGAAGAAAGGCGACCTGGTCGTCGTCGGCTACCAGGAGTCGATCGCGCTCGAGCTCAAGAAGAAGGGCACCGTCGATCCCGGCGTAGCCGCCGCCGAGGTCACCGATCGCGCCAAGCTCGGCGACAAGCCCGGCGCCGGTGCCGCCGACTCCGTCACCATCGTCGCCACCATCGTCAAGGTCGACAAGGCCACGAGCAAGGTGACGCTGAAGGGTCCGGAAGGCGGTCTCGCCACCGTCAAGGCGAAGGACCCGGCCAAGCTCGAGAAGGTCAAGGTCGGCGACCTCGTCGAGATCACCTACACGCAGGCGCTCGCCATCTCGGTCGAGCCCGCGCCGAAGAAGTGACGACGGTGCGCGGGAGGGACGTCGCCCAGCGACGTCCCTTCCGCGCGGCAATGGGCATCCGCGCAGCGGGGTGCCGCTAGGATTCAAGCCCCGACCCGTGCCGACCGATAATGGGGACGGAAACGCTCGTCCGCCCCATGCCCGCGCCGTCCACCCCTCCGGTCGCCCCCGACGACACCCTGCTCCTCGCCCACCGCCTGCGCGCGGCAGTGGCCGCCGGGATGGTGATCGTCTGCGCCCTCTCCCTGGCCGACGCATGGCGTGGCCGCCCCGGCCTGGCCGAGATCACCATCCTCCGGGCCGGTGCGCTCCTGGTCACGTTCGGCATCATGGCTCGGCTGCGACGCCCGCTCACCTACGATCAGACGGTGCGCCTCGGTGTCGCAAGTACGCTCTTCGCGATCGCCCTCAACACCACGGTCGGCACGATCGGCCGCCAGACGTTCACGCCGAGCATCATCCTCGCCGCCATTCCGTTCCTGACGGCCAGCGTCCTGGCGTGGGGCGTGCGACCGCAGATCATCGTGACGGTCGCCGCACTGGTCGGCGGCCTCACCAACGCCATCCTGGTGCACGGCCTCGACGACTCGGTCGCCAGCTACGCGCTCGTCCTGATCGCGGGCCTTCCCCTCTCGGTGGTCACGTCGGTGGTCCTCGGCCGCGAGCGCGCCGCGCGCGCCGCGGCGCTGGCGGCGATGGCCGAAAGCGAGGCGCGATTCCGGGCCATGGCCGAGTCGGCGCCCGTCATGATCTGGCTCGGCGACGGCGCCGGCGGCGTCGTGTACGCCAACCGCGCCACGCGCGACTTCCTCGGGCACGCCGATCACCTGGCCGACGACTGGACCGCCGTCGTGCACCCCGACGACCTCGCCACGATCCAGATCGGCCGCCAACTCGACGCGGACGAGCCCTGGCGTGCCGAGCTCCGCCTGCGCCATCACGACGGGGACTGGCGCTGGGTCCTCGCCACCGTGCTGCGGCGCCGCGACGTCGACGGCAGCACCGTCGGCTCCATCGGCACCGGCATCGACATCACCGAACGCCGTGCCGCCGAGGAGGAGGCGCGCAGCGCGCGCGACGCCGCGCTCGCCGCCGCCCGCACCAAGGCCACCTTCCTCGCCACCATGAGCCACGAGCTGCGCACGCCGATGAACGGCATCCTCGGCATGAGCCGCCTGGCACTCGACTGCGAGATGGGCGCCGAGGCGCGCGAGCACGTCCAGACGGTGCACTCGTCGGCCGAAGCGCTGCTGACCGTCATCAACGACGTCCTCGACTTCTCGAAGATCGAGTCGGGGAAGCTCACGCTCGAGCGCGTGCCGTTCGCCGTCCGTCGCCTCGTCACGGAGACGCTGCGCGCCTTCGCTCCGCTGTGCGACGACAAGGGGCTCACGCTCGGCGCCGACGTCGCCGACGACGTCCCCGACGCGCTCGTCGGCGATCCCGGACGCCTGCGCCAGGTGCTCGTCAATCTCGTCGGCAACGCCGTCAAGTTCACCGCCGAGGGGGCCGTCCGCGTCGCCGTGGGCTGCACGCGCGACGCGGAGGACGTCGTCGTCCGCATCGCCGTCGAGGACACCGGCATCGGCATCGACCCCGCCAAGCAGGCGCACGTGTTCGACGCCTTCACCCAGGCCGACGATTCCACGGCGCGTCGCTTCGGCGGCACCGGCCTCGGCCTCGCGATCTCGCGCCAGCTCGTCGAGCTGATGGGGGGATGCCTGGCCGTCGACAGCATGCCCGGGCGCGGCAGCACCTTCCATTTCACGGCCCGATTCGGCCGCGCCCTCCCCGGGGCGCTCGCCGAACCGGCCGAGACCGACGTGCCGCAGGTGGTCCGCCCGCTCCGCGTGCTCCTCGCCGAGGACAATCCGGTGAACCAGCTGCTCGCCCGTCGCCTGCTGGAGAAGCGGGGCCACACCGTGCTCCTCGCCGGCGACGGCCGCGAGGCGCTGCTGCGTTGGCGCACCGAAGCCGTCGACCTGATCCTGATGGACGTACAGATGCCGACGATGGACGGGCTCGAGGCGACGGCTCGCCTGCGTGCCGCCGAGGCAGCCACCGGGCGGCACGTCCGCATCGTCGCCATGACGGCGAACGCCATGGCGGGCGATCGCGAGCGTTGCCTCGCCGCCGGCATGGACGACTATCTCACCAAGCCGATCGACCTACGCGCGCTCGACCGCGCGCTCGGCGAGGCCGCCGCCAGCCTCGCCGCCTGAGCGGGTCGTCGACTCCGGCCGCAACACCACCCCCCAGCCGCCCGCGATGAGGGCGCTCACGTGCGCCATCGCCCGCACGAGATCCCACGCATCCGCATAGGCGAGATAGCGCGGCACCCAGCGCGGATGGAACTTCTCCTTGTACTGCCGCAGCCCCTGGAAGTTGTACCACTGCTCGCCGTGTCGGAAGAGCAGATGCGCGATCCGCTCCGACGCCCGCGCCCCGCGCACCGCGCCGACGGTCGAGAGCGGCGCCATGCCGAGGTTGAACGACGCGTAGCCGGCGGCACGACCCCAGGCGAACAGCCGCGCGAACAGGAAGTCCATCGTGCCCGACGGCGCGTCGGGGAGATGGCGCATCAGGTCGATCGACAACTCGACGCCCCCCGGGCCCTGCAGCAGATTCGCGAACGCCACCACCCGTCCCGCATCGTCGCGGACGACGGCGCACGGACACGACGTCAGGTAGGTGGCGTCGAAGAAGCCGACGGAGAACTGCTTCTCGTGCGCGTGCTTGCTCGCGAGCCAAGCGTCGGACACGCGCCGCAGCGCCGGCAGCAGCTCGCCCACCGCGACCGCCGGCACGACCGCGAACGACAGGCCGTCACGCTCGGCGCGATTCACCGTGCCGCGCAACGTCTTCTGCGCCGTACCCGACAAGCCGAACGTGCGCAGGTCGACGTGCGCCTCCTCGCCGAGCTTGAAGAAGTGGAAGCCCCGGTCGTGCAGCGGCGGGATCCACGTCGCCCCCACCTGATAGAAGAGCGGCCGCCGATCGCGCTCGCTCGCCTGCGCGATCAGGTGATCGAGCACGGGCGTCTCGCACCCGGGCCGCACCACCGGATCCCCGAACACGACGAGGTACGGGCCGATCGCCCGCCACAGGCAGAAGCCGTCGTCGCCGTCGAACCAGATCTCCTTGTCGCGGTTCGCCACCGACAACGCGTTGGTGTCGCGGCCGAGAGCGGCGTGCATCGCCAGCGCGCGCGCCACCGCGCCGTCGTCGGGCCGCACGAACACCGCCGGCATGCGCAACAGCACCGCGAGGCCCCCCGCCACGGCGGCGAGCCCGAGCAGGGCCGCGCCGCGGAGGAACCGCGCCACCTCGGCGCGATGCGCGAAGTCGAGGAAGTGGACGCTGGCGAGGGCGTCGGGATCGTGCGTGAGGAGCCCGAAGGCGATGAAGACGAAGACGGCGGCGACGAGCGCGCCGACGCCGCGCCAGCCGAGCCAGTCGCCGTGGCTCGGCTGGCGGAACAGGGGCGCCTGCGCCAGCAGCAGGCCGACCGCGCCCGCGAGCACCACCGCCTCCTCGACGTCGAACCCCTTCAGCAGCGCGGCGACGGCCCCGAGCGAGGCGCTCAGGACCGCGACGCGGTGGGCCGTCCGGTAGCCCTTGTCGAGGCCGCGGGCGAGGACGAGCAACAGCACGCCCGTCAGCGTGGCGACGACGTGCGACGCCTCGACCAGCGACAGCGGCAACCATTCCTCGAGCCGTCGCAGCCGGTGCACCGTCGCGGGCGACGCCGCGCTCAGCAACAGCATCACGCCGGTGCCACCGACGAGCGTGGCGAGCGCGCCGCGCGAGAGCGCCACCCAGCGCACGCCGCGCCCGGCCGCCACGCGCAGCAGCACCAGCGACGCGGCCGCCCACGGCACCACGTAGTAGATGCTGCGGTAGGCGAGGAGTGCGGCGGGCACCGCCCCGTCGGGGCCACGCAGCGTCGCCAGCCAGAAGACGTCGGCGCTGCCGAGGCCGCCGGGAATGAGGCTCAGGATGCCGATCCCCTGTCCGAGGAAGAAGCGCACCAGCGCGTGGCCACCGGCATCGGCGCCCGCGGCGCGCAGGACGCAGAGGAACACCGCACCGGCGAGTCCCCAGTCGAGCACGCCGAGCAGGACGAGGCGCATCCACGGCGCCGGGCCCTTGGCCCATCCGAACCGCGTGCGGAGCCGGCGCTGCAGCGCACCGAGGCCGAGCGCGAGACCGATGGCGACGACCGGCACCAGCACCAGCACGGTGACGGCGGCGCCGGCATCGTCGGCACGCAGACCGACCGCCGCGGCGAGCACCCAGGCGACGAGTGCGGTCGCGAACGCCACCGCGATGTGGGCGATGCCGTGCTGCAGGACGCCGCGCCCGGCCTCGCTGACGGGATACAGCCAGAACCGGATCGCCGGACCCGCCACCGGACCGAGGGTCAGGAAGTTGCTCCACGCGAACGCCAGCACGCCGTAGAGCCATCGGCGCCACGTGGTGACGCCGGCGCGGCGCAGCGCGACGACGTCGTACGCGCCCATCACCGCCAGGTTGACGATCGTCACCGCGCCGGCCGCGGCCATCCAACGCCGGTCGGTGGCGCGCAGGGCGACGCGGAGCGCCGCGCCGTCGATCGCGTGCAGCGCCTCCCACGACACCACCGCCAGCACCGCCGCGACGAGCACGGGCCAGAGCTGCCCCACGTGCGCGACGATCCACCACGCCAGCGCACGCCAGCGCCCCGGCGGCTCCAGCGTCACGGGGTCCCCAGCACGCGGTCGCCGATGGCGGTGGCGAGGCCGTCGGCGGTGCCACCGAAGTGGTGGTCTCCCGGCAGCAGGACGACGTCGACGCCCGGCAGCGCGCCGAGCGCGCGACACGCGGAATCGCCGTCGTCGTGGCCGGCGAGGCAGAGGGTCTTCACGCCGTCGAGCGTGCGGAGCGCGTCGTCCACGCGATGCGCCGGGTCGACGGGCGGTGTCCGGACCCAGTCGAGCGGGTTCACCCGGAACGACGCGCTCGCGGAGGGCGCCAGCAGGATCAACCCCGCGACGCGGTGGCGCGTCGCGGCCGGCAGGCGCGCGAGCGTCACCGGCGCCATCTCGGCCCCGAAAGAGTACCCCCCGAGAAAGACGGGGACGCCGGCGTCGTCGGCGATCGCGAGCACGCGCGCGAGGTCGGTGGCGACCTCGGACGGCTTCCTGCCGCGCCAGAAGTAGGTGAACGAGCTCCAGCCGATCGTCGCCATGCCGCGCGCCTTCAGTCGCTGCGCGAGGCCGTCGTCGATCGTCTGCCAGCCACCGTCGCCGGAGAAGAACACCATCACCGCTTTCGGTGCGCCGGTGGGCCACACCAGCGTCAGCGGCAGACCGAGCGCCGTCAGGCGGGGACCCAGCGCCTGGGCGATATCCGGCGACACCGGCCCGGGCGCCGCCGCCACGAGGCACAGCGCGCTCGCCGCCAGCACCACGGATCGCCACCGTCGCACGCGTGTCCTGCTCACGTCGCCAGCCGCCGGTCGGCCGACGGCACGCCTGCGAAGATAGCCGCGCCGTGAAGCACCGGTCAACGCGGACGGCGCCGCGCGATGGTTGCCTCCGGGGGACGCCACCCCATACACCGGAGCGCCGATGTCCCCGCTCAGGCCATGGCTGCGTCCGCTGGCGCTCCTGCTCGGCACCGTGGCGATCTGGCAGCTCCACGTCGTACGCTCCGCGAGCATCTATCCGTCGTTCCCCGCCGGCGATCCGTTCGGATACTTCCTTCCCGCGTACGACTTCCTCGGCGAGCGCATCCGGCACGGCGCGGTGGCGCTCTGGAATCCGTGGCAGGGTGCCGGCGTCCCGCTCCTGGCGACGTTGCAGCCGGGCGCGCTCTACCCGCCGCGGCTCCTGCTCGCACTGCTGCGCCCCGAGAGCGCGATGACCGTCATGACGCTCGGGCACGTCGTGCTCGCCGTCCTGTCGATGGATCGGCTCTGCCTCCGCCTCGGCGCCGGCGCGTTCGGGGCCACCGTGGGGGCGATGGCGTTCGGTGGATCGACGGCACTGCCCTACACCGCCAATCCCGCCCAGCTCGAGCCGGTGGCGTGGCTGCCGGTGGCGGCGCTGGCGTTGCTGGCGCTGGTCGAGCACGCACGCTGGCGATGGGCCGTGGGGCTCGGCCTCGCTGCCGCCATGCCCTTCCTGGCCGGCGGCTACCAGCTCGCCGTCTACGTCGCCTACGGCGTGCTCGTCGTCGTGCTGGCGCTGCTCGCCGACCGACGGTGGCGCGCCCGCCTGCTGCGGCCCCGCGTGCTCGTCCAACTCGCCGCCGCCGGCCTCCTCGCCGTCGCCACCGCCGCACCGCAGGCGCTCCCGGCGCTGGACTGGAGCCACCTCACCAGTCGGCCGCCCGAGGAGATGACCGACGAGGCCATCTTCCCGCGCTTCCTGTGGAACATCGACGCCTTCCACAAGGAGCTCACGCGCGGCCTCGTCGTGCGCGCGACGGAGATGGACCGCCGCTTCCTCTCCGTGCCCGTCGTCCTGCTCGCGATCGTCGGCTTCGCGCGCAGCGGCGGCCTCGGCGTCGCCCTCGGGCTCGGTGCGGTCGGCGTGTTCCTCCTGATGCTCGGCCCCGGCACGCCCTGGTTCGTCGTCTACCGCTGGCTTCCCGGCATGGCGATGTTCCGCCTGCCGGTCCGCCTCTGGCCGCTCCTCAGCTTCCTCGCGAGCGTCGGAGCGGCGCTCGGCACGACGCGGCTCACGACCGCCGCCCGCCTCTCCCCGCGCTGGCGCCGTACCGTCGGCAGCGTCGCGGTGGTGATCGTCTTCGCCGTCGTCGTGTGGCCGCAACGCAACCGCTATCACTTCCCGTGGACGAATCCGCCGGTGACGGCGTTGCCGCTGGTGGAGAGCGCCGCCCGCGTCGCGGGAACGGACCGCGCCTGGCTGCCTGGCGACCGCTTCGACCTGCGTCTCGGCGAGTATCCCCGGCAGGGCACGCGACGACGGCTGCGCGTCCTGCAGGACTACGAGCCGCTCAGCTCGCGGCGCCTCGGCGCGTTCCTCGCTGCGGTCGTCGACGTCCCCTTCCCCGACCCGAATCCCGAGCAGCCGTTCGCGGGCTCGCCGCTCAAGGTCGAGCGCATCGCGCGCCCGCACCTGCTCGACCTCGTCGCCGTGCGCGCCATCGTCACGCCGCCGTCGACCGTCCCCGACGCGGCCCCCTTCGGCTGGCACCCCGTCGAGGCCACCCCCAAAGCGACGTTGTTCGAGAACCCGCACGCGCTGCCCCGCGCCTACGTGACGGCGCACGTGCGCTTCGTCCCCACCGAGGGCGAGGCCCTGCAGCGCCTCCTCGCCGACACGCCGGACGTGCGCGAGAGCGCCGTCCTCGTCGGCTCACCCGACGACGCCGACGCGGCGACGCGCGCGGCGACACGGCCCGGGCCCGTGGTGCCGGCGCGATTCACGCGCGACGAGCCCGAGCACCTCACGGTCGAGGTCACGCCCGAGCAGCCCGGCGTGCTCGTCGTCGCCGACGCCTTCGCGCCGGGATGGACCGCGCGCGTCGACGGCGTGCCGCGCCGTCTCTGGCAGGCGAACTACCTCGTACGCGGCATCGAGGTGCGGCCCGGCGATCGCGTCGTCGAGATGACCTACGACGCGCCCGGCTTCCACGCGGGGCTCGTCATCGCCATCGGCGCGTGGGCGCTCGTCGGGGGCGTCGCCCTGCTCGACCGCGGGCGGCGCGTCAGTACGGGTTGATCTCGCCGAGCGACGGACCGGTCTCGCCGCGCCACGAGCGGATCACGCGGCGCTTCATCTCGACCAGCGATTTGTCCAGCCGCGACTCCTGGCGATCGGTGACGAGCGCGCGCAGCAGGCGCAGCACGCGCACCGGCCGCACCGCCCACGACAGCAGGAAGAACCACGCCAACGCCGCCACCCGCAGCCGCTCGAGGCGCACCGGTGCGACGTGGTCGGTGTAGCTGACCGTGGGCGTACCGGTCCCGGGCAGGTTCTCGGTGCCGAGCGCCAGGCTCATGTAGTAGTCGTCGTCGAGGCGCTTCGGGAGCGTGCCCTTGTCCTGCAGCTGCCGGAAGATCTCGGAGCCGGGATACGGCCGCAGCGGCGCGATCGAGACGTCGTGCACGCCCAGCACCGCCATCTTCCCGAGGAAGCCGAAGGTGCGCAGGATCGAGCGCGTGGTGTCGGTGGGGAAGCCGAAGATGAAATTCGCCTTCACGTTGCAGCCGGCCTTCACCGCAGCGCGCATCGAGTGCAGCATGCGCTCGGGCTTGATCTTCTTCTTGATGAGCTGGAGCGTCTCCGCGTCGCCGCTCTCGGGAGCGTAGGTGAGGTTCGTGCAGCCCGACTTCACCAGCAGCGGCAGGACGTCCTCGTCGAGCGCCTCGGAGCGCGTGCCGCTCGGGATCTGCCAGGTGATGTTCAGCTTCTCGTCGAGGAGGCGGTTGGCGAAATCGAGCACCCACTCCTTCTTCACGATCGCGGTCAGATCCTGGAAGTCGAAGTTCGTCGCCCGGAACGTGGTCATGTAGTGCTTGATCTCGGCGACGACGTTCTCCGGGGTGCGCGACACGTAGCGCGTCGTCCACATCGTCGGGCTCGAGCAGAACGTGCACTGGTACGGACAGCCTCGGGTGGCGTTCATGGGCATGCTGCGCCCACGGTCGACGCCGGAGGCGAAGCCCCCGCTCAGGTAGTTCTCCACCGGCACGATGTCCCACGCCGGCCACGGCAGCGCGTCGACGTCGCGCACGCGCACCTTGGCGGTGGTGCGACGGATCTCGCCGTCGGCGGTGCGGTACCAGCAGCCGGGGACGTCCTCGAGATTGCGCGTGCCGGCAAGATGCTCGAACAGGTCGACGACGCTGCGATCGCCCTCGCCCTCGAGGATGTAGTCCAGCGCCGAGTCTTCGAGCGCACCGACCGGCTCGGCCGTGAAGTGCTCGCCGCCACCGATCAGGACGGCGCGCGGATGCCGCGCCCGGACTGCCCCGATGAGCGCGCGCGCCGGCAGCCAGTCCTGCGAGAACATCAGGCCGAAGCCGATGACGTCCGACGCCTCGAGCCGATCGAGGATGTCGTCGTCGGAGATGCCGCGGCGGAGCAGCAGGCCCGCCTCGTCGATCGGCGTGTAGCGATCGAGGGCCTCGCCGGTGGTGTCGATGATGTGGACTTCGTGCCCCGCCTCACGGAGGCTCGCGGCGACGTAGGCGAGGCCGATCGGCGGGATGGCCGAGGACGCCGACACGTACTTCGCCATGGTCTGCGGGCAGCGGATCAGGGTGCATTTCACGGCATTGCGAGACTGCCCACAGTTCGCCGCAGCGGTCAACGCAGAACTGCACGCTCCGGCGCCCGCCATGCCGCCTGCCGCGGCGCCCCCCGTGTCAGTCGAGATAGCCGAGCGCGCGCAGCTTCTCGGCCCGTTCCGGATCGGGCACCGCGACGGCCGGACGGCCCCCCGTGGCTCCCACGCCCTTCGCCAGGAATCCGGAGACCAGCGCGCGCATCTCCTCCATGCGGGTGTCCCCGGCGCCGAAGCGCAGCGGCGATCGCTCGCCTGGATCCGTCCGGCGATCGAAACACTCCGACCGCCCGCGATCGAGACGGAAGATGCACGACAGCGCCCGCTGGCGGACCGCGACGACGTCGATCCGGGCGGCGCCGAAGCTCGAGATCGTCTCCGCGAACACGGCGTCGCGCGGGAACCGACCGACGCCGTCGAGCACCAGGGGCAGCAGGCTCCGCCCATCGGCCCCCGCCAGGGGTGCCGCCCCGAGCGTATCGAGTATGGTGGGCGCCACGTCGATCAGCGACACCGGCGTCGTGATGCCGCGACGGATCGGCAGGAAGCCGGGCAGTCGCATCAGGAGCGGCACGCGCGCGACCTCGTCGTAGAGCTGGAACATGTGGGTCGTCTGCCCGTGCTCGAGGAACTCCTCGCCGTGATCGGCCGTCACCACGACCAGCGTCCGCTCCCGCAGGCCGAGCGCCGCCAGGCCGTCGAGGAAGACGCCGAGCACGTCGTCGACGTACCGCACCTCCTGCTCGTAGCGCAGCAGGTCCACGTCCGCCGGCGATTCGAACGGCACCGCCGGCTCGAACTCGGTGTCGTAGGGCGGCGGCGGGACGTACGGCAGGTGCACCTGGTAGGTGTGGAGGAACAGGAAGAACGGTCGATCGCGGTGATGGGAGAGCCACGCCAGCCCGTCGCCGAAGATGGTGGCCGCGAACCCGTCGGGCTGGTGCAGGTTCGCGCTCTTGTTCTCGCGGTACTGCTGGAAGCCGCGGCGGATGCCCACCTCGGGCACCACGAAGCCATCCTCGGTGAATGCCGCCGTCGCCCAGCCGCCGTCGTAGAGCGCCTCGGTGAGCGTACGCTGCGCCGGCGCGATCGACGCCATCGGCGCCCGCACGCCGTGCGAGCGCAGATAGCGCCCCGTGAACAGGCTCACGTGCGCGGGCAAGGTGTGCGGTGCGGTCGTGAGGGCGTTCTCGAACGTCACGCCGAGCGCGCCGACGTCACCGTCGAGCCGCGGCGTCGTCGGTCGGAGCGCGCCGCCGCTCGTCGTGCTGCGGCCGCGCAGCGTATCGAGCGAGACGAGCACGACGCCCAGTGGCAGATCGCCCACGGGTGGCGCCAGCACCGTCGGCTCCGACCACACCGGCAGCGACACCGCCGCACCAGTACCGGCGACCGCACGCGCCGCGAAGCGCAGGCGGACGTCCCGCCCGGCGACGGGCGCGAGCGGCACGCGGACCTCGATCCAGCGACGATCGTCCGGACGGCGCGCGGGGTCGAGCGTGGCGCGATGGAGCACGGTCTCGTCGTCTGCGATCGCCGTCACCGTGAGCTCGACGCCGGCGGCGTCCATGGACCACGCCGCCTCCTCGACCGCGTATGCCACGCTCAGCTCGGCGCCCGGCGGTACGTGGAGCGGCACGCTCACGAGATCGCGCGAGGCGAGGTCGGGCGCGACCGTGACGTCGGCGAAGACGGCGACCACGCCGGCCGTGGACGTCTCGGGAAAGGGTCCGAGCCGCACCCGCCCGGGCGCATCGGCGCCGCGAACGACGACGGGCGATTCCTCGACCCGCCCGGTGCCGGGGACCATGCGTGCGAATCGGGCGAAGAGCCACGGCGGCGTGCCGATGTCACCGGGCAACGGGGCCACGGCGAAGAGGCCCTCGCTGCGCTCCCAGTCCGCGCGCGCGATCACGATGCGCCCCGAGGTGACGGCCGGCCGCTGCTCGTCTCCGATCCGCACCCACTGTCCCCACGCGAGCCCGTTCTCCGCCGGACGAGCGAATCCGTCGGCGAGGCGCTGGTGCAGCACCATGCCGGTGGACCGAGGCCCTGGTCGATCGCAGCCCGACGCCAGCACGGCCAGCATCGCCAGCGCCACGACCACGGAGGGAAGCGTACGCCGGCGGGTCACGCGCCGACGATCCCGTCGCGCTCCCCGCGGCGCAAGCCGCCCTGCACGTCCGGCGCACGGGCGGTGTGATCCGTCCCCCGCTGCGCGCGAACGGCCATGCACCGGCGCATGCGACCCGGCGCCGGGCTCAGGACCGGAACAGGAAGTTCCGCGAGATCACGACGCGCTGGATCTGCGACGTGCCCTCGTAGATCTGCAGGAGCTTGGCGTCGCGCATCAGCTTCTCGACCGGATACTCCTTCGTGTAGCCGTAGCCACCGAAGACCTGCACCGCGTCGACCGCCGACTTCATCGCGAGGTCGGCGCCCCAGGCCTTGGCGATGGCCGAGGTGCTGGTGCGCTTCACGCCGTTGTCGACCTCCCAGGCGGCCTTCTGCCACAGCAGCCGCACCGCCTCGTAGGCCATCACCATCTCCGCGATCATGAACTGCACGCCCTGGTGCTGCGCGATGGGGGCCCCGAACGCCTTGCGCTCGAGCGCATAGGACTTCGACTCCTCGGCACAGCGACGGATGATGCCGGCGGCGAGCGCGGCGATCATGGGCCGCGAGCGGTCGAACGTCTCCATGGCGATCGAGAAGCCGTCGCCCGGCTGGCCCAGGATCTGGTCGTTGGTGAGCCGTACGTCCTCGAAGATGACGTCGCGCGTGTCCGACGCGCGTTGCCCGAGCTTGTCCTCCTTACGGCCCGTCGACACGCCGGGCTGATCGGCGGCGACGACGAAGGCGGTGATGCCCTTGTGCCGCTTCGCCGGGTCCATGGTGGCGAAGCCGGTGAAGAAGCTCGCGTGGCCGGCGTTCGTGATCCAGCGCTTCTGCCCGGTGAGCCGCCAGCCGTCGCCGTCGCGCACGATCTTCGTCTTCATGCCGGCGACGTCCGAGCCCGCGTCGGGCTCGCTGCAGGCGTAGCTGACGAAGCTGAACTCGCGTCCGAGCCGCCCGAGCCACTCCGCCTTCTGGCCGTCGCTGCCGGCGATGAGCAGCGGCAGCGCACCCAGGTGGTTGCACATGATGCTGGTGGCGACGGCGGCACAGCCGAAGGCCAGCTCCTCCGAGACCAGGCAGCCGTCGAAGGTGTGCAGCCCCACCCCGCCGTACTCCTCGGGCAGCTCGACGTTCATCAGGCCGAGCTCCCACGCTTCCTTGAACACCGCGGTCGGGAACTCCTCGCGGCTGTCCCATTCCGTGGCGTGGGGCACGAGCTTCTCGGCCGCGAAGCGGCGGGCGGTCTCGATGAGTTGGTCCTGCTCCGGGGTCAGCGTCGGGTCGAACATGGGCACCGGCGGTAGCAGGAGCGACGGTCCGACGCCAGCGTGGGGACCCGGATTGCCGGGCCGACGAGCCGCGTGCTACCAAGCTCCCCATGCGCATCGCACTGCGCTCGCGCGTCGCATTGCTGGCTACCTGTCTGGCCTCGTCCGGACACGCCATGCCGATCACGTCGTGCGAGCAGCTCGTGCCGAGCGGCGAGACCGGCGTCCTGATGCACGACCTCGTGTGCCCGTCCCCGCCCACCTGGCCGTTCAGCCCCACCGGCGTGATGCTCGACGGCGGCGCCAGCCTCGACCTGAACGGGTTCACCATCAGCGGCGACGGCACGGGCGTGGGCGTCAGCTGCACTGCGCAGCGGGTCGCGACCAGCCGGAAGCCGTGCACCGTGACGGGTCCCGGCGCAGTCGCGGGGTTCTACGCCGGCATCAATGGCGGCGGACAGACGATCGTCGCCACCGACCTGGTCGTGCACGGCAACACGATCGGCATCTACACGCCGTTGATGCGACGGCTGGTCCTGCGCCGCGTGGTCGCGCGCGACAACCTCGAGCACGGCATCGACGCACAGTCCCTCTCGGGCGAGGACGTCGTCGCGAGCGGCAACGGCCGACGCGGCGTCAGCACCCGCGTGGCCACCCGCATCGTCCGCCTCACGGCCACGGGGAATGCCGACGAGGGCCTGCACCTCGGCGCGCGACACGCCCGCACCCGCGTCGTCGACTCGACGCTCACCGGCAACGGCGACGCTGAAGGCTTCGACGTGACGACGCAGGGTCGCGTGCGTCTCGTGCGCACGACCTGCGGCCGCGGCGCACGCGTCCGGATCGCCAGGATCGGCGACACGACGACGGTCCTCGGGCCGCTCGCCTGCCGCTAGCCAGCGTACTGCGCCAGACGCTTCGTCGTCGCCCGGAAGTCCGCCACCGTCTCCGCGATGATCTGCGCCACCGGCTTCACCGCGTCGATGCGTCCCACCACCTGGCCCGCCAGCGCGATGGCCGCCTCCATGTCGCCGCCGAAGTAGAGGTCCATCGCGCGCGCGAAGACGTCCATGCCGACCTGCGGCTCGCGCTCGAGCCGCTCCGACGTCGCCGTGCGCAGCGCGCGCAGGCCGGGGCGATGGAAACGGTTCAGGAAGACGGTGTCGGTCTCCTTCGCTGCCAGGATCGCCTGCTTCCAGTTGTCGTGCACCGGCGACTCGGCCGCCGACACCATGCGCGAGCCCATCTGCACGCCCTCGGCGCCGAGCGCGAACGCCGCCGCCATGCTGGCGCCGTCGCAGATGCCGCCGGCGGCGATGACCGGCACGTCGACGCGGCTGCACACCAGCGGCAGCAGCACCATGGTGGCGACGTCGCGGGGATTCTTGAAGCCCCCGCCCTCGCCGCCCTCGACGACGAGACCGTCCACGCCGGCGTCGACGGCCTTCAGCGCGGCGTCGAGCGACGGCACGACGTGGAAGACGGTGAGCCCGGCGGCCTTCAGCTGGGCGGTGTACTTCCGCGGATCGCCCGCCGACGTCGTCACCGCACGCACGCCCTGGGCGACGACGAAGTCGACGATCGACGGATCGCGCACGAAGAGCTGCGCGATGTTCACGGCGAACGGCTGCGTCGTGAGATCGCGCATGCGCCGGATCTCCTCGCGCACGACGTCGAGCTCGCCCGACGACGTCTCGATGACGCCGAGGCCGCCCGCATTCGACACCGCGGACGCGAGCTGCGATCGCGCGATCCATCCCATCGGCGCCTGCACGATCGGCCAGCGCACGCCGAGCATCCTCGTCACCCGCGTCTCGAGTCCATCCATGGGCCGGACCCTAGCGGGGCGCCCGGGCTGCTGTCACGTCCCGGATTGACGCTGCCAGCCGCCCCCTCCATCGTCGATGCAGCGATGACCCGCCACCTCCTCGCCGCCGCCTGCCTCCTCCTCACCGCCGCCATCGCCCGAGGGCAGGCCGACTGTCCGCCCGGCACCGACGTCACCCTGTGGGTGGGACCGCAGGTGCCCGCGGCCGATGCGCCGCTGCGCATCGTCGCCATCGCCGAGCTCGAGCCGCCCGGCGGGATCGTCGTGCGCGATCCGAGCGGGCGCGACGTCGTGCCGCCCCCCGTCGTCCACCGCGGGCCGCCCTGGAGCGTCGTCACCAGCATCGACGACCCCGTCCCCGGGTCCTACCGCATCGAGGTGCGGCGCAACGGCGCCGTCGTCGCCTGCCGGCGGCTCGAGCTGCCGGCGACGGCGGCCCGTCGCGCCGGCGCGTGGGAGGGCCGCAGCGAATGGGACCGCGCGACGACGGACCTGTTCGCGGTGTGGATCGAGCATCTCTTCGGAGCCGACACCGGCCAACCCACCACGTTGCAGGGCCTCGCCGACGTCCTGCGGGACCCGGAGCGGAACCTCCTCTACGAGCACCTGCGCCTCGGCGAGGACGAACCCGGCCCGCGGGCCCTGGCGCTCACGCCCGACTGCGCCGACCTGCCCTACTTCGTGCGCGCCTACTTCGCGTGGAAGCTCGATCTGCCGTTCGGCATGCGCGCCTGCGGCCGCGGCGGCGGTGACACGCCGCCACGCTGCGGCCAGCTCATGACGAACGCCCGCGCGCGATCGGGCGGCGACGCCCTCGCGAGCTTCAAGAGCTTCCTGCGCCTCGTCGCCGACACCGCCCAGTCCGGCAGCGTGCGCACGGCGCTCGACGACGACGCCACCGACTACTATCCCATAGCACTCACGCGCGAGACGCTGCGGCCCGGGACCATCTTCGCCGACCCCTACGGGCACACCCTCATGCTCGTGCGCTGGGTGCCACAGACGCCGGAGCGCCCCGGGCTGATCCTCGCCGTCGACGCCCAGCCCGACAACTCGATGGGCTACAAGCGCTTCTGGGAGGGCACCTTCCTGTTCGCCGAGGAGCCGGGCGCCGGCCCCGGCTGGAAGGCGTTCCGTCCGCTCGCGCGCACCCCGTCGGGCGTGCGCGCGCTCGACAACGGCGAGCTCGACGCCGACGGCCCGTTCACGCCATGGTCCGGCGAGCAGGCCACGCTCGACGCCGACGACTTCTATGCGCGCATGGCCGCGCTCATCAATCCCGACGGCCTCTCCCCCGGACGCGCCTACGATACGACGCTCGACGCCCTCGTCGAGCAGGTCGAGACCCGCATCGGCTCCGTCGACACCGGCGAGCGCTGGAAGGAGTCGCATCCCGGCTACACCATCCCGATGCCGTCCGGCGCGGCGATCTTCGAAACCACGGGACCGTGGGAGGACTACGCCACGCCCTCGCGCGACATGCGGCTCCTGATCGCGATGCACGTGCTCGAGACGCTGCCCGCGCGCATCGTGCGCTACCCCGACCTCTTCGTCCTGCAGGGGCGGTCGCCGGCCGAGGTCCGCGACGCGCTCGCGACCGTGCACGCGCAGCGCGTCGGCGAGCGCCGCATCACCTACACCCGCAGCGACGGCAGCCCCTGGACGCTCACCATCGCCGACGTCCTCGCGCGTCGAGCGGCTTTCACCGTGGCCTACAATCCGAACGACTGCGTCGAGGTGCGATGGGGCGCGCCCGAGGACGGCCCCGAGCGCACCCCCTGCCGCCGCCGCGCCCCCGCCGAGCAACGGTCGCGCATGGAGCAGTACCGTACCTGGTTCGCGACGATGCGCCGGCCGTCACGCTAGGAGCGCGACCCAAGACCATGTCTTGGGTCGGGAGGCACGCGAGTGTGTGGCGACGGGAAGCTTGCGACCACCCTGGTGCGGCCGGCGAAGCCGGCGCACCATACTGCTACGATCGCCTGACGCCGACGCTTGGGTGCTCGCCCGCCTGCAGCCGTGGAGCGGTCTGTGGTGCCCATGCGGGCTTCCCCTGTCGCGCCGGCTTCGCCGGCCGCGACATGCTGGTCGCGCGGGAATCGTCGCCCCATACTCGCGGCCCTCGTCGACCCAAGACATGGTCTTGGGTCGCTCCTAGGCGAGATGCGCCGCGACGCCGGCGAATACCGGCGCCGCCTCGGGCGCACGCTCGATGGCGAGCACGTCCTCGAGCTTGCGGAGCTGCGCCATCATCTGCTCGAGGCGTGCGTCCTCGGGCACCAGCAGCAGGATGGCGCTGCAGGTGCCGTCACCGACCGGCAGGCAGACGATGCCGTCGACGTTGAAGGCGCGACGCGCGAAGAGGCCGCACACGTGCGACATCACCCCCGGGTGATTGCGCACGCGCAGGCGGAGCACGGCGATGGGACGATCACTGAGCGGCATGGCATCCTCCGTCGATCATGTCGCGGTTGGCGCCACCGGGCGGCACCATCGGGTAGACGTTGGCGGCTTCGGCGATCGGCACGTTGACGAGGCACGGGCCGGGCGTCGCCAGCGCCTCGGCCAGGCGGTCGCGCGGCGACGCGGTCGCACCGAGGTCGACCGCGGCGATGCCGAAGCCGCGCGCGATCGCCGCGAAGTCGGGTTGGGCGTGGAAGCGCGAGGCATGGAAGCGGCCACCGTAGAACAGCTCCTGCTGCTGCCGCACCAGCCCGAGGTGGGCGTTGTTCATGAGCACGATCTTGACGTCGACCTGCTCCTCGGCGGCGGTGGCGAGCTCCTGGACGTTCATCAGCAGGCTGCCGTCACCGCTGAAGCAGACGACGCGCCGGCCGGGGTGCGCGAGCGCGGCGCCGATGGCCGCGGGCAGGCCGAAGCCCATCGTGCCGAGGCCGCCCGACGTCAGCCACTGGCGCGGGAACGTGAAGGGATACGCCTGCGCCACCCACATCTGGTGCTGGCCGACGTCGGTGGTGACGATGGTGTCGTCGGGGAGGAGCGCCGCCGTCGCGCGCACGATGCCGTACGGCTGCAGCGGATCGTCGGCGCCCGGCGTGTCGAGCGGATGCGCCGCCTGCAGCGCCGCCACGCGGCGCAGCCACCAGGTTCGCGGCGTCGCCGCCACCCGCGGCTCGAGCGCCCGCAGCGCCTCGCCCACGTCGGCGACGATGCCGAGCGAGGGGCGTCGGATCTTGCCGAGCTCGCTCGGGTCGATGTCGACGTGGACGACGCGCGCGTTCGGGCAGAACTCGGCGACCTTGCCGGTCGCGCGGTCGTCGAAGCGGATGCCGAGGGCGATCAGGAGATCGCAGTCCTCGAGCACCAGGTTGGTGAAGCGCGCGGCGTGCATGCCCACCATGCCGAGGAAGTGGGGATGATCGTGCGGCATGGCGCCCAGGCCGAGCAGCGTCGCCGCCACCGGGATCGACGCCTTCTCGGCGAGGCGGCGCAGCGTCGGGGCCGCGCCCGCCCCGATGACGCCCGCCCCGATCAGCAGCACCGGGCGCTGGGCCGCATCGATCATCGCCGCGGCGCGGCCGATGTCGTCGTGGGAGAACCGCGGGGCGGGATCGGCAGCCCCCGGTTCGGGCAGCCGGTCGAGATCGATCGCGGCCAGCTGGACGTCCTTCGGGATGTCGATCAGGACCGGCCCCGGTCGCCCCGAGGTCGCGATACGGAAGGCGTCGGGAATCACCGTCAGCAACTCCTCGGCGGAGCGCACGAGGAAGTTGTGCTTGGTGATCGGCACCGTGAGCCCGTAGGTGTCGATCTCCTGGAAGGCGTCGGTGCCGATCATGGCCTGCGGCACCTGCCCGGTGACGGCGACGAGGGGGATGGAGTCGAGCTTCGCGTCCGCGATCGCCGTCAGCAGGTTCGTGGCCCCGGGGCCGGACGTGCCGAAGCACACGGCCGCACGGCCCGTCGCCCGCGCCATGCCCTGGGCGATGAACCCCGCGCCCTGCTCGTGACGGGCCAGGACGTGACGGATCTCGCTGGCGCGCAACGCATCGTAGAGCGGCAGGCTGGCCCCCCCGGGGATTCCCGCGATCACGCGGATTCCCTGGCGTTCGAGCAGCCGCATCGTGAGGGCGGCACCGGTGGTCTGCATTGGAAGCGTCCTTTCTCGGAGGGCTTCCCTGCGCGGCGCGGACCGATGGGGGCCTGAAAAACGAAACCCCCGCCGGCTCGCGCCGGCAGGGGTTTGGAAACGTGCTGTCTTCCCCGCTACGGCGCGATCGCGACGACGATGCGTACGACGACTACGACCGCGGCGGGGGTGAACGTCATTGGCTCCAACCTTACGCGAAGCAGCGCGCCAGACGCAAGCACGTTCTTTCCTCGTTCGCACCCGTGCGAATCACCGCCGGACCATTTCGCACCCGCGGGAAGGCCCGTCGGTGGCACATACCTCCGGGTGCTGGCGGAGCTATTGCTTCACGAGGTACGTTCCCGACCCAAACCCGAGTCAAGGAGACCTCCATGCCTTCGAAGCTCTTCCGCCGCATCCTGGTCCCGCACGATTTCTCGGACGCCGCCGCACGTGCCTTGAAGGAGGCCGTCGGCCTCGCCACCGCGCACGGCGGCAAGATCATCCTCCAGCACGTGATCGTCCCCTTCTACATGCCGGCGGAGCTCCCCTTCGGCCTCGCCACCGACACGATGCCCAACCCGGCGTCGTTCATCCCCGAGCTGACCAAACGTCTCGACGCCATCGGCAAGAAGGCGGTCGGCACCACGGGGGTCAAGTACGCGCTGCGCGTCGAGGTGGGCGAGCCGTCGCAGACGATCCTCGACGCCGCGCAGAGCGCCGACTCGGTCATCATGGCGACGCACGGCCGCAGCGGGCTCGCGCATCTCTTGATCGGCAGCGTCGCCGAGAAGATCGTCCGCCACTCGCCGATCCCCGTGCTGACGATCCGCGTCCCGGTGAAGGCCGAGAAGGCCGGCCGGCGCGGCAGCTGAGGTCGGAGATGCCTGAGGCCATCCTCGTCGCGGACGACGAGCCCGGCGTCCGCGAGAGCCTCGCCGAGGTGCTGCGTGACGCCGGCTACGACGTCGAAACCGCGGTCGACGGCACGGCGGCGCTGCACGCGCTCGAGCAACGCGATTTCGCGGTCGTCCTGACCGACCTGCGCATGCCCGGGGCCGACGGGCTCGCCGTCCTGCATCGGGCACGCGACGTCTCGCCGCAGACCGTCGCCATCGTGATGACGGCGCACGGCAGCGTCGAGACCGCCGTCGAGGCGCTGCGCATGGGCGCCGCCGACTACATCCTGAAGCCCATCATCTTCGACGACGTGCTCGCCAAGGTGAGCCGCGTGCTCGACCACCGCCAGCTCACCTGGCAGACGCAGGTCCTGCGCCGCGAGGTCGAGCGACGGTACGACTTCGAACGCATGGTCGGCAGGGGCGCGGCGATGCAGGCCGTGTTCGAGCTCATCGAGAAGGTGGCGCCGACGCAGACTACCGTCCTCATCACCGGCGAGAGCGGCACCGGCAAGGAGGTGGTCGCCCGCGCGCTCCATCACCGCAGTCAGGCCGCCAACCGCCTCTTCCTGCCCATCAACTGTGCCGCCATCCCGGAATCCCTGCTCGAGAGCCAGCTCTTCGGGCACGTGCGCGGCGCGTTCACCGGAGCCATCACCACGCAGGAGGGGCTCTTCGCTCGGGCTCGCGGTGGCACCATCTTCCTCGACGAAATGGGCGACCTCGCGCTCGGGCTGCAATCGAAGCTGCTACGCGCGATCGAGACGAAGGAGATCCTGCCCGTCGGCAGCACGACGCCGGTGACGGTGGACATCCGCCTGATCGCCGCCACGAACCGCAACCTGCGCGAGATGGTCGATGCCGGGACCTTCCGCGAGGACCTGTACTACCGCCTCGCGGTGGTCGAGATCGCCCTGCCGCCGCTGCGCGAGCGGCGCGAGGACATTCCGCAACTGATCGAGTTCCTCGTGCGCCGCCACAACCACGAGATGAAGCGCGCCTATCGCGGCGTGGACGGCGCCACCCTGAAGACCCTGATGGCGCAGCCGTGGCGCGGCAACGTGCGCGAGCTCGACAACGCCATCGAGCACGCGATGATCGTCGGCAGTGGCGAATGGATCACCTCGGCCGATCTGCCGCGCAGCCTGCGCGCCGCCGAGCCGGAGGCACCGGCCGTCGGCGACGACCTGCGGGACGCGCTCCGCGCGTATGAACGCATCCACATCGAAACCGTCCTGCGGCGCACCGGCGGCGACAAGCGACAGGGCGCGGACCTCCTCGGCCTGTCCCTGTCGTCGCTCTACCGGAAGATGAATGAGCTCGGGATCCCGCTCGAGTAACGAGCCGCCCGGGCCGCTCGACCCCGAGCACCGGTTGGCCTTCTTCGCCGTCGAGGCCGGGGACGGCGAGCGCCTGCGTGCCCTCGGGCCGCTCACGGCGGCCACGGTCGACGGCATCGTCGAGGAGTTCTACGACCATCTCCTCACCTTTCCCGACCTGCGCCCGTTGCTGCTCGATGACCCGGACCGGCTCGCGCGCCTGAAGGCCAAGCAGCGCGAATACTTCCTGACGCTGACGGAGGGGCGCTTCGACGCCGCGTATTTCGAGAGCCGGTTGCGCGTCGGCGACACCCATCAACAGGTCGGCCTCGCCCCGGTCTGGTACATGGGGGCCTTCTCGCTCTACCTGCGTCTCGCGTTGCGGGCGCTGGTGGAGCACACCGGCGACGGAACGCAGATCCTCCCCACGATCGAGTCCTTCATCAAGGCCATCTTCCTCGACATGTCGCTGGCGATGAACACCTACATCTCGGGTGGCTTCGTCGGCCGGAACGTCGCGCAGGAGCTCGAGCGCGCCGCCCGCGTCGCCGAGGAGGCCCTCGCCGCACAGGCCGAAGTCGAACGCATGAAGGACGACCTCACCCGCATGGTCGTCCACGACCTGAAGAACCCGGTGAGCGGCATCGCCATGATGGTGCAGCTCGCGCTGCGCAAAGGCACCGCGCTGCCGGAGACACAGCGCAGCTATCTCCTCCAGATCGATCGCACCTGCCGCGAGATGATGCGCCTCATCCAGAACCTGCTCGAGATCAGCAAGATCGAGGAGGGACGCATGCCGGTGGCGCGCGAGCTCGTCGAGCTGCGCCCCCTCGCCGAGGAGGTCGCCGTGGAGTACGCGCCCGTCGCCGAGCAGGCGGGGCGCGTGATCGACATCCGCCTCGACGCGACGCTCCCCGCCGCCATGGGCGATCGCGCCCTCCTGCGACGCGTGCTCGTCAATCTCGTCGTGAACGCGCTCCGGCACAGCGGCAGCCCGGACGTGCTCATCGACGGCGTGCGCGGCCCCGGCCCGGCCGAGCTCACCCTGCGGGTGATCGATCACGGACACGGCATCGACGTCGCCGATCAAGCCGCGATCTTCGAGAAGTTCCGCACCTTCCGGCGCTCGCCCAGCGACGATCCCGCGTCCGACACCGGGCTCGGGCTGCCGTTCTGCCGGCTCGCCGTCGAACGCATGGGCGGCTCCATCGCCGTCCACAGCGACGCCGGAACCACCGAGTTCGCCGTCGTCCTCCCCGCGCATGCCGACCCCGCGGCCTGACGGCGCGGCGGCGTTTCGCCTCCGTCACCTGTGCATCGACACGCTGCGCGAGCACGTCGTCATGATCCACGAGGCGGCCGTGCGCCATGGGAACCTCGGCTTCAACCCGCTCGACCGGGTGCGTGTGATCGCGGACGATCCCGGCGGCGGCGAGCGCGAGGTGATCGGCGTGCTCAACTTCTGTCGGGACGCGTTCCTGGCGGAGGACGAGATCGGCCTCTCCGACACGGCCTTCCACGACCTCGGTCTCCCCGAAGGCAGCCCGGTGTACGCGACGCTGGCGACACCGCCGCACAGCCTCGACCTCGTCCGCAGCAAGCTGCAGGGCACCCGGCTCGATCGCGCCGCCTTCGACGCCATCCTCGCCGACGTCACCCACCACCGCTACTCGCGCGTCGAGCTCGCCATGTTCGTCCTCGCGTGCGCGCTCCGCACCCTCGACCTCGAGGAGATCGTCGCCTTCACCCACGCCATGATCGGCGCCGGCGCGCGCCTCGACTTCGGTCGCGGCCCGATCGCCGACAAGCACTCGATCGGTGGCGTGCCCGGCAACCGCACGACGATGGTGGTGGTGCCGATCCTGGCGGCGCTCGGTCTCACCGTCCCGAAGACCTCGTCGCGAGCGATCACGAGCCCGGCAGGCACCGCCGACACGATGGCCGTCCTGGCCGACGTGGCCCTCACCCCGACGCGCCTGCACGAGGTCGTCGCCGCCGCCGGCGCGTGCATCGCCTGGGGCGGCGCCCTCGATCTCGCGCCGGCCGACGACATCCTGATCACGGTCGAGCGGCCGATGGAGCTCGACACCGAGGCGCAGATGGTCGCCTCGATCCTGTCGAAGAAGAAGACCGCCGGCGCCACCCACGTGCTGATCGACATTCCCGTCGGCCGCACGGCCAAGGTCCGCACCATGGTCGATGGCGAGCGGCTGGCGGCGCTGTTCCGCGCCGTCGCGGCGCGCATCGAGCTCACGCTCGACATCGTGCTCACCGACGCGCACGGCCCCATCGGCCGCGGCATCGGCCCGCGGCTCGAGGCGCTCGACGTGCTCGCCGTCCTGCGCCGCGACGCGGACGCGCCGATCGATCTGCGCGAGAAGTCGCTCTACCTCGCGGCGCGCCTGGTCGAGCTGGTCGGCCGCGCCGGGCCGGGCGGGGGCTATCGGCTCGCCGTCGACGCGCTCGACGGCGGCCACGCCCTCGCCGCGTTCGATCGCATCGTCGACGCCCAGGGTCGACGTGCGCTGCCGCCGCCCGCCCCCTTCCGCCACGAGGTGACGGCACCGGGCGACGGACGCATCCGCGAGATCGACTGCTGGGAGATGGCGCGGGTCGCGAAGCGCGCCGGCGCCCCGGCGAACGTCGCCGCCGGCGTACGGCTCCGGCGCACCGTCGGGGACGTCGTACGCCAGGGCGATCCGTTGTTCGAGATCCACGCGCAGAGTGCGGCCCAGCTCGCCTTCGCCCGCGCCTACGCCGAGGCCTGTCCGACGCTCGTCACCTGGGGCTTCTGATCCCGGCCCGGTGGCCCCGCGTGTGCAAGGCATGGCCCGCCACGTCGCCCCGCGCCGCCGTTGCAACGCCGTCGTTCCGAGACGCAGGAATGACACCCGCTCGCGCTTCCCGGCATCGCGACGTCCGTCGCGCCGCGACGGACGATGCACCGCCTGACCCACGATTCCTTCACGCCTCCGGCCGCGGAGCGCTGGTTTCCCCTGGGGGTCGCGCTGCGACGCACCCTGGCCGCAGGCTACGGCCTCGCCGACCTGCGCGCCGACGTCCTCGCCGGCATCGTCGTCGGCATCGTCGCCCTGCCGCTGTCGATGGCGCTGGCGATCGCCGTCGGCGTCGGCCCACAGCACGGCCTCTACACGGCGATCGTCGCTGGTGCCGTCGTCGCCATCGCCGGGGGCTCGAAGTTCCAGGTGACGGGACCGACGGCGGCGTTCGTCGTCGTGCTGGCGCCGATCGTCTCCCAGTACGGCCTCAGTGGGCTGCTCACGGCAGGGTTCCTGGCGGGCCTGCTGCTCGTGGTCATGGGGGCGTGCCGGCTCGGCCGCCTGATCCAGTTCATCCCGCACCCGGTGACCACCGGCTTCACCGCCGGCATCGCGACCGTCATCGCCGTACTGCAGCTGCGCGATGCGCTCGGCCTCCAGGTCGGCGCGCTGCCCGACGGATTCCCGGAGAAGGTCCAGACCCTGTGGGCGGCCCGCGCGACGGCGGTACCCGCCGAGATGGCCGTGGCGGCGGCGACGCTCGCCCTGCTCCTCCTGGCGCCGCGACTGCTCCGCGCGGTTCCGGCGCCGCTGATCGCCGTCGGTACCGTCACCGTCGGCGTCACGGCGCTGCATCACCTGCTGCCCGACTTCTCGGTCGCGACCATCGGCGCGCGCTTCCAGAGCACCGTGGCGGGACAGGTCGTCGCCGGCATCCCCCCCCTGCTCCCGCGCCTGGCCTGGCCCTGGGCGGACGGCGGCCTCTCGCTCGCCACGCTACGGGCCCTGCTCCCGGCGGCATTCGCGATCGCGATGCTGGGTGCCATCGAGTCGCTCCTGTCGGCCGTCATCGCCGACGGCATGACGGGGAAGCGCCACGACCCCGACGCCGAGCTGGTCGGGCTCGGCCTCGGCAACATCGCCGCCGCGGTGTGCGGCGGGATCGCCGCCACCGGCGCCCTCGCCCGGACCGCGACGAACGTACGCTCCGGCGCGCGCTCGCCGGTCGCGGCACTCGTGCATTCCGCGGTGATCCTCGCCTCGGTGCTGCTGCTGGCACCGCTGGTGGCCTACGTGCCCATGGCGTCGCTCGCGGCGCTCCTCCTGCTGGTCGCCTGGAACATGTCCGAGCGTCGGCACTTCGCACACGTGTTGCGGGTGGCGCCGCGGAGCGACGTCGCCGTCCTCCTCGTCTGTTACGCGCTGACGGTCGTCGTCGACATGACGATGGCGGTCGGCGTCGGCGTCGTGCTGGCGGCGCTCCTCTTCATGAGCCGTATGGCCGATCTCACCCGGACGCGCGTCCTGCAGGCGAGCACGGACGAGTCGTCGCGCGACCTGCCCCCCGGCGTGGCCGTCTACGAGATCGCGGGCGCGCTCTTCTTCGGCGCCGCGAGCGCCGCCATGGGTGCGCTCGGCACCATCGCCGCCGACGTCCGCGTCCTGGTGCTCGGCCTGGGCGCCGTGCCGGTGATCGACGCCACCGGCCTGGTTGCCCTCGAAAGTGCGCTGGCGGCGCTCGCACGTCGCCGCATCTTCGTCATCGTCGCCGGCCCGCTGCCGGAGCCGCGCGCGATGTTCGTGCGCGCCGGCCTCGAATCCGACATGGAGCACGTCCTCTTCGCGGACGACCTGGCGCAGGCTCTCGACATCGCCCGCGACATGGTCGTACTCAACCCGGACTGGCGCTCTGCCACCGTGCTCACACCGACCGAACCGGCCTGACGCCGGGCAAGGAGGACCCACACACGATGAGACCTCTCGCGCACGATCTTCGAGCCGGCCTCGTGCTGCTCGCCATGGCCGCCTGCGGCCGTGAGCCGACCTATCCCCTGAACGCGCAGGCGGGCTACGACCGATGGTGTGCCTCCTGCCACGGCACGACCGGCCGCGGCGACGGCCCGGCGGCCGCGTCGCTGTCGCCGCCCCCCACCGATCTCACCGTATCGCCCCTGAACCTGGCCCAGCTGATGGAGGTGATCGACGGTCGCCGCACCGTGCGCGCCCACGGCACCGCCGCCATGCCGGTCTGGGGCGAGGTCTTCGAGGCCGCCCGCGAAGGCGACGATCGCCAGCACCGCGATGCCCTGCGCCAGGTGCAGGGGCTCGCGGAGTACGTCCAGGCACTACGCGCCCGCGCGCACTGAGCCGCCGCCCGGGATGACCGCCGAGCTCGAGACGCCGCTCCGGCTCCTCGCCGCCGTGCTGGGCGGTGCCGCCGTCGGCGTCGAGCGCGAGTGGTCGGGACACGCGAGCGGTCCGGGGGCGCGCCTCGGCGGCATCCGCACCTTCGCGCTCCTCGGCGGTCTCGGCGGCATCGCGGGGCTGCTGGCATCGAACGGGCTCGTGCCCCTGGCCACCGTGCTCGCCGGCAGCGCCGGTGCGCTGGTGGTGGCGGGGTACGTCGCTGCGAGCCGACACGACGTCGACGGCACGACCGAGGTCGCGGCGCTCGTCGTGCTGGCGGCCGGCATCGCCGCCGGCACCGGCGCGCTCCGGATCGCGAGCGGCGTGATCGCGGTGACGTGTCTGCTCCTGGTCGAGAAGTCGCGCCTGCACGCCGCGGTCGCCCGCCTCGACGACGTCGAGCTCCGCGCCGGCGTACACTTCGCGGTGCTGGCGATCGTCATCCTGCCACTGCTCCCCGAAGGCCCGATCGGCCCCTGGGGCGGCATCCGTCCGCGCGCGCTCTGGATCCTCGTGCTGCTCTTCGCCGGGCTGAGCTTCGCGGGCTACGTGGCACGCCGGGCGGTGGGGCCGGGACGAGGCTACGCCATGGCGGGGTTGCTCGGCGGGCTGGTCTCCTCGACCAGCGTGACCCTGACGTTCGCGCGCGCCAGCGTCGACGAGCCGTCGATGGCGGCGTCGCTCGCCCGCGGCGTGGTGGCAGCCTGCACCGTCATGTTCCTGCGCATGCTCGCGGCGACGGCCATCCTGAGCCCCGTGCTCGCACCGACGATGCTCCCAGTGCTGCTGATCCCGGCGATCGTCGGCGCCGCCATGGCGTGGCGGAGCGAGCCCGCCGCCGCCACGGCACCGCCACCCGCGTGTCCGGACAATCCGCTCCAGCTCCGCAGCGCGCTGCAGATGGCGGCGCTCTTCCAGGTCGTGCTCATGGCCGTGTCGCTGGCGCACACGCGCTGGGGCGACGTCGGCCTGCTCACCTCGGGGGCCCTGCTCGGCCTGACCGACGTCGACGCGCTCACCGTCGCCATGGCCTCGAACGTGGCCGCCGGTGCGCCGATCGCGGCCGCGGCACGCGCCCTCGCCATCGGAGCCGTCACCAATACGCTGCTGAAGCTCGGTCTCGTCGTCCTCCTCGGCCGCGCCGGCTTCCGCGCACGCGCCGCGCTGCCGCTCCTCGTGCTGGCCCTCGTCACCACCGGCACCGCACTCCTGGTCCTCGGCCTCGCATGAGCCTGCCTGCGTCCCAGCCCTGGCACGCCCTCCCCGCCGCCGATGTCGCCACGATCCTGGCGACCGACGTCGAACGCGGCCTGTCCGCCGCGGACGCCGAGGAACGGCTCGCGCGCCACGGTCACAATACGCTGCCCACCACCGCCGCGCCGACCCGCCTGGCGATCCTCCGCCGGCAGCTCACCAGCCTCGTCATCGGGGTGCTGGTGGCGGCTGCCGTGGTCTCGATCGCCGTCGGCGAGTGGATCGACGGCATCGCCATCCTCGCGATCGTCGCCATCGACGCCGCGGTGGGCTACCTGCAGGAGCTGCGCGCCGAGCAGGCGATGGCGGCGATGGCACGGCTCACCGCGCCCCGCGCCCGGGTGCTGCGTGACGGTGGCGCCGTCGAGCTCGCCGCCGACCTCGTCGTTCCCGGCGACGTGCTGCTCCTCGACGCCGGCGATCTGGTCGCTGCCGATGCGCGCGTCGTCGACGCCGCCGTGCTCGGGACCATCGAGGCACCCCTCACCGGCGAGTCGGAGCCGACCACGAAGCGGGCCCTCGCGGTGTCCGCCGACGCCCCCCTGGCCGAGCGCAGCGCGATGGTCTTTCTGGGCACGTCGGTGGCCTCGGGGACGGGTCGCGCCGTGGTGGTGGCCACCGGGCTCGCGACCGAGCTCGGCCGCATCGCCACCTTGCTCGACACCGCGGGGCACGGGCAGACGCCGCTGCAGCGCGAGCTCGACACCGTCGGACGCCGCCTCCTGTGGGCGTCCCTCGCCATCGTGCTCACGGTGGTGGCGCTCGGCCTCGCACGCGGCACCGACCCGTTCGAGCTCTTCCTCGCCGCCATCAGCCTCGCCGTCGCCGCCATCCCGGAAGGCCTGCCGGCCGTCGTGACCATCGCCCTCGCCGTCGGCGTCCAACGCATGGCGCGGCGTCACGCCCTCGTGCGCCGCCTCCCTGCCGTCGAGACGCTGGGGGCCGCCCAGGTCATCTGCACCGACAAGACCGGCACGCTGACGGTGGGCGCCATGACGGCACGACGCATCGTCACCGCCGCCGATCGCTTCGACGTCACCGGCGAGGGCTTCGCCACCGACGGCGCCATCACCGACGCCGGCGGCACACCGGTCGTGCCCGCCGCACACCCCGCCCTCGCCGGCCTGCTCGTCGCCGCCGCCGGATGCGCCGACGCGCAGCTCACGACGCGAGACGGCCGACCGGCGGTCGTCGGCGATCCCACCGAAGGCGCCCTGCTCGTCCTCGCAGCCAAGGGTGGCGTCGCCCGGGACACGCTCGACCGTTCCATGCCGCGGCTCGGGATCGTGCCCTTCGACGCCGATCGCCGCCGCATGACGGTCGTGCGCGACGACGGCGGCACACCGCACGCGCTCGTCAAAGGCGCCCCCGAGGTGATCCTCGCCCGCTGCACGCACGTCCACGGGCCGGACGGGACGATGCCGCTCGACGACGACGGCCGCGCCCGTCTCGCCGCCGCGGCCGAGGGGCTCGCGGCGCGGGCGCTGCGCGTGCTCGCGTTCGCGGATCGCCGACTCCCGATCTGGCCCGCCGCCGAGGACGACGTCGAACAGGGGCTGGCATTTCTCGGGCTCGTCGGGCTCCAGGACCCGCCCCGTCCCGACGTCCGGGACGCCATCGCACGCTGCCGGCGCGCCGGCGTCCGCCCCGTCATGATCACCGGCGATCATCCCGCCACCGCACGCGCCATCGGCGTCGAGCTCGGCCTGCTCGGACCGGACGAGCAGGTCTGCACCGGTCACGACCTCGACACGCTCGACGACGAGGCGCTGCGGGCCACCGTCGTGCGCACCGCCGCCTACGCCCGCGTCACGGCCGAGCACAAGCTGCGCATCGTGCGTGCGTGGCAGGCCTGCGGCAGCGTCGTCGCGATGACCGGCGACGGCGTCAACGACGCGCCCGCGCTGCGCGAGGCAGACATCGGCATCGCCATGGGGATCGCCGGCACCGAGGTGACGAAGGCCGCCGCCGACATGATCCTGACCGACGATCACTTCGCGACCATCGTCGCCGCCGTCGAGGAGGGACGCGGCATCTACGACAACATCGCCAAGACCCTCGTCTACCTCGTCGCCGGCAACAGTGCGGAGCTGATCACGATGCTGGTCGCCGCCGTGCTCGGATGGCCGTTGCCGCTGCTGCCGATCCATCTCCTGTGGATCAACCTCGTCACCGACGGCCTCCCGGCGCTCGCGCTGGCCACGGAGCCGATCGCACCCGACGTGCTCGACCGCCCCCCGCGCCCGCGCGCCGCGACGCTCGCCGACGGGCGGTTCTTCGCGCGCGCACTCGGCGTCGGTCTCCTCGCCGCCGGCGTCACCCTGGTGGCCTTCGCCTCCACGCTCGCGACCACCGGCGACGCGACCGCCGCCCGCACCGCCGCCTTCACCGTCCTGGTCTTCGAGGAGCTGCTGCGGGCGTTCGCGGTGCGGAGCCCGACGCGCACCATCGCGCAGATGGGGCTGTTCTCCAATCCGCGCCTCACCATCGTCGTCGTCGCCGGGATCGTCCTGCAGATCGCGCTCCTGCACGTTCCGGTGCTCGCCACCGTCTTCGACACCATCCCGGCGACGCCCGGCGACCTGGCGTGCTGGATCGCCCTCGCCGTCATCCCCCTCACCGCGCTCGAGATCGGGAAGCTCGTCGCGCGACGATCGTCCACGGAGGTCGCCGCATGACGCCGCCCGCTCGCCCGAGCCGGGTCGCGATCGGCTGCTTCGTCGTCTTCGTCGTGACGTGGACGGCGCTCGCCGTGTCGCCGCGCTTCCGGATGGACTGGCTGCTCGAGAACCTGCCCACGTTCGTCGCCGTCCCGTGGGTCGTGCTCGGCGCTCGCCGGTTCCGGTTCTCGGACCGCGCCTACGTCCAGGGGACGCTCTTCCTGATCCTCCACACCATCGGCAGCCACTACACCTACTCCGAGGTGCCGGTGGGGTTCTGGGTGCAGGAGGCCCTGGGGCTCGCGCGCAACCACTTCGACCGGGTGGTGCATTTCAGCTTCGGCCTCCTGCTGCTCCGTCCCATGCGCGAGCTGGCCTTTGCCCGCGGCGCGGTCGTCGACCGCCCGACGCAGCTCGTCCTCGCCTTCTGCGGCGTGGCCTGCGGCAGCCTGCTCTACGAGGTGCTCGAATGGGTGGTCGCGAGCATCGCCGATCCGGCCGCGGGCACGGCGTACCTCGGCACGCAGGGCGATCCCTGGGACGCGCAGAAGGACATGGCGCTCGCCTGCGTCGGTGCGCTGCTCGCCATGCCGTTCGAGCGCGACCCCCTGCCGGCACGGGTCGTCGAGCGCTGATCGGGCTCAGGCCAACGGGACGACGGCCCGGTCCTCGGCCACCGCCGCGTCCCAGCCGAGCGCGTTCCGCAGCGCCGCCGCGAGCCGGTCCGCCGGCTGCGGCTCACCGTGGACCACCCACGTCCGTCGCGGCGGACGCCGGAATCCGCGCGCCCAGCGCAGCAGCTCGTCGCGATCGGCGTGCGCCGAGAAACCGTCGAGCGTCACCACCTCGGCGCGCACCGGGACGTCGACGCCGTGGATGCGGACACTGGGCGCCCCGTCCTGCAACGAGCGCCCGCGCGTGCCCGCCGCCTGGAAGCCGGGCAGGAGCACGAGGGTGCGCGGGTCGGGCAGTCGGTGCGCCAGATGGTGCAGGACACGCCCGCCCGTCGCCATGCCGCTCGCCGAGATCAGGATCATCGGCCCGTGGTGGGCGTCGAGGGCCTTCGACTGCTCGGGCGTGCGCGCCAGTGCGAAGTCGTGTGTCGCGAGCACCCCGTCGGTGCGCATCGCGCCGTCGTGCTCCTCGGGATGCGCGAGGTAGATCGACGTGACGTCGATGGCCATCGGGCTGTCGATGCGCACCGGCAGCGTCGGGATGCGCCCGGCGGTCTCGAGCGCCCGCAGCGTCCAGACCAGCTCCTGCGTGCGCCCGACGGCGAACGCCGGCACGATGATCGTCCGTCCCGCCGCCGCCGCATCGGACACGATGCGCGCGAGCCGCTCCTCGGGGTCCGGCGTGTGGACACGGTCGCCGTACGTCGACTCGATGAGCAGGACGTCGGCATCCGTCACCAGCTCGGGGTCGGGCAGGATCGGCCGCTGCCAGCGGCCGAGGTCGCCGGAGAAGACCAGCCGCAGCGGGCGCGGCCGCTCGAGGTCGAGCTGCACGGTCGCCGACCCGAGGATGTGCCCGGCACGACGGAACGTGGCTCGCATGCCGGGGACGACCGCGAACGGCGCGCCGTACGGCATCGGCGCCAGCTGCTCCAGCACGGCTTCGGCGTCGGCGAGCGTGTAGAGCGGACGCGCCGGGTGGTGCTTCGAGTAGCGCCGGCGATTGGCGCGGTCGGCGTCCTCCTCCTGCAGGTGCGCCGCGTCGCGCAGCATCACGCCCAGGAGATCCGCGGTCGCCGGCGTGCAGAAGACGGGCCCGCGATACCCGGTGCGCCGGAGCAGCGGCAGCGCGCCACTGTGATCGACGTGTGCGTGGCTCAGCACGACGGCATCGACGTCGGCGATGGGCAGCGGAGCCCAGTTCCGCAGGCGGAGCGCCTTGAGGCCCTGGAACAGGCCACAGTCGAGCAGCACACGGCGGCCGTCGGCCGCGATCAGGTGCTTCGAGCCCGTGACGGTGCCGGCACCACCCAGGAACTGGAGCGTCGCATCCACGCCGGACATCATAGCAAGGACGCGACCGCCCCCCGAGCCTCGCGGGCGACGTGGGCATTCCCACGCACGGCAATCACGCGGCGCGTGCGCGTCCCGCATTCGAGACACCGCGCCCGCAGGCATCCCGGGGCTCGCGGGCATGTGGCTTGCTTTTGCCTGCATGCACCTGGACGCCCTGCTCGACGCGTCGCGTAGCCTCGAGGAGCGCACCGCCGCGATCTATCGGGCCTTCGCATCGGCGACGACCGCACCCGATCTTCGCGCGGTCTGGGACGCCATGGCGGCGGAGGAGCAGGCGCACGCGCGCGCGATCGTCGATGCCCGCTGGACGCTGCCGGCGACGCGCGGCTGGCAGACGTGCGTCGACGGATGGGACGAGGCCCTCGCGCAGGCGATCGAGCGCGTCGAGCGCGCCGAGCATCTCCCGCCGACCGCGACGGACGACGAGCGCCTGGCGGCGGCACTCGCGATCGAGGCGAGCGAGATCGAGGCCGTCCGTCGGATCGCGCTCGTCACCACTGGGACGCGTGCGCCCGACGACGCGCACGACGATCCCCATCTCGGCCGCCTCGTCGACACGGCGCTCGCCCGCTCGTCCGACCCCCACGTCGGCATGCAGGCGACCCTCCTCAAAGCGAGGCTACGCCTCCGATCAGGGTCCGGAGCAGATCACTCCGGTTGATCATCCCGAGCAGCTGCCCGTCGGCGACGACGGGGACTGCATTGACGTGGTGTGCGAGGAGCAGCTCCGCCGCGACCACCGTCGTCGACATGGGGTGGGCCGTCACCGGGTCGCTGCTCATCGCCGCCGCCACCGGCGTCCATTCGAAGTGCCCGCGATGCGGCAATAGATCGCCCTGCGTCAGGATGCCGACCAGGCGGCCGCCCTCGTCCACGACCGGCACTTCGCGCACCCGCAGCGACTCCATCCGCTCTGCGGCTCGCGCCAGCGTCTCGTCCGCACGAACCGCGCCGGTGCGGGTCCGCATGACCTCTGCCACCCTGAGCGGTGCTTCCTGACGGTCCGACATCTCGGGACCAGCCCGAAGCATGCTTCATGCCATCCCTGGCCTCAGCATCGGCGGTCGCCCGTTCGCCATCCTGCGATGCGGGTCTGGTCGCGCCTCGCGTTCCCGCGAACGGGTCATTGACCGCCCAGGGGCCTCCGCGCTAGCCGTCGAGGTTCGACCTCACCACACGCACGGAAGGAGACGTCCATGGCAGTTCAGATCGGCGGCATCGCCCCGGACTTCACGCAGGAGTCCTCTGAGGGTCCCATCCGATTCCACGAGTGGATCGGCGACAAGTGGGCCGTCCTCTTCTCCCACCCGAAGGACTTCACGCCCGTCTGCACGACGGAGCTCGGAACCGTCGCCAAGCTCAAGCCCGACTTCGACAAGCGCAACTGCAAAGTGGTGGCGCTCAGCGTCGACGACGTGGCGTCGCACACGGGCTGGATCGGCGACATCGAGGAGACGCAGAAGACGCGGATGAACTTCCCGATCCTCGCCGACGGCGACCGCAAGGTCTCGGACCTCTACGGCATGATCCATCCGCAGGCGAACGACACGCTCACGGTGCGGTCGGTCTTCTTCATCGATCCGAAGAAGAAGGTGCGCGCGATGATCACCTATCCCGCCAGCACCGGCCGCAACTTCGACGAGATCCTGCGCGTCCTCGATTCGCTCCAGCTCACCGACTCGCATCAGGTGGCGACGCCCGCGAACTGGAAGGACGGTGACGACTGCGTCATCGTCCCGTCGCTTCAGGATCCGAAGGAGCTCGAGCAGAAGTTCCCCAAGGGGTGGAAGGCGCTCAAGCCCTACCTCCGCATGACCCCGCAGCCGAACAAATAGCGCCGAGGCTGCGGCGACCCGCGTGGCCGTCACCACGGTGACGGCCACGCGATCGACGGCGCGTCAGTCGGCTTTGCCGTTGAACTCGAGCGGCGTGTTCTTCGTGATCCCCGCCGCCGAGTAGTTCGCTTCCCAGCACTGGCCGTTGCCGGACTGCAGCTGCACGGTGAGCGGCAGCATGAGCGGCGGCGCCGGCAGGCCGGCGGCGTGATTCGAGAGGTTCACGCCCTTGCCCTTCAGCAGGATCTTCGACTTGCCGGCGAGGCCCGCGGTGAGGGTCAGCGTGTTGATGCCCTCCGGGGTCCCGGCCTTGTCGACGTACTTGAAGCCCTTGTCGCCGTTCGCGATCCAGCACGGCTTGGTGCCGCACGTCCGACCGGGCAGTACCCGCGCGCGATAGACCAGCGACGGCGTGGCCTGCGAGCGGTCGAAGACGCAGAAGTCCATGGTGTCGGTGGTGACCGGGTCACCGAAGTCGGCGGCCGTGACGTCCCCGCCCTTCACCCACTTCCAGATCACCTGATCGGAGGCCTCGCCCTTCGGCGAGTCCTTCACCTGGAACTGCGCCTTGCGCGGCTCGACCGGCAGCGTGCACGCGACCCGCGGGGCCGCGACGCAGCCGTCGACCGGATCGCAGGTCTGGCAGGCGCCACACGTGACGGGGTCGCCGCCCGTGCAGACGCCGCCCTGACAGGTGCCGAAGCCGGAGCAGGCGTCGCCACCGCACGCGGTGTCGTCCGGCGCGAGCACGTCGGCCGGGCAGTCGTTGCCCGATCCGTCGCAGCTCTCGGCGAGGTCGCACGAGCCGTCGGCGCCGCGGCAGACGGCGGTGCTCTTGGCGTCGGCCGGGCACGCGCCCGACGATCCGGTGCAGGTCTCGGCGACGTCACAGACGCCCGCCGAGGCGCGGCACTCGGTGGTGGAGGGCGCGAACGCGTCGACGGGGCAATCGTTGCCCACCCCGTCGCAGCTCTCGGCGACGTCGCAGATGCCGTTCGCGGCACGGCATGGCGCCGTGCTCTTCACGTCGGCCGGACATGCGGCGCTCAAGCCCGTGCAGCTCTCGGCCACGTCGCAGGTGCCGGCCGCCGCGCGGCAGCCCGTACCGGCGCCGACGAAGACGTCGGCGGGACAGTCGTTGCTGCTGCCGTTGCAGGTCTCGGCCACGTCGCAGGCACCGGCCGCGGCCCGGCACGGCGCCGTGCTCTTGACGTCCGCCGGGCACGCCGCACTGGACCCCGTGCAGGTCTCGGCGAGATCGCAGGCGCCGGCCGAGGCGCGGCACGGGGTGCCGGGCAGCGACAGGACGTCGGCGGGACAGTCGTTGCTCACGCCGTTGCAGCTCTCGGCGGCGTCACATGCCCCGCCCGAGGCACGACAGGGCGCCGTGCTCTTGGCGTCGGCCGGACACGCGCCGCTGATGCCGTTGCAGGTCTCGGCGACGTCGCAGACGCCGGCCGCCGCACGACACGGGGTGGTCCCCGGCGCGACCACGTCGGCCGGACAGGCGTTGTTCACACCGTCGCAGCTCTCGGCGACGTCGCAGACCCCCACCGAGGCACGGCAGGTGGCCGTGCTCTTGGCGTCGGCCGGACACGTCGTCGAGCTACCGTTGCAGGTCTCGGCGACGTCGCAGACACCGCCCGAGCCGCGGCACACGGTGCCGGCGTTGCCGGCCGGATGCGTGCAGAGACCGGCGCCGTTGCAGACGTCACGGGTGCAGATCAGCGCGTCCGCCGCACAGGGGCTGTTGAGGGCCTCGAACTGGCAGCTCGCGGAGCAGCAGTCGCCGCCGACGGTGTTGTTGTCGTCGCACTGCTCGGCGCCGGTGACGTTGCCGTCGCCGCACTGGGCGCAGTTCACGCAGCACGGCAGCGCCGGGTTCTGCACGACGGTGACTGCCGGCGAGATGACCGGCGCCGGCAGCGCCGGCGGGATCACCGTGGGCGGGGTCGTGAGGTAGTCGAGCCGGTTGGTGGAGCCGGCCAGCAGCCGGCCGCGCGACGTCAACGTGTTGCTGGCGAGCAGGAAGTTGGTCGCCGACGGGAAGGAGCCGCCGCCGCGCGCATCGAAGAGCGACGTCGACGTGGTGCTGAGCGTGCAGGCCTGGACGGAGATGGTGCCGCCGAAATTGTCGGCCGCGGTGGCAGAGGCCAGCAGACTGCCGCTGATGTTCGCCGTGCCCGTGGCCGTCATGTCGATCTGGCCGCCGAACGCATCCGCGGCGGCGTTGATCGTCCCGCTGACGGTGAGATCGCGGCCGGCGGACACGAAGATGTCGCCCGCCGCGCCGAGCCCCAGGGTCGGGACGCCCAGGTAGTTGCTGAGCGTGATGTCGAGATCGGACTGCAGGTCGGCGTTGCCGCCGTCACCGTCGGGAGAGTGCCCGTCGAGGTCGACTCGCCCGGACAGCACGATGTTGCCGTTCGCGAAGACGTCGAGGTCGCCACCGAACCCACCACCGAAGCCGAACTCGCCACCGCTGCCCTGGGCCACGGCGAAGATGTCGCCGGCCATGGTGACCGTACCGGTCGCGGTCACGCTGGTGGCACCGCCGTCGCCGATGTCGCCCTTGCCACGCAGATTGAAGTCGCCCAGTGCCGTGATGTTCACGTTCCCGGCGGCGGAGTCGAGTGAGATGTCGCAGATGCAGTCACCGCCCGACACGTCGATCGGCGCGTTGACGGTGATGTTGCCCATGGTGAACACGCCGACGGCGCCACCGGAGGCGCCGTTCTCGCCACGATCACCACCCGCCGCCTGGATGCCCGGACCGCTGAAGTTGGCGGTGGAGGTCTCCGAGACGATGTCGATCAGGCCGCCGAAGCCGTTCGGGCTGGTGGCATTGGCCTGGACGAGCCCGTTGATGTCGACGGCGCCACCGGCCGTGATCTCGACGCTGCCGCCGCTGATCTCGCCGGTGACGTCGATCCGCGAATTGGTGCTGCCCATCGACTGCATCGTGAAGGTGGTGGTGGCCTGCAGCACGACCGCGCCGCCGCTGCCCATCGCGCCGGTGGTGCCGGTGGCGAGGATCCTCGCGCCCTTCTCGAAGAGGATGCTGCCGGCGCGGATCGTCAGCGGCGCGGTGCCGGTGCCGATCGTCAGCACCTTGCCTTCCTTGATGACGAGCGCCCGCGGCCGGATGTCGAATACGGTACCGGCGTTCACCGTACACGCCGTCGTGATGTTGCAGGGGTTGGCCCCCGCCGCACACAACTGCGTCGTGTTGCACTGCGCGTTGGCCGGAGACGCCGCGCCGAGCCCACCGAGCATGACCGCGATGGCGAGACCCAGGCCTCGCAGCACAGGAACGACGGGTCGACGCATCAGGGATTTCCTCTTCTTTCTGCGAGCGGCGGGTGCCGTCTCGTCATGAACCATCGGTGGGACGCTGCCGGGATGGACAATAGACGCGGGGCATTTTTCGGGTCAAGGAAAACTTTGGTCGTGTCTCGGGACGAAAGTACTACGACGTCGCAGGGTTGCGCGGATTGCCCCGCGAGTCAGGAGGCGGGGATCGTGGTCCGGGCGGGGACGCAGAGGTGGGGCAGCGGTCGGGCCGTGAGGGCCAGCGCACCGAGCTGGTTCTCGATGCTGACCGGCTTCGGCACGAACGGGGCAACGGGATCGGCGGCGATGCGCTCGAGCTTGTAGCAGGCGAGGTGGGCGGCGCCGTCGAGGAGGCCCTCGCCGTCCATGTCCACCGGGTTGCAGAGGCGGATGGCGTGACCGACACGAGCCACCCGACTCTCGAACTGGTCCTCGAGCTTCACGATCGGCTTGTCGGCCGGGCCACCGCTCCGGGACGAGGCCTTGTAGCAGCGGAAATGATCGATGCGGAGCATCGACGGCGCCGGCGGCTCGGGCACGGTGCCTTGCTCGGACGGGACACACAGCTGGTAGGGCTTCAGGACCCGGAACTGCTGCACGCCGAACTGGTTCGTCACCTCGACGTCGCGCGGGGCGAAGCGCTGCCGGCGGTCATCGACGGTGCTGTAGCAGGCCAGGTGCGCCGTCGGGTCGTCGGGACCCTCGTCGTTCGCGCGCACCGGATTGCAGATCGCACGCGCCTTCGTGACGAGCGTGTTCACCGTCTCGAGCTCGTCGGTCAGGGCGACGCTGCGTCGCACGAAGCGGGGTGTGCCCGGCGTGGGCGCGGCCTGGTAGCACTTGAAGCGGTCCAGATCCAGCGCGCAGCGCGTGTCGCCGCCGGTCGCGACACACGTCCCGCCGCCACACGAGCTCGACGTCGTACACGGGTTGCCGTCGTCGCAGGCGTTGCCGTTCGACTCGGCGGTACAGGCGGCGGAGCAGCAGTCGCCGCTGACGACGTTGCCGTCGTCGCACTGCTCACCGGCGTCGACGAGGCCGTCTCCGCAGGCCGCATGCACCAGCGCGGGGACGGCGACGACCAGCGCGAGCACACTCGAAGCCAACAGCCGACGGACAGCGCCGGCAGATGCGCGTGGAGTCATGGGGCGCGGACGGTACGCTCGCCCCCGGTGACGCGTCAAGGAAAATCGCCTGCTATTGCGGGCTGCTAGGGCGTTCGCCGGTGGCTTCGCGCAGGCTGCGGCCGGCGGCCTCGAGCCCCTCGCCGATGGAGCGGCCCACCTCCTTCAACGCGTCGCTCGCGGCGTCGCCGACGACCTGCATCCGGACCTTCGCGTACTCCGTGCGCAGCGCCGTGCGCTCGGCGTCCAGCGTGCGCACCTCGTCGTCGATCGGCGCGCGATCGTCGGCGTCGGCGCGCGCGGCCTCCGCGCGGCGGGTGGCGATGAGGGCGTCGAAGCACGCGAAGCGGGCGTCGACCTCGGCCGCCGCGGCCTCCGTCGGCGTGGCGCCGTATGCCGCGATGGCGGTCCGGACGTCCTCGGCGACGTCGCGATCCGACCCGCACCCCACCGCGGCCATGAGCGCGATCCCGAGCGTCACCAGCAACCGTCCCATGCGGTGTCTCCTAGCGCGGATCGTCGTGACGGTGGAACTCCCGTCGTGGGCATCCGGTGGCGGGTCGGCACGAGGGACCGACCCACCACCGATGTCCCCTACTCGGACGAGACGCCCGTCACGGCGAACCACTTGTCCTCGCTGCCGGCCACCACGAAGACGATCGGCGCGACGCACTCGCTGGGAAGGGTCACGTCCGTGTCGATGTCGGCATTGCCGGAGGGTGTCGCGGGAAACCCCACCGTCGTCACGTTCGTCGTGATCACGTGTCCAGCGGCGTCCTCGTTCAGACAGCTCACCACCGCCCGGAAGCTGGTCTCGTCGTTCGTGCCCTGGAGCTCCGGAGGCACCTCGGCGTCGTGCGTGAACACGAGGCCGCGAACCCGGACCCGTAGATGCCCGTGCGACGTGAGGCGCCCGTGGACCCCGCCGTCGATCTCCCACGGCAGCTCGTCCCCCACGATGCCGCGGATCGGGTTCGTCTCGCCGACGAAGGCCTCGTCGACCGCATACATGGTCGCGAAGTCCATCACGACCCGGTTCTTCTCCTTCCTGGCGGCTGCGGTGCTCGCGAGCGCGAGCAGGCAGACGACGATGACGGCCTTACCCATCGCATGCTCCTTCGGTTGACTGCGTTGAGGGTCGAATGATGTCCTTCCCCGAACGGTCGACCGGCCGGCGGGCTGCGGGCACCGACCGCGCCCGCTGCAATGCGACTACCGGGTTGCGTCCCGTTCATTGCAATGCGCCGAAAGCCCACCGCTAGGCCCATGGCGGAACGCCGTCAAGCAACTCCCCCACGAACCTTGACGCCCGGCGCGCTGCGACGTACCACGCCGAATGGCTCGCGACCCGTTCGATCTGGTGCTCGATGGAGGTCGCGTCGTCGACGGCAGTGGCGCATCGGCACGGCGCGCAGACGTCGGCGTGCGCGGCGACCGTATCGCCGCGGTCGGTGACCTCGCCGGAGCCGCCGCCGGCATCCGGCTCGACGTCGGCGGACACGTCGTCACCCCCGGCTTCATCGACGTGCACAGCCACGACGACGGCGCCGTGCTGCTGCACCCGACGATGGACTTCAAGGTCCTGCAGGGCGTCACCACCGACGTCGTCGGCAACTGCGGCCTCGGGCCGGCACCCCACCCGGTCGCGGTCTGGGCCCTGCGGTCGTTCCATCCGCGCGCGACCTTTCCGGCGTGGGACGGGCACGCCGGCTACATGGCGCTGCTCGATCGCGAACCCCCCAGCCTGAACGTGGCCGTGCTCGTCGGCCACAACATGGTCCGCGCCGCGGTGATGGGCGGGCGCGAGGGGGCACCGAGCGACGCCGATCTCTCCGCCATGGAGGCGCTGGTCGACGAGGGCATGGCCGCCGGCGCCATCGGTCTCTCGACCGGACTCATCTACGAGCCCGGCCGTCACGCGCAGCACCAGGAGATCGCCGCCCTCGCCCGTCGCGCGGCGGCGGTCGGCGGCATCTACACCAGCCACATGCGCGACGAGGGCACCGGCCTGCTCGACTCCATCGCCGAGACCATCGCGATCGGCGCCGACACCGGCATCGCGGTGCAGGTGTCGCATCACAAGGCCGCGGGGCGCGACAGCTGGGGCCTCGTGCAGCGGTCGCTCGCGCTGCTCGACGCCGCCCGCGCGCGTGGCGTCGACGTCGCCGCCGACCAGTATCCATACACGGCCGGCAGCACCATGCTGGCCGCCGTCCTCCAGAACGGTGCGCTCACCGCCGCCGGCGGCCCGCTCGGCCGCCTCGAGCCACGCGACGTCCGCATCGCCTCGTCCCCGCGGCATCCGGAATGGGAAGGCCTCACCATCGAGGAGCTCGCGGCGACGCTCGGGCGCACACCGCTCGACACCGCCGAGCACATCGTCGAGGAGGAAGGCCCGGCTGCCACGGCCATCCTGGAGCTCATGTGCGAGGACGACGTCCGCGCCGTGATGCAGCACCCCACGACGATGATCGGCTCCGACGGCCTGCCGTCGCTCGACGGCAAGCCGCACCCGCGCCTCTTCGGCACGTTCCCGCGCGTCCTCGGACGCTACGCGCGCGACACCGGCGTGCTCTCGCTCGAGGAGGCGGTCCACCGCATGACGGGCATGCCGGCCGCGCGCTTCGGCGTCGGCGACCGCGGCCTCGTGCGCCCCGGCCACGTCGCCGACCTCGTCGTGTTCGATCCGGCCACGATCTCCGATCGCGGCACGTACGACGAGCCGCAGCGCGCGCCCGCCGGCATTCGCCACGTGCTCGTGAACGGCACCCTCGTGGTGCGCGACGCCGCGCACACCGGCGCCCGCCCCGGTCGCTGCCTCCGGCGCGCCTAGGAGCGGCGCTCGAACGTCACCGGCATGTGGCGCACGCCGGTGTGCTTGTTGCTGCGCGTGAACTCGACCGGCCCGTCGAGCGCGAGGCGCCGGGTGCGGGCCAGGAGCGCCTCGAGGACGAGACGGATCTCCGTGCGTGCCAGCGTGGCCCCGAGGCAGAAGTGCGCACCCTGTCCAAAGGCGACGTGCGGATTCGGCGTGCGTCGCACGTCGAACCGGAAGGGATCGTCGAACACCGCCTCGTCGCGATTCGCCGACGACCACCACAGCGTCACCTTGTCGCCGGCGCGGATCGTGCGGCCGTGCAGCGTGACGTCGCGACGGGCCGTACGGCGGTTGTAGGCCGTCGACGACGCCCAGCGCAGCATCTCCTCCACCGCCGACGGCAGCAGCCCGGCGTCGGCGCGGAGCGCGTCCCACGCCGCCGGCTGCTCGATGCAGGCGAGCACGCCGAGCGCGATGGTGTTGCGCGTCGTCTCGCTGCCGGCCGCGATCAGCAGGTTGAAGAACATCTGCTGCTCCAGATCCGTCGTCGGCTCCTCGTGGCCGCCGGCCCCGGCGACCCGCCCGTGCACCACCGCGGACAGGAGATCGTCGCCGGGGACGGCACGCTTCTCGGCGATCAGGCGGCCGGCGTACTGGAACATCTCGGCCGACGCCGCCTGCGTGCGCGCATCGTGCTCGCCGAGGTCGCGCCCGTCGTAGTCGAGCGTCGCGTTCGCCCACGCGAACAGCTGATGGCGGTCGTCCTGCGGCACGCCGAGGAGGTGCGCGGTGGCCTGCAGGGGCAGCTCGGCGGCGACGTCCAGGACCAGGTCGCAGCGGCCCCGTGCCACGGCCGCGTCGACGATGGCGGCGGTGCGCCGGCGGAGCTCGTCCTCGAGCCGCCCCAGCGCCCGCGGCGACACGCCGGGCGTCACCAGGCGGCGGATGCCGCGGTGGCGCGGGTCGTCCATCATGTTGAGCAGCACGCCGCTCGCGAAGCCGGCCGGCAGATCCTCGATCAGGGTGCCGCCGCCGTCGCGGCCGCCACCCGACTCCGACGAGAACGCGGCGGCGTCCTGCGCCACCGCCGTCACGTCGGCATGACGCGACAGCACCCAGAAGCCCTCGCCGCCGGGCGTGTGCGCGGTGGGCTCGTGGAACCACACCGGCGCCTCGCGCCGGAGCGTCGTGAAGGCCGCATGCGGGAAGCCGGCGGCGAAGGCGTCGAGGTCGGTGAGATCGATCGGCGGCGCCGTGGCCATCGGCAGCCGTCCTTCCACTCCCGACCCCCGCGGTGCAAGCCGCGGTTGACCGTGGCGACCCGACCGCAGTACCTCGATCCCATGCCGATCCCGCGTCTTCCCGCCACCGCCACCGGCGCCGACGTCGCCGGCGCGCTCGCCGCCGAGGGCTGCGCCATCGTCGAGCGCCTGGTCCCCGCGTCCCTGCTCGAGCAAGCCCGCACCGAGCTGCGCCCCTTCCTCGACGCCACCGCGCCGGGCAACGACGAGTTCTCGGGGCATCGCACGCGGCGCACGGGCGGGCTCGTCGCCCGCTCCGCCACCTGTCGCGACCTGGTGATGCACCCGACGGTGCTCGCGGCGGTGCGCGGCGTCCTGAGCGAGGCCACGACGGTGCAGCTCCATCTCACCCAGGTGATCGCGATCGGCCCGGGCGAGCCCGGCCAGCGCATCCATCGCGACCAGTGGGCGTTCGACTTCTTCCCCTTCCCGTCCGGCTACGAGGTCCAGTGCAACACCATCTGGGCGATGACGGACTTCACGGAAGCGAACGGCGCCACGCGCGTGATCCCCGGCAGCCATCGCCAGGCGGATCGGCTCGCGTTCGAGCACGCCGACACGGTGCCGGCGGAGATGCCCGCGGGCTCCGTACTGTTCTACACCGGGTCGGCCTACCACGGCGCCGGGGCCAACCAGTCCGACGAGACCCGCTACGGCGTCAACATCACCTACGCCGTCAGCTGGCTGCGCCAGGAGGAGAACCAGTACCTGTCGGTGCCCGCCGACGTCGCGCGCTCCCTGCCCGAGCCGCTGCTGCGCCTGATCGGCTACGCCCGCGGCGCCTACGCCCTCGGCTACGTCGACGATCTGCGCGACCCCCTCGCCGTCCTACTCGGCCGGGACGTCGCCGACGACGGCCTCGGCGACCTCGCCGCCGTGGAGGCGCGCCTGCAGGCGCGCTGAGCCCCCGTCCCGGCCACCAATATCCCCAGAAAGGGGGATTGACCGTCCCGCCGCCGGCGCGTCTAGTGAGGATGCGCCATGTCCACGCTCCGGCGATGCTCGCGTCTGCTCCTCGTTCCCGGCGTCCTCATGCTCGTCCTCCCCGCGGCCGTACCCGCCCGCGACCACCCCGAGCGCGAGCTCACCGAGACCCAGCTGACGCAGCGCTACGGCAAGCCGTCCGCACGCGATCGGACGTGGGGGGCGGCACCGGAGGACCGCGATCTCGATCGCGACGGTCTCTCCAACACCGACGACTGGGACGACGACAACGACGGCCTGATCGACGACGACGAGGACGACGAGTAGCTACGCCGGCGTCCAGCCGAACAGGCGCCGGCGACGGATGACCTCCGCGACCGGCGGCGGCACCATGGCCTCCCACGCCGCATCGCCCGCCCGGATGCCGTCCAGCACCGCCGCGCTGTCGAGCCCGAGATAGGCCTCGGTGCAGTCGGGGATCTGGTGCACCCGGCCCGCCGCCACGAGGTAGTCGCGCAGATGCCGCGCCAACGGGCCGAGCGGCACCGTGTCGATCGTCAGCCGCGCCCCGTCCGCGCCACGCCCTGGATAGACGTAGAGCGTCACGTTGCTCTTGAAGAGGCGGCCGGCCGCTTCGAGCAGCCCACCGGCCAGATCGTCGTAGTGGCTCGCCTCGACGATCTGCGCCAGCCCCGGAAGACCGAGGGCGATCCCGATCGGCCGGGTCGTGTACGACGCGAGATGGTCGACGAGGGCGAAGTAGCGACCGAAGCGCGAGACCATCACGCTCGTGCCGAGCGTCCGCAACGTGTCGGCGCGGGCCAGGAAGTCGGCGTGATCGACGCGTCCACCCCCCGCGCTGAGATCGCCGAAGCTCAGCTCGGTGAGGACCACGGGCTCCTCGGTGCCGAGCCCGGCCTCGGCGAGGAACTGCGACCGGCCACGCTCCAGGATGTCGAGACCGAGCCGGGTGATCGGACGGAACGCGCCGCGCGCGAGCAGGATGGGCCGCTTGTAGAGCACCTCCGACGGCTGCACGATCTCGCCGTCGGCGGTGAACATGGTGGCGTCGGTGAGCCCCTGCTCCACCAGCGCCAGCGCGACGAGGCGGTTGTCGACGCCCGCGAAGGCGGGCCCGGAGAAGGCCACGACGTCCACCTCGACGCGGGTGCGATGCAAGCCGTCCATGAGCGTCCGCACCAGGGCGTGCGGATCCGCGTGGTGGAAGACCGTCCCGTAGAGCAGGTTGAGCCCGAGCAAACCGAGGTCTTCCTGTTGCCGCACCGGCTCCGGATCGTGGAGGTGGACGTGCAGCAGCACCTCCGACGGGTCGCCGCCGGGTGCCGTCTGGAACCGCACGCCGAGCCAGCCGCTCCCGTCCTCGGTGCGCGAGTAGCTGCGCGTCGCCACCGTGTCCGCGAACACGAAGAACGTACATCGATCGCCGCGACTCGGGGCCAGCCGCTCGAGCAACTTCGCCCATTCGCACTCGAGCATGGCCTGCAGCCGTTCGCGGCTGACGAACCGGCTCGCCTGGCCGTACCGTGCGGTGCTGACGGCCATGTCGTACGCCGAGATCGTCTCCGCCACCGTGCCCGCGGCGCCCCCGACGTGGAAGAACCAGCGCGCCACCTCCTGGCCCGCCCCGATCTCGGCGAACGTGCCGTAGATCGTCGGATCGAGGTTGATGCGCAGCGCCTTCTCGTGCGCCGTGGCCATCGTCCCGCTTACCTCGCCTGCAACGCGCGGCAGGACGCCAGGCGCCACAGCTCGTCGAGGCGCTGCTCCTGCTCGGTGCTGAGATTCGTGACGTTGACCAGCACCACCACCGAGCGTTGCCCGCTGCGCGTCGTCGCCGCGTAGGCCCGATAGCCGGGATACTCCCCGGTGTGGCCGTAGAGCGTGCCGCAGCCCGCGATGCGGTACTCGAAGATGCCGAGGCCCACCGAGTTGCGTCCGGGACCCTTCGGCGTCGAATCGCCGGGCCGCAGCGTGGCGATGCTGGTCTCGACCAGCGACGGCCCGAAGATGCGGCCGGCCATGCGGGCGCGCAGGAACCGGCCCAGCTCGAGCGCCGTGGACACCACGCTGCCGGTCGTCCAGGCCAACGACGGCGAGTAGGCGCGCGTCACGTCGCGCGGATTGCCCGCACCACGCACCGGGAAGTCGTAGCCACGCGTGCGCGGCCGCACGAGATCGGGCACGTCGGGGAGCGCCGTGCGCTGCAGATGGAGCGGGTCGGTCACCTGCGTCGCCAGCTCGTTCGCGAAGGACGTGCCCGTGGCGGCCTCGACGATGAGCCCGAGCACGATCGCGTTGGTGTTGGAGTAGGCGTACGCGCTCCCGGGCGCGAACAGGAGCGGCAGCCCGGCTACGAAGCCGACCAGCGTCTGCGGCGGCAGGTCGACCTTCGTGCTCGGCGTGATCGCCGCGATGAAGGCGTCGGTGGTGGTGTAGTCGACGAGACCCGAGGTCTGCCCGAGCAGCTGCTCCACCGTGATGGCGCCGCCCGCGGGCAGGAGACCGGGCAGCCACTCCGCGACGGTGTCGCCGAGCCCGAGCACCCCGCCCTCGACGAGACGGAACACCACGGCCGCGGTGTACGCCTTCGAGACGCCGCCGACGCGCCAGCGTTCGCGCAGCCGCATGCGCGGAAATTTGCGCTCGATGTTGGCGTAGCCGTCCGAGAGATTCTCGGTGTGGCGCGGCGTCGTGATGACGACCGCCGCCGCCGGCACGCCGGCGTCGAGCACGGCCGAGACGGCGCTGCGGACGGCGCGACGTGACGGCGGGTCGCCGTCGCCGGCCCACGCCGTCGCCACGCCGAACGCCCACAGCATCCCCAGCGCCACCCCACCCAGCCGACGAGATCGCATCCCCACGTCGCGTGTATGGACGCCGGCGGGCCGTCCTTCAAGCGGTCGTGGCGTGACAAGCCCAGGGCCGCATGGCATCGAGACCGACATGCATCGTGTCCTCGCCGTCTGCCTCGCTGCCGTGCTCCTCGCCGGCTGCTCGATCTTCGTGATCCCCACCCCGCTCACCAAGGTGACCGGCATGTGGCAGGAGCGGCTACCCGAGGGCGACACCACGAAGCTCGTGAGCCTCTGGATCCAGCCGACCGGCCGCGCCACGTTCGAGACCGTCGTCCTCGGCCAGGACCGCGGCAGCCCCGTCGTCAGCGGTCGCTGGTCGCTGGTCGACGACAATCAGCTGACGGTCCAGCTCGAGGACGACACCGGCGCCCCACAGGGCCAGCCGCTCGTCTGGGAGCTCGCCGGCGATCGCCTGAACCCGAAGCGCTGGGACCGCAAGCTGTACGGGCCGGAGGGACTGCCGCTGCGCAAGCGCGAGCACTGAGCCGACGGTTCGACTGCGCGACGACGCTCACACCGCCGCACACGCGGCGCGCAGGACGCGGATGCTGTCGCCCACCGACGCGCGGTCGTTGAACACCGTGCTGCCGGCGACCGCGATGGTCATACCGGCCTCGGCGAGCGCCCGGATGTTCTTCGGACCTACGCCGCCGTCGACCTCGATCTCGATGTGGTCGAGGTTGCGCTGGCGGAGCGTCGTGCGCAGCCGTCGCACCTTGTCGATGCTGGACGCGATGAACGCCTGCCCGCCGAAGCCCGGGTTCACCGACATGATGAGCGCGACGTCGATGTCGGGCAGGATCTCGTCGAGCGCGCCCAGCGGCGTGGCCGGATTGAGCGCGACGCCGGGCTGCGCCGACAGCTCGCGGATGGCACCCACCGTACGATGCAGGTGCGGACAGGCCTCGACGTGCACCGTCATGGCCCCGGCCCCCGCGCGCGCGAAGTCGGCGAGGTAGCGGTCGGGCGCCTCGATCATGAGGTGCACCTCGAGCATCGCCCCGCTGCGCTCCGCCAGGGGCCGCAACGCCTCCACCACGAGCGGCCCCATGCTGATGTTCGGCACGAAGTGGCCGTCCATGACGTCGACGTGGATGCGCCGCACGCCGGCCGCGAGCGCCTCCTCGACCTGGGCGCCGAGACGACGGAAGTCGGCCGCCAGGATGGACGGTGCGATGACGACGTCGCTCATCCGGGACGTCGGCCCTGGCGGTAGCGGCGGATGAGCGCGTTGGTGGAGCTGTCGTGCGTGAGCGGCACGTCGCCCTGTAGCTCGGGCACGATGCGTTTGGCCAGCACCTTGCCGAGCTCGACGCCCCACTGATCGAACGAGTCGATCTGCCAGATCGTGCCCTGCGTGAACACGCTGTGCTCGTAGAGCGCCACGAGCGTGCCCAGCATGGTGGGCGTCAGCCGATCGGCGAGGAGCGTCGTGCTCGGCCGGTTGCCTTCGAAGGTCCGATGCAGCGCCAGCGTCTCGGACGTGCCCTCGGCGCGCACCTCGGCGGTGGTCTTGCCGAAGGCCAGCGCCTCGCCCTGCGCGAAGACGTTGGCCAGCAGCAGATCGTGGTGCGGCCCGAGCGGCTCCAACGCCTGGTGGAAGCCGATGAAGTCGCACGGGATCAACTTCGTGCCCTGATGGATCAGCTGGTAGAACGAGTGCTGGCCGTTGGTGCCGGGCTCGCCCCAGTAGACCGCGCCGGTTTCCCAGCGCACGTGCTGGCCGTCCAGCGTGACGTGCTTGCCGTTCGACTCCATCGTCAGCTGCTGGAGATACGCCGGGAAGCGCTTCAGGTACTGCTCGTACGGCAGCACCGCCACCGTCTGCGCGCCGAAGAAGTCGGCGTACCAGACGTTCAGGAGACCCATCAGCACCGGTAGGTTGCGCTCGAAGGGCGCGGTGCGGAAGTGGTCGTCCATGGCGTGGAAGCCGGCGAGCATGGCGCGGAAGTGCTCGGGCCCGACGGCGAGCATCGTCGACAGCCCGATCGCCGAGTCCATCGAGTAGCGGCCGCCGACCCAGTCCCAGAAGCCGAACATGTTGGCGGTGTCGATGCCGAACCTCGTCACCTCCGCCGCGTTCGTCGACACCGCGACGAAGTGCTTCGCCACCGCCGCCGGGTCTTTCAGGCTCGCGAGGCTCCAGTCGCGGGCGGTGTGCGCGTTGGTCATCGTCTCGAGCGTGGTGAACGTCTTCGAGGAGATGATGAACAGCGTCTCGGCGGGATCGAGGTCGCGCGTCGCCTCCTGGAAGTCGGTGCCGTCGACGTTGGACACGAAGCGCACCACGAGGTCGCGCTGGCTGTAGTGGCGCAGCGCCTCGTAGGCCATGACCGGCCCCAGGTCGGAGCCGCCGATGCCGATGTTCACGACCGCCCGGATGCGCTTGCCCGTGTGCCCCGTCCACGCGCCGGAGCGGACGCGGTCGGCGAAGGCGCTCATGCGGTCGAGCACCTCGTGCACGTCGGGGACGACGTTCGTCCCGTCCACCGTGATGACGGCGTCGCGCGGGGCACGCAGCGCCACGTGCAGGACGGCCCGATTCTCGGTGACGTTGATCTTGTCGCCGCGGAACATGGCGTCGATGCGCTCGCGCAGGCCGCTCTCCGCCGCCAGTGCGAGGAGCAGCCGCAGCGTCTCGTCGGTGATGCGGTGCTTCGAGTAGTCGGCGTAGAGGCCCACCGCCTCCAGGGTCATGCGCTCGCCGCGCGCCGGGTCGTCGGCGAAGAGCGTGCGCAGGTGGACGTCGCGCACCTGCTGGTAGTGGGCGCCGAGCGCCTTCCACGCCGGCCGTTCGTCGAGGGGTGTCGTCGCCATCAGCCCGCCTTCTTGAGGCTGGCGCTCTTCGCCACCAGGCACGCCAGCAGCTCTTCCCACGACTTGACGAACGACGCCGCACCGTCGCGCTGGAGCTGTGCCGCGAGCTCGTCGAGGTCGACGCCGGCGCGCATGAACTCGTCGAGCACGTCCTCGGCGTCGCCGCCGTCGCGCGGCAGCTTGCCGCTCACCGTGCCGTGATCGGCGAACGCCTGCAGCGTCTTCTCCGGCATGGTGTCGATGGTGTGCGGCGCGGCCAGCGCCTCGACGTAGAGCGTGTCGGGTGCCTTCGGGTCTTTCGTGCCGGTGCTCGCCCAGAGCAGCCGCTGCGAGCGCGCGCCCTCGTTGACGAGCCGCAGCCAGCGATCCGACGCCAGGAGATCGCGGTAGGCGGCGTAGGTACGCCGGCCGATGGCGACGCCGAGCCGGTTGACGAGCGCGGCCGGCACCGTCTTCGCCACCGCCGCGTCCCAGCGGCTGACGAAGACCGAGGCGACGGAGGCGACGTGCGGATTGAGCCCCGCGGCGACGCGCCGCTCGATGCCGCGCAGATAGGCACGGGCCGCCGCGAGATAGTGCTCGCGCGAGAACAGCAGCGTGACGTTCACCGGGACGCCGGCGAAGATCGTCTCCTCGATCGCGGGCAATCCCTCGGCGGTGCCGGGGATCTTGATGAACAGGTTCGGGCGGCCGGCGCGGGTCCACAGGTCCTTCGCCGCCGCCACGGTGCTCTTGGCGTCGTAGGCCAGCTTCGGCGACACCTCGAGCGACACCCAGCCGTCGACGCCGTTGGTGCGGTCGTAGATCGGGCGGAAGAGATCGGCCGCGCGCGTCAGGTCCTCGATGGCCAGCTCGAAGAAGAGCGCCTCGCCCTCGCGGCCGGCCTTCGTCTTCTCGAGGATGGCGCCGTCGTAGTCGGTGCTGTTCTTGATGGCCTGGTCGAAGATGGTGGGATTCGAGGTCAGGCCCGTGACCGAGAGATCGCGGATGTAGCCCTGGAGGCCACCGTCGTCGAGCAGCTTGCGCGTGATGTTGTCCAGCCAGAGACTCTGACCGGCCTCGTGCAACGTCCGGGTCGCGTTCATCGTGCCTCCTGTTTGAGCTGTGCCGCGGCGGCCGCGTCGACCAGCCAGCGTAGCGTTCCCTTGGTCGGCGCCACCACCTGCGCCGGCAACACGTCGGGCTGGCGCGGGCCTTCGAGCACGCGCGCCAGCATGGGCGCCTTCCCGGCACCGGACACGAGGAAGACCACCTCGGCGGCGGCGTTGATGGCGGCCGGCGTCAGCGTGATGCGCCACATGCCGACCTCGGCGATGTGCTCGGCGACGACCCACCGCGTGTGCTCGTGGACCGCGGTCAGGCCGGGGAAGAGCGACGCGGTGTGCCCGTTGTCGCCCATGCCGAGCAGGACGAGATCGAGCCGCGTGCGGTTGCCGACGACCTCGCGCAGCTGGCGCTCGTAGTCGGCGGCGGCCGTGACCGGATCGTCCTCGCCGCGCATGCGGTGCACCTGCCCCGGGGGGATCGGGACGCGGTCGAGCAGCGCCTCGCGTGCCATGCGGTAGTTGCTGGCGGGATCGTTCGGCGGCACGCAGCGCTCGTCGCCGAAGCAGGCGTGCACGTGCGTCCAGTCGATCCGCGCCGCGTACCCGGGCGTGGCGAGCAGCTGGAAGAGCCGCTTCGGCGTCGTGCCGCCCGAGAGCGCCAGCGTGAAGCGCCCCGACTCCTCGATGGCCTCCGCCGCCGCCCGCACCACCGTCTCGGCGGCGGCCGTCATCAGCGCGTCGCCGTCCGCACACACCTCGACTTCAGGCATCGGAGCCTCCCTGTCGTACGCGGGTCTCGACCCGTCCGTCGGCATCGCCGACCAGGACACGCTCGGCCGTTCCGAGGAAGAGCCCGCAGTCGACCACACCGGCGATCGTGCGCAGCGTGGCCACCAGGGCGCGCGCCGCCCGGCCGTCGACGAGCGGCGTCTCGAGCGCGCAGTCGATGGTGAGGTTGCCGTTGTCGGTACGCTGCGGCGTGCCGTGCGTGGCGCGCACGGTGGGCCGCAGGCCGATCGCACGCAGCCGGCGGATGACGGGACCGCGCGCCAGCGGGATCACCTCGATCGGGATGCGGCCGCGCTCGCCGAGCGTCCGCACCAGCTTCTCGCGGCCGACGAGGATGACCTGGCGCCGCGACGCCGAGGCGACGATGCGCTCGCGGACGAGCGCGCCGCCCCACCCCTTCACCAGATCGAGCTCGGGGCTGACCTCGTCCGCCCCGTCGACCGTCATGTCGAGCTCGACGGTCTCGTCGAGCTCGATGATCGGAATGCCGAGCTGGCGCGCGAGCGCCTCCGACGCATCGGAGGTGGGCACGCCGGTGACGCGCAGCCCGTCGCGCACGCGGGCACCCAGCACATGGATGAACGCCGTCGCCGCGCGCCCGGTGCCGAGACCGAGGCGCGCGCCGTCGGTCACCAGGGCCAGCGCCGCGGTCGCCACCGCCTGGACGCCGGGATCGTCCGTACCGCCGCTTGCGCTCACGCCGTCCTCACACGGGGTCGTGCCAGCCGCCGACGTCGTCCGCAAGCCGTTTGGCCGCGTCGGGTCCCCAGGTGCCCGGGGCGTACTCGTGGATCGGCGTGACGTCGCCCAACACCGGCTCCACGACCCGCCATGCCGCCTCGACGCCGTCCTCGCGCGCGAACAGCATGCCCTGGCCCTCCATGGCGTCGCCGAGGAGCCGATCGTACGCCTCCATCTCGTGGGCCTCGGGCTGGTGGGTGACGCCCAGCTCGGCCGGCTCGGACACGAGCGCCTCGCCGGGTCGCTTCACCTGCGCGCCGATGGCGATGGTGACGTCGGGGCTCAGCCGGAAGCGGACGTAGTTGGCGTCGATGCCGTCGACCTTGCGCAGCGGCGGCTTCTTGAGCGCGACGAACACCTCGGTGGTGGTGACGGGCAGGTTCTTGCCGGCGCGGATCAGGAAGGGCACGCCCTCCCAGCGCCACGAGTCGATGTAGAGCCGCACCGCCGCGTAGGTCTCGACGGTGGACGCCGGCGCCACGCCGGGCTCCTTGCGGTAGCCGGTGAACTGCCCGCGCACGAGATCGTCGGCGTCGAGCGGCCGCATGGAGCGGAACACCTTCACCTGCTCGTCACGCAGCGACTCGTCGTACGTGGTGATGGGGCATTCCATCGCCAGGAAGCCGGCGACCTGCAGCATGTGGTTCTGGACCACGTCGCGGATGCAGCCCGCCTCCTCGTAGAAGCGGCCGCGGCCCTGCACGCCGAACGACTCCGCCATCGTGATCTCGACGCTCTCGACGTAGTTCCGGTTCCAGATCGGATCGAGGAAGGTGTTGCCGAAGCGGAACACGATGATGTTCTGCACCGGCTCCTTGCCGAGGTAGTGGTCGATGCGGAAGACGTTGCGCTCCTCGAACACGCTGTGCAGCGTCTTGTTGAGCGCCGTCGCCGAGGCCAGGTCGTGGCCGAACGGCTTCTCGATGATGACGCGCGCCTGCGACGCGCAATCGGCCTGCCCGAGCGCCTCGACGACCACCCCGAACATGCTCGGCGGAATCGCCAGGTAATGGGCCGGACGCGTCGCCGTCCCGAGCTGCGCGCGCAGCGCCTTGAACGTGGCGGGGTCGCCGTAGTCGCCGTCGACGTAGCGCAGCAACGACGACAGCTTCGCGAACGCCGCCTCGTCCACGCCGCCGCCGTGCGTGGCGAGGCTCTCGCGGGCGCGGTTCTTGAGCTGCTCGAGCGTCCAGCCGGATTTGGCGACGCCGACGACGGGCACGTTCAGGTGCCCGCGGCGGATCATCGACTGCAGCGCGGGAAAGATCTTCTTGTACGCGAGGTCGCCGCTGGCCCCGAAGAACACCAGCGCATCGGACGGTTCGGCCGCCATCACTTCTTCTCGTGGTGGCCGCCGAACTCGTAGCGCATGGCGGAGAGCAGACGATCCTGGAACTCGGCCTCGCCGCGCGACGAGAAGCGCTCGAACAGCGCCGCCGCCAGCACGTGTGCCGGCACCGCCTCGTCGATGGCGGCGTCGAGCGTCCAGCGCCCTTCGCCGGAATCGGACACGCGACCACTGAACTGCGCCAGCTTGGGATCGCCCAGCAGCGCCGCCGCCGTGAGATCGAGCAGCCACGAGGCCACCACGCTGCCGCGCCGCCACACCTCGGCGATGTCGGGCAGGTTCAGCTCGTACTGGTAGTACTCCGGGTTCCGCAGCGGCGTGGTCTCGGCGTCGACGTCGCGCTTCCCCTTGCCGACGTTGGCGTGCTTCAGGATGTTGAGGCCCTCGGCGTAGGCGGCCATGAGGCCGTACTCGATGCCGTTGTGCACCATCTTGACGAAGTGCCCGGCGCCGTTCGGCCCGCAGTGCAGGTAGCCTTGCTCCGCCGTGCCGCCCGCCTTCTCGCGCCCCGGTGTGCGGTCGATGGTGCCGACGCCCGGCGCCAGCGTGGCGAAGAGTGGATCGAGGTGCTTCACCACGTCGTTCTCGCCGCCGATCATGAGGCAGTAGCCGCGATCGAGCCCCCAGACGCCGCCGCTGGTGCCGCAGTCGACGTAGTGGAGCTTCTTCTCGGCGAGGCGGCCGGCGCGGTCGATGTCGTCGCGGTAGTACGAGTTGCCCCCGTCGACGATGATGTCGCCCGGCTGCAGCCGCGTGACGAGCTCGGCCAGCGTGGCGTCGACGACCGCGGCGGGGACCATCAGCCAGACGACGCGCGGCGTGCTCAGCTTGGCGACGAAGTCGTCGAGCGACGTGGCGCCGGTGGCACCCTCGCCGGCCAGCTCCTTCACCGCGTCCGCGGACACGTCGTGGACCACGCACGTGTGCTTCGCCCGCATCCACCGCCGCACCATGTTGGCGCCCATGCGCCCGAGCCCGATCATCCCCACCTGCATCGCTGCCTCCTCTACGTGGCCGCCCCGCAGGCGGCCGTCCAGGTCCAGTCCCATACTTCTGGCATGTCTTCGAGGGACTCGCACACCCAGCGCTCGTGCCGGGCCGCGCCGCCGGCGCCGCACGCCGCCAGCGCCTGCCCCGGGTCCTCCAGGTCCGGCACCCGCCGGACCTCCGTTCTCCACGGATCGAGCGTCGCCAACGACTCAGCCATCGTCACGCGCATCCCGTGCCACGGCGGCATCCTCGGCCACGGCGGGACCACTGTCTACTCCCCTGCGCCGGACCGAGAGCGTCTGATGCAGCGCGAACAGCAGCATCGCCGCGGGCGGGAACGCGAGGTACGGCCACAGCGCGCGCAACGGCGGTGGCGCCGGCTCCACCGGCAGCGACGCGCCGACGCGTGCCGCGTCCGTGCCGCGCGCGATCGCCACGTCGAGCGTCCACGCGCCGGCACGCGGCAGGTCGACCAGGGCCGCATAGAGCAGCTTGTTGTCGGCCGCGCTGCGCGTCGCCGGCACCGTGTGCATCGTCTCGTCGCCGGGGCCGGTGAGACGCAGCTCGACGCGCGCATCGAGGACGGGCGCCTGCTCGGCGTCCTGCACCAGCACGCTGACGTCGACGGGCCCGGCGGCGAGCGGCTGCGGCCGGGTGAACACCGTGACCACGAACGGCCCGGCGGGCGCCTGCAGGCGGACCGTCCCCCCGTCGGCCCGCGCCAGCGACGCCGCACACAGCACCGCGAGCACGATCGCCGTCACGGGTGCACCATGCCGGCATGCGCCATGGTCCCACGCATCTCCATCGGCTGCAGCACGGTCCACACGCCCCCGAGCCAGAGCACCAACGCGACGGTGGCCCACGGCGCCGCCAGTCCGACGGCGCCGCCCGCTCGCGTCCCGTGGTCGCGTGCGATGCGCCAGGCGAGGATCAACGTGAGGACGAGACCGGCGTCGAGGAGCAGCAGCTCGAGACGCAGCAATCGTGACGGGTCGAGCGCCAGTGCCGCCCCCGCGGCCCAGTCCGGGTGCGGGTCGCCCGCCACGCGTTGCAGCACGGGCATGGCGGTGCCGAGGCCGGCGAGGAGATGGAATCCGAAGTGCGCCGCCCACATCGCCGCCCCGAGCGGCACCAGCGCCAACGCGAAGCGCGCCCGCAGCGCGCGCACCGGCACGACGAGCCGCGCCAGCACGGGCAGCACGCCGACGGCGAGCAGCACCATCGTCGCCGCCACGACGGCCGGCGGGACGCCGAGCCCGACGCCCATCGCACGCTGCCACGCCGTCACCGGCGCCACCATCGCGGCGGCCGAGGCGAACGCCGCACCGACGAACACCAGCACGAGGGCCGTGGTGTCGGGGCGCTGGAGGCGACGGCGCGGCGCCACCAGCGCCGCGCCCGGCGCCGTCGCCAGCAGGCCGATGTTGTCGTGCGGGCAGGCGCGCACGCAGTCGAGGCAGAACGTGCAGTCGAGGTTGCCGGTCTTCGTCGGCAGGAACAGGTCGAGCTCGCAGCCGCGCTGGGTGGCGTTGCCGCGCAGGCAGTCGTGCGTCGTACACGTCACACACGCCTGTGGCTGGCGCACGCGCACCTCGAGCGGCGACACCAGCGACTGCACGAACTGGAACTGGCCGATCGGACACACCCAGCGGCAGAAGCTCGCCCCCGACCAGCGCGCGTCGACCGCGAACGCGACGGCGACGTAGGCGACGACGATCCACGCCGTCCACCACGGGCTGTCCCACGGGGAGAACAGCTCGTAGCCGACGAAGAACGCCGCCAGCAGGCCGATGGCGCTCCACTTCGAGCGCAGCGCACGCGGCCACGGACGACGCGCTCCACCGAGTCGCCGCGCCAGGGCGCGCGGCAGGGTGAAGGGACACGCGAAGCAGAAGAGATTGCCCGCGACGAGCAACCCCACCACGACGCCGCCGCGCCAGTACGTCCACGGCAGCACGCCGGCGAGATTCATCGGGCTCGACGTCGGGCCAAGCAGCCCGTCGGCGACGACGGCCATGGCGACCGCGAACATCATCCCCTGGGCGACGGGCCGCGCCCAGCGCGAGCGCAGCACCCGACCGAGCCCGGGCAGCGCCAGCACGTCGAACGGCCGCGCCCCCGGCAGGCGCAGCCGTGGCGCGGATACGACCGGTCGCGGCGCCGGGGAAAGCAGGCTCCACGTGATCATCGCCGCCGGCAGCAGAAAGGCGATCGCCCCCGGCACCCACATGATGGAGCCCGCCGCCGCCTGATCGTCGAGCGCCGACAGGCCGCCGAGCCGCGGCACGCTCGCGTAGTGCGGATAGACGACGCGCTCGGCGAAGACGAGGAAGGCGGCGAGCACGGTGTTCTGGACGTCTGCGAGCAGGAGATACGGGATCATCGCCCAGCGTGGCCACCACGCCCGGCTCGGCCACGGCTGCACCACCGGCCACCAGAACAGCAGCGCGGCGCCGAGGAAGCAGCCGTGCTCCACCGCGTGCCAGCCCGGCGATCGCAGCGCGAGCTCGTACGCCGCGGGGACGTGCCATCCCCACGTCACCGCCGCCAGCGCCAGCCATCCCACCACCGGATGCACGAGCCGCGCCCCGATGCGCTCCACGGTCGGTGACGCCAGGAACGGGCCGAGCGCCGTCCGCGCCATGCCGGCCGGCAGGCCGCGCAGCAGCGGCATCGCCGGCGCCCCGAGGAGGAGCAGCGGCGGCGCCACCATGGTGAGCAGCAGATGCTGCACCATGTGGGCCTGCAGCAGCAGCGCCGCGAACGCGTCGAGCGGCGACGCCATCGCGAGCAGCACGGTGACGAGCCCGGCCGTGAACGCGGTCGCACGCCACCACGGGAAGCGCGCCGGCATCTGTGTCCGCAGCCGTGCCGCCCCACGGGCGTACAGCAGGCCCGTCACGACGAGCGTCAGGACGATGCCCGGCGGGAAGGTCCACGACGCCAGGACGGCCTGCGCGGTCGGGCTCACGTCACGGACGCGGCGACACCGGCTGCGAGGCGTCGCGGGCGGGCGGCACGCCCGCGGGATGCATCGTCCCGAGGAACGCGACGATGGCATCGACCTCGGCGGGGGTGAGGTTCGTGCCGTAGGCGGGCATGTTGCCGCCGCCCTGCAGGATCTGACGGATGAGCTGATCGCGCGTCAGGCGCATCGCGGTGTCGTCGAGCGCGGGGCCACGGAGCCCGCCTTCTCCACCGAGCGAGTGGCAGTTGCGGCACTGCTTGCTCTGCAGCAGCACCGCCCCCTGCAGCTCGAGCGGCGAGCGCCCGCGCACGTAGGCCGGCGGCGTGGCGTCGCTGCTCCAGGCGTCCATCACCGGCGACCACGGCGAGTAGGTGCCGAGCCAGATGAGGGTGCCGATCGACAGCAGCGTCAGCACGACGATCACCACCGAGATGGGCCGGCGCTTCCAGCTCTTCTCGCCCGTGCCCGACACGAACGGCACCGCGAAGAGGACGCCGATGGCGATCACCGGTCCGAGCAGCATCAGCACCGTCTCCGTCCACGGCGGCAGCAGCGCGAAGACCGAGAACAGCCAGAGGAAGACGAAGTCGGGCCGCGGCACCGTCTGGATGATGCTCGGATCCGGCGCCCCGTTCGGGCCGATGGGCCCGACCACGGCCGCGCACGTGACGAGGCTCAGGATGACGATGCCGGCGAACACCAGGTCCTTCTGCAGCGCCCACGGCACGAACGCCTCGCCGTCCTTCGCCACCAGCTCCTCGTACTCGGCGCGATAGCGCTCGCGCGTGACGAGCCGTCCCGGCATCGGCCACTCGTTGATGCCGATGCGCAGCACCAGCAGCAGATGGAGGCCGACGAACGCGATCAGGAGGCCCGGTACGACGAAGACGTGCAGGGCGAAGAAGCGCGACAGCGTCTCGCCGGCGATGATCGGGCCGCCGAGGATCAGGTGCACCACCTGCGGCCCGATGAACGGCGTGCGGCCGGCGATGGCGGCGCCGATGCCGAGGCCCCAGTAGGCGTCCTGATCGAAGCGCATGATCTGCCCGGTGAACGCCATCCCGAGCGTGCACAGCAGCAGCACGACGCCGGCCACCCAGGTGAGCTCGCGCGGATACTTGTAGGCGCCGAACAGGAACACCTGCACCAGGTGCACCGTCATGAGGCCGACCATGAAGTTCGAGCCCCAGCCGTGCAGCGCGCGCAGGAACCAGCCGAGCGGCTGCTGGTAGTCGAGCCAGATGAGGCTGTCCCACGCCCCCTCGGCCGACGGCGAGTACACCGTGGCGAGGCAGATGCCGGTGACGACCTGGAGCATGAACACGACGAGCGTCGCGCTGCCGAAGACGTAGAACCAGCTCGCCGAGCTGCGCGGCACGCGGTGCGTGGCCGCATCGACGATGGCGTCGCCGACCTGCAGCCGGTCGTCGATCCAGCGGCCGACGGCGCCGAGGCGTTGCAGCACCGGTATGCTCACGCCTGCGGCTGCCCCAGCGTCGGCATCTCGCCGGCGCGGATCCAGAGCACGCCCTTCTCGACCTTGCTCTCGTAGCGATAGAGCGCGCGCGGCGGCGGGCCCGACGCGTGCTGGCCGTCGGCGTAGAAGGCGCCGCCGTGGCACGGGCACATGAAGAGGCCCGACTCCTCGAACCAGCGCACCGGGCAGCCGAGATGCGTGCAGTTGATGGCCATCACCTGGAACGTCTCACCCTCGAGCCGGCGCACCCAGCACGGGATGCGCGTGGTGTCGCCGTCCCACGGCTTGGCGAACGGGTTGTCGTAGGTGGCGAGACGCGTCTGGTGCTCGGGGAACGTCTCCAGCGGACCGAGCGGAATCCACGCCAGCCATGCCAGCCGTCGCACCGGCGACAGCACGTAGCCGATGATCGGGATCGCGAACAGCGTCGCCGCGACGGCGTTGAGCGCGATGCCGAGTCCGAGCAGCACGCGACGGCGCGACGGCTCCACCGGCGCGCTCACGGCGTGCTCCCCTGGGCGTACGGCCGACCCGGTGTCGCGGTCCGCTGCGACACCAGCCACGCCACCACGTCCGACACCTGCTGCGCGGTCATCGGTTGTCCCTCCACGTACGTGCGCCAGTCCGGATGGCCGAGGTCCGGCCGGCCGGTGATGACGATCGTGCGCAGGCTCTGGGCGCTGACGAGCGCCAGGTACGATCCGTCGACGATCGAGCCCGCCGTCCCGCCAGCACCGGCCGGTCCGTGACAGCGGCCACAGAACGTCGCGTAGACGGCGGCACCCCGCTGCGCGTCGCCCGAGCCGTCACCCGCCCACGGCGGCGGCGTGGCCCCACCGAGCGCGTCGGGTCGCCCCCAGCGCTGGCGGATGCCCGTGGCCAGAATGTCCACCTGCGCATCGGTGAGCATGCCCCCCGCGCTGCGCACGAACGGCGGCATGGCGGTGTCGGCGACGCCCTCGGCGACGATGCGACGGAACGACGCCGCATCGATCACCGCCAGGTAGACGGGGTGGTCGAGCGGCAGGGCCGGGCCGAGCACGCCGTCGTCGCCGTGGCAGCCGGCGCAGTTCTCGCGGTAGAGCCGCCCGACGTCGGTGACCTCCGTCGGCCGCAGCGGCCGATCGGCCGGGTCGGGCTTGCCCGGCAGCGCGTCGCAGGCGGCGAGCCCCATCGCCAGCACGAGCGCGACGGCGCGCCTCATCGACCGTCCTCGCGGTCGAGCGGCGTCTCGAAGCCGGCGCGCACGAGGAACGGCAGGTGCTGCATGGTACGGATGCGCTCCGAGCGCGACACCACCAGCCCCGCGACGATGCCGAAGGCGAGCTGCGACGCGATGAAGGCACCCCAGTCGATGCGGGCGTCGAGCACCGGGTTGATGATGCGCAGCGACGCCCACAGGAGCCCCGACCACATGAGCGGCGCCACGACGCCGCCGAACAGCACCGGGTGGCGCGGCGCCATCGGCAGCAGCACGCCGTAGAGCAGGCCGACGACGAGACACACGATGCCGTGGATGATCGTCGCCGCCACGAACGCCGGCGCGTTGAACGCCGCCAGCGTGGCACCGTCGGCCTGTGCCAGGTTCGCCATCGCCGTCGCCGCGAGGATGTTGATCGTGTACCAGGGCGAGCCGTAGACGACGACGCCGTGGACGACCGCGAGCAGCGCCATCGCGATGCCGCCCGCGATGCCCCCCTTCACCCCCGCCGAGTACGGGTAGACCTCGAGCGGCAGGCTGGCGCGATGGCCTTCCTCGCCGACGGCGAGATGCGTGACCGTGGCCTGCACCGGCACGACGACGACGTCCTCCGCCTCGACCACGACCGATTCGAGATGCTGCACCGGCAGCACCTCGCGGAACCACCCCACGGCGCCGGCGAGCGCCAGCACCAGGCCGACGACGCTGACGGTGACGTGCGTCACCAGCCCGGCCAGCAGGAGCGTCAGACCGATGGCCGCGATCGCGGGCGTGGCGGTGGGCGCCGGGAGGTCGATCGTGCGCGTCGGCTCGGCCTTCGCCATCAGCGACCCACCACGTAGACGGTGAGGAAGACGACGATCCACACCGTGTCGACGAAGTGCCAGTACCACGACAGCACCTCGGTGCGCTCCGCGTCGTCGCGGCGCACGTGGCCGCGCAGCGCCAGCACGGCCACGAGACCGATCAGCACGAGGCCGACGACGACGTGCATCGCGTGCAGCCCGACCAGCGAGTAGTACGTGGTGCCGAAGAGGTTCGTCTGGATGGTGAGCCCGCGCTCCCAGATGAGCGAGTGCCACTCGCGCGCGGTGGTGACGAGAAAGGCGACGCCGAGCGCCAGCGTCGCGAGCCACCACGCCGTGAAGGCGCCGACGCGTCCGCGACGGAGGGCCGCCGTGGCGATCATGATCGTGACGCTGCTCGACAGGAGGCAGATCGAGCCGACGATCGGCAGCTCGAGCACCTCCGCGGGCGTCGGGCCGGTGAGGCTCTTCCCGAGATAGAACACGTAGGCCCACACGAAGATGCCGAAGAACGCGCTCTCCGTGACGATCAGCCCGACGATGCCGACGCGCCCGCGCGGCGGCAGCACCCTGGCCTCGATGACCCCCGTCGCCGCGCTCACTCGTATCTCCAGTCGGGATCGTCGGGATGCTTCAGGTCCCACAGCGGACGGCGGCTGCGCACCACCGGCGGGGTCGCGAAGTTGTACTCCGGCGGCGGCGACGTCGTGGCCCACTCGAGCGTCCACGCGTCCCACGGATCGTTGCCGGCGGGCTCACCGGAGCGCAGCGAGCGCACCACGTTGCCGAGGAAGCAGAGGACGCCGGCACCCTGGAACGCCACCCCGATCGTCGCCACCAGGTTCAGCAGCTCGAGGCCGCGGCCGGGCTGGTACGCGTAGATCCGCCGCGGCATGCCGAGGATCCCGGCGACGTGCAGCGTGTCGAAGGTGAGGTGGAAGCCGATCAGGAAGAGCCAGAAGTGCCACTTCCCGAGTCCCTCCGAGAGCATGAATCCGGTGGCCTTCGGGAACCAGTAGTAGATCGCGGCGAAGATCATGAAGAGGATCGCGCCGATCAGCACGTAGTGGAAGTGCGCGACGACGAAGTAGCTGTCGGTGAGCTGCCAGTCGAAGGGGACCACCGCGAGCATGACGCCGGTGAGCCCGGCGACCAGGAACTGGAAGAGGAAGGCGAGCGCGAACAACATCGGCACGCGCATGCGCAGCTTGCCGCCCCAGATGGTGCCGATCCAGTTGAAGATCTTGATGCCGGTGGGAATGGCGACCAGCATCGTCGACGTGGCGAAGAAGGCGTTCCCCGCCGGCGTCATCCCCACCGAGAACATGTGGTGCGCCCACACGCCCATGCTGATGAAGCCGATCGAGGCCGTGGCCGCGATCATGACGGCGTAGCCGAAGATCACCTTGCGCGAGAACACCGGGATGATCTCCGACGCGAAGCCGAACGCCGGCAGCACCAGGATGTAGACCTCGGGGTGGCCGAAGAACCAGAAGAAGTGCTGCCACAGCACCGCCGAGCCGCCCGCCTGGGTGTCGAAGAAGTGTGCGCCGAGGAAGCGGTCGAGGAGCAGCATCACCTGCGCCGCCGACAGCGGTGACAGCACGACGATGATCATGCTCGCCACCACCAGCGCCATCCACGGCAGCACCGGCATCTTCCGCATCGTCATGCCCTCGCAGCGCATGCAGAGGATGGTGGCGACGAGGTTGACGGCGGTGGCGATGGAGCCGACGCTGGTGAGGAAGATGCTCAGGATCCAATAGTCGGTGGAGTTGCCGCGCGAGAAGGCCGGCTGCGTCAGCGGGGCGTAGGCGAACCAGCCGACGTCGGGCGCGCTGCCGGCGCCGTAGAGGCCGTCGCCGCCGACGTAGCTGAAGTAGAGCAGCAGGCTGCCCGTCAGCCAGAGCCAGAAGCCGAAGGCGTTGAGGCGCGGGAACGCGAGATCGCGCGCGCCCAGCATGAGCGGCACGAGATAGTTGAAGAAGCCGGTGAGGATCGGCATGCCGACCATGAACACCATGGCGGTGCCGTGCATGGTCATCAGCCGGTTGAACGTCTGCGGCGCGACGAACTGGCCGTTCGGGAACGCGAGCTGGAGGCGGATCGTCGCCGCCTGGAGACCGGCGATGAGGAAGAACACCAGCCCGAAGCCGATGTACATGAGGCCGAGCCGCTTGTGATCGGTGGTGACCACCCACCCGTGCAGCCGATCGAGGAACGGCAGCGTGGTGGTGGGTCGCAGCGGGATGTCGTGCTCGATGACGGCCATGGTGTCAGTGCAGGCTGGCGAGATACGCGACGAGGGCGTCCATGTCGGGCGGCTCGAGCTGCATCGCCGGCATGAGCGCACCCGGCTTCATGACGCTCGGATCGGTGACCCACACCTTCAGATGCGCGGCGGTGTTGAGCGCGACGCCGGCGCCGAGGGTCTCGCGGCTCATGAGATGCGTCAGGTCGGGGCCGAAGCGGCCGTCGGCGACGGTGCCCTGCACGGTGTGGCAGCTGATGCAGGCGGTCTGCTCGAACACCTGCCGTCCGCGCGCGACGGCGGGATCCTGGACCGCGGGCCGGCGCTGCGCCTCGACCCACGCCGCGAACTCGGCCTTCGGATGCACCACCACCCGCAGCAGCATGAAGGCGTGCTGCGTGCCGCAGAACTCGGCGCACTGCCCGAGGTACGTCCCGGGCTCGCGCGGGTCGATCCACATCACGTTGGTCTTGTTCGGGATGAGGTCGGTCTTGCCGGCGAGACGCGGCACCCAGAAGCTGTGCGCGACGTCGGCCGACTCGAGCTGGAGATAGGTCGGCGTGGGGTCGGCGGGGTCGCTCACCGGCACGTGCAGCTCGTTGGCGGTGACGATGCCGAGATCGGGATAGCGGAACTCCCACCACCACTGATGGCCGACGACGTGCACCGACAGCGCGCCCGGCGGCCGGACGGCGGCCTGGATGGTGTAGATGGTGCGCCCGGTGACGAGGATCAGGACGACGACGATCAGGAGCGGCACCATCGTCCACGCCAGCTCCACCGGGTTGCTGCCGTAGACCTGTGCCGGCTCGCGCATCTCGTCGCCGGCGCGGGCGCGGAAGCGCGCGACGCCGTAGACGAGCAGGCCGCCGACGATCAGGAAGATGACGCCGGTCACCGCGAGCACGAACAGCGCCAGCGTGTGCACCTCGTCGGCGGGCGTCGAGACGGGTGTGAAGATGTTCGCCTGCGGGATGCGCGCGTTGGCGTCGCCCATGCCCCAGTCGTTCGCGGCGCGGACGACGGTGACGCCGCCGAGCACGACGATTCCACTCACCATCCCTCGACTCGGCCCTCCACCCACGACTGGCGGAGGGTTAATCAAATGCGGGCAAATAGTTAAAGCCCCCTTGGCCGTACTTGTCGCGTCGCATCGCGCGGGCTACGCCAGCGACATGCGCCTCGACGGCTCGTGCCAATGCGGCAAGGTCGGCTTCCGTGTCGAATCCGACACGCCCTACCCGTTCATGTTCTGCTACTGCTCGATCTGCCGGAAGACGAGCGGTGCGGTGACGTCCAACGTCATGGGCCGACGCGACACGCTGCGCGTCACCGGCAAGCGTCACCTGCGGTGTCACCACGCCGTGATGCGCGCGCGCGGCAAGCGTGCCACCCGCAGCAGCGCCGAGCGCTGGTTCTGCGGACTGTGTGGGTCACACCTCTACCTGCTCGACGATCGCTGGCCGGAAGGCGTGTGGCCGAACGCCGCCGCCATCGACACGCCGCTCCCCGTCCCGCCGGAGCACGTGCAGCTCATGCTGCGCTACAAGCCGGCGTGGGTGCCGACCGTACAGGACGGGCCGCGCTATCCGGAGTATCCCGAGCTGTCGATCGCCGAGTGGCACGAGCGCCACGCCCCGACGAAGCGGCGGAAACGCTAGTCGACGACGATCGTCGGGTGCTCGGGGTGTGGGCGGTAGAGGATGACGGTGTGGCCCACCAGCCCGCAGAGTGCGGATCCGGTCCCCTCGGCGAGCTGGTCGGCGGCTGCCGCCTTGTCGTCGGGCGAGCGCAGACGGACCTTGATCAGCTCGTGGTCGGTCAGGGCCTGGTCGACGGAGCGCAGCACCCCCTCGGTGACGCCGTGCTGCCCCACCTGCACCACGGGCTCGAGCGCATGGGCGCGCCCGCGCAGGAACTTCCGCTGCTTGCTCGTGAGCGTTGGGGCTGGGGCCGGTGACGCCGGCTCGGGTGCATCCGTCATGGGGCGCCGAGAAGACGCGACCCCGCCCGACGTGTCAACCCGTCCGGCCCGCTGCTTGACCCCGGCGGCGGCGGGTTCCATCGTCGCGGGAGCCCATGCCCCTCGCTGCGCACGGCCACACCTTCGCGTCGCTCACGGAGGTGATGGCGAAGGCGAACGAGCCCAAGTCGGGCGACGACCTGGCCGGCCTCGCCGCCACGGACGCTGCCGAACGCGTCGCCGCCAAGGCCGCTCTCGCCGACGTGCGGCTCGGCACCTTCGTCACCGATCCGCTGCTGCCGCCGGAGGACGACGAGCTGAGCCGCGCCTTCCTCGACGAGCTCGACGCCACCGCGCACGCCCGCACCGCCGGGTGGACCGTCGGCGAGTTGCGCGAGCACCTGCTCGCCGATGCGCCGGCGTCGCTGGCGGCGTTGCGTCCCGGGCTGCTGCCGGAGATGGCCGCCGCCGTCGCCAAGCTGATGTCGAACCTCGACCTCATGCTGGCGTCGCGCAAGCTGCCGGTCGTCGTCGCCGGCCGCACGACGCTCGGCCTGCCCGGGCGCCTGGCCACCCGCCTGCAGCCGAACCATCCCCGCGACGGCGTCGACGGCGTCGTCGCCAGCACGCTCGAAGGCCTGGCGTACGGCTGCGGCGACGCGGTCCTCGGCATCAACCCGGTGGACGATCGCGTCGAGGTGGTGCGCCGGCTCGCCGACGCGCTCGCCGAGGTGCGCGAGCGGCTCGCGATCCCGACGCAGGTGTCGGTGCTCGCGCACGCCACCACGCAGATGCACGCGCTCGCCGCCGGGGCGCCGCTCGATCTGCTCTTCCAGTCCGTCGCCGGCACCGCCGCCGCGAACCGCGCCTTCGGCATCGACCTGGCGCTGCTCGACGACGCCGACGCCGCCATCCGTGCGCACGGCCGGCTCGACGGCGCCCAGCGCTGGTACTTCGAAACCGGTCAGGGCTCCGAGCTGTCGAGCGGGGCGCACGCAGGCCTCGACCAGCTGACGCTCGAGGCGCGGTGCTACGGCGTCGCGCGACGCTACCAGCCGCTGCTCGTCAACTCGGTCGTCGGCTTCATCGGCCCCGAGTACCTCTGGGACGGACGCCAGGTGATCCGCGCCGGCCTCGAGGACCACTTCATGGGCAAGCTGCTCGGCGTCCCGATGGGGGTCGACGTCTGCTACACGAACCACATGGCGGCCGACCAGAACGATCTCGAGAACCTGGCCGTGCTGCTCACCGCCGCCGACTGCAACTACCTGATGGCGGTGCCGATGGGCGACGACTGCATGCTGTCGTACCAGACCTCGTCCTTCCACGACGCGGCGGCCCTGCGCGAGCTGCTCGGACGGCGGCCGGCGCCGGAGTTCGAGACGTGGCTCGAGACGCGCGGGCTCATGGTCGACGGACGGCTCACCGCGGACGCGGGCGACGCACGGGCGCTCCTGTGAGCTTCGATCTCGAGCGCGCGCGTCGCACCACGCCGGCACGGCTCGACGTCGGCCGCGCCGGGACCCGTCCCCGCACGCGCACCTGGCTCGCGTTCCAGCGCGATCACGCCGCCGCACGCGACGCCGTCTGGCACGGGTGGAGCGACGCGTTCCTGTCGTGGCTGCGCGCGCAGGGGTTCCTGGTCGTGGCATCGGCGGCGCCCGATCGCGCCGCGTACGTCCAACGACCGGACCTCGGCCGGACCCTGCCGGCGGCGGCGCTGGAGACGATCCGTCAGGCCACGGGCGCCGCACCGTTGATCCAGGTCGTCCTGTCGGACGGCCTCTCCCCGCAGGCGGCCGAGCATCACTTCCCGTCGCTGTGGGACGGTCTCGGGCGACACCTCGCCGCGCTCGGCTGCGTCGGCGTGCCCGTGGCGGTGCAGAACGGACGCGTCGCCGCCGGTGATCCCATCGGGGCCCTCGTCGGCGCGACGGTGCTCGTCCACGTGATCGGCGAGCGCCCCGGTCTCGGCACGCCGGACAGCCTCGGGTGCTACCTCACGTGGCGACCGGGCCCGGCCACGACCGACGCCGATCGCAAGTGCATCTCGAACGTCCACGCCGGCGGCCTGCCCCCGAGCGAGGCGGGCGCCACGATCGCCGGCGTCTGCCGTCGCATCCTCGACGCGCGCTCGTCGGGCACCGATCTCGTGCTCTGACGGACGTCGTGGATCGACGAATTTTCACGCCGTCACCGTCCGCGGCGTGCTACAACCGAGCCGTGCTCGCGACCGATCCCCCCCGCACCAAGCCTCGGCTGCGGGGCGTCCTGCATCACTACGCGTTTCTGGTTTCACTCTGCACCGGCCTCGTGCTGCTGGCCCTGGTCCCGGCCCACCATACGTTGGCGGCGGCGATCTACGGCGCCAGCCTGTCGGCGCTGCTCGGCGTGAGCGCCCTCTTCCACCGCGTGACCTGGTCGGTCACGACGCGTCGCTGGATGGCGCGGCTCGACCACGCGATGATCTGCGTGCTGATCGCCGGGACGTTCACGCCGTTCGGTATCGTGGCCCTCGATCGACAGCTCGGCCCGACGCTGCTGGCGGTCATCTGGATCGGCGCCACCGCGGGCATCCTGCTGCACCTGCTCTGGATCGACATGCCGAAGTGGCTGAGCGCGCTGGTGTACGTGCTGCTCGGCTGGGTGGGCATCCTCGCGGCACCCCAGGTCGTGCAGAATGCCGGCTGGACGGCCTTCTCGCTCCTGCTGGCCGGCGGCCTGATCTACTCGGCCGGTGCGCTCGTCTACGCCATCCGCCGCCCCGACCCGCTCCCCACCGTCTTCGGCTACCACGAGGTCTTCCACGCCCTCGTCGTGGTCGCCGCCGCCACGCACTACGCAGCGGTCGCGATCGCCATCCTCTAGGCGCCCGGGTCGTCCAGACGGACGACGGTGCTGCTCGAGTGCGTCAGCAGCCACTCCTGGGCCGAGAACGGCGGGTCGCCGACGGGCGGGGTGGCGCGGCGGTAGGTGCCGTCGGGGCCCATTTCCCAGGCGTTGTGGCTGTCGGCGAGATAGCGATCGAGGATCCCCTCGCGCAGGTGGCGCACCAGCTCCGGACGCGTCACCGGCACCAGCGTCTCGATGCGCCGGTCGAGGTTGCGGCTCATCATGTCGGCGCTGCCGATCAGCACCTCGGGCTCGCCGCCGTTCTCGAACCAGAGGATACGACTGTGCTCGAGGAAGCGGCCGACGATGGAGCGCACGCGGATGCGCTCACTGAGCCCCGGCGTGCCCGGGCGCAGACAGCAGACGCCGCGCACGATCAGGTCGACCTGCGCACCGGCCGCCGCCACCTCGTAGAGCGCATCGATGGTCTCCGGATCGGTGAGCGAGTTGAGCTTCAGGATGACGTGCGCCGGCCGTCCCTCGGCGGCGTGCTCGGCCTCGCGCCGGAGCCGCTGCAGCACCTCGGCGCGCAGGTTCACCGGCGCGACCAGCAGCGTGCGGTAGTGTCGCTGGCGCGAGATGCCGGTGAGGAAGTTGAACAGCTCCAGGATGTCCTGCGTGATCTCCGGATCACAGGTGAAGAGCCCGAGATCGGTGTACACGCGCGCCGTCGACGGGTTGTAGTTGCCGGTGCCGATGTGGGCGTAGGTGCGGATGCCGCCGCTCTCGCGTCGCACCACGAGGCAGAGCTTGGCGTGCGTCTTGAGCTCCGGAAAGCCGTAGGTGACGTGCGCGCCCGCACGCTCCAGCGCCCGCGCCCAGACGAGGTTGTTGCTCTCGTCGAAACGCGCCTTCAGCTCGACCATGACCGCGACCTGCTTGCCCGCTTCGGCCGCCTCGAGCAGCGCCTCGACGATCGGCGACTCGGCGCCGACGCGGTAGAGCGTCTGCTTGATCGCGATGACGTCGGGATCGTGCGCGGCGGCACCGACGAACTCCTCGATGGTGCGGAAGGCGTCGAACGGATGGTGCACCAACACGTCGCCACGACGCACCGCCGCGAACAGGTCGTCGGAGCGGGCCAGTTGCGGCGCCAGGAACGGCTTGTGGACGGGCCAGCGCAGCGCCGGCAGCGGCATGTCGGCGAGCGCGCCCAGGACGTCGAGCCCGAGCAGCCCATCGACCGTGCAGACGTTGAGCGGATCGAGGCCGAGCAACGTGGCGAGGCGGTCACGGACCTCGGGCGGCGTCTCCTGCCCGACGTCGAGCCGCACCGGATCGCCGAAGCGACGGCGGCGGATGGTCTCCTCGATCATGTCGATGAGATCGCCCGCCTCGAGCTCGCGGATCTCGATGTCGGCGTCGCGTACGACGCGGAAGCGGAACGTGCCGGCGAGCGGCACGTCGGGGAAGAGGTGCTCGAGATGCTGGCGGATGACGTCCTCGAGCAGCACGTAGACGTGACCGCGCCGGCCGACCCGCACCGCGCGCGGCAGCACGCTCGGGATCTTCACCCGCGCGAGTGTGGGCTCGTCGGTGCCGTCCTGGACCAGCACCGCGAGATTCAGGCTGCGGTTCGAGATGAACGGCACCGACGGCGCCGGATCGAGCACGAGCGGCGTGCAGACGGGGAACACCTCGCGCTCGAACCACCGACGCAGCTTGTTCTGCTGGCGTCCGCTGAGCTCCTCCCAGTCGAGCATCTCGAGCCCGGCTTCGGCGAGCGCCGGGCGCAGCTCGCGCGTCCACAGCTCGGCCGCGGTGCGGCGCTGCGGCATCACCGCGGCGGCGATGCGCTGCAGCTGCTCCTCGGGGGCCAGCCCGTCGGCCGACGGCTCGAGCACGCCGCTCTCGACCTGCTCGATCAGGCCGGAGACGCGCACCATGTAGAACTCGTCGAGGTTCGACTCGAAGATCGACAGGAAGCGGCAACGCTCGAGCGGCGGCGTCTTCGCGTCGGCCGCCTCGTCGAGGACGCGGCGGTTGAACTCGAGCCAGCTCAGCTCGCGGTTGACGTACCGTCCGAGCGCGGTGTTCGCCGCCGCCCGACGCCGCGGTGCGCGGCGCGGCAGGACCAGAGCTCCCCGGGATGCACGATGGACGGCCATGCGCCCCGGAGGTCTATCAGCTCGCCAGCTCGCCTGCGACGGTCCGGAGCATTTCGAGCAGCACGATCCGCCGCTCCCGCGGCAGCCCCAGGAAGACGTCCAGCAGGTCCTTCACCATCGGGTCGGCGAAGATGCCGAAGCGCTGGATGCTCACCCCGCCCGGGGCCGGGGGCCCATGCTCGTCAGGCATGCCCAGATAGTCGAGATGCTGCAGGAAGCCGCTGATCTCCGGGGTGAGGAGCGCCGGATCGATCTGCCGCAGGCGCTGCGCCATGGCGCGGTTGATGCGGATCACGTCGATGAACGACAGCTCGAGGAGGAGCCCCTCCTCGAGCCGGATCACCGTCCCCTCCGTGACCCCGGCCTCGGCGGCGAGCTCCGCGGGCTCGAGCCCGAAGAACCCACGCAGGAAACCCAGGATGGACCCGAAGGTCCGCATCCATTCACGCCACTCGTCGCTCAGTCGTTCGGGCCGCACGGTCGTGTCTTTCTGCGTGTAGTCGGCACTGACTTCAAGGGCCTCGGCGTCAAATGGCAAGCCACCAAGGGGTACTCACTCGACGGTGCCATACGCTCCGCGCGCCCCCACACCCCCTGCGGCGCGCACCTCTCCGACGGATTCCCGGAACGCCACGAGGAACTCGTCGAGCACCGCCGCGTGCACGGCGTTCACCGTGCAGTGCAGACTCGGGGGCGGGCCCTGTCGATCGACGTACCAGCCGCGCCGCCAGAGCGCGTCGGCGACCGCGTACGCATCCACCGCGGGATCGTCGAAACCGAACGCGAGGAGCGTGGTCTCGGGCGTCCCGCGCAACACGCACCCCGGGGTCGCCCGCAGCGCGGCGTCGAGCCGCGCCGTGGTGTCGCGTGCCACGCGTGTCAGCCGCCGGTAGCCGTCCTCGCCGAGGTGGCGCATCACCGCCCATGCCGCGGCGATGGACCCGCCCGACTTGGTGCCGAGAATGCCCGACGAGCCGTATCGCCCGCCGAGCCAGTTGTCGGTCGTGAACGTCTGGAATCGGCGCAGCGCGCGCGTGCGGTGCAGGATCACCGACGCGCCCTTCGCGGTGTAGCCGAACTTGTGCAGATCGACGGAGATCGACGTCACGCCCGGCACGCGGAAGTCCCACGGCGGGATCGCCTGTCCCTCACGCTCGAGGAACGGGAGCACCATACCGCCCATGCACGCATCGACGTGGCAGGCGATGCCCCGCGCCGCCGCCAGCGCCGCGATGTCCGCGATCGGGTCGATCACGCCCTGCGGGTACTGCGGCGCGGAGCCGACCAGGAGCACGGTGCGCTCCGTGATCGCCGCGGCCATCACCGCGGCGTCGACGCGATAGTCGTCACCGACGGGGACCCGCACCGAGCGCACGCCGAAGTAGTGCGCCGCCTTCTCGAACGCCGCGTGCGCCGACGCCGGCAGCACCATCTCCGGCGCCGTCACGTCGCGCTCGGCCCGGCCGCGCTCCCGCGCCGCGAGCACCGACATCAGCAGCGACTCGGTGCCGCCACTGGTGAGGAACCCCGCGGCCTCGTCGCCGCCGCCGACGAGCGACGCCACCCACCCCACCACGTCGCGCTGCATCGCCGCCAGGCTCGGGAAGGCGTCCGTGTTGAGCGCGTTCTCCGCCATGAAGCGCCCGTACGCCTCGCGCGCGAGGGCGGTGACCTCGGGACCGGCCGAGTACGCGAGCGTGAACGCGCGTCCCCGACGCCAGTCGACGTCGCGCGCCCGCAGCGCCTCGAGGTCGTCCAGGACCTCGGACACGGATCGTCCCTGCCCGGGAAGGATCACCACGAGGGCCCTCCGGATCGACGGGCTCGGCCGATGACGGGCTGCGGTGGGTATGGCGCGTCCACGGCAATCACGACCATCGGCATTCCCCCCGTTTGCACAACGATCCCTCGCGGGATGGCGACGCTGCGAACCGCCGAGACGCTCGGCCCCGATCGTCCGAGCAACGGGCGCCACCGTGCCGGTCCGCGAAATTACTGGTCGCGAGCCGGGGCGGTCAATGGAGAATCCGCTGCCGGTGCCTGCCGGAGGGGCACCGGGATGACCGTCGTATGCCCGCCGGAGCGGCGCAGCGATGACGGTAGCCGGCCACGAAACCGCCTAGGCAGGTGCCGCCGGGCCTGGTACCGCACGGGGCATGCCAATTGCTTGAGAGTCCCCCACGATGCGAGCCCACCGCTTCCTCCTGTCGCTCCTGGCCCTGGCGTTGCTCGCCCCTGCGCCCCTTCACGCACGGGTGTTCAAGGTCTGCGCCTTCAGCTTCCACAGCCCCGACGAGCTCGAGGTCTTCAAGGCACGCCTGCCCCCGGACCGGTTCGAGCTCCTCGACCTGAGCCCGCATCTCTCCGTTCCGCCCCCGGCGCCGGCATCCGCGGCACCGCAGGCCACCGACGCGCGCCCGACCCCGTGGATCCTGAACCTGTGCCGCGCCGACCTGCAGTGCGACGTGGTCGTGTATTCCGCCGAGTTCGCCGGGCGATTCTTCGGGAAGCTCGGCTCCTCCCTGAGCCTCCAGGACATGGAGGAGGCCTCCTGCCAGCAGCGCTGTCGCGGACTCTTCCACGATCCGCAGGAGGTCTTCCTGCTGGCCTGCAACACGCTCGCGACCAAGGACCAGGACAGCCGCACGCCCGACGAATACCTGCGCGTGCTCCTTGAGCACGGCTTCGATCGCGCCTCGGCCGAGCGCGTCGTCGAGCTGCGCTACGGGCCGCTCGGCCCGAGCTTCCGCGAGTCGCTGCGTCGCATCTTCATGGGCGTACCGCGGGTGTACGGCTTCTCGTCGGTGGCACCGATCGGCCTCTTCACGGCCCCGATGCTGCAGCGCTACTTCTCCGCCAAGGGCGACTACGCCCAGTACCTCACCCGCGCGGCCGGGGACGCCGCGCCGAACCGCGAGCTGCTCTCGGCGATGGCCGGCACCGGCATCGTCCAGATCGCTGGGCTCCGCCCCTCCGAGCCCGGCGCGATCGACCGCGACCTCGTCTGCCAGCTCTACGACGACAGCATGCCCGTCGCCGACCGACTCGAGATCATCGAGACCATGGTGTCGCGCGACGACTTCCTGTCGTTCGTCCCCACGATCGAGGTGTTCTTCAACCGCCACGCGCCGGCCCAGTACCAGGGCGAGGAACGACGCGTCTTCGAGGAGATCCAGGATCAGGACGCCGCCCGCGAGCAGGTACTCCGCCTCGTCCACGACCTCAACGTCTCCGTCATCAAGATGGAGATCGCGCATCTGGCGCTCCACCTCGAATGGCTCAGCCGCGAGGAGTTCCGCAACATCGCCGTCAGCGGCGCGAAGGAGCTCCTGACGCAGCCCCTCACGTCGGAGGTGGTGGACATCACCTGCGAGATCACGAAGCACGAGCCGCTCGGCGACGCGTTCTCGGCCGACGACCTGCCCGCCAACCTCTTCCGCATCCCCGAAGGCCTGCGCCTCATCGACTGCCTCTCGCCCGACGACGACCGGACGACCCCGCGCCTGCTCGCGAGCATGAACGACCCGGACGTCGTCGTGCGGCTGTGGGCCGCGTTCGCGGTGTCGCGACGGCTGCCCCTCTCCGAGGCCGAGCAGATCACGCTGGCATCGCACCTGAACGACCCGTCGACCGAGCTGCGCGAGCGCCTGCGCTGGACGTTCCGCTCCCAGGGCGCGGCGTCGGAGGCGGTCCTCGTCGCCGTGCGGGCGCGCGATCCCGAGCTGGCCACCGCGCTCGTCCCGCAGGAGCCCAGGCGTCGCGGCCTGTTTCGGTGACGCCGCCGGCACGCTACTCCTGCCCACGGGAGGATCGCGCATGACCGGCGAAGCGACGACCTGGAAGCGCTGCAGTACCTGCAAGAAGGAGATCGGCTTCACGGCGGGCTACTGGGCCTGCAACGTCTCCACCTGCAACCGTCCGCGCACGGCGCTGGCCTTCTGCTCGGTGGACTGCTGGGACGCGCACGTGCCGCTGCTGCGGCATCGCGATTCGTGGGCGGAGGAGCGCCGCTCGCCGCGCCGCGAGGAGTGGGAGCGCCAGCAGCGCGAGGAGGCCGCGAAGGAGGCCCGGATGGCGGCACCGCCTGCCCGCCCGTCGTCACCACCGCCGACCCCCCGCGCAGCCGCCGACGGCCCGGTGCCGCGCGAGATCCTGGTGGTGGCGTCGCGTCTCAAGGACTACGTGCGGGCGCGCTCCGGCTTCAACACCTCGGACGCCGTCCTCGAGGTGCTCTCCGACCGCCTGCGCCGCCTCTGTGACGACGCCATCGCCCGCGCCCGCGAGGCCGGGCGTCAGACGGTGATGGACCGCGACTTCTAGGGCGCATGTGAACTCGCCTATTCGGCGCCGTGGTCGACCAGGGTCCAACCGGCGGCGCGCATGCATTTGACGAATTCGCCGCCGACGACGGCGGTGCCCGTCGGCTTGTTGGAGGTCTCCGCGAGCGTCTGCACCTTGCAGTTCTGACGCGCGTCCTCGAGGCCGGGGGCGAGGTCCGAGGTCTTCTGCCACTCGAGCTTCGAGGCCGACTTCGGCGCCGGTGGCGTGCAGGCGCCGAGCAGCACCAGCGTCACGAGGAGCGGTGAGGCCATCCAGGTTCTCATGGCGCGCTTATCTGGTGCCGTCGGGCTGCGTGCAAGCGACTGCGTAGACGTATGCATCCGATCGCGCCCGGCGCACGTACACAGGGCGCAACCGACGGCCTGCATCCGATCGTCCGCCCCGCTCGTAGTGGTGGTGTCGCGGCACACACATCACCGACGGGGAGGACGGCCGCCTCCCGGTCCCCGAACACGGAAAGGGAGGACACCCATGTCCCATGGACGAGGTACGTCTCGCATCATCGCTGCTTCCATCGCCGGGCTGCTCGCGCTCGGTCTCGCCACCGAGACCGTCGCCGGCGGTCCCGACTGCACCCGCGGCAATCGCGTCTTCCAGAGCGGCACCGTGAAGCGGCTCACCGTCGTCGGCCTCACCGCCGACGGCCGGCTCGTCTGCTTCGGCGATCAGACCGCCGATCGCGCCGTCGAGATCGGGCCGATCACGGGCCTCACGGGCGCCGACGCCACGATCGTCGGCATCGACTTCCGCGTCCAGGACGGGAAGCTCTACGGGGTCGGCTCCGGCGGCGGCATCTACACGCTCGACGTCGCGACCGCCGCGGCGACGCCCGTGAACACGCTGTCGGTGACGCTCGACGGCACGGCGTTCGGCGTCGACTTCAATCCGGCGGCCGATCGGCTCCGCATCGTCAGCAACACCGGACAGAACCTGCGACACAACGTGAACGCCGGCGGCACGACGCTTCAGGACGGCGCGCTCAACTACACGGCCGGTGTGACGACGAGCGGCGTCGCCGGCGCGGCGTACACCAACAACGACCTCGACCCGACGACGGCGACCAGCCTGTTCGACCTCGACACCACGCTCGATCAGATCGCCGTGCAGGCGCCGCCGAACAACGGCTCGCTCGGCGCCACCGGCAAGCTCGGCGTCGACGCCGGCAGCGCCGCCGGCCTCGACGTCTTCAGCGCCGTCGTCGACGGCGTCACCGTCGGCAACCACGCCTTCGCCGTTCTCGACGCCGGCAGCGGGCCGGGCTTCTACACCGTCGACATCCTCACGGGGCACGCGACCCTGGTCGACGCGTTCGTCGAGACGGTCGTCGACATCGCGATCCCGCTCGCGCGCTGATCGACGGGGCGGCCGCCGGCCCACCCGTGGCCGGCGGCCGCCACCGCTTCCTCTCGGGCGGGGCGATGAATAACCCGCACGCGTCCCGCGTCGGAGTCGCCGATGTCGTGGCTCGTGCTCGCCGTGGTGCTCGCCGGTCAGCCGGCGGGCGTGCATTCCGGCAGCCCCACCATCCACCCGGCCGCGGCGTGCTGCGTCATCGCCGATCTCACCGAGCCCGGCGACCTGCTCCTGCCACCGTCGACCGCCCACGGCGGCACCACCGTGGTGGTGCCGCGGTCCCTGGTCGCGGTGGCCCCGGTCATCGGGCGTGCGGCCAGTCGCCCGGCGCCGCACCGCATTCCGCCCGATCCGTCCGACGACGAGCCTCCACAACGATCCGCCTGACCACTCACCCACGCGGAGAGAGGCGCCGGTACCGCCGGCGCGGGAGGGATCGTCGGATGATGCACGCAGTGATTCGCAACGGAGCGGAGGCGCTCCACCTGATCGGACCGGTCGACGCCTACACGATCGAGGCGTTGCGCGACTACGCCAGCAGCTACGGCCACGGCCTCGGGCCACGACGGCTCGAGATCGAGGTCACGCCCGACGACGAGCAGGCGCTCGCCCGACGCGTCGGCGGATGGTTGAAGCGGCTCGCCCGGCGCGGCGTCACGGTGGAGGTGCGCGAGCATCCGCCGAGCTGACGCGACGGACGCGACGCGACTTGCCCGCACCGACCGGCCGGGTCTAGTACCGGCGCGCGGAGGCATCGTGCTGGACGACTATCGCGGCCCATTCGACCCCACCTTCCACCTCGGCGCACTGTCGCGTCGCGCCCTCGCCGTCCTGGCGCGCGAGTACCAGATGGCGGCACACCTGCAGGATCGCGCCGGCATCCCGCAGGTGCTCGCCCGCCACGGCGCGGCGGCGATGCGCGAGATCGCCATCGCCGAATGGATGGGGGCGAGCCCGGTCTACACCCAGCGCATCCAGCGTGCCCTCGCCTTCTCGGGCGACGACGTCGCCACCATCTTCAAGGGCATGCAGTTCGACGTCGGGGCGCCGCACGGCTTCCTCGACTTCCGCTTCCGCGTCGACGCCGACGGCCGCGGCGAGTTCTGGCTGCCGTACTGCGGCGCGCTGATGGACGTCGAGCCGATGGGCGAATCGTTCGTCGTCGGCATGTGCCACGACATCGAGGACCCCACCTTCGACGCCACCGCCGTCGCCACCAACCCGCGCGCGCAGGTGCGTCCGATCCACCGGCCGCCACGCCAGCCCGCCGATCGCATGCCGCACTGCCACTGGCGCGTGGCGATCGAGCCCGAGGCGGCGCCCGTCGAGGAGATTCCGCTCACCGCCGTGGTGCGACGCTCGCGGCTCGCCCAGCTCGCGCTCCCGCCCATCCGGGCCAACGGCGACGGTCGCAGCGACTACGCCGGCGCGCTCGATCCGGACCTCGAGCTCGAGGACCTGTCGCACGACGCGCTCCGGCGGGTGGCGGACGAGTTCTGCGTGCAGGGCCACCTGCTGGTGCGCTCGTTCATGCTGGCCCTGGCCGAGCGCTGGGGCGACGACGCCGCGCGCGAGATCGCCACGCACCAGTGGGTCGGCATCGCCGGCATCGCCGCCGAGCGCGTCGTCGAGGCCATGGGCGTCGGCGGCGACGACCTCGACGCGGTGGCGCGCCTCTTCCAGCTCCACCCCGCCTTCCACCCGCGCGCGTACATCGATCTGCACGTCGAGCGCACCGCCGACGCCGTGCGCTGCTGGATCGGCGACTGCCCCGCCCTCGCCGAAGGCGACGCCTACGGCTGGCTGGCACTCCCTGCGCCGGCGCGACACCGTGCCCTCGACGCGATCGCACGGGTCGCGAGCCCGTGGGCACGCACCCAACCCTGCGACGTTCCCGGCGCAGCCATGGCGTGGACGGTCACCATCGACCGTGCCGCCGAGCCGGTGCCCGAGCCACCGGAGGTGGCGATCACGCGGCTCAGCCGGGGGTCGACGTTTCGGTTCGCGTCGCGTCGGGCTGCGGGCTGAGCCCGAGCCAGCGCGCCAGCATCGCCCCGAGCGTGCTCGCACGCACCGGCTTCGGCATGTAGTCGCTCATGCCGACCGCGAGACAGCGCTCGCGATCGCCCGCCATCGCGTTCGCCGTCAGGGCCACGATCGGGATGCGATGGTCACGCACCGCCGACGACGGGTCGCGGACGATCCGGGTCGCCTCGTAGCCGTCCATCACCGGCATCTGGCAATCCATCAGCACGAGATCGAACGTCTCGCGCTCGAGCAGGCGCACGGCGTCGGCCCCGTTGTCGACCGCCTCAGCCCGGTAGCCGAGCTTCTTGAGGAGGGCGAGCGCCACCTGCTGGTTCACCGGGTTGTCCTCGACCAGCAGGATGCGATGCCCGCCGTCCGCGCTGCGTCCCGCTGGCGGTACCGCCGGCGGCGCCGCGGGTTGCCCGAGGACGGTGTGCAGGCACGACAGCAGCTCGGAACGCCGCACGGGCTTGGCGATGCTGGCGGCGAAGACGGGGGGCTCCACCCCGTCGTCGACCGTCGCGAACGCGACGCGTACGAGCGGCGTCCCACCGATGGCGCCGTCGGTCCGGATGCGCCGCGCCAGCGCGTCGCCGTCGGTATCCGGCATCCACCCGTCGATCAGGGCCACCACGAACGGATCGCCGTCGCGCACCGCGGCCGCCAGCGCCGCCAGCGCCGCCGCGCCGTCGCTCACCGCGACCGGCCGACTGCCCCAGCGCCCGAGATGCGCACAGAGCAGGCTGCGCGACGCCGCGTTGTCGTCGACGACGAGCACGCGCGCGCCCGCCACGACGTTCGCCGTCACCGGCACGGTGAGGCTCGCGATGCTGGCCACGCCGAGCCGCGCCGTGAACCAGAACGTCGAGCCGCGGCCTTCGTCGCTCTCGACCCCGATCGTGCCCCCCATGAGCTCGACGAGCTGCCGCGAGATGGCGAGGCCGAGGCCGGTGCCGCCGTAGCGACGGGTGGTCGAGCTGTCGACCTGGGTGAAGGGATCGAAGAGGCCCGGCAGCGCGTCGCGCGGGATGCCGATCCCGGTGTCGCGCACGCTGAAGCGCACGGTGGTGGCCTCGTCGTCGCGCGACTCGACGCTCGCCTCGAGCACGACCTCGCCGGTCGCCGTGAACTTGATCGCGTTGCCGAGGAGGTTGAGCAGCACCTGCCGCAGCCGGCCGGCGTCGCCGCGCACCACCTCCGGCACGCCGGCATGCACCAGCCCCGTCAGCTCGAGACCCTTCTGATGCGCCCCGAACGCCATCGCCGAGGTGACGTCCTCGAGCAGGAGCCGCAGGTCGACGTTCACCGTCTCGAGCTCGAGCTTGCCGGCCTCGATCTTCGACACGTCGAGGATGTCGTTGATCAGATCGAGCAGATGGTGGCTGCTGCGCTCCAGGGTGCGCGTGTACTCGCGCTGCTCCGACGACAGCTCGGTGTCGAGCAGGAGCTGCGTCATGCCGATCACGGCGTTCATCGGCGTCCGGATCTCGTGGCTCATGTTGGCGAGGAACGCACTCTTGGCCCGGCTGGCCGTCTCGGCGCGCTCCTTGGCCGCGGTCAGCTCGGCCGTCTGCTCGGCGATGCGACCGCGCGACTGCTCGAGCTCGGCGGCCTGACGGCGGAGCGCCGCCTCGACCTCGCGACGCGCGGTCACGTCGCGCACGAGCGCCACCACGCCGGCGGCGCCGTCGCGCACCGTGCCGTGACGGGCGACCGACAACTCGAACCAGCGCTCGCCCTCGGGCAGGGCGAGGCGATACTGCGCGCCGAGCGACGTGCCGTCGGCGAGCGCCTGCCGGATGGCCCCCATCACGGCCCCCGCCGCGTCCGGCGGCAGCACCTCGCCGACGAGCCGTCCGACGACGTCCGCGCTCGGCAGCGCGTGCAGCGCCTGGCGCGGCGCATGCTGGTGCAGGATGCGCCCGTCCGCGTCGATCTCGACGAGCAGATCCGGAATCGCCTGCAGCGTCGCCTCGAGGCGATCGCGCATGGCGGCGATCTCGCCGCGGGCCACGACCTGTGCGGTCAGGTCGGCGGAGAACATCAACAGGCCGCCGATGCGACCGTCGTCGTCCCGCCAGGGACGCACCTCCCAGCGCAGCCACTGCAGCCGCCCGTCCGCACGCCGGAACGGGTCCTCCTCGCGCGAGATCACCTCGCCAGTCAGGCAGCGTTGGTGCACGGCCCGCCAATCGTCACCGATTTCCGGGAAGATGTCGTAGTGCGAGCGGCCGATGACGTCCTGGACGTCGAGGCCATAGTCGCGCAGCCATCGCCCGCTCACCGCCAGATAGCGGACCTCGCGATCGAACATGGCGATCGCGCTGGGAGCTTGGTCGACGAACAGGCGAAGCTGAGGGGTCGCGGGCACGGATACGATCCTGCGAGGGATGTGTCGGCCGGTCGGCCGTGGACCTTGAGCCGGACGTGCTCATGCGCCGGCGTTCGACGACCGATACTCCGCCATGCGGATTGCGTCCCTGGCCCCGGCCGTCGTCCTGCTTGCGCTCGCCCCCACCGGTGTCTGGGCGCAACCCGCGAGCGGACGCGGGTGCGAGGCGTCGAAGCTGCTGGCCGTCGGCCAGTACCATCTGTGCCGGGCCCGCGTGGACGCGAAGGCCGCCCGCAAGGGGAGCGTGGGCGATCACACCCGCTGCGACGCCCAGCTGGCGAAGAAGTTCGCCAAGGCCGAGGCGCGGGCCGACGGCACCTGCCCGACCACGGACGATCGCGACGACCTCCAGCTCGCCGCCACGCGCCACGGCGACGAGGTCGCGACCCGGCTCGCCGGCACGTCGACGAGCTGCTCGCCGGCCGGTCTGCCGTTCGCCTACAGCTACATGGTGACGAACCGCGCCACGCCGTTCGCCACCACCCGGGAGGACATCGTCCCCGCGAGCGGGGACGCCCTCACCTTCTTCACGGCGACGGGCCCCTACGCGTCGCAGAACGTCACCACCGCCTACACCGAGGTGACGCAGGCGGTCTTCGTCGAACGCTTGAAGGCGGACCTGGCGCTGACGGCGTCCGGCGGCGGGCTCCACCTCGGCGTCTACGTCCACGGCCTCGGCAACACGTTCAGCGACGCCCTCGCCGAGACGGCAGAGTTCGGCTGCAACCTCGCGACACCGGGCGGCTACCCCGGCCTCGTGATCGGCTTCTCGTGGCCGAGCTACGATCTCATCGACTCGACGTTCTACTACGGCACCATCCCGCCACCGCCGCCGCCGCTCACGCCCCAGCGCAGCGGCTCGATCCGCGACAACGTCCTCGGCAGCCGGGCGAGCTTCCAGGCCCTGCTGACGCTGCTCGGCACCGACGTCGTCACCGGAGCGATCGCGCCGGTCGCCCTCTCCTTCCTCACGCACTCGGAGGGCAACTACATGCTGATGACGGGCCTCGGGGCGGCGACGTCGTCGCCGCCGATCGCGCAGTGCCTCATGCTCGCCGCCGACATCTCGTCGGTGTCGCTCCAGACCGGCGAGCAGGGGGCGGGCATCACCGACCGCTGCGGCGGCGTCACCGTCTACTACTCGGGGGCCGACGGCGATCTCGTGACGTCGGACTACGAGTTCTTCTCCTACCACCGCAGCGACTACCCGACCCGCCTCGGCCTCACGGGCCCGCACTACATCCCCGACCCCACGCCGCTCGCCGCCAACGTCACCGGCGTCGACTGCTCGAAGGTGACGGTGGCACCGGCGGTGAGCAGCATCATCGACGTGCACTCGTCGTATCGCAGCGTGCCGCGCATCGTCACCGACCTCGTCGAGACCATGCTCGGCACACCCACGGTGGGACGCGCCCCGATCGCCGGCACGACGCAGGGCTTCACGCTGACGCCCTGACCGCGCCAGCTTGCTCCACCCAACAGCGCGGCGCATCCTCCCCGGGCGTCACCACACAACCGGGAGGAGGGACCCGCCATGATCACGCTGTACCATGCCGCGCAGAGCCGCTCCGGACGTCCGCGATGGATGCTCGAGGAGATCGGCGTTCCGTACGAGATCAAGCGCATCAGCCTGCAGGCCGGCGATCAGAAGAAGCCGGAGTATCTGAAGCTCAACCCGAACGGCACCGTCCCCACGCTGGTCGACGGGGACACCGTCCTCTGGGAGTCGGGCGCGATCGTGCAGTATCTCGCCGACCGGTTCCCCGAGAAGCAGCTCGCGCCCGCCGTCGGCACGCCCGAGCGCGGTCGCTACTACCAGTGGGTGCACTACGCGATGTCGGGCCTCGAGCCGCCCGCCGTCACCATCTTCATGCACACCATCCAGCTCCCCGAGAGCGAGCGCGTACCGCAGCTGGTGACGGCGGCACGCACACAGCTCGAAGCCGCCGTGAAGGTCGTCGACGATGCGCTCGCCGGCCGCGACTGGATCCTCGGCTCGCAGTTCTCCGCCGCCGACGTCATGGTGGGCTCGACGCTGGTGTGGTGTCAGATGATGGGCATGGTCGGCAGCGATCGTCCCAACGTCGCCGCCTACCTCGCCCGCTGCGCCGAGCGTCCGGCGCTCCAGCGCGCCAACGCCGACTGAGTCGTCGCCGTCGCGGCGGCCGTCCCGCATCCGGGACGGCCGCCGCCGCGTGCGTCAGCCCCCGTTCGAGGCGGGGACGTAGGTGCGGCAGGGCTGGCCGCGCAGCGAGTTGCACGGAGCCAGCGTCTCGGGCGTGTCCGGGCTGGTGGGCACGACCGGCAGCACCAGACGCGACGCATGCGCGTAGCTGCGCGCGACGTCGTTCACGACCGTGCCGTCGGTGAACGGGGTGTCGAAGGCCCAGCGCGTGCGATCGCCACCGGGCGCCTCGAGGCTGATCCGGATGCGCGATCCCTTGCGAAAGACGTGGGCCGACGCGAAGAGCCCCACGCGCACCGACGTGAAGTCGCCGGGCATGGGCTCGGCGTCGGCTTCGAGGTGGGTGGGGACCGGCTCGAGCCGATTGCTGCGACGGCGGTCGAGCTTGCGGTGGCTGGCACGCAGCCATCCGCTCTGCACGTAGCTCTCGAGACCGTCGGGACGGATCTCGCTGAGCGTCACCTGGATGTCGGTGTCGGCTGCGCTGGAGCGCAGCCAGAGGTCGACGCTGCCGTGGCCCACGACCGTGACGTCGTCGGTGAGCGGCGCGGTGGCGTAGGCGACCGCGGTGTCGCCGAGGAGCGGCGCCCAGTCGTACGCCGGGACCAGGGCCCACGAATCGTCCTGGCCCGTGCCGGGCAGCGTCTGCATCGGACGCGCCTCGGGGTCGGGACGGTAGCTGTCGTACTCCTCGCTGCCACGCGGCGCGCGTCGGCGGCTCAAGCTGCCGTCTTCACCGAAGTACCATTTGGTGTTGCGCGCCTTCGGCGGCGGCCACTTCGCGTAGCCGAGCTCGAAACGCGGCGCCGGGAGACCGAGCGTCGCCGTGCCCGCGCCGTTCTCCATCAGCACGCGCACGCGCGGGTCCGACTCGAACAACTCCCGTGCCTCGTCGAGGCTGGTGATGCCGTCGAAGCGATCGGCCGGCACCGGCGGCGTCGGCGCGCCGTTGCCCAGGATCTGCGAGTAGATGATGGACGCGAACGGCGCCGCGCGGCCCGGATCGGGCAGCTGCTTGGCGACGTAGATGTCGAGGAAGGCGATCCAGTTCCACAGGATCGCGGGCTCCATCGGGCTCGCGTGCACGCCGTTGATGACGCTGATCTTGACGTCACGCCCGCGCGGGAAGCGCCGCAGCATCGACGCGAAGTCGGCGCCGGTCTGCTCGTCCTGCCAGGCCGCCGAGTAGAACATCGGCACCTGGATCTTCGACACCCAGTTGACGGGCGAGCGCGGGTCCATCAGCGCGGGCTCGTAGTACGGCCGCGTCGACGTGAACTCGATCGGGTCGAGCGTCTGCAGGCGGAGGCGCTGGTTCGCGAGGCAGACCTGGTCGCCGTTGTTGACGCGACGGCGGGCCCAGCCCTGGCCGCCGCTCGGCGCCGGCGCGGCGTCGTCCTTGCGCTCCTGGAGCCAGCTCTGCGCGAAGCCGTTGTTGAAGATGCCGCCCGGGAACCCGGGGGCGCGGTAGATGTCGGCGATGGTCGAGAACGGCGCCAGCGCCGCGAGGTGCGGCGGCTGCGCGCCGCCGACGAAGATCTGGCTGATGCCCGGGAACGAGATTCCGATCATGCCGACCGTGCCGCCCTTCACCCAGGGCTGCGCGGCGACGGTCTCGATGATGTCGTAGCCGTCCGCGGTGGTCGGCAGGTCGAACAGGTCGATGACACCGCCCGAGCAGCCCGAGCCGCGCATGTTGACGCCGACCGTGGCGTAGCCGAGGGCGCTCGCCAGCAGCGACGACGCCTGCGGGCTGTCGGGATCGGAGACACTGTAGCCGGAGTACTCGACCAGGGTCGGGAACGGGCCGTCGGCGAGCGACTTGCCCAGCGGCGGGCGCACCATGGCCGACAGCTTCGTCCCGTCACGGGTGGTGATGTACTGGAAGCCGTTGCCGAGCGTCTGGAAGGCATAGAACGACTGCGGCGGATGGTCCTCGAAGACGAGGGTGGTGACCGCCACGGCGTCGCCGCCCGACGTCACGTCCTGCACGAAGAACGCATTGCCTTCGCCGAGCTCGCGAAAGATCAGGCTCCCGAAAGTGTCGGTGACACCGCGGCTCACTTCGGTGCGACTCGAATCCTCGAGCACGACTTCGACGCCCACCGGGGCGTCCTTGACGGCAACGAAACCGATGCCTGCCTGGACGGTGAACGCCGCCGCGGGGGCGGCGAGGCCGAACAGGGCGATGACGGCCAGAATCAGGGACTGGGGCTGACGCTTCCGCATGGATCTCCTCGTCTCGAAACGGTTCACGGTTTGCTTGCACCACTCGGAGGCGAGGTCCCCCCCCGGCCCGATGGCATCTGCGACCCTACCCGGCCGTTCGGGGTTTCGTCCACGAAAATCGCATCGCGCACATGCGTGGTCGTGGCACGGGGTGCCGGCACCATCGTGCCCAGCAACACGAGCGCGACGGCCACCCACCCCACCCAGTCGCCGGCGCGCGCGTACACGGTCTCACCGTCGAGGGCGTACACCGTGGCACGCAGGGTCTCGCGCCGCAGGACCCCGGTCCGGACGACGAGACGGCCGGCGGGGTCGACCACGGCGCTGATGCCGCTGTTGGTGGAGCGCACGAGGAAGCGGCGGTGCTCGATGGCGCGCAGCCGCGCCAGCGACAGATGGATCCACGGCTCCTGCGAGTCGCCGAACCAGGCGTCGTTCGCCAGCGTCACGAGCAGGTTCGGCCGCGCCGCGCGCATCATCCGTCGCACGAACTCCGGCCGGACGGCCTCGTAGCAGATGGGGGCGGCGATCCGCCACGCGCCGAGACGCAACGCCGGCGTCTCGGTCGAGGCGGCGAAGTCCTGCACGTGCGGGAACCACCCGGCGACCTGCGGCACGACGCTCGCGAGTGGCAGGTACTCCGCGAGTGGGATGAGCAGGTTCTTGTCGTAGGCGTCGCGGATGGTGCCGTCGGTGTCGATCAGGAACGCCGAGTTCGCCTTCCGCAGCCGACCCTCGTCGTCCCACACCGAGCTGCCCCCGAAGAGCAGCGGCACCGTGAGGTCGTCGAGCACGAGCCGGCCGGAGATCGGCAGCGGACGGCGCAGCCCGCGGACGTACGCGGTCTCGGGCCAGATCACCAGGTCGACGGGACCCGCCGCCAGCAGCTCGCGCGTCTGCTCGAGGTGCCGCGCATGCGTCACCAGGCTCTGCGTCCGCTTCTCGAGCAGGCCGAGATTCGCCTGCACGACGCCGACGCGCAGCGCCGGTGCCCCCACCACCGCCGCATCTATCGCCGCGATCCGCCACCGGCCGTACACGACGACGGCGAGCAGCGTCGCCGCGGCCACGCCCCACGTCGTCCACGGCGCCGGGCGACGACCGCGCGCCCACGTCCACGTCGCGAAGACCGCGAGGTTGGCGACGCCCACCAGCACCGAGAGCAGCAGTGGCCCGCCGAGATCGGCCGACTGCACGAGGAGGGGCACGGTCACGAGCGCCCCGCCGGCGTGCACCGGAAAGAGCTGCGGCTGCAGCCACTCGACGGCGACGAGCGGTGGCACGCCGGCGACCGCCATCGGCCAGCCGCGCGCGCGGATGCGGCGGACGCACACCGCGTAGCCCGCGAAGCCGAGCGCGAACCACGCCCCGTACGCGGCCCACAGCAACGCACCGACGACGAGATTGCCGGCGAGGAACACCTCCACCAGCGGCCACAGCCAGACGAACCCGCCGGCGTAGGCGACGGCGCCGAACACGAACCCGGTCGCGGCCGCCGCCGGCCACCGTCGCGCCTGCACGCGCTCGAGCGCCAGCCACAGCGGCACCAGGAAGACGAACAGGCAGGGCCAGATGCCGATGCCGAGGTAGCCGAGGACGTAGAGGACGCCCCCGCACGCGGCCGTCGCCAGGACGGCGCCCATCCCTACCCCTCGTTCAGGTGCAGGCACGGCGACGCGCTCGGATCGCTGCGCTCACGGGCGGTCCGCCCCTCCTGGTCCTTCAGGCTGGGATCGGACCCGAGGGCGAGCAGCTTCGTCGCGGTGGCGACGTGGCCTTTCGCGCACGCGACGATGAGCGGCGTATCGCCGAACTGGTCCCGCACGTCGACCGACGCGCCGCGCCCGGCGAGTACCGCCACCACGTCGACGCGGTCGTTGAGGGCGGCGTGGAACAGCGGCGTGCGATGCTGGACGTCGGGACGATCGCCGACCGCCCCCTGCAGCAGCAGGTACTCGACGATGTCGAGCCGGCCGTCGGCGGCGGCGTAGCTGATCGCGGTGCGTCCGCCGACGTCGGGCACGTCGATGGCCGCGCCCTGCCCCTGCAGCCACTGCACCAGCGCGAGATCGCCGGCGTCCATGGTGGCGAGCATCACGGGCGTGCGACCGAGCTCGTCCACGGCGTCGAGCCTCGCACCCAGCTCGAGCGCGCGCGCGATCGTGGGACGATCGTTGCGACGCACGCCGTCGAGGAGCCGTTGCGTCATCGTGAACGGCTCCGGTGCGCGCGCCTCGCCCGTCCCCATGGCGAGATTCCCGCCCCCACCCGCCGGGGCCGCGGCCGGGGGCCGCGGCGGCGGCGGCGGCGCGTCGTCGACACAGGCGACGACGAGGAGCAGACACGCGACCAGCCAGTGCGGGCCCGGTCGGGGGTCGGGGGCCCGCAGGGAGCCCCCGACCCGATCGTGGCGTTCGGCGCTCAGGCGCCGGCGAGGGCGTCGTTGATCAGCGGGCCGACGATCTGCATGCCCGGATCTTCGTTGTTGTAGTTGTTCGACGGCTCGACGGAGCGGCTCTGCTGGTTGTTGGTGATGAACTTCGTGAGGAAGTCGTTCATCGACACCATGCCGCTCGGGCACTTCCAGGTCTGCCCCCACGGGAACTCCAGCGCCTCGTACCAGTACTTCTTGCGGATGTTCTGGCACGAGTGGCTGCCGATGAAGGTGATGATGGTCGAGCAGTGGCTGTCGTTGATCGGACGATGCCACGGCACGTGGTAGCTGTAGTTGGCGTAGTTCTTGATCTGGTTGATCAGGTTGGTCTGGTCGGCGCGCCACTTGGCGAGGATACCGGCCTGATCGATGCCCGGGTAGAAGCGCTCGTACGAGAAGCGCGAGAAGTTGTAGTCGCTCGAGTACGCCGTGTACGCCAGCCGGTCGTTCGGGAACTGCGACGCGACCATGGCGTTCATGCTGCCGAAGTCGTTCGGATTGAACGACGCCGGCAGCTGCGAGTAGAGCGACGCCAGGTTCCACTGCGCCGTGATGAGCGTGTGCAGCGGCCGCGAGTTGTAGGTGGCGTTGGGCGCCGGGAAGATCGGACCCGAGTCGTTCAGGAGGTAGGCCTTCGTCGGCACCAGCGTGCGCCGCGCCTGGTAGAAGACCGCGCTGCTGGCCACGCCGCCGGCACTGAAGCCGGTGATGAGCAGCTTGTTGATGCTCGGGAAGCGCGTGTGCAGGTAGTTGAGCGACGCGATCGTGTTCTGGTAGCCCGCGTGCCGGAACGTGATGGGCGGCTGCTGCCCGGTGGGGTCGGTGTAGGTGACGACCCGGTTACCGACGTGCACGTCGCCCGTGCAGTACGGCATGTAGACGACGTCCCACCCGTTGGTGGCGATGTTCGTCTTGGCGCGTCCCGGGATGCCGGGATCGGCGCCGTTCACCAGCGGCGAGACGTACCGGGCCTTGAACTGCGTGATGTAGTCGGTCGGGATGCCGTTCGGGTTCGCCGCCCCGAGGATGCCGGTCTGGCCGCTACAGCTGGGGTAGTCCCAGCAGGCGCCGCCGCCCTCGAACGAGATCAACAGATTGTTCGAGCTCGGCGAGTCGTAGTACCAGAACCGGTACTGCGAGCCGTTGCTGCAGAACGTGTTCGGCAGCTCCACGCGTTGCCACGCGTAGGTATTGCCGCCGTCGACCACGTCCTCGATGCCGATTGCCCGCGCCGCGTCCGGCCGCATCGCGCCTGCCAGCGCGAGCGCCAGGAGCATGGCGCTCCCCCTTCGGAATGCACTGCGTCCTCTCATGCGTCGCAACCCCCCTCGAGTTCCGATGGACATGGTGGGGCCAGATTGCCCCACGAGTGCTGCCGATCGGGGTCGCCGCTACCACGTGGCGAAGTCGGTAAGCAAGAAACGATGCGTCAGTTTTTCGGGGCGGCGTCGCCCTGGAACGCCTGCTGCTCCGCCAACCACGCCCGACGGGCCTCCTCGTGTGCCCGGCGACGGTCCTGCGCCTCGGCCAGCTGGCGCGGCAGCTCCTCGAGGCGGACGAGATGCATGTCCATGGCGAGCTTCAGGAGCTGGACGTCCTGCGGCGGCAGCTTGTCGCCGTAGTGGGCGAGGACGTAGCCGGCGAACTCGACGTAGTCGTTCGAGAGGCGCTGGCGGTAGGCGTAGTAGGCCGCCACCTCCTCCTCGGTCCCCGTCCCGGACAGCACCTTGCCGTACTCGACGTTCCAGCGATCGCGCTCCTGGGCGCGCCACTCGAGCAACGCCTCGTCCTTCGTCGGCGACGACATCGTCCAGTAGAGGTTCGCAGGGATCGTCGCCTGCAGGGCTTTCATGTCGACCTCGGCCCAGGGCCCGCGCGGCGCCTCCTGCAGGTTGCCGAGCGGATCGGTCGCGAGCGTGTCGGCCGCGGCGTCGTCGACGGGTGGCGGCCCATCCGCCGGCGCATCGTCGGGCTCGGCCACGGCGACGGGCGGCGCGTCATCCGGCGCCGGGTCGCGGCGCGCGAACCACCACAGGGTCACGGCCGACACCAACACGAGCACGACGATCCGAAGCGCCCCCCGCATCGACGCGCGTCCTAGCCGACGACGCGGCGCGCGTTCAAGCGGAACGCGCCATCGTGTACGACCACCCGGGAAATGCGGGTCCTCGACGCCACCGCGTCGCACGACGTCGTCGTCACCGACGAGCCCTACGCCGTCGTCGACGGCGAGACGCTGCTGGCGCGGATCTACGCGCCGCGCCGCGGCGGACCCTGGCCGGCGCTCGTCGACGTCCACGGCGGCGCGTGGACGTACTTCGATCGCACCATCGACGCCCACTTCGACACCGCCCTCGCGGCGCGCGGCATGGTCGTGGTGGCACTCGACTTCCGCCAGGCACCGGCGCACCGCCATCCGCAGGCGGTCGCCGACATCATCGCGGGCATTCGCTTCGTGCGCACCCGCGCGGCGCGGCTGCGCGTGGCGCCCGAGCGGCTCGGGCTGATCGGGGGCTCGACCGGCGGCCATCTCCTGCTCCTCGCCGCGTTGTGCCCGGACGCGCCCGAGTTCGCCGGCACGCCCTGGATTGGTCGGACCGGCGCGCCGGTGGACGCGCGCGTCGCCTACGCCCTGCCGCTGTGGCCGATCGCCGATCCGCTCGCGCGCTATCACCACCTGCTCGCCCACCTCGCCAACCCGACGGCGCCGCGGTCGCGGTTCTTCGATCCGGAGCGTCTCTCAAGGAGGCGCACGATCGCTACTTCGCCGACGAGGCCGCGATGCACCGCGCCAGCGTGCCGCGGCTGCTCGCCGCGGGCGAGGCGCAGCACCTGCCGCCGATCTGGGTGGCACACCCCGAGCGCGACGAGAACGTGACCCTGCCGATGACGCAGGCGCTGATCGACGCCTACCGGCGCGCGGGCGGCGAGGCCGAGCTGGCGGTGTTCCCCGGCGTCGGCCACTCGTTCGCGAACTTCCCGAGCGACGACACCGACCGCTGCATCGCCGCGATGGCGGCCTTCATCGACCGCCAGCTCTCCTAGTGGGTCGGCTTGCCGTTCAGGACGGCGACCAGGCTCTTCTCGGGGGAATCCCAGTCCTCGTCGGTGAGGCGCGCCACCTCCTTGCCGTCGCGACTGACGACGCCCGTCGGCAGGCCGGTGATGCGCAGCTCGTCCGCGACGGCGTCCTTGGTGCGGCCGGGCGGGACGCCGTGGAACGTCACCTTCAACGCCGCCGGCTTGGCGTCCTCGAGGACTCGCACCAGCTTCGGCAGGATCGCCTCGCAGTGCGAGCACCAGCTGCCGAACACCACGATCAGCTCGGCCGGCTCCTTCTCGGCGCGCAGCTGCGCCACCGCCGCCGCGTCCGGCGTGTAGTTCGCCGCGTTGCGCTTGTACTCGGGGATCGCCACCAGGAGCTCCGGCAGCGTCTTGCTGCCTAGCACCGGCGGGGTGGGCGCCAGCGTCACGACGACCCCGTCGCGATCGAGCACGAGGTTCGGTCCCTCGAAGCTGATCGCGAGCAGGTCCTCGACGGGGCCGGCGGTGTCGAGCTGCATCACCTGCGGATCGGCGGGATCGGGCGTGACGCGCTTCGGGTCGACCATGCGCGCGCCCACCGGACCGGTCGTGACGAGGACGGGTCGGGGATAGGCCGACGTCATCACCAGGAACTGCCAGGGCGGCAGCAGGGAGCGGAAGACGCGGGCCATCGGATCCGGGGCGCCCTTGGCGCTCACCTGGAACTGGCCCGAGCTCGCGAACTGCACGGTGGCCGCGTGCGCCGGGCGTCCGGCGATCACGAGCACGATGCCTATCAGGAGCGACGGTACGATGCGGGTCATGGCAGATCTCCTCGGGCCAGCGCGTCCAGCTCGGGATCGGACGGGAATCCGCTCCAGGTCTCGACGACGCGGCCACCGTCGACGAGCGCGCTGCGTGGCAGGGTACGGTAGAGCGTGCGTAGCATTGCCGCCGGCGCACTGCGAACCTCGAAGGCCGGGCCGGCCGACCACATGAAGGCCATCGCCAACGCCGGATCGTCGGCGGCGACCCCCCACACCGACGTGCCCCCGCCGGGCAGGCCGAGGCGGGCGTTGAGCGGTCCGATGCGCTGCTGCGTCGCCGGGTCGGCGCGATCGAGGAGCAGGACCAGATGGCGACCGGTCCGCAGCTCGGGAACCACCTCGTCGAGCTTGGTGTCCTCGATCGCGACGCCGGGGGCGAGGCGCGTGGCGCGGTCGTCGAGCGGCAGCGACGGCGCCGCCATGGCGAGGCCGGCGGCGGCTGCGGCCAGCAGGGCCGTCAGCGCCCACCGCGGCCGCGCTGCGGCGGGCGAGCGTCCCAACCAGGCCACGCCGGAGAGCCCGACGAAGACGATGTCCTCGACGAGATTCAATCACGCTTCATGAATCGACTTAAGGA